>CALIHP010000045.1 GCA_938020565.1 uncultured Anaerolineaceae bacterium | reverse complement strand
CCAGATGTTGGCGTCGGTGGAGTAGGCCTTCTCCTTGGAGTCGCGGTAGGGCAGGTCGTGCTCGGTGAGCCAGGTGCTCATCTCGTCGCGCCCGCCGAGCTCGGTGACGAAGTCCTCGTCGAGCCAGGGCTTGTAGATGCGCAGCGCCGGGTTGGCCATGAGGCCGTAGCGGTAGAAGCGCTCGATGTCGTTGCCCTTGTAGGTGGACCCGTCGCCCCAGATGGAGACGTCGTCCTCGGCCATGGCGCGCACGAGCAGCGTGCCGGTGACCGCGCGGCCGATCGGCGATTCATAGGAAATCTTCCCCGCTTCGAGATTGGCTTCCGCCGCGCCGACGATAACGTACGATTCCTCTTCCTCGCCGTCCTCCTGAACCGTAATCGTCGATCCGATCGCGATTTCGCCCGAATGCGGCGAATCGTCGGCGATCCTCGAAACCGCTAACATGCGCTCGATTTCGTTGATCCGGCCTTCGATAAACGACTGCTCGTTCCTGATCGCCTCGAACTCAGCGTTCTCAAGCAGATCGTTATCGCCGCTCTCGATCGCGTCGCGGAGCCGATTCGCGATTTCGACGCGTTTAACGTCGATCAGATCGCTTAGCTCTTTTTTTAATTTCTCGTAACCTTCCTGCGTCAGAATTACTTTGGCCATAACACCTCTGAAAAGCACATTCAATAAAATAAAATACCTCCCCGAAAGGAGGAAACTTCAGATTTCGTGTGAGCGTATTGGGACTCGAACCCAAAACAAATGGCTTAAAAGGCCACTGCTCTACCATTGAGCTATACGCCCTCAGAACGACGGTTCTTATCTTATCACGCTCCCGCGTTTTCGTCAAACCGGACCGTCGTTTTCCCGGTCTGGCGCGCCGGTTTCGCCAGTCTCTCTCCCAATCGGCCGGGAACGCGCCTCATATCGCTTATATCGCGCCGATCGGGATAACCTTCGTCTTCCGATCCAGCGAATATAAAATCGGCGACAGGCAAACGACAGCTCCTGGGCCGATTTCCGCGTTCAGGCCGTCCAGGACGCTGAAATTCTTTATCGCGCCCCGTCCCGGGTCAGCGCTTAGTTTTATCTCGACCGGGTAAATCGTCCCATTCTCTAAAATCAGCAGGTCGATTTCCTTCCCGGCGCTGTCCCGATAATAAAAGAAACGTCCGCGGACGTCATGCCCACGATTGGCATACTGTTTGATCATCTCAGATATGACGTACGTTTCGAATAACGGTCCCGCCATTGCCGACCTTTCCAATACGCGCGGCCCGTTCCACAGGCTCAGATAACAGGCAAGCCCGGTATCCATGAAATAAAGCTTGGGCCGTTTTACGATCCGCTTGACCGCGTTCCCGGAATAGGGCGGAAGGAGATAGACCAGGCCGGACGTCGTCAATAACGATAACCAGCGTTCGGCCGTTTTCATATCGACGCCAACGTCCCGCCCAAGGTCCGTCAGATTCAATTCCTGCCCCGTCCTCGCCGCGGCGCAGCCAATAAGTTTCAGGAACGTCGTTTCGTTCCGAATTTCAGCCAGCTGGCGAATATCTCTCTCAAGATAGGTCTGCGTATATTCTCCGAAAAACGCTTCAGCGCTCAGATCCGGGTCAGTGATCATCTGCGGCATGCCGCCCCGAAAAATCTGGTCAAAGACCGTAACGATCGTTTCGCTCCGCTTTTGCGTAAACGTATTCGTCGGAAGAAACGGCGTTTCGTCCGTTCCGAAAATTTCCGCGCGGCTCAGCCCGTACAGAGAGAGAATCCCGACGCGACCCGAAAGCGATTCATTGACATTTTTCATTAACCGGAACATCTGGGATCCGGTCAGAAAATATTGACCCGGAGCTCGATTTTCGTCAATCCTGATTTTAAGATACGGGAGTAATTCAGGCGCATACTGAATTTCGTCGATGATCACCGGCGCCGGGTACTGCTGCAAAAACAGCTCCGGATCGTTCCGCGCCAGATCGCGGAGCCGCGGATAATCCAGCGTCACATACTTCATGCCCGCCCGCTCGCCGATGACCCGTCGAATCAGCGTCGTTTTCCCGGTCTGGCGCGCGCCGGTAATCACGAGAGCCGGAAAATGCTCCGACAGGTAGATCAGCCTGTTTTCTATTTTTCGTTCAATATACATACGCTGCATCTCCATTCCGCTGTCCGTTTCTTATATGATATCAGACGTTTCCGGCAAATACGGAATTCTATTCCGTTTTTTCAGCAGGCCCTGCTAAAAATAAAACGCCTGTTCATTGGGCGAAGTACCCGAAACGAGGGCAGGCGTATTCTTACTAATACGAACGAGCTAATGATCTTCTTTGTTGTATTTTATCATATATTTACTATAATTTATAAATGATCTATTGTACTGATCGGCCGTCAAAAGCTGATAACCGCGCTTCTCCCTTATTTCGATTTTATGCTTATTTTTTTTGATTTCCGTCCCAGGATTTATCCGCTGTGTGCGAATGATCTCGTTTATTTCCTGAACTGTACTCATTTCAATCTCCTGTTAGAATAAAAGCTCTTATATCATTCTGATTTAAAAACTCTGTCAGTAACGAATGGAAACCACGAATCATCTTTCTCAACTCTTGATTTCCACTATAGTCGGTTATTCTCAGCCCAATTTCTTCTAATGTTTTTAGATTCAGCGGCCGACCATGTGTCTTCCAGCGAGAATGATCGTCAAGCTTCTGAGCGATTTCTTTAGCTCTGACTTTTTTCATCTCGATCGTAACCGAATCCTTATGAGATTCGCGCGAGTTCCAATTCTTGAATTTATATTGAACCAGCCAGATCTCAAGTAACTCGATGAGTGTGTGAAAGAATCTCTGTAAATAGGATTTCCTGCGATATGATTTTTGCCAAACATCCCAGATGATCAGCGGTTCCGGTCGTCCGGCAGTTGGTCAGTTTATAATCCATACCGGATGGTATGTCAAGAGCGGGCAGGGTCCTCCTACCCGTTTTTGATGCTATTGGGAATCTTAGTCCGGCAGCCGATCCTCGTACATAATTGCCAGCTCGCCATAGACCTGACCCCAGTTTCGGATCGGCATGCTCCATTTCTTTGTGGCTTCAAATGTGGCCAGATACAAGGCCTTCAGCAATGCCTGAGCACTTGGGAAAACACTCCGCTGACGGTTCAGCTTACGGTAGGTAGCATTGAGACTCTCAATCGCGTTGGCCGTGTAGATGACTGTCCGGCGTCGGCAGAGAACTTAAAGATGGGTGTAATGACGTCCCAGTCCCGTTCCCAGCGTTTCATGGCGTTCGGGTATTTCTCTGACCACTTCTCCGTCACGTGATCCCGGTTAGCGCGTCCCTGTTCCTCATTTGGGGCATTGTAGACCGTCTTCAGATCTTTGGCAAAAGCTTTTCGGTCTTTATCCGCCACATACTTGAGTGTATTGCGTACTTGATGGACGATGCAGCGCTGGTATTCTGCTTTAGGGAAGGCTGTCTGGATAGCTTCTCGGATGCCGGTCAGCCCGTCTGCACAGATGATCAGGATGTCTTTTACCCCGCGGTTCTTGAGACCATTTAATATTGACAGCCAGTACTTGGAACTTTCGTTTTCACCGACTTCGATGGTCAAAACCTCTTTCTTCCCCTCGCAGCTGATGCCTAAAATGACGTATGCAGCAAGTTTCCGGATGATTCCGTTATCTCGCACGGAATAGTGGATCGCATCAATGAAAAGAACGGGATAGACGTCGTCTAGAGGCCGGTTCTGCCATTCTTCGATCTGTGGCAGGATCTTGTCTGTCACATCAGATATAAAGCCTTCGGAAGCTTCAAAACCGTAGATATCCATCAACGTATCGGAGATCTGACGGGTCGTCATCCCCTTGGCATACATAGAGATGATCTTCTGATCGATGTCTGAGATATCCTTCTGCCGTTTTTTGACGACCTGGGCCTCAAATGTGGATTTCCGATCCTGCGGGACGTCAATCCGCATAGAGCCATAGCTCGAGTTGACGGTCTTTTCCTTGTAGCCGTTGCGGTAATCGTCAGAATCCGAACGCTTGGATTTTTCATAGCCGAGATGGTCATCCATCTCAGCCTCCATCATCTCCTTGATGGTGCCACCGAGTAGATCTTTGAGCGCATCCTGAATATCTTCTGCAGTTTCGATGTCGTATTCCTGAAGGAACTGCTGAATGATCTGGCGTTTTCCTTCGGTCATAACGACTTTGTGATCGGGTTTCTTTTTTCTTATTGCCATAATAAAAGACCTCCTGTGATTTAGTGTATATCACAGGAGACCCTTTCGGAACCCTTCATCTGCTTTTTACAGAAAAACTTTCATACTCTCGTCTATTCTTTTTCCATACTTTCAAAAAATTCTTAAGGCGAAAAAATCAATGCGATACGTTGATTGCTTTGTTGGAAAAGGTAAATTTGATGATGGGAAAGACGGGGCGCTGTGCGTCGCCTTGTGCCTAAAAAGCCGTAATCTGCCCCAAGACTTAACCTAATTATAGCCGTGCCAAAAAGAAAAAAAGCCCGAAGGCGTTGTTCGAAAAGAATAGAACGAGAAAGGCGAACGCTGAGAGTAGGATGAAAATTCCCGTACCAAATTTACCTGTCTTTCCGAATTGAGCAATGCAACGAACGCCGTCATCTATGCCTGTTACTCATCCTATTCTTAAACCGAACAATCTATCGAAGGGCAGATTCGCGACTGCTATTCCTACGCGGAACGGAATGACTTTACCGTCGTTGCCGAATATATCGATCGTGCGATTTCGGGCCTGACCGACGACCGGCCCGATTTCCAGCGGATGATCGAAGATTCGAAAAAACGCGATTTCGATTTTATCCTCGTCTGGAAGCTCGACCGGTTCAGCCGTGATCGCTACGATTCGGCGATCTATAAACGCGAGCTTAAGAAAAACGGCGTCCGCGTCCTTTCCGTAATGAAAAACGTCGGCCATGGCGACGAATCGATCATCCTTGAATCGATCCTCGAATCTATGGCGGAATTCTATTCCCGCGATTTGTCGAAAAAAGTCAAGCGCGGCCTGCGCGAAACCTGCCTGAAAGGAAATTTTCCCGGCGGATACGTGCCGATCGGTTATCAGGTCGTCGGCCAGAAAATTCAACTCGATCCGGAGATCGCGCCTCTGATCCGCCGCGCCTTTGAGCGCTTTGCTTCCGGTGTTTCGACACGTCGGATTATTGACGAACTGAACGCGAACGGCGTTCGTGGAAACCAGGGTCGCCCGTTAACGTACAGCACAGTAAATAAAATTTTGAAAAACCGAAAATATATCGGCGAGTTCATCCATGGTGAAAACCGGCTTACCGACGCTTACGAGCCGCTGATCGATCCCGAAACCTTTGAACGCGTTCAAGCGCGTATTTCCGGAAATAAACGCGCGCCGGCGACTGGAAAAGCCGAAGAACCCTATCGACTTCGCGGAAAAATCTTCTGCGGTTACTGCGGGTCCGCGCTGGTTGGTGAATCCGGCCGCGGGAAGCTCGGAGCTGTCTATCATTACTACGCCTGCGCCCAAAAGAAAAAGCGCCGCACGTGCCGGAAGAAAAACGAGCGAAAAGATTTTCTGGAATGGTACGTCGCTGAACAGACGACCGAATACGTCCTGAATCCCGAACGCCTTGACTATATCGCCCGCAGCGTGATTCGCAGCCTGCGCAGCGACGATAAAACGAAGGATATCTTTCGAATCCGGAAGAAAATTGACGCGCTGGAATCCGAAATCATATCCTATCTGGATATGCTCCCGACCGCGCCACCCGCGACGCGTCAACGATTGTTTCAGCGGATTGAAAACCAGACTGCTCAAAAAAAAGAAACCGCCGAAACCGAACTTGCTCGCGCCGAACTTTCCGCCCGGACGCAGCTCAATGAAGAGGACGTAATCATATGGACAAAAAATTTCTGCGTTGGCGATCTCCTCGATCCCGAATTTCAGCAGCGACTCATCGACACCTTTATAAATGCGATCTTCCTGTTCGAAGATAAAATCGTAATTTACTACAACGTAAAAAACGGAAAGCAGATTTCATTTAGCGCACATACCCCAAAAAGTCTTTAACATGATCCGACAGCGGAATCTTTCGGCTCCAGGCAAGCGTTACGTCCCGGACAGGAAATTTTTCAATGACCGGAATTTTGTAGACCTTTCCTGATTCAAGGTCATCCTGTATAAAATTTTCCGTTACCAGGCCAATCCCAAAATTCGCTTCAACCATTTGCATTATCAGTTTCGTATCCTGGATCTCATGAATCGGCGCGGCAACCAAACCATACTCAGCTAAAAACGAATCCATCCGTTTTCGCGTCAGACTGCTTCGAGGGAGCGTCAACAGCGGATAATAATTTATCAATTCATAAATCGAATGCGACCCAGCCTCAACCAGATAGCGATATTTTTCTCCGGCAATGAAACATTCCGAAATGGAGAACAGCTTTTTCGAAACAATGAACTCATGCACAACTTGCTGGGTCATAATTCCAATATCCAACCGGTTCTCAATCAATTCGCTGGCGATCAGCTCTGACGATAGCATTTCAATCCGAAATCGGGTGAATGGCGCGTCTTGATAATACGTTTTCAGCCGTGGAAGCAGGTAAGATTCAAAGACGTCCCGCCCAACGCCAATCCGAAGCTCCGAAACCTTTTGCTGTTTTACGTCCGCGATTTTATTCTGCGTCTCGCTAAGAATAGAAAAAATCTCTTTTATACCAATAAAGAGCAGTTCCCCTTCAATCGTCAGCGAAACGCCCTTATTCGTGCGCTCAAATAATTTACAGCCCATCCGGGTCTCTAACTGTGAAATGGCCTTGCTCAACGCAGGCTGTGAAATATATAACGCTCTCGCGGCCTTCGTTATATTTCCAATTAACGCCGTTTGATAAAAATAGTTATAGTATTGAAATAAAATCATTATATATCCTGTCTGCCATAACCTGAAATTATGACAACGATTCTAAATTGCTATTTTACAATACAGATCGGCCGTCATATACTGATTTTTAAATAAATTGTCTTGACGCAGCCCGCTGGTAAAAATCCATCGTATCCGTACTCCGCCAATATCATCGGCAATTATTATCATACCTGTTTTTCAACCCCAACCACTCCATCGATAAAGCACAATTCTGTGTTTTAGTAACAAAAGGAGAAAGAGAAATGAAGAAAATAATACCGGCCGTACTCATAATCGTTTTTTGCGCATGTATTTTTGGAAGCGCATCCGCAGATGATTCAAACGCCAAAGGCGGGGTCTGGGGAATTTTAGTTCCGAATATATCGAGGAATACTTATTACGCATCCTGTATCAGCGGAGTAACAAAGGCAATCGAAGAATTAGATCCAACCGCAACATATATTATTGCGGAATGCGACAACGATTCCACGAAACAGCTCGACCAGATGGCAGATATGATTCAGCAAAATGTAAAAGCAATCATCGCAATTCCCTGGGGATCGAGTGGATTAATTTCCGGCGTTGCAGAAGCGAAAGATGCCGGGATTCCCGTTTTCCTGGTTGATACGCCGCTAAATGACCTGAAAAACGTAACGTCGACAATCGTTTCGGATAACTTCAGCGCGGGCGTGATCGCCGGAGAAGGCCTGACCGAAGAGCTTCCCGACGGCGGAAAAATCGTCACGCTTATGACAACTGGAAGCGAAGCCATCAATCAGCGTGCAGCTGGGATGCATTCGATCATCGACGACACCAAAATTAAAGTTGCGCAGGATCTCGTTTTAAATACCGGAACCGTCGAAGAAGCCATGACGCAAGTTGAAAATGCAATTCTTGCGATCCCTGATCTGAAAGGGATTTTCACGACCGGAGACGTTTTCGCTGACGCAGCCGTTTCAGCACTGAAAGCAAACGGGGTCAAAAAAGGAGAAATCGTTATCGTATCCGTGGACGGGAATGCAAAGGGATGCGAGCTGATCGAAGACGGCTGGGTTTACAGCACGTCAGCGCAGCAAACCGTAAAAATGGGGTACGACTCCGTCGTCAACGCATTAGCGTTCTTAGATGGAGAGACGATTGAAGACTATATTGAACTTCCCTGCTTAAAAATTACAAATGAAGTGCTTGAAGCTGGAGAGTATGAACCTTTTTAGATTTTTCTTATAGGCCTTGATAATTTGCCTGCGGACCATCTGCTTTCTTTGATCCGCAGGCAAATTCACTTCGATTCCAATATTGCGAGTGAGGCGGGGATACGAAATATGGAATTCAACTCTGAAGAAAAAATCCTGACGGTCAAAAATCTATCGAAAAGTTTTCCCGGTGTCCGTGCTTTAAATAAAGTGAAATTGGAAATTCGAAAAGGTGAAATTCACGCTTTAGTGGGCGAAAACGGAGCTGGAAAATCAACCTTAATTAAATGCCTGACAGGAATTTATCAGCGGGATGAAGGTGAAGTTTCTTTTGAGGGAAAGAAAACGAAACTGGAAAGCTTCGAAGAAGCGAAAGCTCTGGGAATCGCGGTTATACATCAGGAACTTTCGATCGTCCCCCATATGACGGTCGCCGAAAATATTTTCCTGGGGAGATTCCCTTTAAGAAAAAACAGCTTTCTGATCGACGAAAAAGAAATGGTCAATAAAGCATCCGACTTATTAAAACGGTTTGACCTGAATTATGTTCAGCCAGATAAACGCGTCCGGACCCTGAGCGTCGGACAGCAGCAAATGGTTGAAATCTGCAGAGCGCTCGCTTTAAACGCAAAGTTATTGATCATGGACGAGCCAACGGCTTCTCTTGCGAGTAAAGAAACCGAGCTTCTTTTGAAAATCATGCGAAATCTAAAAGAAAAGGGCGTATCTATTCTTTTCGTTTCACATAAATTAGAAGAAATTTATCGAATCTGCGATCGGATTACTGTTTTCCGTGATGGCGAATTCATCGGGACGAAGAAAACCAACGATCTTCCATACAATGAATTAATTACTATGATGGTAGGACGTGAAATAACCGAAATCTACCCAAAACGAAAAACTAAACCCGGCGATATCATCTTTCAAGCGAAAAATATCAACGCCGCTTCGGTCCATTCCGTCAGCTTTGACCTCCGCAAAGGTGAAATCTTAGGATTCTACGGCCTTGTTGGTTCCGGAAGATCCGAAACGATCCGGGCGCTTCTCGGAATTGACAGAAACAAGAAAGAAGCGGTTCGACTCAATAATGAGACAATTCAGTTGAATTCGCCCGTAGACGCTATTCGATACGGAATCGTATTAGCCCCCGAGGACAGAAAAAAAGAAGGACTAATTCTTAAACAATCGGTTGAGTTCAATATCACAATCACCATCCTGAAGAAAATTATTAATGGAATTCGATTCAGGAAGACAATAAATGACCAAATTGTATCCGATATTTGCGCCCGGCTTCGAGTTAAAACACCGTCAATTCAGGAAAAAACGCGGTTACTCTCCGGCGGAAATCAGCAGAAAGTCGTTCTGGCAAAATGGATGGTCACAGATCCGAAAATCTTGATCCTGGACGAGCCGACGCGAGGAATCGATATCGGAGCTAAACATGAAATTTACAACTTAATGTTCGATATTGCGAATAATGGCGTCAGTATCATTTTTATATCGTCGGAGATGGGCGAAATCTTAAACCTGTCCGACCGTGTAAATATCATGCGGGGCGGAAGATTGGTCGGGTCGCTCGAAAAAGAAAATATAACGGATCAAAATATCATGAAACTGGCAATCGGAGGAATTGGAAATGCTTAGAAGATTTTTGAATCCACAAAAGAAAACCGGTTCCTTTAACGACAATAAAGCGATTCTGATCGGCTTGATCATCATCATGATCATCGTTACCATCATACAACCCAATTTTCTCTCAACAAAAAATATCCTTAATATTCTTCGCTCGATCGCGACAACAGGAATCATCGCGTTCGGAATGACGCTGGCGATCATCATAATGGGAATTGATCTCTCGCAAGGCTCCATTATCGGTTTGTCCGCTTGTTTCTGTGCCTGGCTTATCGGGCCCGATTCGTTAGGACTTCCAGCCGGCGTTGGAATTTTTGGAGGCATAGCGATAGGCTGCATAACCGGTGCGTTTAACGGATTTTTCCTATCAAGAACTTCCCTTCCGCCATTCGTCGTAACGCTCGCCTCGCAATTAATCGCGCGTGGTTTTTGTTATGTAGTCACGAAGGGAAACATGATTTACACAAAATCAGAATTCGGCGAATACGGGAACGGCTATCTATTCGATCTGATCCCGTTGCCAGTCGTATACCTCATCCTGATTTTCATCGTCATGTACATCCTGTTGGCAAAAACGCGATTCGGAAGAAACGTTTACGCCTATGGTGGGAATATGGAAGCCGCACGGTTTTCAGGAATCAATATCAAACAAACGATATGGTGGGTATACCTGATTTCCGGAATCCTTTCTGGAATCGTCGGAGTTATTATCTGCTCCAGGATTGGACAAGGCTCACCCGCAACCGGTGTATCCATGGAATTCGACGGTGTCGCCGCCTGTTACCTTGGGGGAATCAGCTATTTAGGCGGTGAAGGCAGAATGGAGAGTACGCTATTGGGCGCTGTCTTATTAGGCGTTGTCGCCAATGCCATGACGATGCTCTTAGTTCCGTGGTACGTTCAAAATATTGTTAAAGGTGGAATTATTCTTGGCGCGGTCTACTTGGACTGCTACCGGAAACAAAAAGAAAATGAGGTTAAAATTTTGGCGTAAGCTTGTTATTGCGCCATTTAAAAAAAATTATCCATAGGAGAAATGATGAAACTCACACCTTATAAAGACCTTCTTGCCTACGCGATTCAGCATAAAATCACAATTGGAGCGTTCAATTCCTTTAATCTGGAATCCCTTCAGGCAGTCGTCAGCGCCGCAAATAAAATGGACTGTCCGCTGATCGTCCAAACGTATCATGAACATTTCAAGTACGCAGGCGCTGATTACATGGCGGCAATCGCAAACGTCGCTGCAAAGAATTCAAAAGTACGTCTTGCTTTAGGGCTCGATCACGGACAATCCTTCGAACAGGCAAAACACTGCATTGAAGCTGGTTATTCAGGCGTCATGATCGATCTTTCCAGCCAGGATATTGATCGGAATATCTTCGAAACAAAAAAAGTCGTCGAATTCGCGCATCAAAATGGCGTTTCCGTTGAAGCCGAATTAGGGACGATTATGACGGGAGACTGCACGGCTGCGGAAATCGCGACCGGAAATACGGATCCGAAAATTGCCCGCCGTTTTGTTGAAGAAACGGGAGTTGATTGTCTGGCGGTATCGGTCGGAACCGCGCATGGGCTTTATAAATTCAAGCCGGAAATAAACTTCCCGCTTGTTGAAGAACTCGTTAAAAATACAGGCTGTCCAATTGTCGTTCACGGGGGTTCCGGGACACCTGATGAAGACGTAAAACGCATGGTCAAGCTCGGAATCGCGAAGCTGAACGTTGGAACGGATTTCTTTATCGCCTATAATAAAGCAATGTATGACGTAATGACCGAGAAGGGGCCGAAATGTGATGTGATTGAAGTGATGCGCGCCGCACGGGCGGCCGTTGAAAAGGTAGCGATTGAGAAACTGAAGCTCCTGACCGCGTACCGAATCTAATCGCCTGATTTCAGGAGAAAACATGAAATATATTGGACTTGACATAGGTACATCGAGCTGCAAAGCTTCGATCATTGACGAATGCGGAACCGTGAGCATGAGTGCGAGTCGGGAATACACGCTCACACATCCGGCGCCAGGCTTTGTAGAAATAGACCCTGAGCTTGTCTGGAAGTCGGTATGCGACATTCTCCGTGAAATCGCTCCGGCGTCAAAAGATACAGTCTCAATCGCAGTTTCCTCGATTGGCGAAACGATGGTTTTACTGGATAAGTTCGACCGTCCGATCGTTAACGGGATCGTTTACCTTGATAACCGATGCCAGTCCGAGATAGCTGATATCATGGAAAAAATCGGAGAACGGGAGCTCTTCGAAATCACGTTAGTTCCCATGAATCAGATGTTCTCGCTTTCAAAGCTCATCTGGTACAGGAAACATTCGCCGAAAGTTCTTGAACATACCTCAAAAATCTGCCTCTTCGGCGATTTCATCTCGTATAAGCTTTGCGGCGAAACGGCGACCGATCCGGCGACCGCGTCAAGAACCATGTTTTTTGACGCGGTCCGGTTAGCCTGGTCGGACAGGATCGCTTCGCTTTTCCAGATTCCCATCCCCAAAATTCCCAAAATAGTTCCCTCCGGGACCTGCCTGGGACAACTCTTACCGAGCGTCGCGAAGGAAACGGGTCTTTCCGAAAAGCTGCGCGTTCTTTGCGGCGCGCATGATCAAGCCGTCGCGACGCTCGGATCAGGATCGATCCGCGAAGGAATGATGACGCTCGGCGAAGGAACGTCGGAAAGCCTGAACCTGCTTCTTCATCGCAAAAAAATCAATTTGGCAACGTTCCAAAAGGGAATCGCTTTTGAGCCGTTTGTCGACAAAGATTTATATATCATGACCATCGGGCATAACGCGCATGGAATTTGCGTCCAATGGTTCAACGAGCTATTCAAAACGGACTCGACCCATAACGAACCATCATACGACTGTCCTGACGATTTATTCTTTCTTCCATTCCTCGCGAAGACAAGCGTCTCAGAGCCCACGAATATATCGCCGGCCTGCTTTATCGGATTAGGATTGACAACGAACCAATCCAGATTATACAGCGCGATCCTTGAAGGGCTCAGTTTTGAATCCCGTGTTTTATTGAATACACTTCAGAATTTTGGAGGATTCATCCATGAAATCCGTGCGACCGGAGGCGGGTCCAGATCGGATACGCTGATGAAACTAAAGGCAAATATCCTGAATCAGGCGATAACAACGCAGCGATATAAAGACGCGGGTATCCTCGGACTTTGCATGATCGGGGCAGTTTCCAACGGCGAATACAACTCGTACGCAGAAGCCGCGGCAAATATGATCCAGTCCAGCAAAACGTTTCTTCCGGATCGTTCGTATGATCAAAAATTTGAACGCTATCGTGAAATTCGAACCATGGTAGGCAAGTTATTCCGAGCGTGACATTTCGCGTGCATAGTTCGACGGAGGCATGGCTTTTAGCCGATACTTCCGTCGGAAAGAACTACTATCCGAACATTCGTAATACCTGAGTTTCTCATTTGAGTCCCCTGAAGAAAGGGAACTCAAAACTGAAGCTGCATATTCAGGTATCAGGAAGCACAAGTGCGGCGAGATCGAGAATGATCCCGCCGCTTTTCACATCACAAATTTAATATGCGCTTCTTAATTCCAGCTTCTTTATCCCGGCGCCATCGCGCTGCATCAATGTTCGTATTTCGTCTAATGACGGCATTGCAACCGAAGTCCCGATTTTCTGAACGGATAAAATCAAGCGATCGAAAAAGAATGGGTTCAGTATTCTACAAGACTCTCCCTTTTAGTTTTATCTTCATTCTTCAATTAATATATGTTTAAACTTATATAAAAAAGTAAAACGATTGCCACTGCAACAATCCTGCCTTCAGAACCGCAAAAAAAGCTTTCCATTACACTGTTATCCAAGAATTTGCCCTAATACGACTGCTTTGTTGGCTTTCTCCAGATTCAGAGACGCATATTACAAATTAGCCTCTTTATACAAATCGTTTACGCTTTCATTTATTACTTGTCCGCATCTGGCTCCATGGCCATTATCTGAATATTCGTAATATATTTATCTCGGTCCTTCTCGACAAACTGATCGATGACATTGAAGTTGATCAGCTCATCGGCAAACCGTCCCCCCGGAACCGCCCGGCGCATCCGCGACGCCGTCTCCTCGATCGTTTCGTACGATCCGCAATGATACCCGCTGAGATATTTTCCCCCTGGAATCGTGAGCACCTGCGTATCCGTCTTCATAACCCAATCCCGCTCGTCATATGACTGTGTCGACGAATAAATCAGCGCCCCAAACGTCTTCCCCCCCGCAGCGTCGTAAAACGCGATCGTCGGGAAAAAATAAAACGAATCGTCCCGATACAGCGTATCCTCGACCCCCAGCCGGATATACTCCCGATCCGGGAACTCAACAACGCGAATCTCGCTCAGATCCCCGATTTTTTCGATCTCGCGTTCGATAAACTGGATCTTCCGCTGAATAATATGATCCGTCTTTAACAGCTCGTCAACCTGCCGCTGGATTTCGCAGGAACGCTTCTTCAGAATTTCCAAAGAAGAATCCGACGTCAGGTTATCAAAATACCCCTGAATATCGGACAGAGAATGCCCGATCCGGCGCATGTAACGGATCGAAGCCAGCTTATACACCTGGTCGAACGTATAGAAACGCCGTCCAGTCCAGGCATCCCGAAAAGCAGGCCTGAACAATCCGATCGTATCGTAAAACCGGAGCGTCTGAACGTTCAGCCCAAACAGCTTGCTGAATTCGCCGACCGTATACCGTTCCTTCATTTCATCACCCGGCTCTTTCTATCGGCTGCCGCGCTGATACGGAACGCCCAGCGCCGCCGGGTCCGCGTTCTTTCCCGCCGAGAAAAGCAGGACGAAAACCGCGGCAATATACGGAAGAATCGAAAACGCCTGCGACGGAATCGGGATATTCATCGTCTGAAGCTGAAACTGAATCGCATCGGCGAACCCGATAATCAGCGCGGAAAAGAAGATCCGGACCGGTTCGCGCCGTCCGAGGATCACTGCGACAATCGCCATATACCCTTTCCCGCGCGTAATATCCTCCATGAAAAAACCCAGCTGGGCCAGCGTAAAATACGATCCGGCCAGTCCGCCCAGAATCCCATTCGCCAGACACGCAGCATATCGAACGCGGTAAACGTTCAACCCCGCGGTATCCGCAGCCCGGGGATGTTCCCCCACCGCAGTAATCATAACCCCCCATTCCGTTTTTCGATACAAAAACAGAAAAACGAAAATCAGAACCATCGCCAGATACACAAAAATATGATGTGAAAACAGGACCGTCCCCAGAAACGGGATCCGGGAAAGAATCGGAAGCGGAATACTCTGAACCGTCGAACACTGCGGCAGCACCGAGCTCCGGCCAAACGATAGAAGGAAAAGGAACCCGGTCAGTCCCAGCGCGAAAAAATTCAGCGCCAGACCAACGATCGTCTGATTCGCGCGGAACCGGATACAAAGCGCCGCATGAATCATCGCAATAACCGCGCCGGCCAGAATCCCCGCCGAAATCCCCAACGCTAAACTGTTGGTAAAAAACGTCGTGATAAAAGAAGCGAACGCACCGCAAAGCATAATCGCTTCCAGCCCCAGATTCAGGATCCCGGCGCGCTCCGAAAGCGCTTCGCCCAGTCCGGCGATCGTCAGCGGCGCCGCCATGCGAATACAGGCCGCAAGGATATTTTCGATCAATAAAATAGCCGCCGTCATGATACACCCTCTTTTTCCTTTTTCTCCAGCGCCGAAATAAAAGCGTCCCGGGTCATCAGCAACAGCACGATCGCGCCCAGAATAATCGACGAAATCGCGGACGGAACGTTCCCAGCGCGCTGCATCGACAGCGAACCAACCTGAATCGCGGAAATCGCCAGACCGGAAACGATAATACCTAACGGATGATTCTTTCCTAACAGCGCGACAATCACCGCAAGATATCCGTAACCGGGCGAAATTCCTTCGATCAGGTGATGATGCAGCCCGGTTATTTCAACGAACCCGGCGATCCCCGCGAGACCCCCGCTGACCATCGACGTAAACAGGATCGTCCCATCGACCGATAATCCGGCGCACTGGCATGCGCGCGGATTCATCCCGACCGCGCGGACCTTGAACCCGATCGCCGTCATATAAATCAGGACGTACGAGACCAGCGCACAGGCAATCGCGATCAGGAATCCGCTATGCAGCCGCGTTCCCGGAATCAGAACGCTCAGCTCCGCCGATTTCGGCAGGTTCGGCGAAACGGGAAAATAATTTTCCGGATCTTTAAGAACCGTCTGAAGCGTAATGCCGACAATGCCAATCGCGATATAGTTGAACATGATCGTGTTGATCACCTCGGAAATCCCGAACTTCGCCTTCAGGATCCCAGGGACCAGCGACCAGATACCGCCGGAAATAAAACTGATCAGGAAACAGGCCGCCAGCAGGAGCGGACGGGGCAGGTCCGGGAAAGACAGCGCGACGGCCGTCGCGGCGATCGCGCCGATATACAGCTGGCCTTCCGCGCCGATACTGATAAATCCGCTCTGGAACGCGAAGGAAACGCCGAGCCCGGCTAAAATCAGCGGCGTCGCCTTCACGAAAACCTCGGCGACCGCGTACGACGACCCGCTGATCCCGCGGAGGAACCCGCCGAACGCGACGTCGAACCGGCTTCCCGAAAGATAAACCAGAACGACCGCCAGACCCGCGACCATCGCGGCGATCCACAGCAGCGCGATCAATTCGTTTTTTCCCCGACGTTTAGAAAACCTGCGATCCATCGTTCCGTTCCCTCTCGCTCATTTTTTCCCAGCCATCATCAGCCCAATCGCGGTTAAATCCGGGCAGCCCGAATTCTCGAAAAGCCCCATGATTCTCCCGTTATACATCACGGCGATCATATCGCTCAGCGCCAGAATCTCTTCCAGATCCGCGGAAATCAGGAGGATCGCCGCGCCGTTTCCCCGCTCAATCATCAGCCGTTCTCGAACGAATTCGGAAGCGCCGACGTCGAGACCGCGGGTCGGCTGCGCCGCGACAATCAGCCGCGGAGAATCGCTCAGTTCCCGTGACAGGATAATCTTCTGCTGGTTCCCGCCGGAAAGATAACGGACCGGAAGGGCGAGATTGTCCGCTTTAATCTGATACTCGGCTTTTTTTTCCAGCGCCAGCCGTCGGACCCCCGAAAAATCGACGAATCCCGCGCGCCGGTACGGACCGCGATCGCAGTATTTCAGCAGCATGTTATCCAGAATACCGGCGTCCATCAGCAATCCGTCCTGATGACGGTCCTCAGAAATATAAGCGAGGCCCAGCTCGCGACGTTCCCGAACCGTCTTTCGATTCAGCGTCGTATCGCCAAACCGGATCGTTCCGCTTTGGACCCGACGCAGCCCGACCACAGCCTCCGCCAGCTCCCTTTGCCCATTGCCTTCGACGCCCGCAACGCCAAGAATCGACCCGCGCGGGACGGTCAGCGCGACCTCCCGAAGGCAGGGAACCCCGCTTCGCGTCAGCGAAACGCGATCCAGAACCAGGCCGGCTTCGGTCGAAACCGAAACCGGATCGTTCCGCTTCCGCTCCGCAAGCTTCCTTCCAATCATCAATTCCGCAAGGCGCGTCTCGTTCAGCGCAGCAATCGGATACGTCCCGACGCTCTCCGCGCTGCGCATGACGGTCACCTGATCCGCGATTTTCATGACCTCCGGGATTTTATGCGTAATCAGGATGACGGAACAGCCCGCCGCCTTTAACTTCCGTAAAACGTCGAAAAGCTTCTCCGTTTCCGGCTGCGTCAGGACCGCCGTCGGTTCGTCCAGGATCAGTATCCGCGCGTCCCGGTACAGCAGCTTCATAATTTCGACGCGCTGCTGTTCCCCCACGGACAGCGTTTCAACCTTCGCGCCGACGTCGATCGGAAGCCCGTACCGCTCGGACAGCGCTTTCAGGCGGCGATCGATCTCGACGCGATCCGTCAACGGGAAACCCTTTCCCTTCAATCCCAACGTAATATTTTCGGAAACGGTCAGCGGCGGAACCAGCATGAAATGCTGGTGGACCATGCCGATTCGCATCGCGATCGCGTCCTTCGGCGATTCGAAACGCGCTTCCTTCCCTTCGACGGATATCCGGCCGCCGTCTGGCTGGTACAGGCCGTAAAGGATATTCATCAGCGTCGTTTTTCCCGCGCCGTTTTCGCCCAGAAGCGCATGGATTTCGCCGGCTTCCACGTTCAAATTAACGTTCCGGTTCGCGTACTTTCCGAAGAACCTCTTTTGAATATTTTCCATTCGCAGCATCATCGTCATTTCTCTCCCCGTGGAAGCCGGCCCCGATTCCGTTTCAGCGCGCTATTTCGACGGCGTTTCGATCACGGGAACGACGAACTCGCCCTTTCGGATCGCTTCCCTTTTCTCCGCGATCCGATTCTTCAAATCCTGAGGAATCCGATCCTCAAAATTCCCATATCCGGTTATATCGACGACATCATCCGCGATCCCAAGATGATAAATACCGCCGCGGAACGCATTCTTTTTAACCTGCTCCACGCCGGTCAGGATCACCTTCGGCATCCGGTAAACCGTCGACGCCATGACCGTATCCGGCGCGATACTGCTCTGGTCAAACGAATTCCCGCAGGCCAGCAGGTTATTTTCCTGAGCGGCGACGATAACGCCGTTCCCGGCCTGATTGGCGACATGGTACAGGACGTCGGCGTTCTGCCGGACCATGCTCAGCGCGGCTTCTTTCCCCAGCGAAGCGTCGGTAAACGAGTTGACGTAAATTTCAAGGACCCTGACCTCCGGATCGATTTCGGCCGCCCCGAGCTTGAACGCCTCCAGCTCCTTCGTGATCGACGGCTGCTCAAAGCCGCCGACCACCCCGATCACCTTCGTCGTGCTCATCCCCGCGCACAGCATCCCCATCAGATACGCGCCCTGTTCGCAGCTCATGACATAAGACGCCATGTTCTCTGATTCGGAATTCGACTCAGTCGACATGAAAAACGCCTTCGGAAAATCGCCCGAAACCTTCTTCGCCGGTTCGCCGAACTGATACCCATGCCCGATAATCAGGTTATATCCCTGCGCGGCATAATCGCGGAACGCCGCTTCGGAGTCCGCGATGCTGACGTTTTCCATCGTCGAAATCGAAACGCCATATTCCTTCTCCGCCTCGTTCAGCCCTTCAAGCGCCGTCGCGTTCCAGCCCTGATCGTTCGCCGGCCCCGACAGGATCAGCGCGACCTTCAGCGTTTCCGGCGCGGCCGCTTCTCCATCCTCCGTCGCCTTCGGCGCAGCGCCGCAGCCGGCAAGCAACCCAACCGCAAGCGCCGCCATACAAAACAGCCCAACCCATCTCGTCTTCATATTTTCCTCCAAATTTAACAGTTTTTAAAAATACTGCCGGAACGGGCCCCGGATAACCCGATCGCAGACCGCTTCGCCCGCCCGGGCGATCTCAGATTCATCGATCCCCGTCAGCTTCCCATCCTGATAAACGACCTTCCCGCCGACCATTGTCAGCCAGACGTTATCCGTCCTCCCCACGCGGGCCAGCAGATTCTTCGGATCATGCAGCGTACCGGAGAGCTCCGGAACGTCCGTATCGATCATGAATAAATCCGCGCATTTCCCGACCTCAAGCGATCCCAGATCGGACCGGCCCAGCGTCCTCGCGCCGCCGGCCGTCGCCAGTTTCAGGACTTCATACGGCGTGACGCAGCCCCCCCGCGCTTTGCTGTGCCAGGTCTGCATCAGGTACCCCATCCGCATCGTATCCAGCAGGCTCGACGAATCGTTCGTCGCCGACCCATCGCAGCCAAGGCTCACGTTGACGCCCGTCGATACCAGTTCGCGAAGGTCCAGGATCGGGAATCCGCCGAGAATCGCCGGACCGGGGCAGTGCGAAACGCCGCTTCCGGCCCTCGCCAGCTTCCGGACCTCGTCCATCGTCCCTTCCCAGAAATGCGCGAACCAGACGTCTTTGCCAATAAATCCGATCTCTTCGCACCAGTCCAGCGTGCGCTTTCCCCAGCGCTGCGTCATGATTCCGTTTTCCCCTTCGCCAAGATGCGTATGCAGCCGGACGTTCCTCGCCCGCGCCAGCCGGACGCTCTCGGTAAACGTCTCCGGATACGAATTGATCGGCTGGCAGGGGGCGATCACCACCTGACGCATCGAGCCGGGATTCGGATCGTGGTACCTGTCGATCAGCCGCTCGCAGTCGGCGATAAACGTATCCGTCGTCTCCAGCATCTCGTCCGGGATCGTGCTGCCCTCGGATCGCGGAAGCGTATTCGTCCCCCGTCCGGCGTGATAGCGGATCCCGAGCAGCTCCGCAGCGGCCATCTGCCGGTCGACCGGCCCCGTCCCCGTCTTCTTCGTGAAACAGTATTGATGATCGAACGCGCAGGTACAGCCATGTTTAATCAGGTCCGACAGCGCGGTCAGCGTGCTGAAATAAATGACGTCGTTATCGATAACCTGAAAGACACGATAGATTTTATCGATCCAATCGACGACCGTCAGGTTCGGATAATCGATCGCCAGCGTATTGCGGACGAACGTCTGGAAAAAATGATGATGCGTATTGATCAGCCCGGGATAAATAAACTTCCGCGACGCGTCGATCGTTTCCGCGCCCTCCGCGGAAAGACCGGCTCCGATTTCGGCGATAAACCCGTTCCGAATCAAAATATCGCAGCCGCGGTAAACCCGATCCACAGGATCACAGCTTACAATCGCTTCAGCGTTCTTCAACAGGACTGTCTTCTTCATATATAAGCGACTCCTTTTCAGCCCGGATAGATTATTTCAGATGGCTCTATTCTATAACTTATAGTTACGATAAGTTCAAGCCCGATCCGAACAAGCCCGCGTTCCTGAAAAAAAGAAGCGGAACAATATCATGCGTTGTCACAAAGAAAACATGATAAACGTCAACAGACCCCAACGCAGCCCCCGGACAGCAGAAAATCAGTCCCGCTTTTAATACGTTCCTAAACTTGAATTGATACAAATCATGCCGCGTTCATCCTGAAAAGGGAAAACAGTATGGTAAAAAATAATCAGCATTGGATGATTGAATGCGATTTGATGAATTTTATTGAGGTGAACCTATGGGATTTAACTTATCCGTATCGATCTGGGGCGCGTTTATCGGCGGGCTGTTTTCGTTCTTCAGCCCATGCATTATTCCGCTTCTCCCAGTCTACGTCAGTATTCTAACCGAAACCGGCGGCCCCCAGAAGGCGAATTCAGGAGCGAACCGTGTCCTGAACTCGCTCCTTTTCGTTCTCGGCGTCGGCGCGAGCTTCGCTGTTCTCGGCTTCGGGTTCGGAACCGTCAGCGCGTTCGTTTCCCAGCGCACCGTCTCGGTCGCCGCCGGCTTGCTGATCGTCCTGATGGGCGTCAGCCAGATGGGCCTGATTCATCTTCCGGTTTTTGACCGCTTCAGCGATCAGAGCGGAAAAATTGAAGCGCGCGGCGGACCGTTCCGTTCGTTCCTGCTTGGGCTGCTCATGTCGATCGGCTGGATCCCCTGTATCGGCCCGATCCTGGCGTCGATCCTTTTCCTGAGCGGAACGAGCGGCTCCGCGCTCCAGGGCGGCGGTTACATGCTGATCTATATTACAGGCTTCGCCGTTCCATTTTTAATAATCACGATTTTTTCAGACTATTTCCTGACAAAAATCAGGAAAATTCATCCGTACCTGCCGCTGATTAAGAAGATCGGCGGCGCGCTCCTGATCTTAATAGGGTTGACCCAGGCTTTCAACGTACGGATCGGATAGTCAACCGTAAATTCAAATCGAAAGGCATTAAAGGTAAAATAAACGCATGAAAACACAACTCAGAACATACCGTCGATCCCTCCCGTTCCTGATCCTCGCGGGAGTTCTCCTGATCCTGGCGGGCCTGACGGCAGGCTGCTCAACGGACGGAGCGAAAAGCCCGACCGCTGGCGGCGCTCCCATTTCCAACGACACGTCCGCGGAAGCAAAATCCAGCGGCGACGCCGAAGTCAATTCGGATAACGGCGCGATCGACCTCCTCGATTTAGACGGAAACCGGTTCCGCTTATCGGAATACCGCGGTAAAAAAGTTTACATGAAATTCTGGGCGTCCTGGTGCACGGTCTGCCTCGCCCGGCTGGAAGAAGTCGAAAAATTAGCGAACGATGCCGGTCTCGATTTCGAAGTCGTGACCGTCGTTTCGCCGGGCTACGGGCAGGAGCTCGATCTGGAGAATTTCCGGAAATGGTTCGCGAAACAGGAACATAACAGGTTCCCCGTCCTGATCGACGAGGGCGGAAAGCTGGCAAAGTGGTACGGGGTCCGCGGCTATCCGACGTCGTTTTTTATCGACCCCGAAGGCGCGGTCAAAGTCTTCCAGGGCGATCTCAGCGGCGACATGATCCATCAGGTTTTCGCGTCGGAGATGATGAACCGAGAGCCCGAAACGGAGGATGACTGACATGACCCATCCAACCGTATCGCAGAGCGCAGCGACGAGAAAAATTTATTTAGCCGGCGGGTGCTTCTGGGGCGTCGAGGCTTATTTTCAGAGCGTTGAAGGCGTCACGGACGCCGTTTCAGGCTACGCGAACGGGAAGACCGAAAATCCGCGCTATGAGGACCTCGTTTATCATAACAGCGGGCACGCGGAGACCGTCGAAGTAACCTACGATCCGACCCGGATCAGCCTCGACGAGCTCCTTCGTCATTACTTCCGGATTATCAACCCGGTCAGCCTGAACCGGCAGGGAAACGACGCCGGAACGCAGTACCGCACCGGCATCTATTACACCGATACAGCCGACCTTTCCACGATCGAGGCGCGGATCGCCGCGGAACAGGAAAAATACGACCGGAAAATCGCCGTCGAAGTCAAACCGCTCGAACAATTCTTCCAGGCCGAGGAATATCATCAGGATTACCTGATCAAAAATCCGAACGGCTACTGCCATATTGATTTAGGCCTTGCCAAAGAACCGCTCGAAGCCGAAGCCCCGGCGCCTCTCCGAGGCGGGAACGCGCCGGCATATCCGAAGCCCGACGACGCAGAGCTCAAAGCGACGCTCAGTCCGGAAAGCTGGAAGGTTGTCCGGGAAAACGGGACGGAACGGCCGTTTTCGAGCCCACTCTGGGACGAAACCGGCGACGGAATCTACGTCGACGTCACGACCGGCGAACCGCTTTTCAGTTCGCAGGATAAATTCGAATCCGATTGCGGCTGGCCGAGCTTCTCAAAGCCGATCGACGAACGAGTCGTTGGTTATCATGAGGACCGCTCGTACGGGATGAACCGGACCGAAGTCCGAAGCGTAACCGGCGACGCGCATCTGGGGCACGTCTTCGAAGATGGACCGAGCGAGCTTGGCGGGCTGCGCTACTGTATCAACGGCGCGTCGCTCCGTTTCATCCCGAAAGAAGACCTCGAAGCCGAAGGCTACGGCGCCTACCGATCGCTCTTCGACGAAAAATAACCCCGGATCTCCGGGGAATCAGCTAAAAAAAAGGAAACGTTCCCGTTTCCTTTTTTAGCTTCCGGATAAAAAATCCGTTACGATCGATAAACCCTCAGGCGCTCCGCGAGCGGAAGGACCGTCTTTTCGCCCGCAGGAGCTTCGATCGATCCGAAAACGAGCTGCGCACGGAGGGTCCAGTCCGCCGGAACGTTCCATTCCGCCCGGACCGCCTCGTCGATCAGCGGATTATAATGCTGCAGGTTAACGCCAAAGCCCTCCGCCTCAAGAAGCGTCCAGACCATATACTGCGCCATGCCTTGCTGCTGCGCTGACCAGGTTTCAAAATTAGCGGCATAATTCGGAAATTTCGACTGCATCGCGCGAACCGTTCCCTCGTCACTGAAAAAGAGAACCGTTCCATGCGCTGCGGCGAAACCGCTAATCCTCGCCTTCGTCTCGGCGAACCTCTCCGCGGAGACCCGCTTCCGGAGCGCCTCCATCGTAATCGACCAGAGCTTTGCGTGATGCGCCCCGAATAGAACGACCGCGCGCTGATCCTGCATGTTGAACGCGGAAGGGGCCTGCCGAAGGGCCTCGCCAATCAGCTCGACCGTCCGATCTTCGGAGAGCGGGCTCGAATTCCCAAGCGCGTAAATGGAACGGCGTGACTGAAAAGCCGATAAAATATCTTTCATTGTTTTTTCCTTTCCGGTTTTCGCTGAAAGCTATGACGGGACCTGAACGGTCCGGGTTAATTCTACAGGAGTTTTCGACAATTCGCCAACAAACGCATTCAACTCAGGATAAATTCCAATCCGAAAACATTTTTAATCCATGAGCAGGGTCAGCCGGTGACGGCGTAAAATAAACGCCGAAAGAGCAGGAACGCGGTAGAATCTTATTATCAATTGACGATGGAGATTCAAATTGGAGGCGATCTCGTTTGAGCAGCTATCACCCGCCCTTTCACCTGACGAATAAGATGACCTCTCTGATCGCGGAGATCAGCGAGCAGGTCGGTTTGATCACGATTTTGCAGAAGGGAACGATCAGCCCGCGCCTGCGCCGGGAGAATCGCATTCGCACCATCCACAGTTCGCTTGCGATTGAGCAGAATTCGCTGTCGCTGGAACAGGTGACGGCAATCCTGAACGGCAGGCGCGTTCTCGGCAATCCCAACGAAATCAAAGAGATTCTGAACGCATATGAAGCCTATGAACTGATGCTGCGGTTGGACCCTGCTTCTATAGACGATCTCTTGCATGCGCATCGGCTGATGATGAACGGATTAATCCCGGAAAACGGCAGGTTCCGTTCCGCTGGCGTGGGTGTATTTAACGCCGGAAGACTGATTCACCTGGCGCCTCCTGCGAAATTTGTGCGAGAACATGTTCATAACCTCTTTGACTGGTACCAGCGATCTGAACTGCACCCTCTGATTAAAAGCGCCGTCTTCCATTATGAATTCGAATTCATCCACCCCTTCGCGGACGGCAACGGCCGCATGGGACGGATGTGGCATTGTCTTCTGCTGGGAAAGTGGAAAGAACTGTTCTTCTGGCTGCCAATTGAGGAATTAATCCGGTCCAGACAACAGGAATACTACGCTGCGCTCGGCGCCGCGGACGCGCAGGCAGACAGCGCGGGCTTTGTAGAATTGATGCTCGAAATCATCCGGGACAGCCTGAGAGAGACAACGGTTGTGGATCGCAGGACCGATCAAGACAGCGACCCAGTAAGCGATCAAGATAAAACGCCTGTGGGCAGGCTGCTGTCGGCGCTCGGAAAAGACACGCTGTCTGCCGCGGAGCTGATGCAGCGGCTCGGACGATCGCACAAGCCGACTTTCCGTAAGAACTACCTGAATCCCGCGCTGGATCAGCATCTCATTGAACGCACGATCCCGGATAAGCCGAACAGCAAAAATCAGAAATACCGGAAGGCTGGATAAGCTGGGACTTAAAGCGGTAGAATCTTATTATCAATTGACGATGGAGGGATCTTTAATGGACCGAATTCATATTCAAACAGCTGCCGACCCGACCGCGGTCGGGAAAATCGCCGCGGAAATCTTTCTTTCCCATGTCCGCGCTAAGCCGAACGCCGTTCTGGGACTGGCGACGGGATCGACGCCACTGCCGCTGTACGCCGCGCTTGCCGACGCTTTCCGCGCCGGATCCGTCTCGTTCAAAGCGGTACGCACGGTAAATCTTGACGAATACGTCGGACTGGCCCCGACGCACGATCAAAGCTACCGCTATTTCATGAACGAGAACCTTTTCAAGCGGATCGATATCGACCTTGCCAACACCCATATCCCCGACGGGACGGCGGAGGATCCGGAAGCCGCCTGCAAGGCGTATGAAGAAAAAATCGCCGCGCTCGGCGGGATCGATATTCAGCTCCTCGGGATCGGGCTCAACGGGCATATCGGGTTCAACGAGCCCGACGACGTTTTTTCAAAGACCACGCACGTCGTCAGGCTGACCGCGATGACCCGCGAATCGAACCAGCGTTTCTTCGCCTCGCTCGCCGACGTCCCGACGCACGCGGTCACGATGGGGATCGGGACGATTTTCGCCGCGAAAAAGCTCGTTCTCGTCGTAACCGGCGCGAATAAGGCCGAAATCCTGAAAAAGACGCTTTACGGCGAGGTTGACCCGCGCGTCCCGGCTTCAATCCTGCAATTTCATCCCAACGTGGAAGTTTTCGCCGACGAAGCCGCGGCGCGCCTTCTCTGAAACGCGGACCGCATAAAAAAACGAGCCCTCGCCCGGACGCCGAATCGGACAGCCGCGGGGGTTCGTTTTATCCTGAAATCATCGGCCGATCTATTCCGCCCGGGGCGTCTGGCAGTCGGGACAGACGCCTGAAAACAGAACGCTCTTCGACCGGATCTGGTAACCGCTGATCGCTTCCGGAACCGGAAGGCTGTCGAAATCGTACTCCAGATCGATCAGCCGGTGGCACTTTTCGCATTCGAAATGCGCGTGCGGCTCGGTGACGATATCGTAATGCAGCTCGTTTGCGCTCGTATACACCGGACGGACCAACCCGGCGTCGACCAGACTGTTGACCGTGTTATAAATCGTCGTCCGCGAGAGCGTCGGGATCGTCGATTTCAGATCGTTAAAAATCATGTCAACGCTGGGATGCGTATGATTTTCTGTCAGGTATTCAAGAATCTTCAATCGCTGGTACGACAGCTTGATATTGTGCCGCCCCAGTTCTGTTTTAAGTTTTTCAGTGGAATCTTTCATAGTTTGTATATCTTTCGATCTAAAAGTTTTCTCTGATTATAGCATATTTGGAATTGTCATACATGGGTTATGGCTCATGCCATGCGGAAGGCGTCCCCGGATCGGCCGACGGGTATGGAACTTTCCGTCCCGGACCAGGCCCTTCCGCATCATTCCGGCAGCATATGCAGATTTCTTTCTGATAAAATACAGGAACTCCACAGGACGGAGGATTCTCCGTCCGCGAGAACGCGATGAACCGCGAGGATACCTGGATGAGAACCGAGACCGGCCCTGAAAACGAACCCGCCGCCCGCGCGATCGGCGTCTTTGACTCCGGCGTCGGCGGACTGACCGTCATGCGCGCGCTGATGAAAACGATGCCGCGGGAGGATATCGTTTACTTCGGCGACACCGCGCGCGTTCCCTACGGGAGCAAGTCGAAAGAAACGATCGTCCGCTTCTCGCGCCAGATCGTGAACTTCCTGCGCAGCCGTTCCGTCAAAGCCATCGTCGTCGCCTGCAACACGGCCAGCGCCTACGCGCTCGACGAGCTCCGCAGCGAATTCAAGCTTCCGATCGTCGGCGTCATCGCTCCTGGAGCGGCCGCGGCGGTTTCGGCGACGCGGAACGGTAAAATCGGCGTCATCGGCACATACGCGACCGTCGAGAGCCAGGCCTACGACCGCGCGATCCACGCGCTCGATCCGGCGCTGAAGCCGATTAAAACCGCCTGCCCGCTGTTCGTCCCGCTCGTTGAGGAAGGGCTGACCTCCGGCGAGATTACCGACCGCGTCGTCGCCTATTATTTAAGCGGGATGAAAGCCGGCGACGTCGATACGCTCCTCCTCGGCTGTACGCATTATCCGCTGATGAAAGGCGCGATCGCCGCGTTCATGGGCGAGGGGGTCCGCTGTATCGATCCGGCGAAAAACACGGCCGAAGAGCTGCGCGGGATATTGGAAAGCGCGGGGCTCCTCCGCGGCGGCGCGGACGTCCCGGCGAAAGCGGAATACACCTTCGCCGTCAGCGACGCCGAAGAACGGATGACCGCTTTCGCGAACCGGATCCTGCCGTTTTCGATCGCGACCGCGGAAAAAATCGCGATCGAGAGCTATGAATCCGCCCCGCGCGGATCCTCAGGCGAAGAAAGGGGAACCCTGCGATGAAGTATCGAGTTGAAAAAGGAACCTGTCCCGAAATGGGATGCGAAGAATGGACGATGATCCAGTCCGACGGCGATCGCTCCGTCGCCGAAGTCACGATCCTTCCGGGACACGGCGCGAATATCCGCCGCTACGCGGTCGACGGAATCGAGTATCTTTACCCGGCCCCGGAACCGCTCGCCGACCGGCGGCATTTCGGCATCCCGGTCCTGTATCCGTTTCCGGGAATCGTCCGCGGCTGCGGCTTTGAATTCGACGGGCACCGGTTCGAGCTGAAGCCCAACCGCGGGACGTTCTACCGACATGGCTACGTTATCGAAGAACCGTTCGCCAGCTCCGAACCGGTCGTAACCCCGAACGGCGTTTCAGCGTCGTTCGCGTACACGCTCCAGCCGGGAAATCCGCTTTTCACGGAATTCCCGATCGAAAACCGGCTGACGCTGACAATGACGCTCAGCGATCGGCGGCTCCAAGTCGGAGTCGAAATAGCGAATCTGGACCCGGAAAACCGGCTGCCCTTCGGCTTCGGGCTTCATCCATACTTCAATCTTCACGGCCCCCGCGATACGATTCAAATCCGCGTCCCTATGAAGCTCAGGGTCGACCCGGATCAGGGAACGCTCGCCGATCCCGCGCTGGGAACGTACGACCTGCGGAGCGAACGCACGATTGAGGACATGGTCATCGACGACGTTTTTCAGGGAATGACGCCGGACCAGCCGATGACGCTGACGTATGGCGCGATCGGGAAGCGGCTGACGATTTCCGCCGGCGAACCGTTCACGCACAGCGTCATCTATTCGCCCGAAGGCGCGCCATATATCTGCCTCGAAAGCTGGACCTGTTCCCATGATGCGCATCGGCTTTACGCCGATGGGAAACAGGACGCCGCCCACCTGATCATCCTGCCGCCGGGCGAGACGATCCACGCGGCCGTCGAATACCGCGTCGATCCGGTCTGAGTCCGGCGCGTGAAAACGCCCGCGTTCATATGACGCGGGCGTTTGAGCTTCATAAAGCAAGCGAAGCTGACTTTATCGCCAGCTATGGATTAAATTAATCCAGACGATAGTTTCCGAGGAAACTGGCTAATGCTGCGAAAGCAATTAAAACGAAGACTGTCATTTTCCCTTTCCTTTCCCCACGTTCAGCCTTGCTGAACCGTGATCAGCGCGGGAATTCCTGTTCCCCGCCGATCGCCCTTATTGTAGGGCAAAAGTTATTTTGCATATGACATTCGTCGCAAAAATGTGACAAATGTCATATGCGCAAAAACTAAACGTTTCCTGGAAAAGGAATAGAGCGAATCGCCCCGGCCGCCGCGGACTTCCGCGTACGATTTCCCCGCTTAAAGCCACAGCCGGCAAATCGCCGTTCCCATCGGGATTCGGGCGATCGCCGACTGTTTTGAAACGTTTGCCGCATGGACCGTTTCGCAGCGCGCCTCAGGCGGCTTCAAGCCCTCAGCCGCTTACTCCTTCAACGCTCCGGAGCTCAGCGACGTTACCAGGATATTCTGCGTCACGACGAACGAGATCACGAACGGGATCGCGATCAGGAGCGCCCCGGCGCAGAAGACCGTAAACTCGTTCTTCCGATCTGTCACGAACGTCAGCAGCCCGATCGCCAGCGTCTGCTTCGCGTTCGAGCGCAGCACTAACTTCGCAAAAATATACTCCATCCAGGGCCCCGTGAAGCTCGAAATCGCCAGGAAGGTAATAATCGGCTTCGTCAGCGGCAGCACGATCTGGAAAAACGTCCGCGCGTTCGACGCGCCGTCGATCTTCGCCGCTTCGTCGAGCGTCCGCGGAATCGAGTCGACGTAGCTCTTAACCAGCCAGGTATTATACGGAACGTTCCCGGCCGTGTAAATCAGGACCATCCCCCAGAGCGTATCGAGACCGTCCAATCGGAGCAGGATCACATAAATCGCAACCATGCCCAAAAACGACGGAAAAATCTGCAAAATCAGGAACGACAGCATCAGGCTCTTCTTAAACGGGAAGCGGAATCGCGAAAATACGTACGCCGCAATCGTGCAGACGAAGACCGTCGCCAGCGACACGCCTACGGCGATCATCAGCGTATTCTTGAACCAGAGCAGGTAATTCGACTTACGGAACAGCTTGGCAAAATGTTCAAACGTAAACCCGTTCCCGAATGGAACCGTGCTCAGATTGGAAATCGAGCTTCCGGGCGTAAACGCGGCGGATATCAGGTAGATAACCGGGTACAGCACGAGCAGCGCGGCCAGCGTCAGAAACACATAAACCAGAACCATATTCGCCGTGCGAACGAATTTATCCCGCCGCACCATCCTCTCAAATTGCGCGTTGGTCATCAGATTTCTCCTTCCTTGAATGATTTCGTGCGGCGGAAGTTATAGATCGCGAACGGCGCTAAAATCGCGAAGATGCAAATCGCGATCACCGACGCGTAGTTATACTTCAGCAGGTTAATCGTCAGCTTATAAATCCAGGTCACCAGGATATCGGTCCCGCCCGCGCCGGTCAGCGTCGAATCCGAAACGATCGGATCGCCCCCGGTCAGGAAGAAAATCGCGCCAAAGTTATTGATATTGAACGTAAACGACATAATAATCAGCGGCATCGTCTGGTACAGCACCTGCGGCAGCGTAATATAGCGGAACGTCTGGTAATTCGACGCGCCGTCGATCTGCGCCGCCTCAAACTGATCCCCGCTGATCGACGTCATCGTCCCCATCGTCAGCAGCATGAAGTACGGGAAGCCCGCCCAGAGATTAATCACGATACAGATAATTTTCGCCAGCGTCGGATCGCTCAGCCAGGGGATCATGCTGCTTTTATCGATCAGCCCCAGCTGAAGCAGCGTCCGGTTGACAATCCCAAACGACCCGTTGAGCAGGTTGCGCCAGATCATCATCGAAACGACGATCGGGATCGCGTACGGCAAAATGTAAATCGAGCGAAAAACCGAGATGAGCCTGATTTTAAGCTGCGTCAGGACCGTCGCCATGATAATCCCGCCAGCGTAGCAGGTCACCGTCGCCGCCGCGCCCCAAAGAATCGTCCAAAACGCGACGCGCCCGAACGCGCCCGCCCAAACGTTACTGCTGCCGAACAGGGTCCGGAAGTTTTCCAGCCCGACCCAGTTCACGACGTTATTCGGCGGAATATGATCCGGGGCGGAATAGTCGGTAAACGCGACCAGCGCCGAAAACAGGAGCGGAACAATGATAAAGAAAATAACGAGGATCAACGCCGGCATCAGGCCAAGAATCGGGAAGGACTTGTTCGCCAGTTCGGAGAAAATGTTCTGGCCGCTGTCGTTCTTTCCGGTCAACTTCCGTTCGTCGTAATCCGATAAAGCGCTTTTAACCGACAGCGCGTACAGAACGAAGAAAAGGAAAATCACGGCCAGAACGGTAATCCCATCGATCATCATGAACATCGAATGGTCCCGTTCGATCATCGGAAGATCCGGCTTGGGGTCGCCCAACGTAATCAGGCCGTGAACCTTCCCGAACAGGGTCGGAATAAAAATCAGGAACAGGATCTCCATCAGCGCAAACAACGCGCCTTTAACGTACTGCTTCAGCTGGAGAAGATGCCCCAGTCCCATGAAGATAATCGACGTCCGGAAAAGCCGCTTCCGTTCCGGGTCGTCATGAATAGCGGATACAGCTGCCATATTGCATCGCTCCTTTCTTGAATCGTTTCGGGTTACAGTGAATTTTATGAAAAATCTTTCGCTGATTTCTCCACGGCGTTTCCGTGGTGAAAACGAACGTTGAAGAAAAGGCCTCCAAATCTGGCTGGAGGCCTTCTCGTTCTGTCTGCGTTATTTGGCGGTAAAACCTACGATCGCGGTATCAAGCTTCTGGAGCTCGGCTTCGACGTCGGCCCCGTCCCAGATATTCGCGGACGCGGCGCTGGCGGAATCCCAGAACGCGGTCATCGCCGGAACGGACGGCATCGGGAACGCGTATTTCAGCTGTTCAATGAAGCCGTTGACAATTTCCGATTCAACTTCCAGCGGAATCGCCGGAATCGCGCCGGTAATCTCATAGCGCAGCCGCTGCATTTCTTCCGAGATCAGGAACTTCGCGAAATCGGCGGCTTCTTCCGGATGCGCGCTGTACGCGGAGACGAACATCCCGCGGGTACCGGAGAACGAAGAAGCAGGAACCTTCCCGTCGAGCGACGGAAGCGTCGCAACGCCGAAGTCGATCCCGTCTTCCGTAAATTCGGAGACGTTCCAGGGGCCGGAAATATGGAGCGCGGCCGTACCGGCGCTGAACGCGCCGTCGGCGGTACCGGTATCGAGGTCGGCGGCGTTGAACGGAACGACGTCATGCAGCGATTGGAAAATCTTCATTCCGGCAATCGCGTCTTCGGTCGCCAGATAAGAAGAAGAGGTGTCGAGGCCGTCCGGACCGAAAAGCCGGTTCCCGTTCATCGTCGTAAACAGGATCGTATAGTACGCGTTCCCGACGTCCATGACAAACCCGTATTTATCCGGGTTGGCTTCGTTGAATTCCCTGACCCAATCGGCGAGCTCTTCAAACGTCTCCGGGGCCTTGTCAACCAGCTCCTTGTTATAAAACAGCACGTACGTATCCGCGGTCGTTGGGTATCCGTACATGACGCCGTCGTACGTTAACGCCTGAGCGGCGGAAGGCAGGATCGCAGCGGCGACTGCTTCCGCGTCAACGGTCGGAAGAACATGCCCGCCGGCAACGAGCTCGCCCAGCTTATCATGCGGAGCGGCGAAAAGATCGGGGCCGATACCGGACGGGCCGTCGAGCGCGATCTGCGTCGAGGAATCGACAATTTCGACATTGACGAATTCGACCGTAACGTTCGGATTCATTTCAGCATACTTTTCGGCAGCCTGAATCAGCCATTCGTCGGGACCGCCGACGGATTCCCAAACGGTCAGCGTAACTTTATCCTGCGCGACGACGCCGGCAAACAACGCAGCAAATAAAGCGAAAACAACTAAAACCGAAAAAACTTTCTTCATGACAACATCCTTTCTTAAACCTTGATAAAAAGAACCGACCGGGATAAAAAAGCCCCTATATGTTATGGAGATTATATCTGTCCTTTCGGTTTTTGTAAATAATGTAAAGGCAATTCACGAAAACTCGAAACGGATGATCCGGACGAGGCGAAATAAAAGCGGATCAGGAAATACATCCATCCGAGATGAGCCGCGGCGAAAAGCGGAACGAGCGTCCGGAACTTCGTTTTCCGCGTTTTATGATGAAACAGGAACATCCCCGCGAGCGCGCCGAACGGAGCGACGGCGGCAGCCCAGAGCAGCGTCCGCTCCGGGATCCGGCGGCGCTTCCGTACCGCCAGGCGCTTATCGATCCAATAAAGGGAAAGCCCGACTACGTTCACTGCGGCGAACGGAACGATCCAGCGCAAAATCAGCGTCAAGGGCTCCGGTACGATCTCTGGCATACTGGGATTTTACCGCGCGGGGGCTCAGCTGTTCCGAAGCAGCTCGACAATCCGCTCAGCGGCGCGCCCATCCCCATATGGGTTGACCGCCCCGGCCATCGCTCGCCGCGCCGTTTCGTCGTCCAGGACCCGCGACGTCTCCCTCAGGATCGTTTCCGGATCCGTTCCGACCAGCCGGACGTTCCCGGACGCGACCCCCTCCGGCCGCTCGGTCACGCCGCGCAGCACGAGAACCGGAACGCCCAGGCCCGGCGCTTCTTCCTGAAGCCCGCCGGAATCGGTCAGGATCAGCGCCGACCGCCTGACCAGCTGGACCATGCTCAAATAGTCCAGCGGATCGAGAAGCGTCAGGTTCTCAACGCCGCGCAGCCTCGCGAAAACGACCGAACGCACCCTCGGATTCAGATGAACCGGGTAGACGAAATGGACCCGGGCGCGGTACCGTTCCGCGAGCGCTGCGACCGCTTCGCAGATATCCTCGAGCGGTCTCCCGAAATTCTCGCGCCGATGCGCCGTGATCGTAACGATCTCCTTCGTTCCGAAAGGCAGCCCCGCCAGCGGCGATCGCGCCAGATCGAAAGGAAGCTCCGCCGCGAGCCGGAGCGCGTCGATCACCGTATTCCCGGTTACGTGGACGGTCCGCGGCTCGACGCCCTCCGCCAGCAGGTTCTCGCGCGCGCCCGCGGTCGGCGCGAAATGCAAATCCGCGATCGTTCCGGCGATCCGCCGGTTAATTTCCTCCGGGTACGGGGCCCATTTCTGAAAACTGCGCAGCCCGGCTTCAACATGCCCCACGCGGATCCGGTTATAAAACGCGGCCAGCGCCGCCGCCATGACGGTCGTCGTATCCCCCTGAACGAGGAGCCAGTCCGGACGCAGCGCGTCCAGCGCCGGCTGGATCCCGGTCAGGATCGCCGCCGTCAGCCCACTCAGCGTCTGATCCGCGGTCATCAGGCTCAGGTCCAGATCGCGTTCCATCCCGAAGACGCCGAGAACCTCCTCGGCCATCTCGCGGTGCTGCCCGGTCAGGCAGAAAACCGTCTCCATGTCCGGAGCGGCGCGCAGCCGACGGACTACAGGGATCAGCTTGATAACTTCCGGACGCGTCCCGGCGACGACCATGATTTTCATGAATAAAACCTCGCGTTCTTCGATTTTGGGCGGAGGGAACGAACCGCCTGGCTGTTTCCGATTATACTTATTTTAATCGACAAATTTCATCCGAAAACGAACGCCAGCGCCGCTCCCGCTGTCCGCGCGCCGGGCGTATCGATCGATCCGGAGGGGTCCTGCTCATGCTCGCGAAAGTTATTTCCTGCGCCCTGACCGATTTGGACGGGACGCTGATCGACGTTGAAGTCGATACGTCGTTTTCCTCGCTCCCCAAAACGATTATCGTCGGCCTTCCCGACCTCGCGGTCCAGGAGAGCCGCGAGCGCGTCAACGCCGCCTTCCGTAACTCCGGGATCCAATACCCGCGTTACAAAGTGACCGTCAACCTCGCCCCGGCGGACATCCGCAAAGAAGGGCCGTCGTTCGACCTGCCGATCGCGGTCGGGTGCATGGCGGCGGCGGGGATTATCGACGCGTCCGCCTACGCCGGCAGCCTGATTATCGGCGAGCTGTCGCTCGACGGATCGGTCCGGCATGTCCGCGGGATTCTTCCGATTACCGCCCGGGCGAAGGAAGCCGGTTTCGCCAGCGTCTTCGTCCCCGCCGTCGACGCCAAAGAAGCGGCGCTCGTCCCGGGAATTACCGTCCTCCCGGTTTCTTCGCTCGAAGAACTCTTCAGGCATCTCAGCGGCGAAACCCGGATCCAGCCGCAGACAGCGCCGCGGCTTTCCGAAATCGTTCCGGAAATCCCGACCGATTTCGCCGAAATCCAGGGACAGGAAAGCGCCAAACGCGCGCTCGAAATCGCGGCGGCGGGCGGGCATAATATCCTGATGAGCGGGTCGCCGGGAACGGGGAAGACGCTGATGGCGCGTGCGCTCCCGTCGATCCTCCCGCGGATGACGATCGAGGAAGCGCTCGACGTGACGCGGATTTACTCGATCGCCGACATGCTCCCCGGCGATCAGCCGCTGATCCGGGCGCGTCCCTTTCGCGCGCCGCATCACACGATTTCCAATATCGGCCTTGCCGGCGGCGGGAACCCGCCGAAGCCCGGCGAAATCTCCATGGCGCATCGCGGAGTCCTCTTCCTCGACGAATTCCCCGAATTCGGGACGCGCGTCCTTGAGGTCCTGCGCCAGCCGCTTGAAGATAAAATCGTGACGATTTCGCGGGCCTCCGGCTCGGTGACGTATCCGGCGAATTTCATGCTCGCGGCGGCGATGAACCCCTGTCCCTGCGGCTATTACGGCGACCCGACGACAGCCTGCACCTGCTCTCCGACCGCGATCGACAGGTACCAGAAGCGCATCTCGGGGCCCATGCTCGACCGGATCGACCTGCATGTCGACGTCCCGCGCGTCGATTTCCAGAAACTGACGCACGCAGGACGGAACGAGGCGTCGGAAACGATCCGCGCCCGCGTCGAAGCCGCGCGCGCGATTCAGCGCGAACGCTACCGCGGGCTGCCGATTTTGAGCAACGCGGAAATGCGCCCCGGGGAGATTCGAAAATACTGCCCGCTCGACAGCGCAAGCCAGATGCTGATGAAAAAAGCGATGGAACGGTTCAGCCTTTCGGCGCGCGCGTTTCATCGGCTCCTGAAAATCGCGCGGACGATCGCCGATTTAGCCGGCTCGGCCGCGCTCCGCGCGGAGGATATCGCCGAAGCGATTCAGTACCGTCCGAAAAAGACGCGCTGAACCGGTTCAGCCAAGCTGATCGAGCTGGATCCCTGCCGTTTTCAGCGTTTCCTCGACGAGCTTGGGAGCCGGGAACCCGGCCGACGCGCCGGAGGTCCTGATTTTCAAAGCGGCGAAGATCTCCGCGCGAATCAGCGCGTCGATCGGCAGATACCCCTTCAGCGCATAATTCAGGTACGCGGCGAACAGCGCATCCCCCGCGCCGACGGTATTCACGACGCCCCCGAGGTTCGCCGCGCTGAGACGAACGAGCCGGTCCGCGCTCCGGTCGTAAAGGAGCGCGCCTTTTTCCCCGCGGCCGATCACGATCGTTTTCGCAGGGACGACCTCTTTCAGCCGCAACGCGAATCTTTCCGCTTCCTCGGGAAGCTTTTCATCGCTCAGGAATAAAATATCCGCCGCCTGCATGAAATCCCGATTATATCCGTCGTTCAGATCGCTCAGCACATGCACATCCGTCGCGATCGGGAGCCCCATCGATTTAATTTCGCTCAGCAGCGCCCGATTAAAATTCACGTTGCAGAGAACCGCGATCCGGCTATCGGGTAAATCTTCCTGGACGGCTTCGATCCGCAAGGTCCGCTCCTGAATATCTTTCAGGTCGCAGTAAATCTGCCGCCGCCCGGCGTCGTCATATAAAACGACCGACGCCGGCGTTTCGGGAAGCTCGCCGAAAACGGCGTGCGTCGGGATCCCCATATCGTCCAACGCGGAACGTATCCGGTCCGATTCCGCGTCGTTCCCGACGAACGACGCCAGTCGGACGTCGTTTCCCAGCGTTTTCAGCGCCTTCGATAGATTAAACGCGACGCCGGAAACGTTCGAGCGGATCCGGAAAAACGAATAATCGATCGGGAAATAGTTGATCGGGAACTGGCGGACCCTGACCGTCGTTTCGATATTGATAAGACCCGAGATAAAAATTTTCATATGCGGATCGTACCCGGGCTATGATATATCAGCCTTTCTATCATTCCCCGCCCTGATCAGGTTAATCCCTTTGGGACGGTTCCAAAATGCCCAGCCCGCGGCAAACCGCGGGCTGTCTCTCGCTTTCGTTTTTTACGGAACCGGCTTACCAGAAGCCGAACCGTTTTTTCGCCTCTTCCTTCGGCTCGTCGCCGGCTTCGGCGTCCGAGTCCTCAACCTCGTCGGGAAGATCTTCCGTTTCAGCGTCGTTCGCCTCCGCGCCCCAGCCGTTCGGCAGGATCGTCGCCTCCGGATCGGCGTTGCCCTCCGTCCCGGTGACGTCCGGCTCAGGGGCTGGCTCCGCCGAAGCGAGCGGCGCTTCCGCCTGCGCCTCCATCGCTGTGCGCATGATCTCGACCTTCTGCTCGCTGAATTTCATTTTTTCTTCCATTCTTTTCAGCGCCGCGTCAAGCTCGTCCCGCGCCTCGATCGCTTCCTTACGCGCCTGTTCCGCGTCGGCGGCGCTGAGCTGCGCCTGCCCGATCGCCTCCTGCATGTCCTTGATTTCGCGATCGGCGCTGACCTGCGCCGCTTCGAGCTGATCTTTGGCTTCTTCCAGCTCGAAGATTTTCTGACGTAAATCCTTGTTTTTGTTCTGCGTATCGATTAAATCGGCGCGATACTTGGAAAGGCTGTCTTCGAGCCCGGTCAACTCCTTTTTATAGACCCGATCCGACCGTTTCCAGCGGAACCAGCCGGGAAGGGTAAAAACCGCCGCGAAGACCGCCCCGATCGCCAGCGCCAGGATCATCAGGATCGCCAGCGGCAGGCTGAAACTCCAGATAAAGAAATGAAGCGTGACGATTTCGGTATTCTGGACGGCGAATATAACCGCCAGTACCGCAAAGATCATCGATACAATCATGCCGAATTGCATAAAACCCTCCTTCAAGCATCAGGATTCGTTGATTTGACTCTCCTTAATTTTACCCGAACCCGCGCGAAAACCCACTACGCCGTTCCAGGGCCGATCGACGGTTCATTGCCGCGGCGCGACATGATTGATCAGCGCGCGCAGGATCCCCATCGACGAATCGTACAGCGACTGCATTGTGTCCCAGATCGTATCCTGATTTAATATGCCGCAATACGGATGATCCCCGAGCTCATTCTCATGCTGATAATCCGTCCCCCACTGAGCATAGTAGTATTCTACAAGGGCATCCTCACGCTCAAAAATTTCGGGGAGCGCGGCAAGAAACGCTTCCATCCGCCCGGCATCCGCTTCGACACGCGCATGGAGCGCGCTCATTTTCTCCAGCCTGCGAAGCGTCTCCTCTTTTTCAGCTTCGCTTAACGGCCCGGTCTTCTCCTCCGGAACTGTCTCCGGGTCTTCCTCGGTATGCAATTCGGTTTGCATTCTTCCCATCCTTTCTTTATAAATCATCCAGCCAAATCATAACATGTTCGGGACAGCCGAAAGGAGACGGCGTCATCTTTGACGTACGGCCCAGCGCAGGACTTTATACAAGCTGTCCCGGCAATTTCATTTTCTTTTTTGGTGAAAAACCGGCGTCAAAATTTTCCACGTCCCGTCCGTCAACCAGGTAGCCCTCCGGCGTGTAGTAAGTCCCGGTAACGCCGTTCAGAAATCCTGCCCTCAACTCCCGGAGCAGAAAATAAGGAACTTCATCCGTCCTCGGTTCCGCGTTGTAATGAATCCCCCTGGAGCTCGCGACCACAAAGCCGAGCTTGCCGTAGAAATCCAGATTCCCTTCCATGCAGAGGGCGCCAACGCCCAGGTCCGCCGCTTTTTCCATGGAAAACTCCAGAAGAGCCTTGCCGTAGCCCTGTCTTTGATATTCCGGCGCGATGCTGATCGGGCCGAAGGTCATGATCGGGATCCGCCTGCCATCGTCCGCCTGGATTTCCGTGCGAACATACATGATATGACCCATGATTCCGCCGTCCTTTTCCATGACGAAATCCAATTCCTGGACAAAATCCTCACGGCCGCGATAAGCGTGCAGGATGTAATGCTCGATGCAGCCCGGCCGATAAACGTTCCAGAACGCTTCCCGTGTCAGATTTTCCGCCGCCCGATAATCATCAGGCGTTTCCAACCGGATCGTATAACCGCCTTGATTCATTGTTTTGCTTCCTGAAAATTGTTAACCGACGATCGTGTCAACTGACAATCACAGGAGGTCTGCATGAAATTGTATTGTGCAAGCCTCCCGGTTCAGGATACGATCTCCAAAGGATTGGTTTTCTTCAAACAGCGTCTCCTTAAAAAGGATTTCTCAACTCAGGCTGTCGAGCCAGCCTGACGTAAGAGTATACCCCGAAAATATATTCAGGTTGAAAGCGGTTATTTTTCCATCAGGCAACCGGCGCGAATCCTTTATAATGATCAGCATGAAGAAAGTCCAGACGCAATACGTCTGCCGCGAATGCGGCAGGACGAATCCGAAATACATGGGACGCTGCCCCGGCTGCGGCGGGCTGGGGACTATGGAGGAGGAGATCGTTTCCAATCCGGCGGCCGCCTCCGCGGCGCATCCCGCATTCCGTAAGAGCGAACCGGTCCGGCTCCGCGATATCGAGCTGACCGGCGAAAAACGGATCGATCCGGGGATCGGCGAGCTCGCGCAGGTCCTCGGCGGCGGGATCGTCCCCGGCTCGTTGATCCTGATCGGCGGCGACCCGGGAATCGGGAAATCGACGCTCCTTCTTCAGACGGCGATCTTCCTCGCCGGGAAAGCGACCGTCCTCTACGTTTCCGGCGAAGAATCCGAACGCCAGATCAAAATGCGCGCCGAACGGATTCTCGCGTCAGCGCCGAAGTTCCACGATCTTTCCGAACGTCTCCTGCTGTACACGGAAACCAGCCTGGACGCGATTTTAACTGCCGTCGCCGAGCTGAAACCGGAATTCCTGATTGTCGACTCGATCCAGACGATCCAGCTTTCGGCGCTGGAATCGACCGCCGGATCGCTGACCCAGGTCCGCGAATGCACCGGAAAATTGCGCGAACTGGCGAAAACGAGCGGGCTGACCGTCTTCGTCATCGGTCACGTTACCAAGGAGGGCCTGATCGCCGGTCCGCGCGTCCTGGAACATATCGTCGATACCGTCCTGTACCTGGAAGGCGACCGCTTTCAGACGCTGCGGCTGCTGCGTTCGGTCAAGAACCGCTACGGCGCGACGTCGGAGGTCGGCGTCTTTGAAATGATTGAGAGCGGGCTGAACGAGGTGAAGAACCCGTCCGAGCTCTTCCTTTCCGAACGCATGGTCAACGCGTCGGGGTCGGCGATCGCAGTGACCATGGAAGGGACGCGGCCGATCCTCGTCGAGGTGCAGGCACTGACCAACCCGACCGCGTTCGGAAATCCGCGCCGGGTCCAGAACGGCGTCGACATGAACCGTCTCTTCCTGATTACCGCCGTCCTGACGCGGCGCGTCGGTCTCCGGCTCGGCGATCAGGACGTTTACGTCAACGTCGTCAACGGACTGAAAATCAGCGAGCCCGCCGCCGATTTAGCCGTCGCCGGCGCGATTTTTTCGTCGGCACGCGGCGTGCCGCTGCGCGCCGATACGGTCCTGATCGGTGAGATCGGACTCTCTGGCGAGCTTCGCGGAATCCAGAAGCTCAGGGCGCGGATCAACTAAGCGCGAAAGCTGGGGTTCACGCGCGCGATCGTCCCCCGACTGCTGCGGAACCGCGAGACGTTCCCAACGGGGATTGAAATTATTCAGGCGCGGACGCTGAAAGACGCAATGCAAAACGCCGTCAGCGACACCGCCCCTGTGGAAACCGATCCGGAAAGCGTGGGAAACGGGTAAAATAGATAAAAGACGCGGGCGGTTCGCGCCCCTGTCGGAACGTTCCCCGGAGGAGCTATGAACGAAACGAATGAGCGGATGGAAGGCGGGCCGATTGAGCCTGAACGGATGGGAGCTGAACGAATGGAAAGCGGTCGGATCGAGATGGAGGAGCCCGAAAACGATGAATACGAATCCCAATTCTCAATTTTTGTCGATGCGCCGGTCCTGCGGCCGCTGATGAATACCCCGAAGATCCATGCGCTGGAGCACGCGACGATCGCCGTGCTGTCATCGCAGTTTAATCGGAAAAATTTTTCCGGCCTTTCTCTTCCCGTCGGCTTTTTCCTGGTCGGAGAGGCGTCGATCGAAGAGGTCCGCGACGCGTTCGATATCGCGCTGTCGCGGCTTAAGGCCGGCGAAACCGAGCTGGCGCTGTCGAAGAACTGCGGGACGAATATCGCCGTGACCGGCGCGCTCTGCGCGCTGACGGCGATCGCGGCGCTTTCCGGAACGAAAAGCACGAAGGAACGGCTGAAGCGGTTCGACCTGCTGGCGCTGTCGCTGGGGTTCCTGAGCCGGATCGGACCGGAGCTCGGGATGCTGGCGCAGAAAAAAGTCACAACCGATCCGAACGTCGCCGGGCTGAACGTCACTGAGATCAAGCAGACGACGATCTTCGGTCACGAAGCCTACTTCGTCAAGATCGCTGAAACTGAAGCGTAACCGGGCGAGCCCGCATGGCGATATCGGTTCGCATCCTGCATGGCGACGACGAGGAAACGATTCGAACGGTTTTAAGGACGATCGAATCCGGGCTGCGCGCGACCGGCCTGGCCGAGCTGAACTTTCAGGTTCTCGATGGGAAAAATACTGACGGCGAAGCGTTTTCGAACGCCGTTTACGCGCCGCCGCTGATCGCCGGCCAGCGCGTCGTCGTGCTGAATAACCCGTTAGCGATGGCCGGTGGACGCGACGGGAACCAGCGCTTCCTGACGCTGCTGAATTCGATTCCGGAGACGACTTGCCTGATTCTGGTCCTTCATGACACGTACGAACGGCGGGACTGGGCGGCGCTGCCGGCGAAATCGTTCCTGCGGAAATGGGCGGCGGAGCGTCCGGACAGCGCGGTCATCGAAACACACGCGCGCCCCGACCTGAACGGCATGCGCAGTTGGATCACGGCGAAAGCGAACGAGCTCGGCGGGCAGATCGAACCGGGCGCGGCGCGGCTGCTGGCCGGCATGATCGGCAACGACACCGGCGAAGCGCGGCAGGCGCTCGACAAGCTCCTTCTCTACGTCGATTTTGCCCGCCCGATCGATGAAAGCGATGTCAACGAGCTGATCACCGCCAACAATACTGTCAATATTTTCGCCATGATCGACGATCTCGTCGCCGGGAACGCCAAATCCGCGCTGATCAAGCTGCACCAGCTCATCGAGGAACAGGACGTCCCGGGCGTTCTGGCGATGATCACGCGGCAGTTCCGTCTTCTCGTCCAGGCGCGGGAAATTCTCGACGAAGGCGGCGGGACCAGCGCGATCATGAAAGAGCTGGGACAGATCGAATTTGTCGCGAATAAGCTTGGGAACCAGGCACGCGCTTTTTCAATGGATCGGCTTTGCGATTTATTCGACGAACTTGTCGAGATCGATCGCGGACTGAAAACGTCGCAGTCCGACCCGCTGACCGCGCTGGATTTATTCGCCGTCAACGTCGCTTCCGGCAAACGCAAGTAAAAAACCTCAGCACGCGGTCAGCGTTTCGCCTCGATATACGGAAGGAACCAGTTCCCTGACCCGGCCCGTTCGCTCAGGTCCGACGCGCTTTCAACCTCGCGGAGCTCGTTCCCCATCCGAACGAGATGGACCCAGGTTTGGCCGGGTTTCAGCGGGAACGGTTCGCCGTTTTCGAAAACGAAGCGAATCGGACGGAAGCGGTCGGTCGCGTTTTCCGCCGTCCCGCTCCGCGTCGTCCAGTACACGTCGTAGCGCAGTCCGTCGCGGAAGACGATCGCCGGACGGCGGTCGATAAAGTTCAGGACCGGCTTGAACCCGTCGCTCATCCGCTCGGTATCATGAAACAGCAGGACGACGTTCTGGAAGGAAAGCTGACGTTCGGTCAGCGCGTCGGTCGTCGGCAGGATTTCCGGGTTCCCAACTGAATTCTGCGAATGCGTATACAGTCCCGCGGCGCGGTCATACGTCCAAAGCGTCTGGTTCGCCGGAGCGTAACGGACGAGGAGGCTTTCCGCCGGGAGTCCGCTTCCGGGAGGGCCATACGAAAACGGGAGCCGGAGGAGGTCCGGATCGGGCGGCTGAATCTTCGCGGTCCAGCGCGTCAGAAACGACTCGTACGTTGAAACCGGGAGCTTCGGATAGAGGTCCTTCCCGCTTTCCCCATACCAGGACTGAACGTTGTACAGTCCGTCGTCGACAACTGCCTTTCGGTTCCCGGAGCTGATGAGCAGTGCACCGTAATGGTTCCTGAGGTCCTCAACGCCGTAAAGCGCCCCGCCAATCGAGCCGATATACGGATCGACGCCGGTCGACGCCGACGGAAGACGGCCGTAAAAAAGGGCGAAAAGCCGTGAAATCCCGCCCATGTCGTAAAATTCGAAAATCCAGGCGGCGAAACTGAGCCCGGCGCTGGGACGGGCCTCGTCGGGATAGCGCGAAATCGGAACCAGCGCGGGAACCTTCCGGAGCAGCTCCGGATCGTCCGCCGTTTCGCCGGTCAGCGGATTAATCCCGCCGGGGAAGACCGTCTCCGGCGTATCCTGACGCGCGCGGACGCCTGGAACGATCGCCAGCGCAATTAGAGCGATCAGAGCGAAAAGGAGTATCATAGCGGTTCGCTTCATCATCAGAAGAACCTCCTGTTTCCGGCGCGGCGCCGGGATTATCGAAAGAAAACGTTCGCCCGCCGTTTACCGTATTGTATCATCAGGCGTCGGGAATAAAAAACGCTCAACCGAACGATTGAGCGCCTGAGCTCCTCGACCAGGATTCGAACCTGGAACCTAGCGGTTAACAGCCGCCCGCTCTGCCGTTGAGCTATCGAGGATCAACATCGAAATATTATAGCCGGATTCGCAAGGCTGTCAAGATTGCGTTATTTTTTTGAGATTCATTCGCGTGTCAGTCGTCGTCGCCGAGCCGGATCTGGATCGCCGGTCCTCAATCATAATCTT
>CALIHP010000044.1 GCA_938020565.1 uncultured Anaerolineaceae bacterium | reverse complement strand
GATGAAGCTGATCGAGGCGTTTAACCTGACCGCGCGGATTTCCGCGCCGTCGCTCCTGTTCAAGTCGGAGGCCATTGTCCATCCGGATCAGGTTATTCAGTTCATTTCGCCGGAACGCTGCCAATTGTCGTATAACCCGCTGCTGATGGCGCTGTCCTGGGAAGCGCTGGCGACGCGCGATACGAAGCTGCTGGCGCTGTCGATGGCGACGCGGTTCGCGCTCCCGGAGCATACCGCCTGGGTCAACTATACGCGCTGCCATGACGATATCGGCTGGACGTTTTCCGATGAAGACGCCTGGTCTGTCGGGATCGACCCGCAGGGTCACCGCGCGTTTTTGAACCAGTTTTATACGGGACGCTTCCCCGGGTCGTTCGCGAGCGGACTCCCGTTTCAGGAAAATCCGAAGACAGGCGATTGCCGGATTTCCGGGATGATGGCGTCGCTTTGCGGCGTGGAAAAAGCGATCGGAGCGCAGGATGAGCGCGAGCTATCGCTGGCGATCGGGCGAATGACCGTCCTGTTCGGCGTGGCGCTGACGATCGGCGGGATCCCGCTTCTGTACCTGGGCGATGAATTGGGGCTGACGAACGATTACGGATATCGGGACGATCCGGCGCACGCGGACGATTCGCGCTGGGTTCATCGGCACGCGTTCGATAAGGAGGCCTTCGCCGATCGCCGCAGCTCGAAAACGGCGACCGGTCGAATTTATCGGGCGGTCCGGCGACTGATCGGAATCCGAAAGTCGGAAGCGGTTTTTCGCGAGCGGAGCATGACCGTTTTAAATGGCATGAGCCGTTATCTATTCGTGTATGCGAAAGAGTCGGATGAGAACGTCGTCGTCTGTGTCGCAAATTTCAGCGAGCACATGATCCCGCTGCGGTTGGCGGATACGCATGGATTTGACGGCTGCGCCTGGCGAGTCCGGGAGCTGGTTGAGGAGCGGAGCTTTTCCGTTAGCGACCTGCTGACGATCGAGCCGTACGCGTTCAGAATTTATCTGGGGACGAAGGGCGCGGCAGGGGAATAGCGGTTTTCCTTTCTGTTGTCAGATTTGGATAAACCGAATAGAATAGACGTATGGAAAAGACCGCGCCAAGACGCGCTATCCCGGAACGAGCGATCCCGCTGCGGCCGATCTTTCCGTTCGGAACGGGCGGCGGCGAGCCGGGTCCTCAGGCGGATCCCGGATTGTCCGGGCCGGTTTCCCCGCCGGTTTCAGGGGCGGAGGCCGTTCCGCCGGTTCAGCCGATGACGGCCGAAGAGTCGCTTCGGCTCAGGGCTTTTTTAAAGGAAAGACGGATTGATACGCTGATTCATTTTACCCGGCTTGAAAATCTGGCGTCGATCCTTTCCTATGGCTTGCTGTCGCGGAGCGCGATCGCGACGGATAACCGCGTCGGACGGGTCCGGACGAACGAACCGGAGCTTCCGGAGGCCTGGCGGGACATGATATCGCTGAATATTTCGTTTCCGAATTATCGCCTCTTTTATCAGATGCAGGCGATGCGCGGGTTTGAGTGGGTTGTGCTGGCGTATGACGCGGCGCTTCTCCTTCAGCTTCCGTTTTTCAGCTTTATCTTTCCGGCGGCGAACCTGATCCGGACGCCGGTATTTTCGACCGAGATAGCTCCGACGCTCCAATCTTATTCGGCGTTCGAGAATCTCTTCATGGATACCGATACGGTCCGGCGCCGGCTCCTCAGGATTCCCGACGCTTATCCGACGCACCCGTATTCGGAGCTCCTGATCCCCGGGTCGATCGCCAATCAGTATCTTCGGGAGGTTCATTTTTATAACGACTATAAATTTGACCAGTGGTATCTTCAGAACGAAGGCCTGGCGGGAATTGTCGATAAGAACCTCTGGCAGGTCGGGTTGACATATTTTTCGCCGCGGATGGATTACGCGAATTGGCGGACGACAATTCGTTAATTCGTCAGAACCTTTTCCGGTCGGATTTCGTCTAAGCTTTAACGAGATACAATTATAAAAAGCAAGGTTCGGTTGGTCATGAAGAAACGGATTTTATTATTTTCTCTTATCGGCCTCTCGGTTTTCGCCGCTGCGGCGGGCGTTGTCAGCGCACAGACGCAGCCCCCGCTTTACCCGCCGGATAAAACAGAGCATTTGATCGACCTGTTAGCGATCGAATGCCAGAATCTGGGCGATTTTCTCGCATCGAACGAGGCGGGAGACGCCGGCGCGTTCGCGCTTGAGCAGGAGTCTTTCCGGAAAACGATTGAAAATATTTCGATTATGCTGGGCCCGGCGGGCGCTCCTGAAGTCGCGGAGCTCTGGAACGTGCATGCAGCGTTATTGGCCCGGTCAAGCTCGCCGGACGTGATTCAGGCCCAGTGCATGGCGGTTCGGCGCGAGCTTCAGAGCGCGCTCCGGAACCAGCTCGAAGCGGGTCCGCCTTGGACGGATGTTTATGATTATGAAAGCTGCGTCAGGGCGGGCTATTTCGTCAGCAATGGCGTCTGTTTCGTAGGCGGGACTGTTGCCTACGATGCGCAAGGCTACGTAATCGGCCGGTACAATACCGATTGTTACGATGCGAATACCTATTATCCGGGTTCCTGCTGGTTCTGCCTGTACGGGAACGACGGCGAAGGCTGTTTCGCTCGTCCATAGGCGGTCGGCGCGGTTTTCGGGATAAAGATATCGGGACGGATGAACTTATACGGGAAGAATCTGGAATTTAAACATCGGAGCCGGTCGAATCCGATGGTCGTTATTACTTTGATGTTTCTGTGCGTCATGAGCCTGTTTGTTTTGAAGGCAGTCCTGACAGAAGAACTCGTTTCTCCCTGGCTTCCGACGGCGGTCCCGACGCGGGAAGCCGCGTCGTTCGCGCTCGAAGGCGAATCGCAGTTTCGCGCCGGGAACCTCGAACGGGCGATTGAGGCGTATGGCTCGGCGGAGCGGCTCGAATCGGATAATCCGGAATATCTCTGGAAACAGGGACGGGCTCTGGCATATTTGACCGCGTCCCAGACGACCGACGCCGAAAAAGCGGAAACGCTCCAGCGTGCAGTCAATTTAATGGAAGAGGGTCTGGTCAAGTACCCGGAGGATTCAAACGTTTACGCGGTTCTGGCGCTTGTATATTTATGGTACGCGGATCCGGATCTCTGCGGCCCGGATCTCGTCGAGGAGTATGCGGCGAAGGCTGAGGATAATATTCGCCGTGCGGTCGACTACGATTCGAGGAACGCGCTCGCGTACGCGATTTATTCGGAAATCCTGCTGGATCAGGCGAACTACGCGCGCGCGGAGCAGATGCTCAGTCAGGCGCTGGAATACGGTTCGGAAAACGGCGCGAATATGTTCGATGTGTACCGGGTCCAGGGAATTTTACTCGAATCCTACGGGCAGTACCGCAGCGCGATCGACGCGTATACCCGTGCGCTGAATTTATCGCCGAATATGACCTTTTTACAGATTCGGATCGGGGTTAACTGGCGGCAGGTTGGACAATACGACGAGGCGTTGGCGATGTTCGCGCGTGCAGCGCGGATCAACGACCAGCTGGGCGTCGTCGATCCGCTGCCATACCTGGCGATCGGGAACACGTATTCCCAGAAAGGCGAGTTCTACGCGGCAGGATTGAATATTAAAAAGGCGATTGGGATCAATCCGTATAACGCCGACGTTTACGGCCGGCTGGGCGTCAATTATTATAAAGCGCGCAACTACGAAGCGGCAATCGAGGCGTTGAAATGCGCGACGTATGGCTGCGGCGCGGAGGAGAGCTGCGCGGTTCGGGAATGCGACGATCCGGGGAATCCGCTGATCGAGATTTCCGGGCTTCCGCTTTCGGGGTCCTCGGTCGTTTATTATTTTTCGTATGTCGGCGCGCTGGCGTATATGCATACGAATGTTAATCATTATTGCGACGAAGCTGTCCGAACGGCGAAGGATATCAGCGCGATGTTCGGCAGCGACGATACCGTAATGTATATTGTTCGCGATGCGCAGAAGATCTGCGCTTCGTATGGAATTCAGTAGGCATGCGCGCTGGAGCAAAGCTGCGGATTGGGATTACAGGTGGAATTGCCGCCGGGAAATCGACGGTTCTGACGCTGCTCCGTGAGTTTGGTTTTGAGGTCTTCGACGCGGACCGGATCGCGCATCAGGCTTATCGGAAAGGGACGCCGGGCTTCTTGGCGGTCGCGGCCCGGTTCGGTCCTGAAGCGCTGTCGGCGGAGACAGGCGAAATTGACCGGCGGAAATTGGGCGAAATCGTCTTCCGCGATCGATCCGCGATGCGTGATCTGGAAACAATATTGCACCCTTTTGTTCGGCGGGAGATCGAAGCTGCGCTCGCGGATTCGGACGGCGACGCCGCGGTTGAGGCGGTCAAGCTGTTTGAGGCAGGATTGGCGGAATGCTTTGACGAGCGATGGCTGGTCTGCGTACCGGAGGAGGTCGCGCTGGCGCGGCTGGTCCGTGAACGCGGATTCAGCGCTGATTCGGCGCTCGTCCGGATTCGGGCGCAGTCGGACGCTTCAGCGCTGAACCGTTCCCGGGCAGATTGGATCATTTCAGGGATAACCGGGATGTCCGAGCTGCGGCGCGCGATCGCGGAGCGGCTCGGCGGGCTCCGGAGACCCGTCTCAGTGGAGACATTAAATGGTGTGCAAAATTCAGAATCCTGATAAAATAAGAATCATCCGAAAATAAAATAGAGGCTAACCTTGGACCAGATTATTTCCGAAATTTTATTCTTAGGCCAGCGGTTCGATCGGTCCGCAATTTTGGATATTCTTTTGGTTGCGGTTATTTTCTTTATCATCCTTAATTTTATCCAAAGCGCGCAGGCGAATTCGCTGCTTCGCGGGACGATCGTTATCCTGGTTCTTTTCAGCCTTTTATATGTCCTGGCGGACCTGCCAGGGTTTACCTGGCTGATTGGGAATATTCTTCCGTCGCTGCTGCTCCTGATCCCGATTATATACGCGCCGGAGATCCGGCGTTCGATCGAGCGGCTCGGGCGGATCGAATCGCTGCGCGACGTTTTCAGCGTGTCGCTCCCGGTCGCGAACGAAACAGCCCAGATCGTTCCGGATCTGGTTCAGGCGTGCAAGCTGCTCTCGTCGAAAAATCATGGCGCGCTGATCGTGATCCAGCGGTTTGACGACCTGGAGAAGTATATCAGTACCGGCGTCTTCATGGACGCGATTGTCACGCCTGAGGCGCTGGCGAATATTTTTTATCCGAATACGCCGCTGCATGACGGCGCGGCGATTATCCGCGGCGCCCGGATCCAGGCGGCGGCATGCATTATGCCGCTGTCGTCCCGGAACGTTCTCGATAAAACGCCGGGACGGCAGATGGGGCTGAGGCACCGGGCGGCGTTGGGAACGTCGGAGCTGAACGATTCCGTGACGATCGTCGTTTCGGAAGAAACCGGGCATATTTCGGTTGCATTTGAAGGGGTCATTTATAAGCAGCTGACGGTTGAGAAGCTGGAATTGCGGCTGAACGAGATGTTCCGGCCGCGGCCGGCGGTTCCGTTCGCGGTCCGTCTCGCGAATTTTTTCCGTAATTCCCGGAAAAGAGCGAGCGATCTGGCGGAGATCGGGGAATCGGAGGAAAAATGAAAAAAAGTTTTCTTTCAGTTCTTAAAGTGATCCCGACGGCGATTTTGGCGCTGTTGTTGGCGCTGACGGTTTGGATCGTCGCAATGACACAGAAAGACCCGACCGAAGAGCGGCGATTCACGAATACGGTTTCGGTCGAAGTTCGCGGGCTGGGCGAGGGACTGGTCATGACGAACGTGCTCCCGGAGACGGTCAGTATCCTCATGCGCGCGCCGGTCTCGACCTGGGCGACGATCCTGAATCAGCGGATCGGCGCGACTGCGGTTATCGACGTCACTGATTTGGATGCGGGGGAGCATATTGTTCCGATCAAAATCGAACTCCCGATTGCACCGATCCAAATCACCTCGTACGTCCCGCTGACCGCGAAGGTTGTTCTTGAAAAATACGAGACGAGAACGTACGATATCGTCGTCAGTGAAGTCGGAATCATTCCGGCTGCGTTCAAGGCCGAAGACCCGGTCCTGGAACCCGCGTCGGTCGATATCTCCGGCCCGGTTTCACAGCTGGACCAGATCGATATGGTCCGCGTCGTTCTGGACGTCGATAACGCGAAAGAAACGATTTCCAGGGCGCTGACGCCGGCGGCGGTCAACGAGAACGGGACGGTCATCGCCAGCGGACTGAAATATTCGACGGATAAGATCAAGGTTACGAAAGAAATCACGCTTCGCGGCGGTTATCGGGTCCTGGTCGTGAAAGTCAGGACGATCGGATCGACGCCGCGCGGGTACGTTTTAGACGGATTGACTGTCGACCCCGCCGTTGCGACGATCTACAGCTCGGACGAGGCGCAGATCGAGTCGCTCCCAGGCTTTATCGAGACGGATCTGATTAATCTTGCCGATTTTTCGGAGGAGGAGACGGTAAAGGTCGGACTGATGGTCCCGGAGGGCGCGACGCTCGTCGGGGATCAGGCGGTCGACGTTACGGTCCGCGTTTCCGCTGTCGAGGGATCGCGGACGGTTTCGAACGTTCGAATCGATGCGATCGGGATCGACGCCGGGCTGGTCGCGACGATTTCGCCGGAGGTTATCGATGTGTTCCTGAGCGGTCCGGAGCCGACGCTGAACCAGATTTTCGGGGCCGACCTGTTTGCCGTTATCGAGCTGCATGATAAACCGATCGGGCAGTATCAGCTGATGCCGACGGTCGACGTTTCGCGATACCCGAACGTCAAGGTCCAGTCGGTAACGCCAATGACGGTAGACGTAACGATCAGCAAGAAGCAGACGATGCCGCTTCGGTAGGCCGTGCGGAGAAGGTTAAGAAAAAAATTGAGCGGGTCCGGGTAACCCTGAGCCCGCTCTTCTTACGCTGTGCGGAGGGTGAAGTCCTGTCATATTTGCGGCGAACGAATGTCATAAAAAAAATTCAATTCAACCTGATGAAGCGAAAAAAATTAAAATAAATCAGTTCTATTTCCCGGTTCTTTCGAGAATAGCGAATTTTATTTGATTGGGAATCGACGTCAATGGAAATTAAAGAATTGATGGAACGAATTAAGCGCGACGAGGTCAAGTTCGTCTCGCTCCAGTTTACCGATGTCTTCGGAACGATTAAGAGTCTGGACCTGCCGGTCAGCCGCGTGGAAGAAATCTGCCGGAACGGAATCTGGTTCGACGGTTCGTCGGTCGAAGGCTTTACCCGGATTCAGGAAAGCGATATGCACCTGTTCCCGGATATTGAAACGTATTCGATTCTGCCCTGGACCCCGGCGGAAATGCGGCGGGCGCGGATTATCTGCGATATTGAGCTCCCGAATGGCGACGCGTATCTGGGCGATCCGCGCGGCGTCTTGAAACGGATTTGCGCGAGGCTGAAGGAAAAAGGGATGATCTTCAACGTCGGACCGGAACCGGAATTCTTCCTTTTCCGCGCGAATTGTGATCGGATTCATCCAGTTCCCTTCGATACCGGGACGTATTTCGATTTTTCGCCGGACGACGCGGCGGTTCGGATCCGTTCGAAGCTGATGCTGGCGTTGGACGCGCTGGGGCTGCGCGTGGAGCTGGGTCATCATGAATGCGGGCTGGGCCAGCACGAGATCGATTTTGCGTTCGACGAAGCGGTTCGGACTGCGGATAATATTCAGCTGATGAAAGCGACGGTTAAGGCGATCGCGGCGCAGGAGGGGATCGTCGCGTCGTTCATGCCGAAGCCGGTTGCCGCTGACGCCGGATCCGGCATGCACTGCCATCAGTCGATTATGTCGCTTGACGGCGAGAACCTGTTCTATGACGCGGACGACGCGATGCACCTGTCTCAGTTCGGGAGGTATTTCATCGGCGGTCAGCTGGCGCATGCGAAAGGATTAGCCGGGATCTTAAACCCGACCGTCAACAGTTATAAACGTCTTGTGCCGGGTTATGAAGCCCCATGTTATATCAGCTGGGCGCAGACGAATCGCTCGGCGTTAATACGGATCCCGAGTTCGAACGGGACCCCGGGGTCGATCCGGGCCGAATTGCGATCCCCCGATCCATCTTGCAATCCATATTTGGGTTTGGCGGCGATGTTGGCGGCGGGGCTGGACGGGATTGAGAAGAAAATGGATCCGGGCAATCCGTTGAACGACGTTAACGTTTACGAACTGTCCCGACGCCAGCGGCGTGAAAAAGGGATCGAGGAACTGCCGGGGTCATTGCGGGAAGCGTTGCTGGCGTTGGAGAACGACCCGCTTTTTGAACGGACGCTCGGAAAAGCAGCCTGCGAAGCGCATTTGCGCGGACGTTGGTATGAATGGGATTCGTTCCGTGTTTCCGTTTCGGAATGGGAGCTGGATCGATATCTGGATACGGTCTGAGGCGGCGTTGAGCGGCCGTTCGGGAATCGGCAGGAAGCGGGTTTGATAGAATTGTTTTATTGTATGTTTTGTCATGATTCGCGCGTTTATTTTCGGGTTCGGGTGCTCGTTTGAGAAAAAAACTGATATAATGATTCAGCTAATCCGGAAAAAAGGGTTAGTTTTTGTTGTGTAAAATGGGTTTGGGGGAAACCCGGATCCATTCAGATTTTATGGAGGCTAATTAACAGTGCCAACGATTAATCAGTTAGTCAGGAAGGGTCGAAAATCCCGATCGGTTAAGAGTAAAGCGCCAGCGCTGCAGTATACCTATAACTCCAGCAGTCAGCGCCGCACTCGTATCGCAGAGGGTGCGCCGCAGAAACGCGGCGTTTGCACGAACGTTCGCGCGACGACGCCGAAGAAGCCGAATTCGGCTCTCCGGAAGATTGCCCGCGTTCGTTTATCGAACGGTTTTGAAGTCACGGCGTATATCCCGGGCGAAGGTCATTCGTTACAGGAACACAGCGTCGTCCTGGTTCGCGGCGGCCGCGTTCGCGATCTTCCGGGTGTTCGCTATCATATCGTTCGCGGTTCTTTGGACGCGACCGGCGTTGCGAAACGCGGCCGGGGCCGATCGAAATACGGGACGAAGAAGACGAAAGCCAAGAGCTAAGGAGACAGATTAAAAATGCGACGAACGAAACCGGAAAAGCGCGAAGTCATGCCTGACGTTCGCTATAACAGCCAGCTGGTGACGAACTTAATCAACCGAATTATGCGAAACGGCAAACGCAGCCTTGCAACCCGATTGGTATACAGTGCCATGGGGACTCTTAGCCAGAAGACCGGAAAGGATGGTCTCGAGGTTCTTGAAACAGCATTGCGCAATGTCGGTCCGGTAATGGAAGTGCGTCCTCGCCGCGTCGGCGGCGCGACGTATCAGGTCCCGATGGAAGTCACGATCGGCCGGCGGCAGACGTTAGCGATGCGCTGGATTATCGACGCTTCGCGAAAAAAGACCGGAAAAAGTTTTGATGATTGTTTAGCGGGCGAATTGCTCGACGCGTATAACAATACGGGTTCGGCGATCCGCAAACGCGAAGAAACGCATAAGATGGCGGAAGCGAACCGCGCTTTCTCGCATTATCGCGTTTAATTGATTGCAACGAGGTTTTGGGGAGAATATGGCACGAGAATTCCCGTTGGAAAAGTACCGGAATATCGGAATCATTGCGCATATTGACGCGGGAAAAACGACTACGACCGAACGGATCTTATTTTATACCGGGAAATCGTATCGGATCGGTTCCGTTGATGAGGGTACGACCGTAACGGATTGGATGGTTCAGGAACGCGAACGTGGGATTACGATCGTTTCTGCGGCGGTGACGGCTGAATGGAAAGGCTATCGGATTAATGTAATCGATACGCCGGGACATATTGATTTCACTGCGGAAGTTCAGCGATCGCTTCGCGTACTCGACGGGGGGATCGTTGTCTTTGACGCGACGCAGGGCGTTGAGCCTCAAAGCGAAACGGTTTGGCGCCAGGCCGATAAATATAACGTGCCGCGGATCTGTTTTATCAATAAGATGGACCGCGTTGGCGCGTCGTATGAGAATTCGATCGGAACGATTGAAAAGCGATTGGGCGCGAAGCCCCTCGCGATGCAGATTCCGATTGGTTTCGAGAGCTCGTTTATCGGCGTGATCGATCTGCTGACGATGCGCGCTTATAGATGGTTGGATGAGATGGGAACTGAGATCGACGAGAGCGACGTTCCTGACGAGTTCAAAGAAGAAGCCGAACTGAAACGCCAGGTTTTAATCGAAGAAATCGCCGGCCTGGACGACGAGTTGACGGAAAAATTCCTGGAAGGCGCTTCGCTCAGTGTCGATGAGCTGAAAGCCGGGTTGCGGCGGGCGGTTATCGCGGGTAAGTGCAACCCTTGCTACTGCGGCTCCTCATTGAAGAATAAAGGCGTCCAGCCGTTGCTGGACGCGGCGGTTGAATTGCTCCCGTCGCCGCTGGATATCCCGGACGCAGTCGCGACGTCGGTCGACGGCGAAGACGAGATCGTCTGTCCCACGGACGACGAAGCGCCGGTCGGCGCGCTCGTTTTCAAGATTGTCGCCGATCCTTACGTCGGACGTCTTTCGTATTTCCGCGTCTACTCCGGCGTCGTTCGCCAAGGTCAGACGCTCCTGAATCCGGTTAAACGGAAAAAAGAACGGATTGGTCGCCTGATCCGCATGTACGCGGATCGGCGCGACGACGTTACTGAGGTGCATGCCGGCGATATCGCGGCGGTTCTCGGGCTGAAGGATTCGTTTACCGGGGATACGCTCTGCGACCCGGCGAGACCGGTCGTCCTTGAATCGATTAGCTTCCCGGAACCGGTTATTTCGGTTGCGGTAGAGCCGAAGACGACGGTGGATCAGGAAAAGATGGGGATCGCGCTTCAGAAATTAGCTGAAGAGGATCCGACGTTCCAGGTTCGGACCGACGAAACGACGGGGCAAACGATTATCTCCGGGATGGGCGAGCTTCATCTCGCGATCATCGTCGACCGCATGATGCGCGAGTTCCGCGTCAAAGCGAACGTTGGGAAGGAACGCGTCGCGTATAAGGAAACGATTCGGAAATCGATCGATAAATATTCCTATAAGTATGCAAAACAGTCCGGCGGGCATGGCCAATATGGGCATGTCGTGTTCGCGATTGAGCCGATCGAATCGACTCAGGGGATTATCTTCGAAAACAAGATCATCGGCGGCGCGATTCCGAAGGAATATATTCCGGCGGTTGAGAAAGGCGTTCGGGAGGCGGCGGAATCCGGCGTTCTTGGCGGATACCCGATGACGGGCGTTAAGGTCGCGCTGATCGACGGATCGTTCCATGAAGTCGACTCGAGCGAGATGGCGTTCAAGATGGCCGGGAGTATCGGTTTCAAGGAAGCGGTCGATAAATGTTCCCCGGTTCTGATGGAACCGATCATGAAGGTCGAAATTACCGTCCCGGAAGAGTATTTCGGCGAAGTTCTGGGCCAGATCGCTACGCGGCGAGGGATCGTTCGCGGTTCCGACGTTCAGGGTTCATCGCAGATTATTCATGCGTTCGTACCGCTGGGCGAAATGTTTGGGTATGCGACGACGCTCCGTTCCGCGACGCAGGGCCGCGGCGTGTTTTCGATGGAATATGATCACTATGAAGCAGTTTCGGACGCAACTGCGGCAAAAGTATTGGAAAAATAGTTAATCATTCTTGAGGAGAGAATAAATAATGGCAAAACAGCATTTTGATCGGACCAAACCCCACCTGAACGTGGGTACGATGGGT
>CALIHP010000043.1 GCA_938020565.1 uncultured Anaerolineaceae bacterium | reverse complement strand
GCCCTGCGTCGTGCGCCGTTCCAGCGCCATGATCGATTCCGCCGCCGCCGTCAGCACCCGCCATTCGATCGGCTCCGGTCCGTTCGCTTCGTTATTGTCCTGTTCATATGACCCGAACGTGATAACGTCCCCCACCTGTAAGTCCGCGTATGGGTTCTGCGCTTGAGCCTGTGCCGTTTCAGTAGCTGTGATCTGCGCGACGGCCTGCGCCGTTTCAGCGGCGGCATTCGCCTGCGTTGCCGCAGCCGTCTGCTGAACCGCGATTTCAGCCAGCATCACTGACGTCGCCGCTAACTCGGATTCCCGCCGCTGGGCCGCTTCTGCGTTCGCCTGTTCCGTTTTCGCCACGTCAGCCGCCAGCTGGCTGACCTCCGTCGCCCGGCGCTCGATTTCCGCTGCCGTTGCCTGCTGCGCCGCCCGCGCCTCTTCCGCGCCCTGCGTCGTGCGCCGTTCCAGCGCCATGATCGATTCCGCCGCCGCCGTCAGCGCCGCGTTCAGCCCGCTTTCCGTTTCCAGCCGGAACGACGTCCCGGCCGTTTCCGTCGCGTCTGTCCTGAACTGCGCCAAAGCCGTCTGCGTCTCTCCCAGCCCGGCTTCGATCGTCAGCGCCGCTTCCCCCGTCCCGCTGGCCACCTCCGTACCGCGCGGCAGCCCCATGCGCAGTCCGACAAGCCCCGCGATAACCGCGATCACCGCCAGCGCCCCGATCAGCCATCCTCTCTTCCGTTTTCCCGTTGTCGACTGCTGTGGCTCTGCCTGTCCTGCGGCCTGCGGAGCGGCCTGCGGAGCGGCCTGAACAGGCTGAACAGGCTGGTCCCCGGTCTGTCCCCCGCTCCCGGCTTCGCAAACCTTTTGAAGATCCGTCCTGCCGAAGCGGACCGAGCTGTCCGTTCCCGCTTCGCTCCTGAGCTCCGTCCGGATCTCTCCTGTCCCCGTCGGCTTCGCCGCCCGCCCCGCCAGCGCCTGCAGCCGCAGTCCGTCCAGATCGCGCAGGTAATCGCGCATCGTCGGATAGCGGTCCTCCGGCTTCTTCGCCATCGCCCGGTCCAGGAACCGCTTCACCGACTCGCTCAGCTCTGGAACGATCTCCCGTGGGTCCGGGATCGGCTCGCTGACCTGATTCATCAGGACGTCCAGCGGCGTGTCCCCTCCATACGGTTTCTTCCCGGTGATCAGCTCGTAAAACACGATCGTCAGCGAATACGCGTCCGACCGTCCGTCCAGCTGCTTCCCGCGCCCCTGCTCCGGCGCCATGTACTCCGGCGTCCCGATCCCGACCCCCGTCCCCGTCAGCGTGAAGAGCTCCCCCTCGTCCTCGATCCATTTCGCAATCCCGAAATCCGTCAGGACGACCCGCTCTTCCTTCGTAATCATAATATTCGACGGCTTCACGTCCCGATGCAGCAGCCCGTGCCGGTGAACGTAGTCCAGCGCCTCCGCGATCGGCCTGAGCAGCCATACCGCCGTCTCCACCCGCAGCGGCTTTCTGACCTCCTTCAGCGTCGCGCCCTCAAGATAATCCATGACCAGGTACGGCGCGCCCTCATGTTCCCCGTAATCCAGGACCTTGACGATATTCGGATGATCCAGCTTCGCCAGCGCCTTTGCCTCCCGTTCGAACCGCTCGCGGATATGCCCGAAGATATTCGACCCGAACGCCCCCGACTGGATGAGCTTGATCGCGACCGCCCGTTCCAGCCGCGGGTCGAACGCCTTGTAGACGACCGCCATCCCGCCGCGCCCGATTTCCCGTTCGACTTCGTACCGCCCGATCGTCCTGATTCTCCCGTCGCCCATCTTTCCGCTCCTTCGCGCGCCCACGCTGTATTTTTACAATGGAATCCGCCCGGCCCCTTCGGACCGGCAAGAATAATCTTATCAAAGATTCTCAGGATTTTTCTGTTAATTCAATGTGAATTTATAAAAGACGCCGGCGCCAGCCGCTCATCCCGGGCGCCGCCGCGTTTGATCCCTGCCGCGGAAAATTAAAAAGCAGCCCCAAAGCGGCTGAAAACTTGTTTTTTTCTTATTTCAAGTGTAAAATACGGACAAGCCGTTTCGCAAAAGCTATCAACAGAGCTTACCACTTACACATAAAAAAGTTTATCAGGTTCTATCCAAAAAAGGCAGACCGGCAAAAAAGGCACGCCGTGTTCCGGAGGAAAACGTGAGCGAATTCATAGGAAAGAATATCGGACGCTATCAGATTCTTGAGAAGGCCGGACGGGGCGGAATGGCCACCGTTTTTAAAGCGTTTGATACCATTCTGGAACGCAGCGTCGCGCTGAAAATCATTCGCAAAGAAGCGTTTCCGCCGAAAGACTGGGAACAGCTTTCAAAACGGTTCGAAATCGAAGCGAAAGCGTTAGCCAGGCTCGACCACCCCAATATCGTTAAAGTCCATGATTACGGCGAATTCGAAGGCTCCCCATTTCTGGTCATGGAGCTTCTGGACGGCGGAACTTTAAAACACCTGCTCGGGAAACCGCTCCGGGTCGAAGAAGCCGCCTCGATTTTAGCTCCGATCGCGGACGGCCTCGCATATGCGCATCAGCAGGGGATCCTTCATCGCGACGTCAAGCCGGCCAATATCCTGTTCAAAAAAGACGGAACGCCCGTCCTGACCGACTTCGGGATCGCTAAGATCCTCGAAGAAGGGATCGGGAACGAAACGTTAACGGGAACGGGCGTCGGAATCGGGACGCCGGAGTACATGGCCCCCGAACAAGGGTTAGGAAAACCGATCGACGGCCGCGCGGACGATTACGCGCTGGGCATCATTTTTTATGAAATGGTCATGGGGATCAAACCCTTTATGGCGGAGACACCGATGGCCGTCGTCTTCAAGCATATGACCGCTCCGCTCCCGGACATGTCGGCCCTGCCCCTGGAAGCGGATACACTCCTGAATACGGCGTTAGCGAAGGAACCGGAGGACCGGTTCCCGTCGACGAGAGAATTCGCTGCCGCGCTGAAGAAACTCTCGGCAATCGACCCGACGCCGGTCACCGCAACGCAGCAGGTTTCGCAAACCGCTAAAACGGATCAGACAATCACGAAGCTCCAGCCGGAAGAAACCGAAAAAACCGAGATCAAAGAAATCCCGGCGGAAAAACCGCGGAAAAAAATAACGAACGTTCTGGTCCCGGTCCTGATCGCCGCGTTCGTGCTTCTGGCCCTGATTTTCAGGGACTCGTTTCCATTCATGCGTCATCCTCATCCGACGTCCACGCCCGGAACGACGTCCATGGCCGCCGCCAGCGCGCCGGTCCATACGCCGACCGATCGCCCGGCGGCGCCGGACCTTCCGGCTCAGGCCGGGGATCCGGCCATGATCACGGCCAGCGCAGCCAACCCCGAACCAACCGTCCCGCGGACAGCGGAAAGCGTCCCGTCTCAGGCCGGCGAGCCGCCGGAGACAGCGGGAGCGCCCGTTTCGGATGGGATCCGGGACCGCCAGGAACGGGACGCCGTTCCGCCCGACGCCGCCGTCATATCGATCCTGACCGAAGCCGCTGACGCCGCCCTGACGCTGTCCGCGTTGAAAACGGCCGAAGCGCAATCAACGCAGAACGCGCCGCCGGCAGCCGCGGATAAATCAACGGAGCTGCCAGCCGCCGCGCCGGAACCAACCGCAACTCCCTTCCCCACGGAAACCCCAACAGGAACCCCAACGGTAACCCCGACGGAAACCGCGACCGAAGCCCCGACGGAAACGCCGTTACCGTCTCCGACGCCCGAAAGGCCGCCCGTGATCGGGGAAATCGAAGAGGGAAATGTCGTTCAATTCGGAAAGTATGAACAGGATAACGACGCCACGAACGGGAAAGAACCGATCCGCTGGATCGTCCTCACGGTAAAAAGCAACCGGGCGCTCCTGATCAGTCAGGAAATCCTGGATTCAAAACGCTACAATCATCAGGCCGCGCCGACAACCTGGGAAAAAAGCTCGATCCGGGAATGGCTGGGCGACGATTTCCTCAGGCTCTCGTTTACGGACGAAGAAGCGAGCTGGATCCGCGAGGTCAGCAACAACAATCCCGGCAACCCGAAATACGGGAAAGTCGACGGCGGAAATCCGACGACCGATAAAGTCTTCTTTCTCAGCATGGACGAAGTCGAAGATTTCTTCTTTTCCGAAGAGACCCGCCTGGCCAGGCCGACGACCTGGGCGGAGAAGAAAGGATCCTATCCGAATCCGAGCAATGGCTGCGCATGGTGGTGGCTCCGAACGCCGGGCGCAAATCAGCCGACCGCCGCCGGGATCAACAGCGACGGAACGTTTTCTTACGATGGATTCGGCGTTTCGAACGGCTCAGGCGGCGTCCGCCCCGCGCTTTGGATCAATCTTGAAAACACGCTTTCCGAAGAAACGGGATCGGGGAACAGCCCGGTTGAAGTCGGCGACACGATTACAATGGGCGTCTTTGAGCAGGATAACAGTTCAGAAGACGGTCCGGAACCGATCGAATGGCGCGTTCTGGCGATCGAAGAGGATAAGATGCTGCTGGTCAGCGTATACGGATTAGACGGCAAACCGTATCATAATCAATATGAACCGGTTACCTGGGAAAAAAGCACGATCCGCGAATGGTTGAATGATGATTTTCTTACGAACGCTTTCTCATCGGAAGAAAGAGCTTTGATCCTCGCGACAAAGCTGACCAATCTCGACAACCCATCGTCCAGAACGCAGGGCGGAAACGGGACGGAAGATCGGATTTTCATCCTGAATCATGAAGAAATCGAACGCTACTTTCCTTCCGAAGCCGCCAGGCAAGCCAAAGCGACCAAATACGGGACAGCGCGCGGCGTCTGGAGCCATTTTCAAAATAATAATTGCAGCTGGTGGATCCGGACGCCCGGATATTACGGAACCGACGCCTCGTCCGTCAGCACCAACGGCGCTTTCAGTTTCGTCGGGAATCGCGTTACCACCCGCGCGGTTGCGGTTCGGCCCGCTTTCTGGATGAGCCTGAAAGATCCGGCCGAAGAAACGTCCGCGGCCGGAAGTTCGGAAGCGGACATCGAGCAGAAGAAACAGGCCGTCAGCGTTCCCGTCATGGCCTCCGGAGAAATTTACGCGGAAGGGGACCCCGGGATCCTGATCTATAAGGAAGCCAGCGTCAACGGCGGAATTATCCGTTCGGTCAGAAATGAGTTCCCGATTGAACCGATCGGCGACACGGTTATCGCCGACAATCAGGAATGGCTCCCGATTCAGTTCAACGGCGCCGAAAAAGGCTGGATCCATCGGGAAGCGTACCGCGAAGCCGCGGGAACGCTCAATCTCCGGAACGCGCGGATTGGCGCCGCGGTAAAATTCGGGACCTTCGAACAGGATAACGAACCGGCAAACGGCCCGGAACCGATCGACTGGATCGTGATCGCCGTTGAGGGCGATCGAGCGCTGCTCCTGACGCGATATGGGATCGATTCGCGGCCATATAACGAAAGAAATACGGAAACCGTCTGGGAAAACAGCGGGATCCGGGACTGGCTGAACAAAGATTTCTTTGAAAATTCGTTTACAGACGAAGGAAAAGACATGATCGAAGAAACGACATCCGTCAACGACAGCAATCCGGATTGGAAAACCAACGGCGGAAAAGAAACGGTCGATCGCGTCTTCCTCCTCAGCTTCTCCGAAACGCAGGAGTATTTAGCGAACCTGAACCTGCAGCAGCTGAAGCCGACATCCTACGCGAAAGCCCGCGGCGTCTGGATATCGGAGGAAAAATATTACGTCGGCAACGTATCCTGGTGGCTCCGAACGCCCGGCAGCCAGAACAATCTGGCAATGACGATCATGCACGTGGGAACCGCCAAAACCTTCGGTTCCGCTGTCGACACGGCCGGCGAGGCCGTACGTCCGGCGCTTTGGGTCAGGATTCCTCAGGAATAAGAATACCTTATCCATAGACATCCTCTCACCGCCTGAATCATGAGTGAGATCCGAAAAAGAGACCTCACTCATGATTCGGTCATCCCCCGCACCCCTGCGCACTTGACTACGCGCCGATAATCTTAATCAGCACGCGTTTTTCCCGTTTCCCGTCAAACTCGAAATAAAAAATCTGTTCCCAGGTCCCGAAATCCAGCTTCCCGTCCGTAATCGCGCAAACAACCTCGCGTCCCATAACCGTCCGTTTCAGATGCGCGTCTGCGTTATCCTCATACCCGTTATGGCGATACTGATCATACGGCTTCTCCGGCGCCAGCCGCTCCAGCCACGTCTCATAATCATGATGCAGTCCGGATTCATCGTCGTTGATAAAAACCGACGCGGTAATATTCATCGCGTTAACCAGGACCAGTCCTTCGCGAACGCCGCTTTCATCGATCGCCTGCTGAACCTTCCCGGTAATATTTTCTAATCCGCGGCGCGTCGGAAAAAAGAACTTTAATACCTTTCGATAACTTTTCATGATCACTCCTTTCCCGCTTTCAGATTATAGCCCAAACGCACGGCGCGCCTTCGCGCCAAACGCGGCCGCTTCCGGTATAATGAATCCAACAGCAGAAAAGATCGTCCGTCGGATCACCCCCCCGACTGAAACGGAGAATTGCATGAAGAAAACTGTCGTCATCGCCTGCGATCATGCCGGATTCGAATTGAAAGACACGGTCAGAACGACCGCGGAGAGCCTCGGATGGAACGTCGTCGACGCAGGGACCTGCTCGGCCGCCAGCGTCGATTTTCCTGACTTCGCCCAGCTGGGCGCGGAAACGATCCTGCGGGGAGACGCCGACGTGGGAATTTTCATGTGCGGATCGGGCGTCGGGGTTTCGCTCGCCGCCTCGAAAATTCCCGGAATTTACGCCTGCGTCTGCCATGACACCTACTCGGCGCATCAGGGCGTAGAACATGACGGGATGAACGTCCTTTGCCTGGGCGCGCGGATCATCGGAAGCGAACTCTGCAAGGAACTCGTCAAAGCCTTCCTTGGCGCGGAGTTTAATAACCAGCCCAACCAGATCCGCCGCTTAAATAAAATCAAGCGCATTGAAGCCGGCGACATGTACCTCGCCGACCGCCTGATAAATCTCGAATCCGCGGGGCAATCGCTTTACCTGCGCTGCGACAGGCGGGACGATATCGCCGCGCTCAGCGATCAGATCGCGGACAACCGCGTCCGCGGCGTCCTCATGACCCTTTCCGCCGTATGCGGCTGCGCCTGCGCCCGGACAGCGCTGATGAACCGGGCGGTTCCCATGAGGCTGCACGGACGCCCCCCCGCGCAGCTTTTCGCCGAAACCGCCGCCGCGGCCGTCCGGAAAGCCGCCGCGCTCCTCCAACCGATCTTCAACGAAAGCGGCGGGCGGGACGGTCTCGTTCTCGTTGAATACGCGGTCGAAAGCTTCGATCAGCCCGATCAGGCCGCCGACGGCATTCGCCAGTTCTGGAAAGCGGTCAACCGTCCAAACCTGGTCATCGCGATCCCGTCTTCCGGCGAGGGACTGAAGATCGCCGGAGAACTTCTCCGAGAAGGGATCAACGTCGCTTTCACCGCCGTCGCCGCCGAACCCGGCTTCATCAGCGCCGCGCAAACCGTCCTTGATGCGCTCGAAGACCGCTTCGCCGGAGGGAAAGCGATCGACACGCTGATCAGCGGCGTCATCTTCGAAGCGGACCGGATCGACGGAGAAATTTCGAATGGATCGGCGGCTGACGCAGCGCTCCCGCTCGCGCGCCGGCTCGCCGCCGCGGCGGAAAAATCCGCGCGGTCCGAACGCTGGGCAAACCTTCGCGATCATGGCGCAAAGCCGTTCCGGATTGTTTGGACCGCGGGCACGTCGACCGGGATCCGCTACCAGAATTCGCTCGTCGTAAAAAACAGCGTCGCCGCCATGACGAGCGCCCAGATCGCCGCGTATCGGGAAAACGGACGATTCAATACGCTGACTCCGGACGCAGACGCGAAAATCTTCCCGGGAAAATCGCTGGAGGAAGAAGCCAGCCTGATTGCGGCAATCAGCCGAAAATTAAAAGAAACGAAAGGAAATGACATGATTCAAGCATATTTGGCCATGCAAAACGACATTCAAAAAGCCGGCGACGCCGTTGAAAAGGCGCTCGGCGTTCTTGCTGAACCGATTTCAGCGAATTTCAAAAAAATCGAAGAAGACTCGGTCATCACGCGAATCTTCGCGAAGGATCCGACCGTCTGGACCTTCGATACGCAGGCATACCCTGAAATCCGGAACCGCCTCGGTTGGCTCGACATTCATAAAACGATCGAAAAAAACGCTCCGGAATACAGGGAAATTCTCGAAAGTCTTCGGAAAGACGGGATCACGAAAGCGCTCCTGATCGGCATGGGCGGCTCCTCGCTCGCGCCCGAAGTTGTAGCGCTGACCTTTGCCAACGCGGACGGTCTCAAGCTAACGATCATCGATTCGACCGACCCGGGCCAGGTCCTGGACGCCGACCAGGCGCATCCGCTCTCCGAAACCGTCTATATCGTTTCGTCGAAATCCGGCGGCACCGCTGAAATCCGCGCGCTCATGGATTACTTCTACGCGAAAGCCAAAGCCGAACTCGGCGACGACGCGGGAAAGCACTTCATCGCCATCACCGATCCCGGAACGCTCCTGGAACGCACTGCGGCCGAGCTCAGGTTCCGCAAGATTGTCATTTCCGATCCTTCGATCGGAGGACGCTTCTCAGTTCTTTCGCCGTTTGGGATCCTTCCTGCCGTGCTGATCGGGCTGGACCCCGCCAGAATCGAACGAAAGGTCAGCGAGATCGCAAAAATCAGCGCCCCCTCCGCGCCGCTCGGCGCGAACGAGAGCGCCGCGCTCGGCGTCTTTCTCGGAACCGCGGCGCAGTCCGGCCGCGATAAAATTACGATTCTGACCGACCGTGCGTTCGCCTCGTTCGGCTCCTGGCTTGAGCAGCTGATCGCCGAATCCTCCGGGAAAAACGGGCGCGGGATCGTCCCGATCGATATCGAACCCGAGCTCCCCGCGGAAAAGTACGGAAAAGACCGCGCTTTCGTCTACGTCGATTTCGCCGGAGAAAAGACCCGCTTCGTCGACGCGCTGATCGCGGCGGGCCAGCCGGTCCTGACGATCCGGCTGAACGATTCATATGATATCTTCCGCGAATTCTACCGTTGGGAATTAGCCGTGTCCGTTGCCTGCGCGATGCTCGGCGTTAACGCGTTCGACCAGCCGAACGTTCAGGACTCCAAAACGCGAACGGTCGCGAAGGTCAACGATTTCAAGAAGAACGGGAAATTAGACGAGCTCAGCGCCGTCTGGCGCGGGGAAGGCGTCGAAGCTTATTTCAATTTCAAGGATCCGGAGATGCAGGCCGCAAAAACGGTCCGTGAGTTCATCGCCGCGGCGCTGAAGCTCGCGAAAGCCGGCGAAGATTACGTCGCGATTAACGCCTATATCCCGCGCAGCGACGAAACGCTCGCCCAGCTTCAGGCCTTCCGGGAGAAAATCCTGAAAACGACGAACTGCGCGACGACGCTCGGCTTCGGCCCCCGCTTCCAGCATTCAACCGGCCAGCTCCATAAAGGCGGCGCGAATAACGGCGTCTTCCTCCAGCTCGTCGCCGACGCGCCGCGCGACGCCGAAATCCCCGGCGAAGGAATGTCGTTCGCGACGTTCGAACGGGCCCAGGCGCTCGGCGATTTCGAAGCGCTTTTGGCGATGGACCGGCGGGCGATCCGGTTGAACCTCGGGAAAGCGCCGCTGACCGTCCTGTAAAAAAATAAAGCGTCAGGACAGGGGCTCACGCCCATCGGTGATCGGATTTGAATCATGAGAACGCCCCAGACATATAAGCCAAAAGTCTGGGGCGCTTCAGCAGCAAAAGTTACAATTTACTATTTAGCGTCAGGCTGAACGTCCCAGCGGCCGCTCCAATTATGCTGGCCATACGTGATCGCCTGCTCAAGCTGTTTGCTTTGGCCCGCAGATAGCCAGCCGGTTGACAGCGAAACCTTACCGTCAATATAGATATTCGCGATCGCCTTGTATCCGCTTCCAGCCGGGACGTCCAACGTTATCGTATAAGTCGTTTGGCTGCCACCGATCCTTCCTTCGCAGAATTTAACTCCATGAGAGTATGAACAATTCCATGCTCTGTCAGGAGGGGTGAAATCGATCAAATCATCAAAGATGACAAAACCACCACATAATAATATAATGATTACAGATAATAATAATGATTTTTATGACGTCCCTCCTCATTCAATCTCATAATTCAGACACCGATTCGAGACCGCGGAACCGAATTCCGCGTAGAACGATACCAGAATATCGTTCCCGAATCGGACGATTCGCTCAACGGAATCACCTTCCGCTTTCCTAAACTCTCCAGATATCGTCGGATCCACCATCAGAAATTTCACCTCCTTCATCCGCGCCTCTACAGGAAACTCACCGGAATCGAAATTGATCTCCAGATAATTATTAGACCGAAGCGCTCCTTGCCCAATAATATGATCTTCACAAATAAAACTGTAATGAATTTCCTTTTCCCCTGCGATCTCGCCTTTGACGTAACAGCCGCCGGGAACCGTCTTATCGCCTAAGAGATAGAAACGCAGCTGCATACGCTCGTCATCCACCGGATAAAATCCGTAGGAGACGACTTCCAACGAATCCCGCGTCACGAAGCTTTCGCCGGAATAAGAAGGAATTTCTACGCCGCTTCCACGTAAATAGAAATCAATCGCAGGAAACGGGAGGTCCTTTTCCCAGAGGCCATCTGTTCCGTCCGGCTCCGTGTAAGCCAGCTGAACTTTAACATGATCAGCGGCCAATCGCAGTTTTTCCGCCCGCGCGTTTTCAATCGCAAAACGCAAATCATAATGAATTTCGTTCGAATGAATGACCGTTCCGAGTTCCCGGGCTTCAGGACGCAAATTATCCTCATCCGATTCGCATTGATCATACATCCCGATGTGGAAGCCGTATTTCAGAGGCTCCAGCTCCTCCAAATCGAGAGGAAAAATCTCCCGGGCTTTCAGCTGATTGTCAATCCGCAGCGTCAAAAATGAACCGGTTTCAATTTGCACCGGGATTACTGAATCCTCCTGCGCAAGCACGTCGACAGACCAATTGAAAACAAAGATAAGCGCAATCATGCTCAGCGCCAGAATTTTTTTATTTTTCAAATTAAACCTCCTCGCAAGATAAAACCTGTTAAATCTTTTCTTCTTCAAAACTAAGGCACGTTCGTTAATTCCTCCTGCTGCTTAAAATCAGTATACAAAGATTTCAGGCAAAATTGTAAAAAGCATAGCATTCTTCAAAAAAAAACATTACAGATGTAATGTGTCTTGATTATTGCTATATTTTCTCTCATCATTGCACTTATGTAAATATAATAGATTATATACTTCCATCATGAGTCCGAATTTGTGGATTGGCCGGCTGAATCATCGCGCCATGTCCGTTCAAGTCAGACAATTTCCGGTTAACTAACGCTAACTCCAATCGTTACCCTTTATAATTAGGCAGAAACGGAGCCGCCAACGCATGATGCCCATCGAAACCTACGTCTGTATCCAACCTGACTGCCGTTTTCGATTCAGCCTGAAAGCAGGTCCGGAGCGACCGGAACGGGTACGCTGTCCGAGATGCGGCTCTGATACCGAACCGGACGGCGCCGTTCCTGATCTTCGGGTTCCAGAGCGTGCGCCGTACCGCGGCTCCCCGGCGCTGACCGTCGTCCTCGACAACCTTCGCAGCGCCCTGAACGTCGGCTCGATCTTTCGAACCGCGGACGCCGTGGGCGCCGGGGAGCTCGTCCTCCTTGGGACGACCCCAACGCCGCTCAATCCGAAAATCGCGAAAACCGCCCTCGGCGCGGAAAAAACGGTCCCCTGGCGGCATGACTGGAACAGCGCGGACGCGATCGCGCGGCTGAAATCGGAAGGCTGCGAAATCTGGGCACTGGAAGGCGGCGAGACCGCTGAGAACCTGTTCGCCACGTTCCCCGGACTCAGCGCGCTGGAAGCGGGAAATAAAATCGCTCTCGTTCTCGGCGGCGAAGTCAGCGGCGTCGACCCGATAATCCTCGCCGGCTGCGACCGGATTTTCTACCTGCCGATGATCGGCAAGAAGGAATCGCTGAACGTCGCAGCCGCCTTCGCCGTCGCCGCTTACCTGATACGATTTGGAAAGATGACGCATGGATGATGATATAACCCCGATTCGAAAACAATACCTCGACATTAAGAAGAACTACCCGGACACGATCGTTTTCTTCCGGCTCGGCGACTTTTACGAAACCTTCGATCAGGACGCCGAAACCACGTCGCGCGAGCTCGATCTCGTCCTGACGGCCCGGAAGGTTTCCAAAACGGCGAAGGTCCCCATGGCCGGGATCCCTTATCACGCCGTCGAAAATTACCTTGCACGGCTGATCGATAAGGGCTTTCACGTCGCGATCGTCGAGCAGGTCGGCGAACAGCCGGATAAAGGGCTTTTCGAGCGCGAAGTCGTCCGCGTCGTAACGCCCGGGACCGTGATCGAGCCCGGGCTCCTCAAGTCGGACGCCAATAACTACCTGCTCGCCGCGATCGAAACGGCGAAAGGAATCGGGATCGCCTACGCCGATATCACGACCGGCGAATTCTTCGCGTCGGTTATCCGCGGCGAAAATCAGCGCAGCGTCCTCACCGCCGAATTAACCAGGCTCCACCCCGCCGAAATCCTGAATTCGGAGAAAAACCCGCTCGCGATCCCGCCAGCGTTCAGCGTCACCCCCGTTCCGAACGCGATTTTTGACCCGGCGCGCTGTTTCAGTATTCTCTGCGAAATCCTCTGCGTCCCGACGCTCGACGGCTTCGGGTTCAGCGCCGGCAGTCCGGCGGTTCAGGCGGCCGGCGCGCTCGTCCGCTACCTGGACGCGAACCAGCCGGCCACGCTCAAAATCTTATCGAAGCTGACGCCGTACTCGCTCGACGAATTCATGGCGCTCGACGTTTCGACCCGCCGCAACCTTGAACTGACCGAGACGCTGCGTTCGAATAACGCGAAAGGGTCGCTTTTAGGCGTTCTCGATAGCACGGTCACGCCGATGGGGAAACGCGCGATCCGGCAATGGGTCAGCAAGCCACTCACAGACATCGATCGGATCCGCCAACGGCTCGACGCCGTTGAAATTTTCGTCGCCGACGGAATGCGCCGGGCCGAGCTGCGCGCGGCGATGAAACCGCTGAACGACATGGAACGGCTCATCAACCGTATCACCGGCGGCGTCGCGATCCCGCGCGACCTGATCGCGCTGCAATCGTCGCTCGAAGCGCTTCCGACGATCCTCAGCCTGCTTCCGGGCAGCCTGCCGATCTTAGGCCATATGCACGAATGCGCCGAAATTCGCTGCCTGCTCCAGCGGGCGATCTCGCCGGATTCTCCCGCGACGCTGATGACGAGCGGGGTAATTCGCCGGGGCTATTCCGAAGAACTCGACGAAGTTTACGCAAAATCGACCGGGGCGCGCGACTGGATGGCGAATCTGGAAGGGATCGAGCGGGAGCGAACCGGCCTGCGGACGCTGAAAGTCGGGTACAACAAAGTTTTCGGCTACTATATCGAAATTTCGAAATCGCTCGCCGGAAACGCCCCGCCGGAATACATTCGCAAACAAACCCTCGTCAACGCCGAACGGTTTATCACGCCCGAAATGAAAGAATATGAAGCGCTCGTCCTGAACGCCGAGGAAACGATCCGCTCGATCGAGAGCCGCCTCTTCGCCGAGCTCTGCGCCGAGGTCGGGCGGGAATCCGTGGCGATCCTCGAAACCGCCCGGGCGCTGGCGACGCTGGACGTCCTGACCTCGCTCGCCGAATCCGCCGCGCTGAATCATTACGTCAAGCCGGAAATCAACGATTCTCATGAGATCGAAATCAAGGGCGGCCGGCATCCCGTCGTCGAACTGACAATGAAAAACGGGGAACGCTTCATCCCGAACGATATCTGCTTTAAAGAATCTGAACAGATTCACGTCGTGACCGGTCCGAACATGTCCGGAAAATCGACCTACCTGCGCCAGACTGCGATTATCCTGCTCATGGCGCAAATGGGCTCGTTCGTCCCCGCCGACAGCGCCGTCATCGGCCTCGTCGACCGGATTTTTACGCGGATCGGCGCGCAGGACGAAATTCACGCCGGTCTCTCAACGTTCATGGTCGAGATGGTCGAAACCGCCAATATCCTCAACAACGCCACCCCGCGCAGCTTCCTGATCTTAGACGAAATCGGCCGCGGAACGAGCACGTACGACGGGCTGTCGATCGCCTGGGCAGTCGTCGAATATATTCATAACGCGCCGCAGCTTCGCTCCCGGACCCTCTTCGCGACCCATTACCACGAGCTGACCCGGCTTGCCGAGACGCTCCCTAACCTGAAAAACTATAACGTCGCTGTCAGTGAGCACAACGGCGATGTTGTCTTCCTGCATAAAATCATCCCCGGCGCGGCGGATCGTTCATACGGGATCCATGTCGGAAGGATCGCCGGGCTCCCGAAACCGGTCATTAATCGCGCAAACGAAATTCTGAACCGGCTCGAAGCCGAAGGGGCCGCTCCGAAAACGGCGCGGGAAGAACCGGAAGTTCAGATGGCGCTGTTTCCGGAGACGAACCCGATCGTCGACGCGCTCGACAGCGTCGATATCAACGTCCTCTCGCCGATCGAAGCGATCAACCTGCTGTATGAATGGAAAGTCCGCTTCGGGAAACCGTCGCCCTGAATTTCAGGGGCCGTTACATCCTTCGCCGTAAACGGAATGGATTATTTTCTCTGACAGGACGTCCGTTCCCTGCCGATCAGTTCCCATCCGGGGCCATGATCAACGGCCGAACACGCTCGAACGCCGCCGTCCGCTCCGGCGTCGGTTCCCCAGCCGCCATCAGCTCCTCCCACAGCGCACGAAAATACTCATGCGTAATATGCGGCTCCCAGCCCGCTCGCTCGGTCAGCTCCGCCGCCAGCGGCCAGTCGCCCGTTCGCGCCGCCGCGCGGATAAACGGCGTAAGCTCGACCGGCTTCAACGGGTCCCAGCGTTCCGCGACCGCTTCGTCATATAAGCGCAGCGCCTCCGCGTCGTCGCCGACCGCGACCGACCGTGCCGCGTTCGCATACGCGTAGCACCAATTCCGCGGGCCGTCCGCGCCAAAAATCGCCGGCGTCAGCCGCCTCCCGGAATCATAGATAATCCGATCGGGATTCTGATAATCGATCAGCTTTTTCGTGGTCGGATTAATATACGGATTGAACCGATCTAAACCCTCCAGGACCCAGAGGCAACGGTCCCATTCGTTCTTGGTCAGCACGATATTATTTCGGAACTCAGATCTGAAATTATAAATCTTTACTTTGTTTGTCAATGGAAGCTGATTCTGGAACTCATGCTCAAAGTCGCCCTCGCCAACAACCAGATACCAGTACGGCGTCGGCTCCAGCCCCGTTCCCTTTCCGTACATCTCCAGAACCATCGTTCCATCCGCCCAACCGCCGAGGAACGAAGCGATAATCCCGTCGCCGAGGAACGCCGTATCCGGCTTTGCGTCGGGAACCCGCCAGTACAGCTGCCACTGAAAATCCTGCTGATTTTTCCATGCGGTCCGGTAATCAAACGAATTGACAATTTGAAAATTCACCGCAATCGCGCAAAGTCCCGCCATGGCCACGATTCGCAGCCGCCGTTCATTCACGAATTTCGCGAAAGCCGCCGGTATCAGCAGCGACAGCCCCAGAAAAGCGGGGATCAGGAACCGATCATGATAGATAAACGCCGTCGACGGATTTTTATCGATCGCCATTCCAGGAAGAAACCCCAGCAGCGTCAGCGTCGTGCCGAAGCGGACGATCGTCCCTGCTTCGGAATCGCTTTCCGCGTCCTCCGGCTCATCCTTCGTTCCACAGATAAAGGAAACCGTCAGGAAAACGAAAACCGCCGCCGCGAAAATCAGCGCGATCCGCTGCGAAGGGATCGACAGGTCCATCCGATCGGGACGGATACTCCGGTACCAGACGCCCCAGACCGACTCGGTCAGATATTGCAGCCCCATTTGCAGCATATGCAGCGTCAGGTCGAGCGGGTTCGAAAACTCCCCGATCCAGTTCAGCGAATTCCGATCCGCCACCCAGCGCGGCATCACCGCGAACCGGACGACCCCGTACGCCGCCAGCAGCAGGCCGTAAGGGACATACCGCCGAAGCGCCGAAACAGCTTTCGCGCGTCCGTTTTCGCCGTCCGAAACGAAATAGATCAGGAGCCAGCGCGCCGCCTCGATCGGAAGGTAATACTCCGTCATCAGCAGCTGCGCCGCACTCAGGAGCATCGCAGCCGCCGTCAAAAGGCGCCGAACGCCGCGGCGTTCTGAACGCAGCGCGCGAACGGTCAGCCAGAACGAAAACGGAACCAGCGCCCCCTGAATCCAAATCTGGTTATATGCAATCGCGAATGCCTGATGCTTAAAAAACGGAAAAATCGCGAAAAGGGTCGCCGAAAACGCCGCCTCCGCGCCGCGCTTCGGCCAGACCGTTCGAATCAGCAGCCATAATCCGACCCCGCCCAGATAACGCCAGAACAACGACCAAAGCTGCCATCCCAACCGATCGTACCCGATGAGCTTAAACCCCAGTCCGATCACGTACGGGAGCAGCCCAGGCCGGCTGTCGTCGAACGCGTACGCCTGAAGCGCCGGGAAACCACCCTGATGATAGGCCGAAAGATAGAGCCAGTCGTCCAGATAAAACCCGACCAGCCGGACCTGATAAGCCCAGGTCAGCGTAAAAATCGCCAGCAGCGTCAGCGGAAACCAGACGCCAAAAAAAATCCGATCATCTTTCTTCATACGTTTATTGTATTCAAAAAACGGCCGTCTTCAGACTTTTTTTGAATACGCACTCTCTCTTTAAGAACGACACGCCGGCGAACCGTTCGCCTCTTTCCGGATCGCGATCCGTTCCGTCGCGATCAAAAGTCCAACCGCAATCATCAGGATCAGCCAGGGAATCAGGATCTCGTTTAAACGCGTCGCAATCACGCCGATCAGAGCCGGAACCGTCAGCGACCCCACATAAGCGGCTGCCATCTGGTACCCCATGACCTCCTGCGCGTCATGTTTCCCGAAGCGGACCGGCGTATCATGAATAATGCATGGAAAGATCGGCGCACATCCAAAACCCGCGACCAAAATACCGGCAACGCGTGCCATCGTCGGCAGCGGCGAAATAACGCAAACTGTCCCGGCAAGAACCGTCAGCGATCCGTAACGGATCAGCTGACCGTTCGTGAAGCGCATCGACAGAAAACCCGACAGCGCCCGGCCAATCGTAATCCCGGTAACGAAAAAAGAAATCCATCCGGCCGCTTCCGCCGGCGTGAACCGGAACGCAGCGATCAGGTACGTCGCGCCCCAGAGCATGTAACTCTGTTCCACCGAACAATACAGGAACATCGAAAACAACGCGCCGAAGAACCCTTTCCGACGATAAACCGGGGTTCCGTCCGAAGCGATCGGATTTCCATTCGCCTCCCCGTTCGTTTCGCTCTCGGGTTCGCTCGGAACGCGCTCGGCCATCCTTCCCCAAAGCGGCAGGCTCAGGAAAACAATCGCGGTCAGGACGAACTGGATCCCGGAAATCATCTGGTACGCCCTTCGCCAATTCGATCCCATCGTCAGCAGGATCGACAGCAGGATCGGCCCGGTCATCGCGCCCAGGCCCCAGAAACTATGCAGCCAGGACATATGACGCGATTCGTAATGCTCCGCGACGTACTCGTTTAATCCGGAATCGATCGCCCCCGCGCCGAGACCATAAGGAAACGCAATCAGAATCAGCATCCAGGGCGTCTTCGCCAGCCCGAACCCCATCATGCAGACAGCGGTCAGACCGACGCTGATCAGCGTTACCTTCTCTGTCCCCAACCGCTTAATCAGGTGACTGGCAAAAATCGCGGACGTAATCGTCCCGACCTGGATACACATGAAAACCAGGCCGGCGAAATCCTCCGCCGCGCCGATTTCGAGATGCATGACCGGCCAGGCCGCGCCCAGCAGCGAATCCGGCAGGCCTAAACTGATAAACAGCAGATAAATCAGACTGAGAAATGCGGTCGCCATGAAATTCCTGGCTCCTTTTAACCCAAAAGTCGCTCCCGTGTAACGAAAGCGGAAAGCATATCCATTATAAAAGCAGTCGGCGGCGAAACCAGAAATCGAAAATGAAAGCTGACGACGGCGTCGAGCTCCAAGATCATCCTTTTTCGAATTGAATTCTTAGCTGGAATCTCGAAAGACAGCACCATTTTTCGCTTTACCCACCCAATATCTACTCCGCTACCGTATAATTAAAAACCTCGGCGGATTCCGCCTGAAACAAAAAAAACGGACTAAGAGATTACGGAGAAAATAATGGCGAAAAAAGTCGTCCTGGTTACCGGAGCCGCGATTGGAATTGGCCGGGCGGTCGCTTTCGAGATGGCGAAATCCGACTTTCGGGTCATCATTAACTATAATACCCATAAAAAAGAAGCGGAGGCCCTCTGCACGGAGATCGTCCGGAGCGGCGGCGAAGCGACCTCGATCCATGCGGACCTGTCGAACATGAGCCAGCTGCGCGCCATGTTCGATCAGATCGACGCGCTCGGGTTGACGCTCGACGTTTTAGTCAATAACGCCGGCGTCAGCGAATCCATGCCGTTCCTGGAAGTCACGGAGGAACATTTCGACCGGATCACGGCGGTCGACTGGCGCGGCGTTTTCTTCTGCGCCCAGCTGGCGGCACGGCGCATGATCGCGGCCGGGAAAAAGGGCGTTATCGTCAATATTTCCTCAAACCATGTCGAAGGCTGCTGGCCGAATTCGACCGTTTACGCCGGCGCGAAATCCGCCGTCTCGAAATTCACGAAAAACGCCGCGATGGAGTTAGCGCGGAAAGGAATCCGCGTCGTCGCGATCGAACCCGGCTATACGGCGGTCGAGCGCCTCTCGACCGATGAATTCGCCGACGCGAAAGCGAAGCTGCCGCTGCGCCGGTTCGCGGACGCGAAAGAAATCGCGCATGCCGTCCTGTACGTCGTTTCCGATAACGCCGCCTACATGACCGGAAATATCCTGCGGATCGATGGAGCGGCGACGCTCCCCGTCGTCGCCGAAAACGATTTCGTCGACTGAACGCATGCCCGGGCACGTTTATTCATCCGAGCGAATCGGAAACGAGAAATTCCGGCTCGCCGAGGGTCCGGTTTGGATCGCCGCGCGGGATTCGTTCGTTTTCGTCGATATCGAAGGAAAAACCGTCTGCGAATGGAGCCCCGACGGGACGGACGATGGAAACGGCGTTCGCCGGATCCCGATGCCCGACCGCGTCGGCTTTATCGTCCCGATCGACGGTTACTGCGTCCTCGCCGGCGTCCGCGATACGCTGACAATCGTCGATCTGGATTCCGGCGACTGCGCGCCGTATTTTTCGCTGCGCCTCGACCCGCGGCTGCGTTTCAACGATGGGAAAGCCGGGCCGGACGGAACGCTTTACGCCGGCGTCATGGCGATCGATCAAAGCGACCCCAACGCACGGGGAATGGGCGCGCTGTACGTCCTCCGCGACCATACGATCCTCCAGATCCTGCCCGGAATGACGATTCCGAACGGGATGGCGTGGAGCCCCGACCGCGGGACCCTGTATCATGCCGACACGCCGACGCAAACGGTCTCCGCCTATCCGATCCGTCCGGACGGAACGCTCGGAGAAGGGACCGCCATGATCCGGATCCCGGAAGCTGACGGCGCTCCGGACGGCCTCTGCGCCGACGACGCCGGGAACCTTTGGATCGCGCTCTGGGGCGGGAAGAAGGTCGTCTGCTTCGACCCGAAAAGCGGCGAGCGGCTGGCGGAAATCGAAGTCGCCGGCCTGCATGTCAGCTGTCCCTCGTTCGGCGGCAGGAAACGGAATCTGATGATGATCACGACGGGCGAAGCGGAAACCGAAGCAGGGGCCATTTTTCGCGCAGAGCTTCCCGTAAGCAGCCCGCCGCCGTTCTCTTTTCGGCTCAATTCTTAAATTCCAAAAATCCGTTCCAGAAGCTGTCCCCCAAGGCAGGATCCAAAAAACATCCAGGGAATATTGTCGATATCTGTTTTCTAATCGAAGCCACGCAGTGCTTTTGCGCATCCCCCCCATAAAACTATGACGAACGTCCCAGCAGCCAACGCCAGGACATTCGTCATAGTTTTTCGCGCCAATCGTCACATTCCGCGGCTTTTTTTCAGTCTTGGGCCGATTTTTTTCAATCGAGCCGTTTTCCGGATTGCAAGAATCCAAACGATTCAATATAATAACAACAAGCGGCGAGCCATCGGGACGCGGGTCAGAAATTCGGAAATGCTTTCGATCCGAAACGGATAACTTTCCGCTAATTCTGAAAACGTTTTGCTTCGACCGGGCCGTACGCAGCCAGAGAGAGAACATTCAAAAAATATCATGGATCGAAATTCGGACTGTTACCAGAAATACGTCAGCATCTTAAAAGAAGAACTTCTCCCGGCGATGGGCTGCACGGAGCCGATCGCCGTTGCTTACGTCGCCGCAAAAGCGCGCGAAATCCTTGGAAAAATCCCGGAAAAAGTCATCCTTCAGGCCAGCGGCAATATCATCAAGAACGTCAAATCTGTCGTTGTCCCGAATACCGACGAGCTCAAAGGCCTTGAAGCCGCGGCTGCGGCCGGAATTATCGCCGGCGATTCCGCGAAACGCCTCGAAGTTATCAGCGACGTCACGCCCGAAGAAAAACGGGAAATCGCGAAGTATCTCGCGCGAAAAGTGATTACGACTGAATTCCTCGACAGCGGGATCGTCTTCGATCTCATCGTCACCGAAACCGCCGGAGACGATTCGGTTCGCGTCCGGATCGTCAACGAACATACGAATATCGTCCTGATCGAGAAAAACGGCGAGATCCTGATGGAAAAGCCAATCGCCTGCGGCTACTGCGAATCGCAGGGCGCCGGGAAAATGTGCGTCGACGAAATCCTCGACTTCGCGCGGAGCTGCGAAATCGGCGATGTCCGCGAGGTCATCGCGCGCCAGATCGAATATAACACGGCGATCGCCGAAGAAGGGCTGAAAGGCGAATGGGGCGCGAATATCGGGAAAGTCCTCCTGCGCGAAAATGAAAACGATGTCCGCGTCCGCGCGAAAGCGAAAGCCGCCGCCGGCTCTGACGCAAGGATGAGCGGCTGCGAGCTACCGGTCGTTATCAACTCCGGAAGCGGGAACCAGGGCATCACGATTTCCATTCCAATTATCGAGCACGCGAAAACGCTCAACAGCTCTGAAGAAGAACTGTACCGCGCCCTGATCCTGGCGAACCTTCTGGGGCTGCATCAAAAAGCCGGACTCGGGCGTTTATCCGCCTACTGCGGCGCGGTATCCGCCGCCTGCGCTTCCGGCGCCGGAATCTCGTACCTGATGGGCGAAAGCGACGAATTTATTAAGAACGAAGTCATCAACTGTCTGGCGATTACGTCGGGAATCGTCTGCGACGGGGCAAAGCCCTCCTGCGCCGCGAAGATCGCAATCTCGATCGACGGCGCCTACCTCGCAATCGACATGACCCGCAACCGGCAGCGGTTCGCCGGCGGCGACGGAATCGTCAAAGACGGGATTGAAAATACGATTTCGAGCGTCTCGAAGCTCGGGCGCGACGGCATGAGGGAAACCGATAAAGAGATCCTGAAGATCATGATCGGCGCCGAACCGGAAACGAAAGAATCCCTCGCTGAAAATCGATAATTTCCTCCTCCTTGCAACGGGAGTCCGCAGGGTCACCCTGTGGGCTCCCCTTTTCCAGAATCGATCTTGAACCCGGGGAACCGCGGCGCTCCCTTTTCGTTATCCTTATTTTCGCGAAAAACGCGTTCGTTGAAACGATTTCCGCCGATCTGCCGTTATAATCTTTTCCGAGATAAAAAAAATTCAACGAAACACGCTTTCTTTGACCATGCTTTTCAAAGGAAGAATATGGGGAAACGTGATCAAACCGCTTTTTTTCTACCTCCTCTCGATCCTCGTTCTCAGCCTGAACGGCGCGCGCGTTATCAACGCCCTTCTTCCGCTCCGCGTTTATCATCCGGAGGAGTTCCCTTTTCGCGGCGGCGATTTTGAATCCAGATTCTTCAGGCTCCTTCGGATCCATCGATGGAAAGATTACCTCCCGCAAAATAACCGTGGATTCAATAAAGGAAAAATCAGCAGCTTCGAAGACCCCGACTACATCCATCGCTTCGTTCTGCATACCTGCCGGGGAGAAACGGTTCATTTCCTCCTCGGCGCAATCGGATATGTTTTCGTTCTGTACGGCTTCCTCACCCCCGACCGGACGCAGGGATTTAAGCTCTTCCTGACCCTGTCGACGATTTACGCCTGCTGCCAGCTGCCGTTCATCTGGGTCCAACGATACAACCGCCCACGCCTGATCCAGCTGGAAAAAGCGATCCGCAGGAAACTCGCGCGCCAGACGACGGCCCGGAAGCCGGGCGGTTCCTGAAAACGCAGCCCGTCCGGCGGAACGGGATAATAAAAGCCCGAGGCGCGGGGGCCCCGGATCCGTTCCCGCGCCGTTTTTCAAGCTGGAACCCCATACGGAACTAAGACAATCCTCATGACGATCATATGACTTTATTCCTTACTTCTTTTTCTTTCGTGAAACGCTGGATGCTGAGACAAAACGCCGATGGTATACTAAACGAACCGACTAACACAGTGAATGATTTAGTAAACAAAAACCGTTTGTTTAGTCGGAAGTTATAAAAAACAGAAAGGCAATAAAGATGAAAAAGGGTTTTGTTGTAGTTTTACTGGCGCTTGTTTTAACCGCCTTCGCGATCGTTCCCGCTTTCGCCGACGGCGACTACACGATCGCAGTCGTCCCGAAACTTACCAGTATCGCATGGTTCCAGCGGATGGAAGTCGGCGTTAAAGAATACGCCGAAGAAACCGGCGTCGACGCTTTCTATACCGGCCCGTCCGAAGGCGACGGCGCGCTTCAGGCGCAATTCATTGAAGACCTGATCGCGCAGGGCGTCGACGCGATCTGCGTCGTTCCGTTCTCGACCGAAGCGCTCGAGCCGGTCCTGAAAAAGGCCCGCGAAGCGGGAATTCTCGTCATTTCGCACGAAGCTTCCGGAATGGAAAATATTGACTACGATATCGAGGCATTCAACAACGAAGCCTATGGGGAACATTTCATGGCGCGCCTCGGCGAACTCATGGACGGCAAAGGGGAATATCTCCTCGAGGTCGGCGGACTGACCTCCGAATCGCATATGCAGTGGACCGAAGCGGCGATCCAGTACCAGAAAGCCAACTTCCCGGATATGAAACTCGCGGCCGATCGGATTGAAACAAAGGACGACCAGACGATCTCTTACGAAAAGGTCAAAGAAGCTTTAACCGCCAATCCGAATATCATGGGCGTCCAGGGTTCGGCAATGCCGGATGTCGCCGGCGCCGCGCTCGCCGTCCAGGAATTAGGCCTCTCCGGAAAGGTCCAGATCGTCGGGACCTCGCTCGTTTCCGTCTCCGGCAAGTACATCAAAGAGGGAACGATCGATACGATCGGTTTCTGGGACCCTGCCCTCGCCGGGAAAGCCATGATTCAGCTCGCCGTCAATATCCTTGACGGGAAGGAAGTCACCGACGGCCTGGACCTCGGGATCGAAGGCTACGATAAGCTCACGCTGGACGGAAAGGTCCTTTACGGGCAGGCCTGGATCGACGTCAACAAGGACAACGTCGACGATCCGGCGTACGACTTCTAAGCCACAGAGTTTTCTCCCAAACAAGTTGATGGTTATATGCTGGTGGAACCGACTTATCCGGTCGGTTTCACCCTTTATCCGAAATTCAACGATTGAAGAGGAGCGTCCCCGGTGTCTCATGTTTTCTTAACGATCAAAGACGTCTATAAAACGTTCGGCGGCGTACACGCGTTGAACGGCGTTGATTTAGAAATTCGCAGCGGCGAGATTCACTGCCTGGCGGGCGAGAACGGCTCTGGAAAATCGACGCTGATCAAAATTATTTCAGGAATTTATCAACCCGACAAAGGCCAGATTCGAATCGAAGGCAGCGAGGTTCAGAAGCTGACGCCGCGCGATTCAATTAACGCCGGGATCCAGGTCATCTATCAGGATTTCGCGATCTTCCCCAATCTCTCCGTCGCCGAAAATATCTCGATCAACCATTCTGTCATGACTGCGGCAAAGCGAATGAATTGGAAAGAGGCACGCGCGTTAGCGATCGACGCAATGAACAAAATCGGCGCGAAGCTCGATCCGGAGATTCTCGTCGAAAACCTCTCGGTCGCCAATAAGCAGATGGTCGCGATCTGCCGCGCGATTATCAACGACGCAAAGCTGTTGATCCTGGACGAGCCGACCGCGTCGCTGACCGCGAAAGAAGTCGACGCGCTGAACGAAATTATCCGAAACCTGCGCGATAAGGATATGGCGATCATGATCGTCAATCATAAAATCGACGAAATCTTCAATATCGCCGAACGAATTACCGTCCTCCGGAACGGCGAAAAAATTTCCAGCGGTCCAGCGGAAAATTACACGCGCCAAAGCTTCATCCACGACCTGACCGGCCGGGATATCAGCGAGTCGACCTACGCGCCCGCGCCTTCCGAAGAAGAAATCTTCCGCGTAGAAAACCTCTCCCGGACCGGCGAATTCGCCGACGTTTCTTTCGAGCTCCGAAAGGGCGACGTTTTAGGAATAACCGGTCTCCTCGGCTCAGGTCGGGGACAGATCGGCGACGCCCTCTTCGGCGTCGCGCCCGCGACCAGCGGGAAAATCTTCCTGAACGGAGAAGAAATTAAAATCCGCTCGATTGACGACGCGATCCGATATCGGATCGGCTACGTCCCCGAGGACCGCCTGACGCAGGGACTTTTCCTCAACCGCTCGATTCAGGAAAATACAACCGCGGCTTCGATTCGGAAATACTTCGTCAACGGAAGAGTCGACCGGAAAATGATGCTGAACGATACGATCGACTGGATCCGGAAAATCGGCTGCAACGCGAAGAGCGCCGAACCGCCGATCCGGACTCTTTCCGGCGGCAACGCTCAGAAGATGGTCATCGCCAAATGGCTGAATACTCATCCGCGGCTGCTGATCCTGAACGGGCCGACGGTCGGCGTCGATATCGGCGCGAAAGCGGATATTCATCATTATCTTCATACGTTAGCCGCGGACGGCGTCGGCGTGATCGTTATCTCCGACGATTTAGCCGAACTGATTCAGAACTGCAACCGGATTATCGTCATGAAAGACGGGAAAGCGGTTTCGACGGTCCGTGCGAAAGACGTCGACGAAACAACGCTGTCCCGGACGCTGAGCGATTAGGAAAAGGATCCGCCGATGAACGAAAAACTGAAACAAAAACTCCTCAGCAACGAGGCGATCGTCGTCTACCTGATCGTCCTGCTCTCCGCCGTCATCGGATTCGCGAACCCGACGTTCCTTTCGCCCGCGACCGGAATCAACCTGCTGCGCACGATGCTGGTTACGTTGATTTTTGCGCTATGCGAAATGATCGTCATTGTTTCGGGCGGAATCGACGTCTCGTTTCCCGCTGTCGCCTGTTTGACGATGATCGCGACGATCCGTTTTCTCCTTGAAACCGGAATCGATTCGATTCCGCTGACGTATACGCTCGGGATCCTGATCGGGGCCGGGTTCGGCGCGCTGAACGCGTTCCTGATTACGATTCTGCGAATCCCGCCGCTGATCGCGACGCTCGCGGTCAGCTCGATTACCAGCGGCGCGACGCTCGCGTTTCTCGGAACGAAAATTTATACCGATCTCCCTGAAAAAATCGACACGATGCATAAGATCTCGCTTTTCACCTATACGAACGAAGCGGGGAACGAATACGCGATGACCGCGCTGATCCTCGTTCCTGTGTTCCTCTGCGCCCTGATTTACTTCCTGTTGCGGCATACGATGCTCGGGCGCGGCATGTACGCGATCGGCGGAGACGTTCAGGCCGCCCATATCGTCGGCTTCAACGTTACGAAGACGCGCTTCTTCGTCTATATTCTCTCCGGCGCGATCGCCGGGATCGGCGCGATTACGTACATGATCCTCATGCGCGTCGCCGATCCGAAAGTCCTGATGGGCGAGGAAATGATGGTCATCGCCGCTGTCGTTATCGGGGGGACCCGGATTACCGGCGGACATGGAACCGTCGCCGGAACGATTCTCGGCGTCGCGCTGCTTTCGCTGGTTAAGAACAACCTGATTATCCTCGGCGTCCCGACTCACTTTCAAACCTTCGTCGTCGGCATGATTATCGTTTTCGGTACGTCGATTACCTCGATTCGCGCCAAACGGATCGCGGAACGGGCTAAAATTTAATCGAACAGGAGGACCTATGCAACAAAAGAAATCCTGGACAAAATCATTCGATCAGCATACGCTGCTCCTGTTCCTGCTGTCCGTTCTGATTATCGCGTTCATGGGGTTTTATAAACCGAAATTTTTAGGAAACGCCAACCTTCAAAGCATGCTCGTTCAGCTTCCCGAATACGGGATTCTGGCGTTCGGCATGATGATCGCGATGGTTTCCGGCGGAATCGACCTGTCGCTCGTCGGAATCGCGAATCTTTCCGGGATCGTCGCCGCCGTCGTCATGCTCAGGTTCGGCGGGACGCCTGCCGCGATTACCGCCGGGATCTGCTGTGCGCTGGCGGTCGGCGTCCTCTGCGGCATGTTCAACGGTTTCCTGATCGGTTATTTGAAAATTCCAGCCATGCTGGTAACGCTGAGCGGGCTTCAGGTTTTCTCCGGGCTCTGCCTGATTATTACCAAAGGGCCGGCGATCACCGGACTTCCCGAATCCTTTGCGAAAATCGCGAACGCGACCTTTTTCGGCGTTATTCCGTATTCGGCGCTCGTTTTTATCCTGATCGTCGCCGCGCTGAGCTACTTAATGAACCAGACGGTTTTCGGAAGGCAGCTGTACCTGATGGGGACGAATACCGTCGCCGCGTCGTTTACCGGAATCAATATCCTGCGGACGACGGTCCGCGCCTACGTTCTCTCCGGGATCCTCGGCTCCATTGCGGGAATCCTGATGGCTTCGCATTATAATTCGGCGAAATCCGATTACGGCTCCTCTTATACGCTGCTGACGCTGCTGATCGTCGTCCTGGGCGGAATCGATCCGAACGGCGGCGACGGGAAAACGCAGGGCGTCGTCTTTTCGATTATCCTGCTGCAGCTTGTATCTTCCGCGTTTAACATCCTGCGGATCAACGCCTTTATCAAAACGTTCGCCTGGGGACTGATCCTGATCTTCGTCCTCGCCGTTTTGAATATCCCAAAAATCATCCGTGAACAAAAGAAAGGATAACCTCATGAAAACCATTTTCGCGAAACCGCTTTCGAAAGAAGCGTTCGAGCCATTCGGTACCTACTCAGACTTTTTCGAGCCGAGCGGATCAGGTCTCGGCGATTTTTATCCGGACAGGCTCCAAATTCCGGTCGCACGCGGCGTCCCGTTCGGATTTTCGCCGCTCGTCGTCCGAAAGCCGGAAAAATACCTCGTCGATACCGCGGAATACCATAATTTCAGCGGGGAGATTCTCGTCCCGATCGACGGCGATATTATGATCCATGTCGCGCCCGCTTCGAGCGAAAAGGTTCCGGACCGGACCGAAGCGTTTATCATTCCAATGGGGACCGTTGTGCATCTTCTTCCCGGCGTTTGGCACTATTGCCCGTTCTCGATCGAACGCCCGATTGTGCACTGCCTGATCGGGCTGCCGGTCCGAACGTACATGACGGACGTCGTTGTCGTTCACTACGACGAGTCCGAACAAATCGAAATCAAACGAAACTAACAGTTATAAGGAGTATACCGCCATGAAAAAGATTATTAACGATCCGAAAAATTTTGTTCCTGAAATGCTCGAAGGAATCTACGCAGCTCACCCGAACGAAGTCACATACGTCAACGGCGACCTGCATTGTCTCGTCAACGCGCGGAAACACGCTGGCAAGGTCGGAATCGCGACCGGCGGCGGTTCAGGTCATCTTCCGCTTTTCTTAGGTTTTGTCGGCGACGGAATGCTCGACGGATGCTCGATTGGCGACGTTTTTCAATCTCCCAGTGCGGAGCAGATGTTCGCTGTAACGAAAGAGATCGACCAGGGCGCGGGCGTCCTCTATATTTACGGGAATTACGGCGGCGATATCCTGAACTTCGATATGGCGGCTGAGATGGCCGATTTTGAAGCGGATATCCGCGTCGAATCCGTCGTCGCCGGCGACGACGTCGCCTCTGGAGAACGTCTGGCCGAGGGCAAAAAGAACACGCGCCGCGGCGTCGCCGGAATCTTTTTCGTCTATAAATGCGCCGGGGCGGCGGCGGCAAAGCTGAAATCGCTCGACGAGGTTAAGGCAGTCGCCGAAAAAGTCTGTGCCAACGTCCGGACGATGGGCGTCGCGCTCTCGCCCTGTATCGTTCCCCGCGTCGGTCATCCATCGTTCGAATTAGCCGAAGACGAGCTCGAAATTGGAATGGGGATTCATGGTGAGCCCGGAACGCGCCGTGGGAAAATGATCTCCGCGGACGAAATCGTCGCCGAAATGATGAGCAATATTCTTCCCGACCTTCCGTACGCGCAGGGCGACGAAGTCGCCGTCCTCGTCAACGGCCTCGGCGGGACGCCGCTCGAAGAGCAGTACGTCGTTTACCGACAGATTGATAAAATCCTCAAGGAAAAAGGTATCCGAGTCTTCCATTCCTACGTCGGCGAATACGCGACTTCGATGGAAATGGCTGGATTCTCGATTTCGCTCCTGAAGGTCGACGCCGAACTGAAAGAGCTGCTGTCCGCTCCGGCCGACACCCCGTTCTTCAAGCAGAATCAGCTCTAAGACGGCGGAGGCAACCATGTTTACGACTTCTGATCTGAAAAAGCTGCTGCAAATCTGGGCGGAAACGATGAGCGCGAACGCCGACTACCTCATCAAGCTGGACGGCGTTGTCGGCGACAGCGATTTAGGCTTAACCATGGCTGATGGGTTCAAGGCCGCCGCGGAAGCAGCCCAGGCTTCCGAGGAAACCGATTTCGGGAAGACCGCCTATAACGCCGGGAAAGCGATGTCGAACGCAGTCCCTTCGACAATGGGGACACTGATGGCGTCCGGACTGATGGCAATCGGGAAGGCGTTTAAAGGCGCTGAATCGATCGACGACGCGAATCTTCCCGATTTCTTTCAGGCCTACTTCGACGGCGTCCGCTCACGCGGAAAAGCCGAGATCGGCGATAAAACCTTCCTTGACGGGCTGGCGCCGGCGATCGCGTCGCTCCGAGCCTCTGTTTCCGAAGGGATACCGCCGCAGCGCAGCGCAGCAGACGCGGCAAGCGCAGCGCACGAAGGCTTCCTGTCGACCCAAGGTATGCTTGCGAAGCATGGGCGCGCAGGCGGACGCGGCGAACAGTCCCGGGATATTTTAGACCCCGGCGCCGCCGTCGCCGATCTCCTTCTTCAGGGATTCAAAGCTTTTATCGACATGAAAGAGACCGATCATTGAAAAGCATAACGCTCAGAGAAATCGCAGAGCATTTAGGCGTGTCCGCCGCTACCGTTTCAATCGTCCTCAACGATAAAGACGGTGTCAGCGCCGAGACGCGAAAACGCGTCAAGGAATACCTGATCGAAGCGAACTACCCGATTCGGACAGAGCGGAAAATGAAGCCTTTCGGGAATGTCTTTCTTCTGAAGTACGCTGAACATGGCATGATCGTCGAAGAAAATCAGGGATTCATCGCCGCAATCATCGATCAGATCCAAAAGGATTTCCTTATGCAGCGTACCAATCTGACGATTGTCAACTGCAACCGCGGAACGATCAGAAATGAACTCACCCGTGTTTCCGGGCAGAAACCGATCGGGATGATCCTGATCGCCTCAGAACTCGACGATTCGCTCCTCGACGCCCTCGAATCGATTAAAGGACCGCTCGCGGTCGTCGATCACTCCATGCGCTTTCGCGATATCGACAGCGTCGTCATGGCAAACGAAGCGATCGCGTTCAACGCCGTCCGCTACCTCTTCAGCATCGGGCACCGGGAAATTGGGCACCTCCGTTCAGCGGTCGCGATCTCGAACTTCAACGAACGGCGAGCGGGCTTCGAAGAGGCCATGAGCGCGCTGCAGCTCAAGGAAACGCGTACGATCGCGCTGACGCCGACGCTCGAAGGAGCTTACAGCGACATGCGCCTGTATCTCAACGGTCACGCTGATGAAATCGGCGCGACCGCGTTTTTTGCCGACAACGATGCCATCGCGATCGGCGCGATTCGAGCGCTTCAGGAACATGGGCTCCATGTTCCTGATGACGTGTCGGTTATCGGCGTCGACGATATCCCGTTCAGCGCAATCAACAACCCGCCGCTGACGACGATGCGCGTGTCCAGGTCGCAGCTGGGTCATCTGACGGTCGATATTCTGACGCGCCGGATTAAAAACCCGACCAAACCCGCCTGCCATTATCTCCACGGCGGAACGCTGATCGTCCGGAACAGTACCCGTCCCCGATAAATACGGAGATGTCGCCATGCGGGAAGGACTGGACGAAACGCTGATTTACGAAATCCTTGCGCTCGTTGAAGAGATTCCGGCTGGCTCCGTCGCCTCCTATGGCCAGATCGCGAAACTGATCGGACGCGAGAAAAATTCCCGCCTTGTCGGAAAAGTCCTGAAGCTGGCGGGGTATTATGGCGATTTTCCCTGCCACCGCGTCGTGAACCATGCCGGAAGATTGGCGCCGGGCTTCCCGGAGCAAAGAGCGCTCCTGCTTGAGGAGGGCGTCGGATTTAAGGATAACGGCTGCGTGGACATGATAAAATACCGGTGGATCTGCTGATATTCAGGGAAGCTGATAAAAATATGAAAGGTTCGGAGGAGGTTCGTCATGCGCTACACACATCCTTATTTATCTCCGCTTGGCGGAATAACGATCGCCAGCGACGGTTCAGCCCTGACCGGACTATGGTTCGACGGCCAGAAATATTTCGGCGCTGGACTCGAGAAAACTCCTGAAGAAAAAAGCCTCCCGATTTTCGATCAGGCGGATCGGTGGCTCGATCTTTATTTCAGCGGCCGCGCCCCGGATTTTACGCCTCCGCTCGTCCTGACGGGAACTGAATTTCGGAAAGATATCTGGAATATCCTGATGACGATCCCGTTCGGACGGACGAGAACCTATGGCGAAATCGCGGCTCAGTTCGCCGCACAAAAAGGACTTTCCAGTATGTCGGCGCAGGCGGTCGGCGGCGCAGTCGGGCGCAACCCGATCTCCATCATCGTCCCCTGCCATAGCGTCGTCGGGGCAAGCGGAAGCCTGACCGGATATGCGGGCGGGGTCGACAGGAAAGCGAAACTCCTTGCGTTGGAAAACGCGGATATGCGGAAATTCTTCATGCCGGGAAAAGGAATCGCTCCTGCGTGAGACTGAATTTTCGATAACAGAGATCGCCAACATGATCGGTTATACCGACGCGCTGGCTTTCTCCAAAATGTTCCGGAAGCGGCATGGCGTCTCTCCCCGCCAGTACCGGACCGAAGCGAAAGCGACAAGACAGATAAACCGCTGAGCCGAACGATACATACATGAAACGGCGCTGAGTCAGGACAAGACCCTTCGCTCAATTGTGGCCCTGAAATAGCGCTCTGTTCTTTTAAGCTTACACGGGAAACAACATTATATGTAGGCGGGACAGGGCTCGAACCTGCGACCCCATCCTTGTAAGGGATGTGCTCTGACCAACTGAGCTACCCGCCCAAGCCACCAAAGTATATCATAAAATCAACGATTCAGCGAACATAGCCGATTCCTTCGCCAATTCGCTCGGCCATCTCTTTCTTCATCGCATCGGTAATTCCGCCGCGAATCGTATACTCAGCCTCAAACCTCGGTCCTTCCGCGAGCCGCGCCGCTTCTTTCGCGAAGTATTCTTCCCGAGTCATAATCACGCGCGCGGGAACGCCAGCCGCGACAACGCCCGGTGGAATCGAACCGGTCACAACCGAACCCGCGCCAATAATCGACCCATCGCCGACCGACGATCCGGGAAGCAGGATCGATCGAATACCGATAAACACGTCCAATCCAATCCGAATCTGTCCGACCTTCACGTAACCCAACGCACGCTGCGTCGACGCGTCATGCGCCAACAGAATCGCGCCTTCCGCAATTCTGGAACGGTCGCCAATCTCGATCAGCCAGCAATGCGACGGATCGATCACGGCTCCCGGCATGATCGTCACGTCCTTCCCCAACCGTAATCCCCGCTGTTTCAGCAGCGCCAGGTCCGGCGTCGATAAGCTCAATTTCAGTTTTATCCAATACAGCGCGCGTTTCAAACAACTCATCCGCAATTTCACGATTCCTTCCGATGGACGCTGGCTTCGGTCGAGAAACCGTTCGGATAACGGCGCGCAACCTTCGTAAGATTCCGTTCGGCGACCTCGGAAAGAGGAACCCCGAGCGCGTCGGCATAAACGGCGATATACCAGAGAATATCGCCCAGCTCATCGACAACGCGATCCTGATCATAGGCGTGTCCATGGACAAAGACCTTCTTCGTCAGATTCGCCAGTTCTCCGGCCTCGCCCGCGATCGCCAACGACCAGCTCATATGCGTATCGCGCTGACTCATCTGATCCTTCGCGGTCCAGATACATCGCGCCTGATACTCGTTTAACTCCCGAACCTCACCGTTCATCCGCCCTCGCCATCGCTCCCTTCTGATTTCTGAACATCTCTATTTTACAGCAATCCTCCAACAGGCCGCGAAAAAGAAAGCAGCAATTGACCACTCTACGCTAACCGCCAGTTCTTGATCCGCGCTCGTCGACACGCCCCGCGCGTCACCGGGCTTCCCGCCCGTCAAGCGCAACCGACGACGAAATATAAACGCCGAACCCATTATCGCGGCAGTACCGCTGGATTTCGCGGATCAGCGCCGGATCCGTCGTATACTCCAACAGGTAAACGGCCAGTCCCGCGCGCCGGACCTTGTCGAGATAATCGGTAAAATAGGCGCGGTCCGCGAGCGGCTGCGCCCCAAAAAGATCGCGTTCGTAATCTTCGATCCGCGAAAAAACGCCCTCCTGGTTCACGCCGGAAATCAGTCCGCCCTCGCCTTTGTCGATCAACCGTTCAACAAAACCGTCCCCGCCGTTAATCAGGATCGGGAGATCGTACACTTTCAGCCCGGTCAGGATCTGGATCAGGCCCTGGGCCATTTTTTCCTCTGGATACAGCGCATAAACGTCGAAATTGTCCAGGAAAAAACCATCGACGCTCTTTTCGACCAGACTTTTCGCGAGCTCGTCAACGACGAACGCCTCCCAGGCCGGATCCGAAACGTCGACCCAGTATTCATCGGGCCAGTTCTCATACGGCGCCAGCGTTAACGCTTTAAACCGCTCGAAGTAATCTCGGTAGATTTCTAAAGCGCCGACACTGATATACGAATAAACGAACTGCCCCCGGGCCTTCAGCGCCTGGATCGTCTCCGCCGAAAAACTCAGCCCATCGACCACGATCGTTCGGTACCCGGCCGAAACGTCCAGAATCTCCGCTTCTTCAACGCCGATAAAAACGCCATAGTCCGCCGTGGCTTCAACGCGCCCGTCCAACGGGCGCACCGCAAAAAACGCCAGCAACATCAAGAAGATCAGCTTACGAATCGTTGTTCCTCCTATTTCGTCCCAACCAACAGCGCCGACCCGCTCAGCAGCAGCCATTGCGCCTGACTTCGGGACATGAACATGCCCCGTGTTGTATCGATCAGCTCGACTTTCTCGTATCCCTCTTCCTTCAGGGTTTCTGCAAACCTCCGCATATCCCCGTATCGAATCGGCGACATCAGATCATGAATCGCGAAGGTTCCGCCTTTTTTCAGGACACGCAGCGTCTCGCGCAGCAGCTGCTGCTTATTGACGCCAACCATATTATGATACACGTAATTGCTCGTCACCGCGTCAAACGTCTCATCCGGGAAATCGAGCTTCATCGCGTCGCCCCTGGCAAAACGTGTATTTTTGACGCCCTCCGCCTCTGAATTCTGGCAGCAAAGATCACGACTATACGAAACGTAATATGGTCCCCAGAGATCGATTCCCATCATCTCCCCCCATGGATTCGCCCTGGCGCAGGCAATCGTCAGCGCGCCGCTTCCACAGCCCACGTCGAGACCTTTCCCGCCTCGGGGAAGCTTCACACAGCTCGCGACTCCGTTGATAATTTTCCGCGCGAGGCTGTTGCTGCCGCTGAATTGAAACGCTCGGTATGCAGCGACGGACCAGACCGCGGCCGCGGCGTTCGCCAGGAACGCGACACTCAGAATGATCGTCAGGATCGTCCGCGTCAGGCCCTGAACGCCGAACCCCATTCCGCCAAACAGAATCAATAAAACCAATAGCGCTGCCGCGCCAGCAATCAACCCAATCACCATCCCCCTCGGGACCCAATTCTTATAATCCGGTTCCAACCTGTCAATCCTTTCCTGAGGCTCCGACCGCCTTTGCGCTCCTCGATTCAGACTGCGCAGCCAGCAAGTCAGCCGCACCTGATTCAAAATCCGCTCGCCAATTACCGATTTCGCAGATATTCGCCAAACGCCCGTTCATAAATATCCGTCTCCGCCAGCTCACCGATCAGATCAGCGTTCGGGAAGGGAACCATCTCAGGTTCCCTCAGATAGCGAATAATCCGTTTACTCGCGGCGTCGTAACGCTCACGATTCGGGATTGAACCGCCGCGGATAAACGCCAGCCAATCCATCTGCACGGCGGCCATCTCACGTCGATTCTGATCCGTGACTTGGATCCTCATTTTATCCAGATTCCCGAAGAACATCGCAACTTCCGCGCCATGATACGACCCGCGTAATCCGCCGTACAGGTTCGGAACATAGCCGAATCGATATCCGTAAACCGGACAGCGCTGACTGAATTTTTCCAAAAGCCGATAACTGACCGTATGAAAAACCGCAGTCTCCAGCATCTTAATCTGAAGATCAATAAGACTCTTCGCCTCCGGCTCGACAGCGCGCCGAAGCTTTTCCGAGTATTCCCCATACTTCGCCGCCAATGCATGATCCAGGTCGCGCGCCTTCGTCGCGATCCCCAACGGCCGGTAGAACATTCCCATCTCAATCATCGAAAACTCGTCATCGTTCGTCCCAATCAGAATCGGGATTTCCGGAACTTCGCACGCTTCGAAAATCGCTTTCGGATCGCGCGCGAAGAAATCGCCATCTATAACGTCCATCATCGCGTTTTTCGCTCGAAGCCGGAGCAGTTTCCGAACCGGGAGTCGTTTCAGCTCAGCGAAATCGCGGATCCCATTTTCCTTTAAAACCGTCAGGAACCTCTCGCGGAGCCCGTCGACCGGAACCGCCGTCGGCATCGGCCCAGCGCAGAGAATTAGTTTATCAAATTGGCGCTGGCTGATCGGGTTCAGGAACTGGTTCAGCGAGGATAAAGCTCCTCCCGACTGACCCATCAGCGTAATATTCCCGGCGTCGCCGCCGAATTCAGAAATATGCGCCCGAACCCAGCGCAGCGCCGCCTGCTGGTCCTGAGCAGCGCGGTTACAGCTCAGCTCGCCATTATCGTCAAAGACCGGAAGATATCCGAAGTAACCGATCCGATACGTTACCGTCACAACGACAATCCCACGCGAGGCCAGGTGCGCACCGTCATAAATCGGCGCCGTTCCCGATCCGGAATCTCCGCCCCCATGGAGATAAACCAGGACCGGTTTCGCCGTGTCAAAATCCGTCGTCCAGATATTAACGACGAACGCGTCCTCCGTTTGAATATCGTTCTCCGCGAGCCATTCCGGTCGCATCATGTGGTGTTTCATGAAGAAATTAAAAAATCGCGGAACAGCTCGCTGCGGGAAACAGCAGGCCCTTTCTCGATTAACGAGCCCACCCGCTTCATAAGCCTCAACAATACGCGATCGTTCAAACCGGCCCGCCCGCGCATACGGAACGCCCACAATCCGATATACACGCTGTCCGTCGATCATCTCCACAGCAGCGGCAACTCTCCCAAGATGATTCTGTAAAAATCGGATCATTTATAACCTTTCTCGTTTAGACATTTTCTGCGGAGAATCCGGCTTCCCCGACGAGTTAACCAATTCTAACCGATTCCGCTCAGACGACCCGGAAAGCCGGGAAAAAAGCCATCGTGCCGGCTGATCTCCATGAACTCTCCAGGCAGGAATCCTCTGACCTTCGTCTAACTGATCTCTAATACACTGTTAACAGCGACCGCCTACACTATACTCAGCTGAAAATCATATGAATCATACAGCGTGGCGAGTCGCCGCGCTTCGAAGGAGGTCCATCCATGAACTTTGAACAATACACTCAGAAAGCAATCGAAGCCGTCAACCAATCGCAGCAAATCGCGCTCGAATTCTCGCATCAGGCGGTCGAACCGGGTCACCTGCTCCTTGCGCTCCTTCGTCAGAGCGACGGGCTCGTTCCGGCAATCCTGACGCGCGTTGCCGGATCGGACGCCGGTCTGACCGCCGACGTCGAAAAATCGCTTCAGGCGCAGCCGAAAGTCTATGGTGGAAACGCCAGCCTGTCCGCGACCCAGGCCACCGCGCGCGTTTTCACCGACGCAGAATCGATCGCGAAAAATATGCGGGATGAATACGTCTCCACGGAACATCTTCTGTTGGCGCTCTGCGACAGCGTCGAAGGCCAACGGCTCAGCCGGTTCGGGATCGATAAACCCGCGATCCTGAAAGCGCTGAAATCGATCCGCGGGTCGCAGCGCGTCACCGGCCGTAATCCGGAAGACACTTATCAGACGCTCGAAAAATATGGACGCGACCTGACCGCCGCCGCGCGTCAGGGGAAACTCGATCCGGTTATCGGACGTGACGACGAAATTCGTCGAACGATCCAGATCCTCTCCCGCCGGACAAAGAATAATCCGGCGCTGATCGGGGAACCGGGCGTCGGGAAAACCGCCGTCGTCGAAGGCTTAGCGCAGCGGATCGTCAAAGGCGACGTTCCGGAAGGACTGAAACAGAAGCGGCTCGTCGTTCTCGACATGAGCGCGCTCGTCGCCGGCGCGAAATACCGCGGCGAATTTGAAGAACGATTAAAAGCGGTCCTGAAAGAAGTCGCGGAAGCGGAAGGGGAAATCATCCTCTTTGTCGACGAAATGCATACGATCGTCGGCGCGGGCGGCGGAGACGGATCGATGGACGCGGGAAACATGATCAAACCCATGCTCGCCCGCGGCGAGCTGCACCTGATCGGGGCGACGACGCTGGATGAATATCGAAAGTATATCGAAAAAGATCCGGCGCTTGAACGCCGATTCCAGACTGTTTTCGTCGACGAGCCGTCGGTTGAAGACACGATCAGCATCCTGCGCGGGCTGAAAGAACGCTACGAGATTCATCACGGCGTCCGGATTACCGACGGCGCGGTTATTTCCGCCGCCGTACTGTCGAACCGTTATATTACCGACCGGCAGCTTCCGGACAAGGCGATCGACCTGATCGACGAGGCGGCGGCGCGCCTCCGGACCGAAATCGACTCGAAACCGGCCGTTCTGGACGATCTTGACCGCGATATCATGCAGCTCGAAATCGAGAAGCAGGCGCTTCAGAAGGAAGACGACGACGCGTCGAAAGAGCGCCTGACGAAAATTGAAGCGTCGCTGAGCAACCTGAACGAAGAATCAAAGCGATTAACGCTGCGCTGGAAAAGCGAAAAAGACGCAATCGAGGAACTGAAATCGATTAAGGAGAATCTCGACGCAACGCGCACCCGGATCGAGCAGGCGGAACGCGACAACAACTTAGAAAGCGCCGCCCGCCTCCGCTACGGCGAACTTCCGGAGCTGGAAAAGAGACGCGCCGCGGCTGAGGAAAAATTGAAAGATATTCAAAAAGACGGCGCGCTGCTCCGCGAAGAGGTCAACGCGGAGGAGATCGCCGAGGTCGTCGGGAAATGGACCGGCATCCCGGTTTCGCGGCTGATCGAAAGCGAAATGCAGAAGCTCGTTCAGATGGAAAACCGGCTCCACGAACGCGTCATCGGCCAGGATCAGGCGGTCATCGCCGTCAGCAACGCCGTTCGCCGATCCCGCGCCGGACTTCAGGATCAGAACCGTCCGATCGGATCGTTTATCTTCCTCGGTCCAACCGGTGTCGGGAAAACCGAACTGGCGCGCTCGCTGGCGGAATTTCTCTTCGACGACGACCGCGCGATGGTCCGGATCGACATGAGCGAGTATCAGGAGAAGCATACCGTTTCCCGGCTGATTGGCGCGCCTCCGGGATACGTCGGATACGAGGAAGGCGGTCAGCTGACCGAGGCGGTTCGCCGCCGGCCGTATAGTATCGTTCTTTTCGACGAAATCGAAAAAGCGCATGCCGAAGTTTTCAACGTTCTTCTCCAGCTATTGGACGACGGGCGGCTGACCGACGGGCAGGGACGAACGGTCGACTTCCGCAACACGGTTGTCATTATGACTTCGAACGCCGGGTCGGAACTCTGGGCAAATAACCCGGAAATCAAAATCGGACGGGATCTGCTGAACCAGGTACTGCAGAAGACCTTCAAGCCGGAATTTCTGAACCGGATTGACGAAATTATCGTCTTCAACGCGCTGAACGTCGACGACCTGAAGAAAATACTGGCGATCCAGCTTCGCAGCCTGACAAAACGCCTGGCCGAACGAAAGATCGAGCTGATATTAACCCCGGAAGCCGAATCGTTCCTCGTCAGGGCCGGAACCAATATTGAATTCGGGGCACGGCCGATCAAGCGCGCAATTCAGCGCGAGCTTCAGGACCCGCTGGCGATCCGGCTCCTGAGCGGCGAATTCAAGGATGGGGATACGATCCTCGCCGATTATGACGAGAATGCCGGCGACGATACCGCGGGGATTACCTTCCGCAGGGCTGCGTCGCCTGCAGGATAAAAACGTTCGGGCCGGCCGGGATGAATAAGGACAGGCAGCAGGGAAGATCAGCGCAAGATCTCCCCTGCCCCGGTTACGCCTGTGTCTCGTCAACCGTCGCCGCGTCCTGCCTGAACAGGAAAACACAAACGCACGCCAGCGCAAAGCACACCGGCGCATACACGAAAAGCGTCGCATACGTTCCGCTCGAATCGCGCAGCACGCCGAACAGGATCGGGCTGAAAATCGCGGCCGCGAACGAGAAGAAATAGTAGTACCCGGTGAACGTCCCCAGCTCAGCCTCATTCGCAAAATTCAGCACCATCGGCAGTGAATTAATATTGACGCAGGCCCATCCGAGTCCCGCTAACAGCAGCAGGACGCGGACAACCGTCAGATTCGAGATAAAATTCATCGGCAAAAATACAGCGATCATTCCAATTAATCCCAACAGGATCGTCTGACGCCGGCCAATCCTCGCGCCGATAAACCCCGCCGGAATCGCGAACGCAACGAACGAGACCGAGAAGAACGCCAGCGTCATCGCCGCCTGCCCATCGGTCAGGCCAAACGTGGTCGTCGCGTACAGCGTAAAGAATGTCTCAACCGCGTTAAAAGCGCAGAACCAGAAGAAAATCGCCAACAGAATCAACCCCAGCCCGCGCCGACGTTCGGGGGCCAGCCGTCGAAACGCGCCGAAGCCGCCGTTCCGAAGCGAATCCAGCTCCGATTCGCCCGCGCCCGAAACCGCCGGATCAGGCAGCTTCTTTTCTTTGACAAAGATGAAAAGAAGAATGACCGCGATCAGCAGCGTTCCGGATGCCATCTGGAACGTTGCGGCGCGTCCATACGCGTCGGCTAATTTTCCACCGACCAGGAACGCCAGAATCGCCGCCAATCCGCCCATCAGGTTGATAATCCCATTGGCCTGGGACCGCTGTTTCTCCGGCGTCAGGTCCGGCATCAGCGCAATCATCGGCGAACGCCAGATCGACATGACAAAATTAAACAGGATAACGATCGTCATCAGCGCGATCAGCGAGCGCATCCGCGGGATCAGGGCGAATAAAATTCCGCAAACCGGCGCGCCGATCATAATATAAGGCATCCGTTTTCCAATCGGCGTTCGCGTCCGGTCGCTCAGCATCCCGAACAACGGTTGGAAAATCACGCCGAATATATTATCGATCGTCATAATCGATCCGATTAGCGTCGTCGACGGAATAAAACCACGTAAAATCAGCGGAACGAAACTGTTATACACGGACCAAAGCAGCGAAGACGAAAAGAAACCCAACCCAATCAGAAACGTCTTCCGCATGTCTAAGCGGTTCTCGGACTTATCTGCGCTCATATATCGACCCCTTTTCTCAATCATCAAGAATAAATCGTTCACAGGTTTTCACCGGAAGGAACCCCTTAATTTTACCCGGGGAAAACTCATTTTCCATTTCGTAAGGCGGCCCCGTCAGCGAACGATCGAACCGCCGCCGCGGGATCATTCGTAATCACCGCGTCTGCGCCCGCCCTGCGGCAGGCTTCAAAACCGGAGACAGAATTAACCGTCCACCCGTGAACCGCGAGCCCATGCCGATGCGCCATGCCGACGAACGGGCCGAACCGCGCCAGGCGCCAATGCGGATGCAGCGCGGCTGCTCCGATATCCGCCGCCCGGCGAAAAACGCCCCAACTGAAAAACTGAAAAAGCAGTCCAACCTTCGCGCGTGGGTCAAGCCGTCTTATTTTCGCCATCGAATCATGATTAAACGACGAGTAGAGAACCCGGTCCGAAAAGCCCCATGCGTCGACCAGCGCCAGAGTCTTCTCCTCCATTCCCGGATATGCCACAATCGAATTCTTCAATTCAATATTAATCGTCAGCCGTGACGGCGCGATCAATTCAAACACCTCGTCCAACGTCGGAGCCGTTTCAAACGGCGCATCCGGACGAAAGGCGGCGAAATTCAGCGCGCGGATCTCCGCCAGCGTCATCGTCGCGATCCGGCCCTGCTTTCCCGTAACCCGAACCGTATCTTCGTCATGCGTCACTACCAAACGCCCGTCTGAGCTCAGATGCACGTCTAACTCGACGCCATCCGCTCCCGCGTCGATCGCGCCCTGAAACGCGGAGAGCGTATTCTCCGGAAACGACACCGACGCACCGCGGTGCGCCCAGACTCGCGGCCCGGACACGCTTCGCGGAATACTCGAAAAATCTGAACCATTCATGGATCAAACCGCAGCCTCCTACAGCTTCAAGCTATCCAAATTATACCGACTTAAATTTAACGCGATACAATAAGAAAAATTCATCAAAGACGATGGAAGGATCTTTCATGTCAAAACTCACCATCAGCAACCATCCGCTCATTCAGCATAAACTGTCCATTCTTCGATCCGTCGACACCGACCCGACCGTTTTCCGCCAGGTCGTCAACGAGCTTGGCATGCTGCTCTGTTACGAGTCGACGTTCGATCTGCCGATTCGCCCGATCGACGTTGAAACCCCGCTGATGAAAACCAGCGGACAGGTCATGCGCGAGCATATCGCGCTGATCCCGATTCTCCGCGCCGGATTAGGAATGGTCGAAGGAATTTGGACGCTGATCCCCAATGCCCACGTTTTTCATATCGGCTTCTACCGAAACGAAGAAACGCTTCAACCAGTCGAATACTATAATAAACTACCCAAAGACCACCCGTTCAACTTAGCGTTCATTTTGGACCCGATGCTCGCGACCGGCGGTTCCGCGATCGCCGCTATCCATATTGTTAAGAAATGGGGCGCCTGCCGGATTAAATTCATTGGACTGATCGGCGCGCCGGAAGGAATCGACGCCCTGACCCGGGCTCATCCCGACGTCGATATTCATTTAGCCGCCGTCGATGAACGCCTGAACGAACGTGGGTATATTCTTCCCGGACTTGGCGACGCTGGCGACCGCCAGTTCGGGACCGTGTTCTAAGCGTATTTGCGGGGCATGTAAAAAGCAGGCGATTTTTAACGAGAAAGTTTCCTTGCGCCTGTGGATTGTCCTGTCCTGCCAAAGAAGCGGAGCAATACGTTGCGTTTTCCGCATAAATCAAGCTAAAAATTAGCTGGTAAAATATATTCATGCGCTTGACAACGGTCGTGCGCAAGGAGGCATGGAAGATGAAAGAAGACGGAACTAATCAATTCGAAGGCGAGCGCAACGATACAGACGAGGTGATTCCGCTGAGTCCGGACACAGCGGAGTCGGAGCCAGTCCTGACGTTTCCATGCGAAATGCCAATGCGGATTATTGGCGAGAACAGCCCGGAGATGATAGCGGACGTCCTGAAAGCTTTCGTCGCTAATGGCGTTGAAGTCAGCGAAGCTGATCTCAGAACGGTTCCCAGCCGGGAAAAGAAATATATTTCAGTAAACTATACCTTTACCGCCCAGTCGCGCGAGCAAGTCGACGCGATTTATATTGCGTTGACGAAGAATCCACGGATCAAATGGGTAATTTGATCAGCGCTGCAGACAGAGAATGAAGAATCAGTTCGACGCATCCCGGCGACAATTCCTGAAAGCCGGCATCGCCGCCGGGGCGGGCGCGTTTTTATCGACGGTTAATTTGAACCCAGCGTTCGCGGACGCATCGTCGGTCGGCACAGCCGGAAAACAGGCTCGCGTAGCGATCCCCAGCCTCAGCGTCTATTCTCAGCCATGGGACGAGGCGCGGATTATTTATCAGGCGTTCCGGGACGACCTGATGAACGTTTATTATGAGGTCAAATCGGACCATGGTCCCGGCTATAACCCATACTGGTACCGGGTCTGGGGCGGATATATTCATTCTGGCCACGTTCAGCTCGTCGATACGCGGCTGAATCAGGTCGATTACTCGGTGAACAGCGCGCCGGCGCCGGGCGTCCTCGGCGAAGTCACCGTCCCGTTTACACAGGCGAAGCTCCATAACCGTGACGGAAGCTGGCGCAACGTTTATCGTTTATATTATGAATCAGTTCACTGGGTCGTCGCCGTCGAAACCGGGCCGGACGGTCGGGCCTGGTACCGGCTGAAAGACGAATTTTTTGACGTGGATTCCCTCGACTATTTTATCGCAGCCGATCACATGCGAATCATACCGGCTTCCGAGCTGACGCCAGTATCGGTCGACGTTCCCTGGAACCAGAAACGGATCGAAATCAAGATCGGGCTTCAGCAGCTTACCGCGTTCGAATACGATCGGGAAATTTTCCGAACAACGGTTTCGACCGGAATTATCAAGGATGTTCCGGATGGGCAGATCCCGACGGCGACGCCGACGGGGACGTTTAATATTCAAAATAAAATGCCGTCGAAGCATATGGGGGATGGGAATCTGACCGACGATCCTGACGCTTACGAGCTTCCGGGCGTGCCGTGGGTCTCGTTTTTTGAACCGGCAACCGGCGTCGCGCTCCATGGGACCTACTGGCATCGGAACTGGGGACTGACGATGAGCCGGGGCTGTGTGAATATGCGGAATGAAGAAGCGAAATGGCTTTACCGCTGGTGTACCCCGCGGACCCCGACGCTGGCGATCGACACGATCGGACTCGGCACGCAGGTGATCGTTTCATAATAAATCCTCAGATCAGGTCCACAAAAATCTGGTTGCTGACGAACGCGCAGCGCGGATTCAGCCGTATTCTACCGTCCGCGACGATGATCCGATCCGCGGCGGAATGTTTTCCAATAAATTCAGCGAAGACCGTTTCGGCGCGTACGCTGAAACGATCGGCAAAGCGGTTCAGGTCCACCCCTTCGCGGAGAAGGCGCAGTCCGAAAATCATCGCGTCGCGCATCTCGTCCTCCCGCGACTGCCGCCGGATTTCAGCAGCGGCAGGGAACGCTGAGCGGGACTGACCCGCGCGGTCGATCCTGCGAAGATATGCGGCCGTGTTCAGTACATTCCGCGTTCGGGAATGCGCAATGAAGCCATGAGCCGCAGCGCCGAACCCCAGATACGGATCGAGTTTCCAATACTGCTTATTATGCCGGCTTTCAAATTCCGGACTTCGGCTCCAGTTCGAAATTTCGTAGCGGGTCCAGCCGCGCCGTTCGAGGAAATCGACGGCGAAATCGTATCGATCGGCAAGGAGATCGTCGTCCAGCTGAGCGAGCTTACCGCCGCGGATCGCCCCGGCTAACGGCGTTCCAGCTTCGATCGACAGCGCGTAAAGGGATAAATGATCCGGGCCGAGCGCGCAGGCGAGCTCAAGCGACTCACGCCACCGGGCCCCGCTTTGAGTCGGATATCCGAAAATCAGGTCCAGACTCAGGTTTTCAAAGCCGGCGCCGCGCGCGATTTTGACGGCGCGGATCGTATCCGCGAGGGTATGCCTGCGCCCCATCAGCCGGAGCTCGTCGTCATGGCCGGACTGCATCCCGATACTGAGCCGGTTAATACCCATCTCCCGCAGCGCGCCCGCCCGTTCCACCGTCAGGTCGCCCGGATTCGCTTCAAGCGTAATTTCCGCGTTGTCGGCGAGCTCGAACCCCATGCGGATCGAGCCTAAAATTTTTGCCGTCTGCGCTGCCGTCAGAAGCGACGGCGTCCCGCCGCCGAAGTAGACCGAATGCACCGCTTCCCGCTCAATAAGCCGGCCGGACGTAATCGCGATCTCAGCGCAAAGCGCGTCGACGTACGGCGCAATCAGGCCGACATGCTTCGCAGAAGTCACGAAATCACAGTAATTGCATCGGGTCTGACAGAATGGGACATGCAGATACAGCGACCATCGTTCTTTCATGCGCCAATCATAACATGATATAATCGGCTCAGAATTCACCGTAGAAACGGATTGATCCGATCTACGCCGATGAGTTCTTTTCAGGGAAGGAAACCGTAAGGACCCGTGAGTCAGCGGTCGACGGGTGAGGAAAACGACAGGGCGCATGACAGAACAAAACCAACAGACGAAAACAAAGATTTGTCCGACCTGCGGAACGAGGATGAACGTATCCGCAACAAGATGCTTAGTTTGCGGACGGGTCTTTACAGGCGCGCAGCAGGAAGCGGGCCCAGCGGCGAGAAATACGGCCGCGGCAAGCGAAACAGACGCACTGCGAAAAAAACCGCGGATTCCTGAAATCCGGCTGAGCCTGCCGATTGCGATCGGACTGCTGATCCTGATTTTCGGGATCGGGGCCGGACTGGTTTTTATTTTCATGCAAAGTACCGGGATGGTCGTGGAGCCGACGCCGCGTCCGACCCAGTCCGGTACGCCGACGATCTCCCCGACGCCGACGATGACGTACACGCCGACGTTGGAAATGAGCGCAACGCCGCTGGCGCCGATCGATTATGAGGTTAAGGAGGGCGATCTCTGTTCGACGATCGCGGCGCTGTTCAATGTGTCGATTCAGACGATCGTCATGGAAAATAATCTTTCTTCGAACTGCTACCTGTCCCCGGGAATGACGCTCAAAATTCCGCAGCCAACCATCACGCCGACACCGATGGCGACCGGGACGCTGACGGATCGTCAGGCAACGCTGGCAGCCTGCGGCTCATACGAATACGTCGTAACCGCGAGCGATACGCTCTTGGGAATTGCGCTGAATTACGGCGTTTCGACGGATATTATCCGTCAGTATAACGCGCTGATGAACGATATCGTGGTTGCCGGGACGACGCTGAGCATTCCGCTCTGCGAGCAGGTTACGCCTGGCCCAACGTCGACGCCGACATATCCGCCGCCGTACGACGCGCCGAATTTGCTGCTTCCCGCGGACGGCGCTTCTTATAACACCTCCGGCGACCCGATTACGCTGCAATGGGCTGGCGTTGGAACGCTGTTGGAAAACGAGGCGTATGAGGTGAATATCGAAGATATTACGCAGGGCACGGGCCGGAAACTCGTTGAATACGTCCGCGATACGAAGTATATCGTCCCGATTACGTTCCGCCCAAGCGATCCCGCGCCGCACGCGATCAAGTGGTATGTGCAGCCGGTGCGTCAGACGGGTTCACAGGAGGATGGCTCGCCGATCTATTCCTCCGCCGGTTCGCGCTCTGATTCGCGGACATTTATCTGGTCGGGTGTCGCGATTCAGTAGGAGAACGCAATGTGAAGAAAAATCGGAACTGAGTGCCGATGCAAAATTCGTCTTCAGCTCCGATTTTTAATTATTTATTAACCAATCTTGAGGGTCATATTCCCAGATCCGGTTTATCGAGAAAATTACGCAGCGCCTTAAAAATTCGTGCGGTTTTGACTGATTCTTTGCTTTATATTTTTAAAAATTTTCGCACGGCCTGATTAAAGACAACCGCCGCCAGCAAAACGATTCCTAACACAGCTAATTGCCAAACAGAATTAACATTAGCAATTTGCAGCCCTGAATTCAGAATCGTCAGCACCAATACGCCTACAATTACAGCGCCCAAACTACCCTTTCCACCTTCTACCGCGATACCGCCTAAACAAGCCACCGTAATTGCCTGAAGCTCAAGTCCGGTTCCGGCGTCAGCCCTCGCAGTCATGATCCAGGAATTATTGATAATTGCGCCAAACGACGCCAAAAGACCAGCGATCATATAAATCTCTATTTTTATTTTCTTTTCATCTATAACAGCGAATTTTGCAGCTTCCGGGTTCGTTCCCAAGAGGTATACCTGCCGCCCAAATTTCGTCATATACATCAGAACAAGAATCGCAGCAGAGACTGGAAACGCGACAAATAAAATTTGATTGGGTATTCCGAAAGTACTTTTTAAAGAGAGGAATTTAAACGATTCGGGAAAGCCGCTAATCGGGATTCCACCCGTCAGAAACAGAGCAAGGGAACTAAAAATGTATTGTGTTCCCAGTGTTGCTATCAAAGAAGGGATCTTAGCAACTGAAATCAAAAGTCCGTTTACGAATCCGAAAACACATCCGACAGCGACGGTCAAACCTAACGCTATCAGTAAACCCGCACCCGCACGAATTAAAAGACCAAATATAACCCCGGATAAACTTAGGATTGCACCGATGGAAAGGTCAATTCCCTCGCGTCCCGATAGCATAACGATCGACTCGCCAAGCGCAAGAAGCAGCAAAACTGCGCCAAACTGGGTTAGCTCGATAAGGTTTTGAATACTTAGAAAATACCTGCTTAAAAATGATAACAAGAGAATTTCAACAGCTAACAGAAAAATTAGCATCCTCGTTCTGCTGGACACAAAAAAAACAGCAATTTTTCTCATTTCCGACTCACTTTATTTCGAAGATCTCTTATTGGCCACAGTACCGTATCAAAAAACACGGAGATAATAATCAAAAGTCCAATAAAACAGTTCTCAAGCAAAGACGGTATTCCAAGGATAACAATTCCATTTCTGAGGAATGCGATAAACAATACGCCTGCCAACGTCCCAATGACACTGCCCCGTCTACCGCTGCCTCTCATCCCAATTCCACCTATCGTCGCAGCCGCAATTGCGGAGATAGCGGTATCGTTTCCAATTGTCATCTCGACACTACCCATTCGGGCAATATACAACATTGCCGCCATTGCAGCCAGCGCACCTGCAAGGCCATAGGACTTTACTTTGACATTCGCAATTCTGACACCGCTTAGGTAAGCCGCAACAGGATTGCTTCCGATTGCATAAATCGAACGGCCAAATCTCCGATACATCATAATATAATAAGAAATAGAATATATCACTAATATAATCACTAATAAAATCGGAACGCCGAATATTCGCGCCCGCATTACCGAGCTATAAGCTGGATTAAGCCCAGTAAGCCATCGTCCCCCTAAAAGCATAAAGATCACTGCGCGCCAAATATTCATTGTCGCCAACGTAACGATCATATCTGGAATATCAAAAAACGTAATGATCAGGCCATTGACCATTCCAAGCGCAACCCCAATAAAAATTGCAACCAATAAAATAAGGAAGCTATGAGCCTCCGCTTGGATCATGTACCCCGCAACGATAGCGACAACACCCATCACAGAACCGACCGAAAGATCGATTCCGCCTAATAACATGACGATTGTCATACCAATGCTGATAATAGATATTTCAGCCGAATTCTGTATGACGCGAAAAAGGTTTCGACTCGATAAAAAATTAGGCGCAATAAAACCAAAAACAATTATTTCTACAAATAGCAGAAAAAAAGTGAAATATTCTCTTCTCCCAGGTTTAGGTATGCATCTCGCGAACATTGAATTCCCTTTTTGCAGTCAATCCTGTTGCTGAATAGTTGGCTCACACCATTCCAAAATAAGCGACGATATAATCTTTGTACATTGAACCAATTCCGAAATCTCAACAAATTCGTTCGCCTGATGTGCCAGGCGAGGATCGCCAGGACCTAAATTTATCGTTGGTATTCCAACATTACAAAACCAACCCATATCTGTATGACAACAAATCCCTTCCACAAGTGACCTGGCATTCGTCTTCTCTGCAGATTCACGAACAACATGGAAAAAGGGTTGATCGTCTAAGGTCTCTCCGCAATCAGCATCAACAATCCATGTTACGATAGGTGGATTTTCTTTTAGCCAATCGTCAGCTTGAGCAAATTCCTTAATAAAGTCCTCAATCTCGATCTTGACCTTACCGCCTAACCCATTATCATCTTTCTCTTCAGGTAAATATTGTGCGTTAAAGATAACTTCGGCCGAGCTGGCAAACGTCGTCGGAAATTCCCCTGCGTTTATCTGCGCAATATTAATTTGACAAGGTATCGGTAAATACTTATGTTGTTTCGACTGCGCCCATTTCCGATTCAATTCCTTCAGCTTGTCAAGAAAGACCGTCAATTTGTCAATCGCGTCGACCGCTCCACCCGTTCGCCAATCCCCCTGTGGTAATTCGATATGCCCATTTCGTCCTGGAATCGTAATCTTTCCCCATAAAATTCCTCTGCATAACGGCGCGACATTCAAATGGGTCGGCTCTGTTATCAGGCATCCATCCGCACGATATCCATGATCTACAAAGGCTAACGTCCCCATACCGCCAGCCTCCTCGCCTACAACCGTACCGATTTGAACGTCGCCTTTTAACCGAATATGACACTCTTGAATCGCTTTAAATGCAACTGTCATACAGGCAATCCCGCCTTTCATATCAACAGCGCCCCGCCCATATATTTTTCCATCTTTCCTGTACCCGCCGAACGGATCAACCGTCCAGCCAACGCCGCGTGCAACAACGTCAATATGCCCGGAAAGCAGAAGAGACCGACCGCCTCCAGTTCCTTTATAAATTCCATACAAATTAGGGCGATCTTCGAAAGTGTAATTCGGATAATAGCCCGCTTTTCCTTCATACTTCGCGAGTCGAATCGGATCAGGATAACTAAATTCAGTTTTCATCCCCATCTGGGTTAGATATTTTTCAAGAACCCGCTGCGCGTCTCCTTCGCGCATATACATTTTTTCTTCATTAAAATAAGGCGTCACGCTCGGGACCCGAATCAGATCCGTTAGCAAATTAACAACTTCATCAGGGTGGTCTTCAATCCATCGATGTACAAGTTCAACGTGCGATTCCATCATTCGTCCTTTTCACAAATCAACATAATTGTAAACATATTAATATAACTACGCTAAACCAAGCGCAGCCGCCAGAATCTCTCTTTCTTTAAATGCAACATGAATAAAGCTTCCCGTAATTTTTCCTTTACGAAACACGATGATTCGATCAGACAATTCAATAATTTCCTTTAGATCGGAAGATATCAATATAATTGCAACCTCCTGCATCGCTAAATCCATAATAAATTTATGAATCTCTGTCTTCGTCATCACGTCAATACCGCGAGTTGGCTCATCCAAAATCAGGACTCCCGGCCTATTCAACAGCCATCGACAGAAAAGAACCTTCTGCTGACTCCCTCCGCTCAAATTATTGATAAGTGCATCCGAAGAATCCGTCTTAATCGAATATTTTTCGATGTTTTCGTGAACAATCTTTCGCTCTTCTTTTTTTAAAATAAGGCCGAATCGATCAGATATCTTATCTAAAAATGGAGCACTCATGTTTTCCAAGACGGAATGACCCTGAAATAAACCTTGAGCGCCTCGATCTTCAGGAACGTAATAAATATGCCGCCGAACGATTTCAGCGATCCGCAGCCCTGTTATGTCCTCATTCTCCAAAAGAACCTGCCCTTTTTCAGGTTTCTTGTATCCAAAAACAGCACGCGCGATTTCGCTCCTGCCGGCCCCAACAAGACCGTAAAATCCTAAAATCTCTCCCGGGCGCAACTCAAAACAAATATCCTGATACTCGGCGCCGCAACACAAATCTTTAACCCTGAGAATTGGAGGCTTTTCCTCGTATGAACGAGGAACAAAAACTTCTGTATCAATCAATCTGCCAGACATGGCAGTCACAATTTTCGTTTCATCAACTTGGTCAGGACTCACGCTTCCAGTAACCTGGCCATCTCTCATCACAATAATATTGTCAGATATTCTTAAAACTTCGGGAATACGGTGACTAATATATAGAATGCTGACACCTCTGGATTTAAGCTTCGCAATAATCTCAAACAACTTTTCAGATTCGTTATGACTCAAGATTGAAGTCGGTTCATCTAATATAAGAACGCTGCAATCCTTATAAATTCCTCGGGCAATAAGAACTAACTGCTGATTTCCTATGGATAACTCGCTCATTGAAAGACTTAGCACATCCTCAGATAAGCCAACCAATCTTAATGCGCTGACTCCTGAATCATACATTTTCTTCCAATCAACCGATCCACTTCGATTCACGAGCTCATTTCCAGAAAAAATATTTTCAAGAACGGATAGATCAGAGAATATATTAGGTTCCTGGAAAACGATCGAAATACCTTTTTTCATGGCATCAAGCGGCGATTGAAAAAAAACTTTTTCGCCATTCATCCAGATTTCACCTGAGTCCTGCTGAATTGCGCCTGCAACAATCTTCATTAAGGTCGACTTGCCAGCGCCATTCTCGCCTACTATCGATAAAACTTTGCCTCGATCCAAATCAAGGCTGACATTCCTCAAGGCCTTTATTCCACCAAAAGATTTTTCAATAGAAACCAGTTTCAGCAATGGAATATTCATAATACCCTTTTTTATTCCAAACGCCGGCCCGATACGATCGGCGTTTGGAATCGAAAGACGGAACTGTTCGCTAAAAAGTAAAATTATTAACGTTATCCGGAGTAATAACGAGCGGATCACCAAGCAAAAGGATTTTCTCATCCTCAAAGTATTTCACAGGATGATCAAGGCCTTCAACATGATTCTCCTCCTCAAATGGTTTTCCTTCAACAGCCATTTTTCCAGCCCAAACAGTAAGATATCCAAGCTCATAGGCATTCCAAAGGATTGACTTTGCCATCACTCCGGCATCCATATAAGGCTTTACGGTCGCGGGGGATCCATAACCAATAACCGCAATTTCGCCAGCGCGGCCTTCTTGCTGAACGGCCTGCGCAACACCAGGAATGGTTGAAGACGCAACGGCAATGAGGCCCTTCAGTTCAGGATACCTTGTCATTAGCTCCTGAGCTTGTTTCAGAGCCTGCTCGCTGCTTCCACCCTGGGTGTATCTGACGTCAACAATTTCAATATCAGGATATTCCTGCGCAATCCGCTCCTTCATATAGTCAATCCATGTGTTCAGATTTGTCGCAGTAGATTCACCGGAAACAATTCCGATCTGTCCCTGATTTTCAATTTGAGCAGCAAGCTCATCGACTAAGATATATCCTAAATCCTTATCAAGCGCCTGCGCGACATAAAATTCTCGACCGCTGTCTGGCGCATCAGAGTCCGAAGTAAAAACATGAATACCGGCCTCTTGCGCCTTCTCGATATAAGGATTGGTTGACGAGCTATCAAGTGTTGAAATAGCAATCGCGTCGACCCCCTGTCGAATCAGACTATCCAAAATTTTTACCTGCTCAGCCGCACTTGCCTGCGTCGCCCCAGTATAGAGAAACTCAACATCAAGATCCTCAGCGGCTTTCATTCCGCCATCCTCCATTGCCGTAAAATATGGGATCCCGATAAGCTGAGGAATAAAGGCTATACGCAATTTTGATGAATTCGATTGAGCAATTACGCTGCCGCCGATTTCAAAAAAAACAACACAGATGGCTGCAAAAAATAGAAAGTATTTCAAAATCTTCTTCATACTGCCTCCCTTTTATCAAATTAAAAAATTTAGTCTGTTTAGTAAAACGTTTTACCTAAGCTAGATATATAATATCAAACCAACCTCAGCTGTCAATCCTGATATATGTAATGGAATGCTTATTACAAAACGCAAATAAAATTTGCAGCGTGTTGCGAAAATTTAACTACTCCCGCACATACGCACCCACAACCGCGGCACCATCCACGAAAAACGTCTTCACCAACCGAAAGCCGGGACGCTGATAATCGTTTCCTGGATAATTTTTATAAGAGTAGCAGAACGCATCCGCATTCTCCGTCTTCCACACCACCCTGAACCGGGAAGAGACACTCTCCGGAAGCGCCCAGAGCGTAAACTCAGACGCCCCATACGTCAGGTCCTCGTTGACGCCAAATTGCAGCTGCTCCTTCGAAGTCGCATGCGCCAGATACTCGATACAGGGACGGGACCCGACGCCCCATGAATCACGGGAAAATCCAGCGGCAATCGGCCGTCCGATCGCGTTAAAATACGCGAAATCCAGCGGATGGTTCGCGGCGATCCAGAACGCAGTGAAGCCAAAAGAAAGGAAGCACCCGGCTATGACGATTCCTCTTCCCGCCTTCGCCCAGGCTGGTTCCCGACTGATCCCGGTACTCAGCCGATCGAATCCACTCGCAATCAGCACGAGCATCGGAGCATAGAGAAAATACGCGTGCCGCCACCCATGATAAATCGTCGCTTTGGACAGCACGATCAACACATAATAAACAAGTATCAGCCCGAGCGAAAACAGGTCGAAAAGGACGTTCCCTGAAACTCTTCGAAGCCCATTTGACCGAAGCACAGACAAAATCGCGCCGCCCGCGCCGATCAGGAACAGCAGGAGATAAAAAACCGGCGTCGTAATTCCGATCCAAACCGCCAGGTACAGCGGAACGTCGCGCGGAGCAGCCAGCGTCCCCAAAAACAGCTCGGCGTCGCCGATTCCCGGCAGGTTCGTAACAAACGTCAGCCCGCTCAGGATCGACCCGAGATTCATCTCCCAGAGATACGGCGAAACCAGATAAAAACACGCGACCGACCCGACCAGCGTCAGGAACTCCAGCCGCAGAATCTCTTTCAGCGGCCGCCCAGCCCGCGCCTCCGTCAGCGCGATCAGCGCCAGAAACGCGGGAAGCAAGCCAAAACCAAAATAGCGCGCGTTCGCGGTCAGCGCGAACGCAGGCAGGAAGAACCCGATCGCCCGCCGCGACCGATCGGCCATGTACGCGCCGCAGCAGCTCAACGCAATCAGGAACCAGGCAAAAAAGACGATATCCTTTGAATTATAGAAACTTTCCGCGAAAAAACGCGGCGAGAGGATCAGGACGACCAGCCCGAAAACCGGCGTCCAGCCGCACTGCCAGCGCCTTCGAAGATACACGAAAAAACAACCCGCCGCAAACACAACCGTCAGAAAAATATAAAGCCGCCTGAATTTCAGGAACTGCGCGAGGTTTAGCGACACGCCCGGAAGCAGGTTGATAAAAACCGTCGGCAGCAGCGCCGTAACGCCGTAAACCCGATCCTTGTATGTCAGCAGGTCGGGCAGCTCGTCAAGCTCCCCATACATCGGGAGCTTCAACGAACGCACACCCGCCAACACCGGAAGCTTCGAAAAAATATACTTAACGTTGACCGACGCCGTCTGAACCTCGACGAGCTCGTCGGTGAACCCACCGTAATCGTCAAAAAAGTTCAGCCCGACCGCTATCCAGACACAAAAAATCAGGATCCCCGCCCAAAGGACAAAATCCGACCGTTTCCGACTCTTCAAAATGAACCGGTCCCCGAAGATAAGGGACTGTCCGCTGGACGCGTTCGTTCGCCTCGTGCCCATGACCTTCATCTCCTTCAGATTCAGAACGAAAAAAGGAGTCAGCGCGACGGCCAACCCCGATCTCTGCTGATTCTGCTCCGCCCCGCTTACGCTTACGAGGGGAGACCAAACGACGCTACAATCCGGAGAATATCGAACCCCTCGGCAAACCGCCGCTCGCCGATCGCGCCGTTCCGAATCAACGTCGACCGCGTCAGCTCCTGATTAAAATAATACTTCGACCGATACGTCTGATACTGACTTAACGCCAGAATCTTCTTCTCAACGTCCTCCTCGTCGACCGTAACGAGAAAATCCGGAAAAAACCCATACGACGAACGGATAACGTCGAAACCGAGAACCGTTCGCCCGCGGAACGCGCGGAGCGCCTCCGCCGTCATCGTATGATGATCCTGATGAACGTCGGCTTTCGTATGCACGAAGACAATATCCGGATCAAATTCGCGCTGAATTTTCAGCATCGCCTCTAAAATTTCCTGACGCGCGTCAGGGAACCGCCGCGTCTCAAAATTCAGAAGCGTAACCTTCTCCTTCGGAACGCCCAGAACCGCCATCGATGCATAATGCTCCTCGATCAGGTTCGTCAGAAGCGGGTTTTTCTGATTATCCGAAAACGTCACGCAGCGGACCTCGGTCACCGGCGCGATCCGCGCCAGCAGCGCGCCGCACCCCAATTCAATATCATCCGGATGCGCGCCTAAAAAAACGACGCGCTTCCCAAAAAAAGTCATATTTTCCATCGCCCCTCGGCGGTCCGTTATTTCGTCGCGACGAATCCGCCGACGACCTTCGTCATCACAATTTCACCGTCGCGTTCGATATATTTATCCGCGACGCGATGAATCTTCGACATCACGTCCTCGAATTCGGCATGCGTTGCAAACAGCGATTTCCATAAGCGCCGATCCTCGGACATCGACGCCCGCGCGTAAGCCATGAACGGAGCGGCCGTCTTAAACGTCAGCGGATTTTCAAAAATATGCGTGTCAACCTTCGCGAACGTCGCCGCGATTTCGTCATAAATCTCCGAGCTGTAGCGCGAACTTCCGGGCATCGGCGGAATTTCTTTCCCGGTCGCCTCCCGAATAATATCGTAAAAAACGCGCTTATTCTCAGGCATCGGCCCGGTCGTGAACAATCGTCCGCCCGGTTTCAGGACGCGACGCATTTCCGGAACTGTAAAATGAATATCGCTCGTGTAATAAATCGCGAAACAGCAGGAAACCAGATCGAACGCATTATCCGGAAATTCAAAGCGCTGATCGAAGTCGAGCGGAACGATCCGAAAAGGATTCCCCAGCTTGGCGTTTTCGACCTCAGCCTGATCGAGGAGCTCGCGGCTGACATCGCCGCCGACAATTTCACAGTTCCCGTGCAGGTACTGATGAAATGAAACGCACTGCTTTCCCCCGCCGCAGGCAACGTCCAGAATCCTGCTGCCCGGCTTTAAATCAAGCGTATCCAGCATCCAGCGGTCGATATCCTTACCGCCGAATTTATTATGAATATCGATTCGCGTCAGCAAATCGTTGGTTGTTTCCTGGAAATCAATCTTTTTACCCATCCTGTCCTCGTTTCCGTTTAAGAGCTATCGCTATTGTACCAAAAAACGCTGACGCTGACGCGCGGTATATCGCCATCCTGTCCATTTTCCGACGCTTCCCTGCTCACGTTGTCTTCCCTTTCAGCGCGGCGCATTCAGCGGAACGCTCACCCCGACATAAAAAAGACCCCGCGGGGCGAGGTCCTCGATTCTTCAATCGCATCCGAAAATAGAACATGTCCGTTCCAACCGGAGCCGCTTACCTGCGAATCTCCGCTAAGCTCGCCGCGGCGACCGACTGGCCCACGCGGCGCGTTTTCTCCGTCGGCAGCGACAAATTGATCTTCAGCTCCGGATATTCCGCCGCGAGAACCTGCTTCGCCGTCTCCAGCAGCACATCGCCGCCCTTCCCTGAAACGACGCGTCCCAGCAGCAGAACCTCCTTCAAGTCATAGAAAAGCGAATAAAGCTTCAGCGCGTAACCCAGATACGCTCCGATCGTCTCATAAATCTTCGCAGCGTTCCCGTCCCCATCAGCCATCAGCTTCTGAACAATTTTCAGCTTTTCCGCCGGCGTTTCAGCCGCCGACAAATCAATCCCGGCGGCAGGCGCCAATTTAATCACGCCGTCCTGACTGAAATACTTAACGCCGCAGCCAATATCCCCGGACCATTCATCGATCATCGCGTTTTCCGCCAGATCGACCGGCGCGAACGCCAGCTCGTTCAACCAGCCCGTAATATTGCCTTCACGATCGACAAAGCCCGCCGCCTCGCTCGTCCCCATCGCGATCCCCAGAACCGAATCCGCGTTCAGGCTCATCGCCCCTGCCAGCGCCGTAACGTCGCCGTCGTTCGCGACCACCAGCGGGATATCCGCGCCGATCTCCTTCGCCGCGTCAATATAAATCCGCTTCACCGTCTTTTCAAAATCGGCCTTCGGGACCTGAAGAAAGAGCGACGCGGCCTTCGTTTCATTGTTGATATAAATACCAGCCGAAGAAACGCCGATCGCATCGACGCGCGGCAGGTGCGCGGCGGCGCGGCGGAACGAGTCCAAAATTCCATCATAGTGATAAGCCGGATCGGCCGTCACCTTCGGGAGCCAGACGACCTCTTCAGAGAAAACCGGCTCGCCGTCGATAACCGCCGAAACCTTTCGATCGGAACCGCCGGCGTCAAATCCAATCCGACAGCCGTCTAAATGCCTTCCGATCGAGACGGATTTCTGGTACGGGCTCGGCCGCGACGCGTAGTCCGTCAGGACAACCTCAAACGGCCTTTCATACACATTCGTCATGAAATGGAAATCGAACGATCGCTTCCCGTCCGCCGAATACGCCGCCGCGATCGCTTCGCCGATCTTCCGATCGCCGCTGATCGTCAGCCGAAAGCCGCCGCGCGCCCAGATCATGAATTTTACGATCCGTTCAACAACGAGATAATCGACATCAAATTTCTCGGCAATGCCATGAATCTTCGTTTCAAAAACCTGAACCTGACCGTCTTCGCGTTCAATCGAAATCGCGATCGGCTCGGTCGCCGTTTTCAGGAATGCCTCGTAAAACTTCGCGAACGGGATATAATCCGGATCTAAAACCGGGGTACAGCGAATATCCAATTTGACAGACTTAAAAACCTTTTCCATTCTCAATTTCCTTCCTTTGTTTCGTTACCCTGCCTCCGGACGGGCGGAAAAAACCGCCGCCGATCCGTTTGAATCTAAATTCAACCGAAACTAAGTATAGTCCCCTTCGAAAAAGGGGTCGAGAATTTTTGCGTCAGATAATCGTAAAATCCGCGCCAATCTGCGCGGCGAGGCCCGAAGCCTCAAACAAAAAATCGGAGCTGTTCCCCGGTCTCCGCGTTCCAGTTCGCTACCGCGTAGAAAATTCGCCCGCCGCTTTTCCGATCGCAGGCCCGCTCTACGAACGGAACCAGATCCGGGAGCGCGGGAAGCCGCCCGAGCTCCGAAACCGGGACCCATTCGAGCTCGCCTTCGGCGGACGCGACGGGCGCAATTTCCCGGTCGACCTCGCCACGGAAAACATGCACCTCGACGCCGACGTCCGGACGCGTTGAATCGATCGACAGTCCGCAAAGCTCCAACTCGACGCCCTGAATCCCGCTCTCCTCGAAAAGCTCGCGTTCCGCGCCAGATAGGACCGACTCCCCATGCTCGACATGCCCGCCCAAACCGTTATACAGCCCGGGAAAATTCTTTTTCGTCTCCGCCCCGCGAAGGAGAAGCACGCGATCGCGATGAAAAACAAAGATTAACGTCCGCGGAATCACCTGATAACGCGGAATCATCCTAAAACCCGAAATCCAGAAAATCCGTCCCGAAGAATAGCTTCAGGAAAATCACGCCGCAGACGACCAGAATAATCAGCCCGCAGCCGCAGCCGCAGCAATTCCCCGATTTATAACCGAACGTCTCCTGAAGCCAGTTATAAATTTTCGACAAAAGAAAAGTTTTAAGAAAAAATCCAAGACATCCCTGACGATCGTCGTTCATACGCGCCCTCCATTTCTTATTTTTATATACGCGGCAGCTCGAAAAAAGACTCATCCCTGTTATATCCGGAAAAAGAGCGTCTCAAAACGCTTTTTTCCTGAATGGTTTCGAGACGCCCTCAGCCGCAATATCCAGCTCAGAACCTTTAATAGATTTGAATCGATAGCGAATAATTCGTCGCTTGCTGGAAAGAAACCACCTCGATCAGGTAGTCCTGCCGCCGCGGCAGCACGCCGCTCCAATATGTTAGCTTCGCCGTATGATCCAGGAAAACGGTCCCGTCTTCAATACCGCTGATTCGCAGGAAAGCGTTCGGCTGAGTCGTTCCGCTCTGGAGCCCGACTATCATCGTTTGTCCCGCCGCTGCATAGGCGGTATACGAAACGACGCCGTTGGCTTTGACCGCCCCGGTCAGCCGCGTGCTGTTCGTGTTCGGGGCGAAGCGGACCCGCGCCGGGATAACGAACGTCAGCCGGAACCCAGTCGCCGCCATATCCGGGTTGCAGACGTCAAGATTATACTTCGTCGTTTTCGACAAAAGCTGCCGAATCGTCCCGAATTGATTCGCATTGCTGACGTAGAGCGTCCCGGTATTATCCGACAGTCCCAGATTCACCCGGGAATTATCCGACGAAACGGTCGCCAGAAGCAGGTAATCGTTCCCGGCGTAAAAATCGTACCGGGTACAGCTCCCCCCCTCCGCCGTACCGGCGATCTCTGTCATCGTTTCGCCCTTTGCGAATTGGATCGTTCCGCCCAACCGATATTGCCAGGAACCCGGGACAGGGTAATATGGATTCGCCGGAATCGCGGTCTGGGCTGGCTTCGTCGAAATCGGCGGAATAGAAAGCAGGAACGAAAAATTTGTCGCTATCGGCCCCGGATTATACACGAGCAATTCGTATCCGCCCGAAACCGGCAGCGGCATCCCAAACGTCGCGCTGCGCGCGTCCAGACTCAGCAGGACCTGCCCCGTCAGCGTTTTCACGCCCAGAACCGCGGCGTTCGTGTCCGAATTCAGCGTAATCGTTGCAGACTGATTCGCGGAAGCGTAGAACTCATAGCGCACCGCAACCCCGCCGTCGAGCCGCCCGCTGATCACCTGACTCGTCGCGCCGGGCGCGAAACGTATCGACCCGCCGATCATCGTCGTAGACTGCGCCGCCGCGGACAGCGCTATCATCAGGATCAACCCAAAAACGCCGATCAGAACCATTATTTTTTTCATTAAACCACCTCTTTCAAGCCATGATGTCATGTTTCATCCTCATATCGCTAATACGTTTAAATCCGCCGCTTAGTTCCCGAAAATTCCGGGGATCAGCTCCGCGCTGAAAAATGCGGCTCCGGAACCGGACCGAAGAACGACAAAATAAATCTCGGTCAATCCGCAGCACGATTCCCAATCGACCTGGCGAACTGGACCGAACGTTACCGGCGAGCCGCTCCAGGGAACGAAATCGACCGTTCCGGAGGAACGCTGGTCGAAACGCACAGAAAACCGCACCCCCGCGCCGACAGGTATTCGAACCGGGATCACGGCAGGCCCAGGCTCTGTTCGGAACGTCGCTTCCATGCGCGTTTTATCGACCGCGATTTCCGCTAATTCCACGAGCTCAACCTCCGCCGGAACAGAAAAAATCAGATCAAACTTCTGATCGCTATCCGAAATCAGGACGCCCATGTCGCGGGTGAGCAGCCGGAACGAATTCGCCGCATCCGGGTCACGTACCGTCAGCTTTAAGTCGGAGCCATCAACCGTATAGATCAGGGCAGGCTTATGCTGCCGGACGCTGACCGGATAGGGTTCCCCCGACGCAACGGAAAGAACGCGGACCCGCGCGCTGGCCTCGTCCGTCCCGGGCACAGCCGTCACAGCACGAGTGGATTCGGACGGAACCGCTGTGATAACCAGCTCCGGAACGCCAGAGATGTCCTCCGGAGAATCCGCCGGCGTCAACGCAGTTTCCCGGTCCGGTCCAAAGGAAGCCGATCCACCGTCATCCGTGGGTTCAGCCGGGAAAACCGGACCTGGACGCTCCAGGGAGCTATCCGCATCCGCGGTTTCCGCCAGCGCAGCCGTTGGAGCGATCGTCTGGCCCGGTCGCGGCGGCGCTTTAAACTCCCGGGTACAGAAAAGACAAGACCCATCGTCCGCCGTCGGCGCGAACGGCAAAGTCAGCGGAGCGGTCCCGGTCAAAGCTGGCCCGACCGTTTCCGTCGGAATGGAAGTCGGGACCGAAGTGAAAGTTGAAGTCGGAGCCGAAGTGAAAGTCATCGTCCGAGTCGGAGTAGAGGTCGGAATCGGAGTAAAAGTCAACGTCCGAGTCGGAGTAGAGGTCGGGACCGGAGTGAAAGTCATCGTCCGAGTCGGAGTAAAGGTCGGAATCGGAGTAAAAGTCAACGTCCGAGTCGAAGTAGAGGTCAGCGTGGCCGTCGGGGTTAACGTAAACGTAGCCGTCGGCGTCTCTGTCGAAGTTGAGACTAGCGTCGCCGTAGCCGTCGGGGCCAACGTAGGCGTTATCGACGCCGTCGGCGTTTCAGACAGCTTCCGGATCAGCGCTTCCAGCGCCTCCCGTGTCACGGTCTGATAAACGCGGTCCGCGATCTCGGTTTCAACCCGCGCCGTCGCCGCGGCCTGATCCGTCCGTTCGATTGGCGCGGGAACGAACGTTGAACAGGCGCTGACCCCCAGCGTCAATAACAGCCCTAAACAGATCATTTCGATACCTTTTCGCATTTCAAAACCCGCCTTCATCTCCTCAATTGACTGATTTCCTTGATCGTCTGCAAGACCTGTTCCCAAATAACCGGCGCGGAATCGATCGTCGCGCCAGGAGCAAACGCGAACGCGAACCCATCCGCTAAAACCGGCTTGACCGTAATCCAATTCGCCGGAAATTCGTAAGCCGTCGGCTCGGCCCCATCGTAAAGCGCCGCCGCCAGCTTCCGGTCCAGCTTCTTCCGAACGTTCGAAGAAAGTCCCGCCTCGCCCACGATCGGGATCCCCATCGCCGCGCCCGCCCAATCGGACAGCCGGGCTTCATCTAAAATGTACGACAGGAACAGCCAGGAAGCGAACTGCTCCGCGGCCGACTGGACAACAATACCAGCCGAAAACGTCTCAGCAAAAACCTCGGTCCGCTCCCCGTATATTCCTGGATAGGGAATCAGCCGCCAATCGTCCGCGCTGTTCGTTTCGGATTCAGCAAACGCGATCCGCTGAAACGGAAGATCAGCCGCTGTTCCTGAATAAAAAAGCGCCTCATGATCAGCGAAATAAGCGTAAGGCTCCGAAAGCCGGCTCTGCCAGACACAGCCATCGTCAAACAGCTTCCGCAGCGCGCTGACCGCTTTCAGGAACGCTTCTCCCGGCGCCGCCGCGGAAAGGTCCGAGAAATCGATTTTTCCAGCCTCAAACGCGCTGAGCCAGCTGACCGCCGTTCCGGGAGCGCCGGATATAATCCAGCCGCCGGTCCCGTTATTCTCGCGGTCTTCGTCGTCCATAAGCGCCTGATATGCGGCGCAGCTCTGCTCCGCGAACGCCTCGAACGTTTCCGGAGGTCCGGAAAAACCTAACCGCTGGCCCCAGGTATCGTTATAAAAAAGGAAGTACGGCGTGTACCAAAGCGGAAAAACCGTTCGCTTCCCCGGTACCGGGATCCGCGCGTCGATCGCTCTGATCCGTTCCGGGGCCAGACCGTACTGCGGATGCGCGAAGTAATCGTCCAACGGCGTGAAAAGAACTCCTTCCCCGCTCCAGAAACGGAAATAATCCGCCGTGGAAAAAATCAGGTTCGGATGTTCCTTGTTTTCTTTTCCGGCCAGGACACGATCACTGAGATTGACGTCGGAAATCATGCTGTCCGCCGAAACGACAATCCCAAACGCGTTTTCATCGTTAAACGCGTCGACGAACGCGTCGAACGCCGCCTGAACCTGATCGCGGAACCCATGCCAGACATGGATCTTCAACCCATCCAGGTCCTCCGGCTTAACGCTCAGGTAAGCTGGAACCGGCGTTGCCGTCGGCAACGGCGTGACGCTCGCGGTCCGCGTCGGGAGAATCGCCTGCACCGCCGCTTCGGGATCCGTCGCTCCCCCCCCCGCCGCGGCTTCCGTGAAAACTGCCGGCATGGGCGTGTTGCAGCCCGCCGTCAGCAGCGCCAGACAGACAAAACCGATCCAGACCATTACAGCCCGCCAGTTTTTCCGAACGTTCAGCCGCCTCAATTTGTCCATTGTTAAAAATATTGTCCAAAGAAGGGGCGCTCCGCGCCGACGGACGTAAACGCTTCGTGTCCAGGAAAAATCAGCGTCTCGTCCGGAAGCGTCAGCACCTTGGTATTGATGCTGGCTTCGATTTGCCGCTGCGATCCGCCGAGAAGATCGGTCCTGCCATGATCATGGTAAAAAACCGTATCGCCGCTGAAAAGCCAGCCCGCCGATTCACAATAAAAACAGACCGATCCGGGGGAATGGCCCGGCGTATGCAGCACGGTAAAATCGTACCTCCCAACCGACAGGCGCGTCCCGTCCGCAATCAAAATCCGCGGAGGGGGGCAGTTTCCCCCGCGGGCCTGGCCCGGGCGGGCCGATCCGCCGCCCGTACGGATCGCTTCGTCGTCTGGATGAAGCGCGATCGGGACGTCGCGGCCTTCGGTCTCCGTCAATTTCGCCCCATAGATATGGTCAAAATGCGCGTGCGTCAGCCAAAGCGCCGTCCATCGCCAGCCTTCTTCCTCAATTTTTTGGAGCACCTGCTGAAAATCGAACGACGCGTCGATTACGACGCATTCTTTCCGTTCCGTATCGGCGACAATATAACAATTATTCGCCATGGATCCTGTCTGAATCGGGACCATGCGCAAGCTTTCATACGTGTAATTCGTCAGTTCCATCCGTCCTCCGTCCTTCCGCACGAACTGCTGATCAACTTGCGTTCAGAATCCGCAGCTCGCGCGGAAACGAAGTCAGCGCTTCGCAGCCCGAATCGGTGACGACCAGATCGTCCTCGATTCGAACGCCGAAGCGGCCGGGAAGGTAGATACCCGGCTCGTCCGTGAAAACCGTTCCCAGTTCCAGCGTCAGGTCATTTTCCGCGAACATGTACGGATCCTCATGGCATTCCATTCCCAGTCCGTGGCCCAACCGATGAGTAAAGAAATCGCCGTAACCGGCCGCGCGAATAACCGATCGCGCCGCGCCGTCGACGTCCCCCGCTCGAACGCCGGGCCGCGCGAAGGCCGCCGCCGCGCGATTCGCGGCCAGAACCGTCCCGTAAACCGTCCGCATCTCCTCCGACGCTTCGCCTACCGCGAACGTCCGCGTCAGGTCGGAGCAGTATCCGTCATAACGCGCGCCCCAATCAACCAGGACAAACTCGCCCGGCTGAACCTCGCGCTTGCTGACGGCCGCGTGCGGATCGGCGCTGTTCGGGCCGCTCCCGATAATCGGATCGAACGGCAATTCAACCTGGCTTCCATTTCGGATCAGGTTTCCAATCAACGTATCCGCGATCTCGATCTCGCGGACGCCCGGCTTGATAATCGGGAGCGTGTCTTCAAGCGCCCGCTCGGCGATCCGCGCCGCTTTTTTCATTTTCGCCAGCTCGTCCGCCGTTTTTCGCAGCCGCAGCCCGGCGAAGAGCTCCGCCGCGCCAACCAGGCGCAGCCCTGCAACGTTTTCCGTCAGGAAAGAAAATTCATGGAAACGGAAATGCCGCGGTTCAACGCCGATCGTTCTCCCGTTCAGCCCCATTCTCTTTCCCGCCTCGGCGAACGCCTCGCCCCAGCGCGCCGGCGTATCCTGAAACGGGAACGGCAGGATTCCCGGGAAAACCTCCTGGATCGAGGGGATCTCGAATCCGGCGGCGATGACGCCGAATACACCGTCCGCGCGAATGATTAAGACGCAGGGACGCTCCGATAAATGTTTCCGGAGCCCGGTCGCCCAGACAAAGTTCGGCGACGGCGTCAGCGCGACCGCGTCCAGCCCGGCAGCCCTCGCCTGCGCCGCAATCCGTTGAATTCGTTCACTATGAATATCTTCCAATTCCGCCTCCTTCTATTCCGAAGTTCCGCCGTCTTCGCAGAGCTCCGTCATTAAAAAGGTATTTCCCGCCCGTTCCGTCTCGTTCAGGTCCAGCAGCTCCCCAGCGCGGCGAAAATAAGCGCAGCTCTCGTACCGCAGGTATGGAACCGTCTTCAAAATCGCCAGATAGCCGCGCGTTTTTTCGTCCAGTCTCCCCTGATAAGCGAATGCCTGAACGACTGGGACCCATTCGACCGGATCTTCGCTGTGGTACCCGGCCGCAATCGCCGCGTCCGCAATCCTTGCGGCTTCCGCCCAATCCTGCTTCTGCTGCGCAAGACTCATTTGCGCATAACTGTAACACCACTCCCGCGCCGGTTCCGCGCCGAAAAGCGCCGGAGCAGGATATCGCGCCGTCCCGCCGAGAAGAATCCGATCCGGATCTGACGCGAAACCGACCGCGGCGATCCGGGACGAATCGAACGGCGAATAAATCGGGTTGCGCCCGTCGATAACCTGAACGCAGCTTTTCGCCGTCGGCTTCGTAACCGCCAGAACCTTCGAATAATCCTGGAGCAGGTAAATCTTCCGGACCACCCGTTCATCAACGGTTCCCATCTGAACCCTGCGAACCGATTCCAGATTTAATAAATCGGAAGCGATCAGAATATTTCCCTGCTTCCGCCGGTAGATCAGGTGAAGTGGGCCGAAATTTTCGTAGTCCTCCTCCGGCGCGAATCCGGCGTTATGCAGCAGGACCATCGTCCCGTCCTGAATATCCGGCGCGCGCCAGGACAGCTGCCACCAGAAGTCATTTTCTATTTCAGTCTGCGCCGCGTAGCGGAGCTGCGTGACCCGCTGCGTCAGGACCGACATCAGGACCACCCCGGTCAGCAGTACGAATTTCACCATACGTCCTTCGATCAACGCAGCAAACCCGATCAGCGTCATGACCGCGCTGAACGCTCCCGGATAGGTAAAACGATCCAGGCTCGACGAAAACGTAATTTCGCGCGTTGCGACGACGAGCAGGAAAACCTCCGCCGCCGCCGACAGGATCCCGATCAGGATCCATTGCTGCTGCCAGCGGAGCTTCCCGTTCTCGGCCGGCTCCGCCCCCGCTTCGGAGCGCGCCGAGAGAGCGCCCGTCTTTCTCTCGCGGGTCAGCCCCAGAAATGCGGCGCAAAAGACGCCCAGCGGGACCAGCGCCTGTGCCAGCGCGCGGAAAAAGAGGCGCAGCTCGACTCCGTTGAGGACGTGATACGGCGGGACAACCCATGATCCGACCAGCAGTTTAAACAGGTTCATCCCGCTCTTTTGAATCCAGGCGGCGCCTACATATTTCGGCGCTTTACGGAATGTTAACAAAATCGGCATCACATCCGTTCCCGATCGCGTCGCCTCAAAAATAAACGAACGCCAATAGAAAAAGAAAATCGCGCTCAGGATATACGGAACGAAAAGCAGCAGCGCGCGCCCGAACCCGGCGAAAAACGTCCGCTCGCGCCGATTCGCGTCATACGCCCAGAGCAGGCAGAAACGCAGCGCTTCCATCCCGATATAGTACTCCATCAGGAACATGGACGCGACCGCCAGCGCGGCCGCCGAAACGGCGAATCCGACCCGGGCGACCGCCCGCTTCGCGTCCAGCGCCGCGATCGACAGGTAAATCGAACCGGCCATCGCCGCCATCGCGACCTGATGCGGCAGGTAGGTAATCCCGTCGACCTGACGGAGATATCCGGGAAAAACGAGAAACAGCGCCCCCGCCGCGAACGCCGCAAACGGCGGACGCCGCCAGACCGCGGCGCAGCTCAGCGAAAAAAAGATCGCCGCCAGGATCCGGGAAGCCAGATTGATCAGCCGGTAAGGAAACGGATCGGCGCCAAACGCACGGTAGGCGGCGGAAAGAAGATATCCGTCCGCCGGGCGATCGCTGGCGTAATGCTCGATCAGCATTTCCGGACCGCGCGAATCAGCGTTAAACAGATTGTTCCAATCGTCGCGGTAATACCCTAATTCGCCCATGTTCGGCAGGTAGAGCGAACCGCCGATCAGGATCAGCAGCAGAATCGAAAACCATTTTTTATATATACAGCTGCGCAGACGCGTCGTCATCTCGTTCCCAACCCCTTATACGATAAATGAACGTCGTATTCATTATAGTTCAGGCGAGGACGAAACGAAGCGGATTTCGGGAAGTTCAGGGAAATTCCGGCGCCCGGCGCAGCCGCGGCGATCCCCCGGCTCAGCCAATCCGGAAAACCGCGCGGTTTCCTAAAACGCCCCAGGACGCCAGAAACGTTTGAATGCTGCGCGTGTAACGCATCCCGCCATCCTGAAGCGTGACCGTTCCCGCCGCTTCGTCGTAACCGAGAACGACGACCGTATGCTGATACGGGACGACGGTCGTCGGGATCCCGCTCGCGGGCGTATACGAAAGCGGCGTTCCCGTCGTCGTATTGCCGACGACCCATGCCATCACCGGATTCCCCCTTGCGACCTGTTCCTTGATTCCTTCCCAATTAAAATTCGAAACGCCGAACGACGGAAGCCCGAATGAAGTCAGGAGCTCCGCGACCGGCCGTTCATAAACGCCGTATCCGTTCGGCGGAAGACCGCCGCGCGCGTCCCAATAATTTCCGACGAAGCCTTCGTTCGGGTCGTCCGACTTCGGAAGGCCGGTCAAAAAGCTCATGTAATCGATTCGCACGCCGAAATACGACGCTAAATCGATCGCCGACCGTGTTTCACAATCCAGATTATACGATTGCGCGTACCCGACAAACCCGTCGATCGCCGCCGCGCCCGGAAGAGCGCCAGGCGCCGCCTGCGAATCGAGATCGAGCCAGGGATTCGCCGGGATGGAATAAGCGGAGCCTGAGTTGTACGCCGGCGCTCCCGCGACCGAGAACCAGGTTTCATATCCGTCCAGCGTCAGCGCCGGGTTATCTTCGAAAACCGGCTGAACCTCCTGAAGCTCGCCGAATAGCTCGAACGGTTCGTCGAGCCATGGCGACGCGTCAGTCGTCTCTAACGCTTTTTTGGACGCCTGCGAGGCGTCATCCTCGCCCACGTTCCACCATGCCCCTGACGGGGAAGGAGCGACCGCGGTCAAGCCGCCGCCCGTGAATGGGTCGTCGTCTTCGTCCGCCGCGATTAACGGGATCGCCGTTCCGGCCGGTTTCGAGACTGGCGCCGCGTCGATCCGAAGCGTCATATGTCCCAGGACTTTCCAGGACGTTTCGAAATCGACGAACGTCCGAAAATAGTTTTCCCCATTGTCCCAGACGGAAAAGCCGAGATCGTTGAACCCGTCGACCGTAACCGTATTCATCTTATCGACGACGACGATCTCGTTTCCGGATTCGCTTCGATAGGGAACGCCCTTTCCGGGAGCCGTATTCCCAACCACCCAGCAGATCACGGGATGACCCGCGCCGACCGCGGCTTTCAGGTCCTCGATCGACCAATCCGCGGCGGCGACCGCCGGAATCCCCGCCAGCGACAGCGTTTCAGCGATCGGGCCAGGATAAACGCCGTACGAACCCGGCGGAAGCGCCGGCTTCTCGCGCGGGTCTCCGACGAAGCCAACCGTCGGATCGTCGCTCGTCGGGAGCAGGCTCAGGATTTCCAGCGCGCTCAGGTCGTACCCATAAAAACGCGCTAAATCTGAAGCTGCCTGCGCCTCGCTATTCGACGCTAATTCCATCGGACGCGACGCGTATGCGGATATACGGTTCGCAATCGTCTCCTCAAGCGCAGCGAACGCTCTTCCTGCGGACAGTCCGAATAAAAGCGCCGCAATAAAAACGGATAAAAATCGTCTCATGTCCCCTCTCAGATCAATAAGAAAGCTGCGGATTTACGTAAATTTCCAAATAAAAATCGTTGCCGAACGGCTCATTTTTCGCATTATACGCCTGCCAACCGCTGTAGTAGCCGCCGACGTACTCAGGCGCGGTAAACGTAATTTCGATCGTACCTTCCTCGCCCGGCTGAAGCTGGATTAATTTATAGCGCTCCTTCGCGCCCATCAGGTCGCCGGCGATATAACGGAGCGAATAACGCGAATTCCAGTCGCAGTCGCCGCTGTTCCGGACTTTCCAGCGCTTCACGATCTCCTCCCCTGGCTGAACGACGGTCCCGTCCGGAACCGTCAGATCCTCGAGAAACAGCAAATCGTTGACGCAGTTCCCGCGCGGATCGGGCGTCGGCTGAAACAGGTCGGGCGTCGGCGTCCGAAAGGCGGTCGCGACCAGCGTCGGCGGGATGAAAAGAGACGGCGACCCCTCGCGCATCGGCATTTTGCAGCCGCTCGCCCCGAGCGCCGCCAGCGCGGCCGCGCCCCAGATCATGCCGGTCGAAACTTTTTTCCAGATATCCATCAACATTTTCCATGCAAGGTTCGCGCCAGATCAGCGCCAGGGACGGAAAACTTCTTCACACGCGCGCGTCATTCTTCAACGTCCGGAATGGTAAAATAAACAATGAAATCAAATTTCCGAACCGCGCCCCGATCCGGGCGAAACGGAGAAAATACAGGAGACAGCAAAGATGAAACGAACCCCGATGGTTGCCGGCAACTGGAAAATGAATAAAACCGCGAGCGAAGCCGTCACGCTCATCAACGAACTTTTACCCGCGCTGAAAACGCAGTCCGGCGTAGATCGCGTCGTCTGCCCGCCGTTCACCGCGATTTATCCCGTCTCGCAGCTGCTCAAAGACAGCGGCGTCGGCTGCGGCGCGCAGGACCTGTTCTGGGAAGCGAAAGGCGCGTTTACCGGCGAAGTCGCCCCGAATATGGTCGCGGAACTCTGCGAATACGTGATCATCGGCCATAGCGAACGCCGCCAGTATTTCGGCGAAACCGACGAAACCGTCAATAAGAAAACGCTCGCCGCGTTGGCGAACGGACTGACCCCGATCGTCTGCGTCGGCGAGACCCCCGAAGAAAACCGGGCGAATAAAACCGCTGAGGTCGTAACGCGGCAGGTTAAAGAAGGACTGAAAGGGCTTTCAGCCAACGACGCCGCGAAAATTATCGTCGCTTATGAGCCCGTGTGGGCGATTGGCACCGGCCTCGCCGCGACCGGGGACCAGGCGAACCAAACCATCGTCGAAACGATCCGGAAGCCATACGCCGAACTTTACGGCGAAGACGCGGCTCAGGCGATCCGCGTCCTGTACGGCGGATCGGTCAAAGGCAATAACGCCGCCGAATTCTTCGGACAGTCGGATATCGACGGCGCGCTCGTTGGCGGCGCCAGCCTCAAAGCCGCCGATTTCATGGAAATCGTTCGCGCCGCCGCGTAACGCCGTATAACCTGAACTGCGCTGGGGATCCTCCGCCGCGGGAACGCCCAGCGCAGTTCGATTCGCAGCCGGGGACCGCCCGGACAATTTCATTGAGAATGAGAAATTTGGACCCGCATGTCGTCAAATCCTGATTTTATCGAATACGTCTGCGACGTGATCGAAGGAACCGGAACCGTCCGTTACCGGAAAATGTTCGGCGATTACATGATCTATGTCGACGATAAACCGATCCTGCTCGTCTGCGACAATACTGTCTACGTAAAGATCCTTCCCTGCGTCGAAACGCTCCTGGCGGCAGCGGAGAAAGGGCGCCCTTATCCCGGCGCAAAGGAACATTATATTCTGGACGTCGATAACCCCGGGCTGGCCGCCGCTGTCGTCCGTGCGCTTCTCCCCGTGACCGCGGTCCCGAAACCGAAGAAAAAGAAAGCGCCTGACCGCGGCGGAGCGTAAAGAAGCGGATCGATTCGCAGGATTATACTTTCTCCGTCAACCTCGCGAATATCCCGATCGAAACAGATCGACCTCGGCGCAATCTCCTCCGGCGCGGACGCCTCGCCCAAATTCAGGCAGCAATAAACCGCGTTGGGATTCGCCGCCGTCCGCCGCCAGAACGCGTACTTGATAATCCCCGGGGGGGGTGTTCGCTCTGCCTTGTGGCGTCAATGGCGGAGCCGTTACCCCAGCTGCTATTGGCTTTAAGTAGATGCGATGCAACTGCTGCTCCAAAAGAACATGGTCGCGCAATGCAGACACATCCGCCCGTTCTTTTACATACCGCTTGATCAAAGCATCGATATCCCTTGTCTTATAGTTTTCAGACAGGGCATCGATATCTGCCTGCACTTTTATCTTTGTCAGAATCATATTCCATTACCATTCAAAACGAACGCAGCAGCTTCTCTGCCCACTCGGCTTCCTTAAAGCCCGTCAGAATAAAATCCTCGCCGACTGCCAACGGACGCTTCACCAGCATTCCGTCCGTTGCCAGCAAAGCCAGCTGCTCATCTTCGCTCATCTCCAGAAGTTTTTTGGAGAGACCCATCTCGCGATAAGAAATGCCGCCTGTATTCCAGAAGCGTTTCAGCGGAAGCCCGCTTTTTACATAGTATTCCCGCAGAGTCTCCTTATCCGGATGATTCTCTTTAATGTCAATGACCTCATGCTCGACACCGTTCTCATCCAGCCATTTCAGAGCCTTCTTGCAGGTAGTGCAGCGACTGTAACAATAAACCTTCAACATGGAAATGACCTCCGATCTTAATCATTCATCATCGCATCAAATGCTTCAATCTCATACACCCATACGGGATCATGGTTAGTAACGATTTCCGGCTTGATCTCATCTCCTGCAGGAACCATAACAACCGTATTGTTTGCTATGGTACTGTCATTCGTCCGGTAGGTATAGGGATGCTGCCCGTGCAGGAAGCAGACATCCACATAAATGTATTTCTTGCCGAAAAGGCCCATGAAATCACCTGTCTTATTTCAACGCCCAGCTATTAAGCCTGCGCCGCTGTATAAACAGGCTTTAAATACGGCACTACGATAGCCTCATAGAGCTTAACCGACCATTTCGCATGGAATTTCGCAAGGACCGGCCAATCGTCTTCGTTATCGATTCCTACATCGTCTATCTTGTAGTATATCTTGGAAGATTTCTTATCGTCCCCGCGATCCCAGATCAGTTGAACACCGAGAGCTTCCTCAATTTCTGCTTTATGTGCCGCAACAATATCAAAGGCCCGCTTGTTCTCGTTATTGTCCGCTTTCCCCAGATATACCTCAACCCGTGCAGAATCAAAATTAACTATACAACAGAGATTGAATCCTTGAATCCCGAAATAACCATTTGTCCAGTTTTCTTTCACCGGACTGCAGTTACTGAAGACTCCGCTCTCTGCATTTGTCTCTTTGATTATTTCCAGCGCATATGCCCAGAATTTTTTCCTCACTTCATAACGAGTACCATTTATTTCTTCATCATCTTCGCTGGCATCATCATCTCTCAGATAGAAGACAAGATTTGCAGGATCAAGATGGTACAAAGCAAACAGCCGCTTTAAGATAGAGAGTTTCGTCCATGTATTGGTATTGCGTTCTACATAGATGCCATGCTCAATCTCAATGTATTCGCGGAGATCTGTCTTTTTATGGCTCACATACACTGCGAGATCAACAGAATTATCACTTTCATATGCCAGGTTGTTCAGAACGGACTTGTCTTCGGAATGCAGCAGCCGCACCACACTCTCAAACATTTCTGCCCAATTCTTTACGGATTGCTCTAATGTCAAAAATGCAAACCGGGCAATTTTACGTCCTGTCAGATCAATTTCATCGTCCAGCGTATAGGAATCCAGCTGCTTTTCGATGGGCCGGAAAACGGTTACCGGTGATGCCCAAATCTCCAATGCCCTCTGCTGAACAGAATCATTCCTCTGCGCCAGCTCAGTTTCCGTCCACTGGCTCTGCAATCCGATCCACTGGTTCATACGG
>CALIHP010000042.1 GCA_938020565.1 uncultured Anaerolineaceae bacterium | reverse complement strand
AAGGCTTGCATCCGATTCAGGAAGCTTTCATTGAATGCGGCGCTGTCCAATGCGGTTATTGTACTCCAGGAATGATTATCGCCGCGAAAGCGTTATTGGACAGGAATCCGGATCCGGATGAAAGCGAAATACGGGGAGCGCTGTCGAACAATATTTGCAGGTGTACGGGATATGTGAAGATTGTTCAGGCGATTCAGTTATCAGCGAAGCGGTTGAAAGAAAGTCGGGAACATGCAAAATCAGAATCCGTATAAAAACAGTGAAATTGGCTTCCGGACGCCTCTTTACGATGCTGAACTGAAAGCCAGAGGGCTTATCCGGTATGCAGACGATATGAAACTTCCGCGCATGCTGTATGCGAAAATGGTTTGGAGCACAGTTCCGCACGCAATTATCAAATCGATCGACACGGAAGCAGCGGAAAGAATTCCAGGGGTGAGGGCTGTATGTACGTGGAAGAATTGCAGCCAGGTTTCTTATAACAGCTGCGGGGAGGATATCGATAAATTTCTGACCGAAAAAATTTTTGATCAAAAGGTTCGGTATATTGGCGATCGGGTGGCGGCGGTAGCGGCGGATACTCTTGAAATTGCGGAAAGAGCCGCCAGGCTGATTAAAGTTGAATATCAGGAGCTTCCATATTATATCGATCCTGAAATGGCGATGGCCGAAGACGCATATCCTATTCATGAGGGAGGCAATGTTCCAGAAACGATATCCCTTAGCGGGGGCGATGTGGATGGATGCTGGAAAGAGGCGGATCATGTCCTGGACTTTACGTACAGGCTGCCTGCCGTCCACCATGGGGCGATGGAGCCGCATGTTGCGATCGCAGACTACGAGACGAATGGGAAGCTGACCGTCTATTCGCCGTCTCAGGACGTTTTCGGGTGCCGTGCCAATCTCTCCCGTATTTTTTCATTGCCTATGAACAAAGTAAGGGTGATTAATCCTTGTATTGGCGGTGGATTCGGAGGAAAAATCGATGCTATTTTAGAACCGGTTGTCGCTCAGCTTTCCATCATGACATCGTGTCCGGTGAAGATGACGTTGAACCGTCGGGAGGAGATTATTTCGACCCGAACGAGACATGCTATGGCGATCCATCTGAAAACTGCTGTTATGAATGACGGGCGTATTATAGCGGAGCAAATGACGATGATCGCTAACGCAGGCGCTTATTCAGCGGGAACTTCAAGCGTTGTCTGGGCTTCGGGCGGTAAATTCTTCAAGAAGCATAAAACGCCGAATCTGCGTTTTACCGGTTATCCGGTTTTCACCAATACGCCTGTATCGGGAGCGATGCGCGGTTTCGGATCTCCGCAGCGATGTTTCGCTCAGGAAAGGCAAATGAATCGTATTGCCAGAATGCTTAATATGTCCATTCTGGATTTGCAGATGATCAACCTGGTTGATGCTGAAGACTGCGATATTCGAAATCAGGTCCCACACGGAAGAGCCTTTCCGAAGGAAGCGGTCCTTCGCGGTAAAGTTCTTTTTGATTGGGAGAAGAATTTCGATGAGATGAAGCTCAGCAAGGAGCGTAAGTCGAGATTCAGAATTGGTGTCGGGATGGCGGCAGGCGTTCATGGCAATGGCGTATACGGGGTTATGCCTGATACCAGCGGCGTAATGTTAAAGCTGAACGAGGATGGGAGTCTCACCTTTTTTGCGGGCTACTCTGATATGGGAAACGGCACGGTTACGACTCAGCTTCAGATTATTTCTTCCGTAAGCGGCATTCCCTTAGAGCATATAACCTGCGTGACGGCTGATACAGAAACTACAATGTGGGATTTAGGGAATTACTCCAGCCGTGGGACGTTTGTCGGCGGTAACGCGGCGCTGAAGGCAGCAGAGCATCTTGCTTCTGAGCTCAGGAAAGAAGCGGCGGAGATTCTGAACGTGGATCCTGATGAGATTTTTTTGAAGGATGGCGCGGCTGTCCGGAAGGGGTCTGAAGAATGTTCCGCGACGATGGCTGACATTGTCCGCCATGCAAAGCAGGTAAACCAGCGGGATATTTGCGTCAGTGATACGTTTGCGTCCGCAAACCTGGCGCTGTCCTATGGGGCTCATTTCTGTAAGGTCAGCGTGGATACGGAAACGGGGATCGTGAAACCGCTGCTGATTGTCGCCGCGCATGATCTGGGCAAGGTAATTAATCCTATGCAAACCGAGGGTCAGATTGAAGGCGCGATTCAGATGGGACTTGGGTACGCTTTGACGGAAGCTCTCGTGATTAATGAAGATGGAAAAGTAACGAACGCTATTCTGAAAAAGTATAAAATGCTGCATGCTGAGGAGATGCCGGAAATTCGTATTGCTTTTGTTGAAAACGGTGAAATAGGCGGGCCATTCGGAGCAAAAAGTATTGGAGAATGCTCCGTTGTCCCAGTGGCGGCGGCGGTTGCGAACGCGGTATGCAATGCGTTGGATACTTCGATTGATCAATTGCCGCTGACGCCGGATGTGGTTCTCAGGGCAATTCAGGAAAGTAATATGAGATAGTTCCGTTTTTTTCTTTTTCTACCAGTCAGGTTTTCGCCGGGAATCGGGTCCGCAGGCGGGGGTCATGGGTTCCCGATTTTACGGCTGCCGGCGTGTTCAATGATATACTTTTATGTCGCGATGAAAGATTTAATTCGGAATTTTTGTATTATTGCGCATGTTGACCACGGGAAATCGACGCTGGCCGATCGCCTGCTGCAACAGACAGGTACGATCTCCGATCGGGAGATGATGGCGCAGGTTTTGGACTCGATGGATCTCGAACGGGAGAAAGGGGTCACGATTAAGGCTTCCGCCGTCCGGATGAACTATACCGCGCTGGATGGAAAAACGTATGAGCTGAACCTGATCGATACCCCCGGGCATGTCGATTTTAATTATGAGGTCAGCCGGGCGCTGGCCGCCTGCGAAGGGGCGCTGCTCGTTGTCGACGCGACGCAGGGGATCGAAGCACAGACGCTCGCGAATTTATATCTGGCGCTGGAATCGGACCTGGTTATTATTCCGGTGATTAATAAGATCGATCTCCCTTCTGCGGACCCGGATCAGGTCGCGAAGGACGTTTCCGAGCTGACCGGGATCTCCCCGGAGAACATCCCGCGGATTTCTGCGAAGGAAGGGCTGAATATCGACACTGTCCTGGAGCAGGTCGTCAGGCTCATCCCGCCGCCAACCGGCTCGGACGAGCGTCCGCTTCGAGCGCTGATTTTCGATTCAGAGTACGATTCGTTTAAAGGCGTCGTCGCATACGTCCGTGTCCGGGAAGGGCGGATCGACCGGGACAAGCCGCTGCGGCTGATGGCGACCGGGGTGGATTTGAAACCGGTTGAAATCGGTATATTCTCGCCGGCGATGAAACCGGTCGAATCGCTCGGAGCCGGCGAAGTCGGTTATATTGCGACAGGGCTGAAAACGGTTCGTGAGTGCCGTGTCGGCGACACGGTGACTTCCGCGCTGACCCCGGCTGTGGAGATGCTCCCCGGGTACCAAAAGGCGAAATCGATGGTCTTCGCGGGAATTTATCCCGTCGACGGCGAGGATTACGACGATTTGCGCGAGTCGCTGGAAAAGCTTCAGCTGAACGACGCGTCGCTCGATTATCAGCCGGAAACGTCGCAGGCGCTGAATTTCGGGTTCCGCTGCGGCTTTCTGGGACTGTTCCATATGGAGATCATTCAGGAACGGCTTGAACGGGAATATGATCTGGATATCGTGGTAACGGCCCCGTCGGTTGAATATGAGGTGATCCTGAACGACGGGACAAAGATTGAAGTCGATTCGCCGGTCAAACTGCCTGACGAGCAGTATATTTCTGAGATTCTTGAACCGTGGATGAAGCTTCAGGTTTTTTCGCCGACCGAGTTCTATGGAACGATTATGGACCTCGTCCGGCGGCGGCGCGGGATTTATATCGGCGAAGCGTATCCGGCGGGCGATCGCGTCGTTCTGGAGTATGAGATTCCGTTGGCGGAGCTGATCGTCGACTTTTTCGACGAGCTCAAATCGCGGACGCGCGGCTACGCCTCGATGGATTATCATGTCGCCGATTATCGCGCCGGGAACCTTGTCAAGGTTGAAGTTCTCGTCGGCGGGGAGCCGGTCGACGCGCTGGCGACGATCGTCCATAAGGATGACGCGTATCATAAGGGCCAACGGCTGGTCACGAAGCTGAAAGAGCTGATCCCGCGTCAGATGTATGACGTCGCGATCCAGGCGAGTTCGTCAGGACGAATCATTTCGCGCGCGAACGTCAAGGCGCTGCGGAAAGACGTATTGGCGAAATGTTACGGTGGGGATATTACACGAAAGAAAAAGCTCCTCGAGAAGCAGAAACGCGGGAAACGGCGGATGAAGATGGTCGGGTCGGTCGAAATCCCACAGGAGGCGTTTATGGCCGTGCTGCGCTTGGGGGAAGATTAACTGGTGAATTGGAAATGAGTCTGAACGAACCGAAAAAAGAGCGGTCGATTTTACGGGAGACAGCGCCCGGAATCGTTATCAGCGTTGTTCTCGTGATTTTTCTGGCCTGGATCGTGGACTGGGAAAGCCTGGTCCGCACGTTTGCGGCGGTTCCGCCGTTGTTGTCCGCAGCGTTATTCGCGCTGCAGACTATTGCATTTATGCTTCGGGCCGCGGCCTGGCGGATCGCGCTGGACATGCGGCCGAGCTGGTCGCAGTGTTTCTGGACGATTTCAGAAGGGTACCTGCTGAACCTGATGCCGCTGCGGCTGGGCGAGGTCGGGCGCGCTGTGATCATGGGCGGATTGATAGGCCGGAATTCGGTTTCGGTCTTTTCGACGGTTGTCCTGGAACGGCTTTTTGACCTGCTGGTAACCGCGGTTTTCCTGATCGTCAGCGTTCCGCTGGTCAGCGGCGCGGCGATTTCGCCGGTTTTTTATTTCGTCCTGATCGGGCTGATCGCGGGCGGACTGGTCCTGCTTTTTGGCCTGCTCAGGAACCAGGCCCGTTTCTTCGCCTGGCTTGGGCGGATCCTGAAGCCGGAGTCAAAAGTCGGGCGCGCGCTGACGGGTATCCTGCGTTCGGTTTTTCGAGGGCTGGAAGTCCTGTCGGAGCCGCGGAAGTTTTTCGCATGGCTGTTTTGGATCCTGGCTACCTGGGTATTCTGGTTCGGGTCGATGGCGGTGGCGCTGAAGGGGTTCTTCCCAGAGTTGTCCGTCTGGTCGACATTCTTTATTCAGGGATTTTCCGCGTTCGGCGGGGCGATTCCGTCCGCGCCGGCGGGAATCGGGGTCATTGAAGGCGCGACGGTTTTCGCGCTGGGGCTTTTCGATATTGAAACGTCGCCGGCGCTGGCTTTTGCGTTGTTTAATCATTCGGTCGCGATCCTGACGCCGATCATTCTCGGACTGATCGGGTTTATCGTTCAGGGTCAGCGGTTCTCGTTGATTTTCAGGCGATTACGTGAAACTCGCTTAACCGGCGAGGAGGAGGAGGACAGCGGTGAGCAGTAAAAAGGTATTTGTAACCGGCGGGGCCGGATTTATCGGATCGAATTATGTCGCCGACCTGATCCGCAGGGGCGACGAGGTTACGATCTACGATAATTTATCGCGGCCGGGCGTTTCGTATAATATTGACTGGCTGAATCGCGAATTCGGAGCGGACGCGTTCCGGCTCATCGTCGGCGACGTACGCGACGCGGATAAACTCGAAAAAGAAATCGGGAAGCCGGACGTCGTCGCGCATTTCGCAGCGCAGGTCGCGGTTACGACGTCGGTCGTCGATCCGCGCGAGGATTTCGAAATCAACGCGCTTGGGACGTTCAACGTTCTCGAAGCGGTCCGAAAATCCGGGACGCAGCCGACCGTCCTTTACACGTCGACGAATAAAGTTTATGGCGGAATGGAGGACGTTCGCGTCTCGGTCGGGAAGACCCGCTACCGGTATCTGGATTATCCGGAGGGTATTACAGAGGCCCAGCCGCTCGATTTTCATTCGCCTTATGGATGCTCCAAGGGGGCGGGGGATCAGTACATGCGCGATTACGCACGGATTTACGGAATTCCGACCGTCGTATTCCGGCAGAGCGCGATCTACGGAACTCGTCAGTTCGGGATCGAGGATCAGGGCTGGGTTTCCTGGTTCATTATCGCCGTGCTGACGAATAAGCCGCTGACGATTTACGGCGACGGGAAGCAGGTCCGGGACCTGCTGTATATCGACGATCTGATCCGTGTTTACCATGCGGCCGTCGAGCAGCCGGAGAAATCCGCCGGGCAGATTTTCAATATTGGCGGGGGGTCCAAACGCGTTATTTCGGTTTGGAAGGAGTTTGGTCCGCTGCTGGAGGAATTAGCTGGAAAGCCGGTCGACGTCCGCTACAGCGACTGGCGTCCGGGCGATCAGGTCATCTACGTTTCCGATATCCATAAGGCGAAGGAAGTTCTCGGCTGGGCGCCGGAAATCAGCGTGCGCGACGGGATTGAAATGGTCTGGCGCTGGGCTTCAGAGAATAAGGACTTATTTTCGTGAAGATTCTCGTGGCGGTAACTTATTTCAGCCCATACGTCAGCGGGCTGACGATCTACGCCGAACGGATCGTCAGGGCTTGGGCGGCGCGGGGGCATGAGGTAACCGTCCTGACCTCGTGTCATGACCCTTCGCTCCCGCGCGAAGAAACTGTCGGCGGGGTTAAAATTGTCCGTTGCCCGATCTGGCTGAGGATCAGTAAGGGCGCGGTCATGCCGGCGTTCTGGGCTTATGCGCTGAAGCATATGGGCGAGTTCGACGTCGTCAATATCCACCTGCCGCAGTTCGACGCGGCCTGGGTCGCGCTTGCTGCGAAGCTGAAAAAGACATTTTCGGTCCTGACGTATCATTGCGACCTGGTAATGCCGTCCGGATGGGTGAACGGACTGGCGAACCGCGTGGTATTATGGATGAATCGGAGGGCGGGACGGCTCGCGGATAAAATTGTCGCTTATACGGAGGATTACGCCGCCTATTCGTTCTTTCTTCCTGAATTCAAGTCCAGGCAGGCGATTATTCAGCCGCCGGTCGAGCTTCCTGCCGTTAGCGACGAGGACGCTGCCCGTTTTATCGCGGAGGTCAATCCGGGCGGGTTCCGGCCGGTGATCGGAATGGCCTGCCGGCTGGCGGAGGATAAAGGCGCGGAGATCCTGCTGGACGCGCTTCCGGCGATCCTTGAGAAATATCCGAACGCCTGCGTTTACTTCGCCGGTCCGTACGATAACGTTTTAGGCGAACGTCCGTATTACCTGCGGCTGAAAGCGAGGTTCGACGCGATGATCCGCGCGGATCACTGGCGCTTTCTGGGGTCGCTTTCGCCGGACGGAATGGCGAAGTTTTACCGCATGATCGATTTGCTGACGATGCCGTCGCTGAACCGGACGGATTCGTTCGGCCTGGTGCAGATTGAGGCGATGATGAACGGGAAGCCGGTGGTGGCTTCGAATTTGCCCGGAATTCGCGTTCCGGTAACGCGGCATGGCATGGGCAGAATCTGCGAAATTGGGAGCGGCGAGGATTTAGCGGCGAAGATTCTCGACGTCCTGGGGGAAAAGAGAGATTATCGCGATAAAACTGCTGAAATCCGGGATTTTTACCGGCCGGAGGCTGTCGCGGCGAAGTATGAGGAAATGCTGAAGGAAAATGGAATCGAATAGTACAAACGTAACGACGATAAAAGACAGCGATTTTCTATGGACACAGATCAGCGAGCTGCCCTATTTTCGCGGGCTGCTGCGCGCGGTTGAGGCGAAGTTTTATCAGGATTTAACGCTGAAACGGCCTGTGCTGGACGTCGGCTGCGGCGACGGTCATTTCGCGGCGCGGACGTTCGCGCAGAAAATCGACGTGGGGATCGACCCCTGGAAAGGTCCGTTAGCCGAGGCGACGGCGCGCGGCGTTTATGATCAGACGCTCGAATCCGCGGGCGCGGAGATTCCGTTCCCGGACGAAACGTTCGAAACGGTTATCAGTAACTCCGTTCTGGAGCATATTCCGGATCTTGATCCGGTCATTACCGAGATATCGCGCGTGATTAAACCGGGCGGACTGTTTGTCTTCTGCGTCCCCAATCATCAGTTCCTGGGAAACCTGTCCGTCTCGAATTTTCTGGATCGGATCCACCTGAAGCCGTTGGGGAACCTGTACCGCGCTTTTTTCAACCGGATTTCCCGTCATTATCATTGCGACGCGCCGGACGTCTGGAAAAAGCGGCTGACGGATAATGGGTTTGAGCTTGTCAGGTACTGGCATTATTTTTCACCGGAGGCGTTCCATGTCCTTGAATGGGGACATTATTTCGGACTGCCGTCGTTGATTACGCGGAAGCTGTTTGGAAAATGGATCCTGTTCCCGAACCGAACGGCCCTGGCTCCGATTGAAAAGCTTTGCCGGAAATACTATGAGGAACCGTGGGAGCAGGAAACAGGTTCCTATACGTTTTATATTGCGCGGAAGAAAGCGTAATTGCGTATCGGCGAAGGAGATTTTTTGGAAGAACTCAGCGTACTCGACTATCTTCGGCTTAAATTAAAACGTGAAAACTGGGGGAAGGAGATTCTCCCAACGGGGGAGGTCGTTCTTCCCGATCCCGCGGCGCCGGACGGCAGCACCGGGGAGACGGTTCCGCCGTTGGCAAGGTTCGGCGCATGGGTCGACCGCAGCTTCGATTGGCGCCCTGAGGCGGCGTATCCGCTCGAACGGCGGCTTTTCTTTCTGGCAGTCGCGCTCGCTTTCATGGCGCAGCTCCTGCTGGAGCCTGAAATAGCGGGGACGTTCCGGAACGGCGCGCTGGCGGCGATTCTTTACGGCTTAGCCGCGATAAGCCTGATCCTTGGAGCGTTCCTGCTTGCGCTGCATGAGCGTTCGCTCCGCTCGCTTGCCGCGGAAGAGGCTGACAGGTCGGACGAAACGAGCGCAGGAATCGTGAGTTCCGACGATCCGGAAGTCCCGGCTGCGTCCGAAAGCGCCGCTGCCCGCGATGATGATCCAGACCGTGAGCTGCGCGGTTCGGTTCCTTGGCTGCGTTCCGCTTTGGCGTTCGCGGTTACCGCTCTGGCGTTCGTTCTTTTTGGCTCGAACCGGTTTAATTTTCTGAACATGGCCGTATGGATCGGCGCAGTGCTCGTTTCGCTCGCCGCGTTTTTTGGAGCGCCGGACTGGACGCGGTTCGCGGCCGGCGCCAGGTCCTTCCTCGGGAGGCTGAATCCGCTGCGGCTGACGATTGAGCCGTGGACGATCGCCTGTCTTTTCGTATTTGCGGTCTCGGGCTGGTTCCGGTTTTATCAGCTTTCGACCGTGCCGACGGACATGTTCAGCGATCACGCCGAAAAGCTGTATGACGTGATGGACGTTCTCAACGGACAGAACGCGATTTTCTTTATCCGCAATACCGGGCGGGAAGCTTTCCAATTCTATTGGACGGCGCTGATGATCCGGCTTTTCGGAACTGGCGTCAGCTTCCTGAGCCTGAAAATTGGAACGGCGATTGCAGGTATGATGGCGCTGCCGTTTGTGTACCTGCTCGGAAAACGCCTGAGCGGCCGTTGGGTCGGCTTAATCGCAATGCTGATCTGCGGCGTTGCGTATTGGCCGAACGTTCTGTCCCGCGTCGCGCTGCGATTCGCGTTTTATCCGATGTTCACGGCGCCGGTGATCTATTTCCTGCTCGATGGGCTTGAATCACGGAGAAAATGGCCGTTCGCGCTTGGCGGGCTGCTGATGGGCCTCGGTCTCCAGGGTTACAGCGCATACCGGATTGTCCCGTTTTTAGTACTGGTCCTGTTTTTGATCGCGCTGATCCGGGATCGGACCGGAGTGCGGGCGGAGACGCTGCGGCGGATGGGGCTATTTTTCTGGTTCGCGCTGCTGGGCGTTCTGCCGTTGGCGAATATCGCGCTGACGTCGCCGGAGCTGGTCTGGTACCGGGCTTTTTCGCGGTTGGATCCGACGTTTTCTCCTGAGTCAGCATCCGCGGCGCTGGTTTTCGCTTCGAATTTCTGGAAAGCGGCGGTAATGCCGTTTTGGAACAACGGGCGAATCTGGGTTCATTCGATTCCATATCGGCCGGCGTTTGACCTGATCACGGCTGCTTTTTACTTTATCGGGCTGGGAGCGCTGACGATTCGTGCGGTTCGGAAACGCGAGTTTGAGGTGATTGCGCTGCTGATTTCGATTCCGATTTTGTTGCTGCCGTCGGCACTGTCGATTGCGTTCCCTGATGAAAACCCGTCGCTGAACCGGACCGGAGCGGCGGTGATCCCCATGACGATTGCCGCCGCCGTCGGGCTATTCGAGTTTTGGCTGCGGTTGATCCGTGCGACGCGAGCGAAACCTGCGCGGATGGCGTTGGCGCTGACAGGCTGCGTTTTATTGCTGGCTGGAATTGCGGACGCAAACAGGACGTTGGTATTTACTCGCTGGCAGCAGGTTTATACGAAAAATGCCTGGAACACGAAGCAGATCGGCGCGGCGCTTCGCGGCTTCGATACGTCGATCGGCGATCAGGCGAACGCGTTCGTTATCCCCTATCCGCATTGGGTCGATACGCGGCTGGTCGGGATTACCGGCGGTTTTCCAGAGCGCGATTTCGCGCTGCCGCGGGAACGGATCGGGACCGTCGGCGGGGGCGACCGTCCGTTGTTATTCGTTATTAAGGATGACGATACGGAAAGCGAAGCGCTGATCCGAACGCAGTATCCCGAAGTCACGACGCGGCGGGTCCCGGGGACCGCGCCGGGAAAAGATTTTAAACTGATGCTGGTTCCGTAGAGACGGTTTGGAAGCGTTATATAATTCAGGATGAAGGAGGCCCGGCGGCGTGAAACGTCAGCGCCTGGGCTGGAGGAAAGATGATGCCCATGATGACTGGTTTTGAGGCCGGGATCCAATCCGCCGGCGGAACCTGGAGCGAGCTGTTTTCCCGCGGCGCAGCGGTGAACGCCGTTCCGTTGTTGACGGTTCTGGCGTGGTATCTGATGCTTTTGGCGATTGGGATCGTTTTCTATCCGCTGACACGCCTGATTTTCGCCGGCGACAGCGTTCGCGGCTGGGGCGTTTCGCGTTTCTTTGGCCTGCTTGTCTGGGGCGTGACGGTTTGGCTCGCGAGCCAGCTCGGCGCGACGTTCCTTCCAGTTACGATGACGGCCTGTTTGGGCGCGTGGACGCTGGTAAACCTGATCCTGTTCGGCGGGTTCTGGAAAGAGATCCGCGGAGAGGTGCGTTTGAACCGGCGGCGGATCCTGACGATCGAAGCGGTTTTCCTGGGCCTGTTCCTGTTTTTCCTGTTAATCCGTCTGGGGAATCCTGACCTGTGGCACCCGTATAAAGGCGGCGAAAAGCCAATGGATTTTTCGTACTTCAATGCTGTTCTCAAGAGTACGATCCTTCCGCCTTACGATCCATGGTTCAGCGGCGGGCGGCTTAATTACTATTATTATGGATTTTTCCTGTCCGGGCTGCTGACGAAGTGGCTGGGGATCGTTCCGTCGGTTGCGTATAACCTGATCCTGCCTACCTGGTTCGCGGTTTTGGGCGTTGGCGCTTTTTCGATTGGCACGACGATTTTTCATGGCCTGTATCCGGAAGGGTCAGAGTCGGCGGCGACGAAAACGGGCCTGCTTTCGGTAACTTTTTTACAGCTGATCGGCAATCTGGGTACGCTTGGAATTATCGGATCCCAGCTCGTTCAGCTGGGACGGCAGGCGCTTCCGATAGCCGAGGATCAGATGAACGGGCTTGTCGCTTTTTTCGTCGGAATTCGGCAGCTCTTTGCCGGGCACCGATTTCAGCTTTACCCGGGCGATTGGTATTGGATCCCGAGCCGGGCGATTCCCGGCGAGCCGATTACTGAATTCCCGTATTTTACGTTTCTTTACGGCGATCCGCATGCGCACCTGTTCGCGCTGCCGATAACGGTTCTCGTTCTGGTCTGGATTGTTTCGCTGGCCTTCCGGGTTGATCGGAGCGCGCTCCCGAAATGGGGCGAGTGGGTGGCTGCGTTGATCGGCGGGGGGCTGACGATCGGGTCGCTGATCCCGACGAATACCTGGGATTTTCCAACGTTTCTGCTGCTGGCGGTTGTGGCGATCGGGCTGATTGTCGGGCGCTTCCGCTTGACCGGGCCGAACTCGGCGGCGCGGAAAGCGGGGATCATCGCTGCGTCCGCCGTCCTGCTGGCTGTTGTTTCGGTGGGAATTTTCCTTCCGTACCTGCTGACGAATTCGCGTGATTCGGGCATAATGCTCTGGGATGGGGACCGAACGCCGCAGTGGGCATATCTTCTCCACTGGGGGATCTTCCTGTTCGCGGCTGCCAGCTGGTTGGTTTATGAGACAATGGACTGGCTGAAGGCGGTTAAGATTTCTGCGGTTCGAAAGTTTTACGCGAGGGTTCAGGCCGGCTTTTTTATTTTTGCCGTGTTTCTGGTCATTGTCTTTGGTTTTTTTGCTGCGACGAAGGCGACGATCGGCTTGATCGCGTTCCCGTTGATGCTGTGGACGCTGGCTCTTCTTCTCCGCCCGGGCCAGCCGCTCCTGAAGCGCATTGTTTTTTTCTGTCTGGGAACCGCGTTTTTTATCACGCTGTTCGTTGAATTTGCCGCGCTGCGCGGCGACGTCGGCCGAATGAATATGGTTTTCAAGCTGTACAATCAGGCCTGGACGCTGATGGCGCTGGGGGCCGCGATCGGGACCGCTGTGGTGATAGCAGGCTGGGCTGGGAATGAATCGGGTTCCCGGAGTCGTTTTTCGGAAATGACGGCGACGGCATGGAAGGTCCTTTTTTCCTGCCTGCTTTTCAGCGGGGCGCTGTTTACGCTGACCGCCAGTATGGATAAGATTCGCGACCGCATGGTTAAAACCGCGCCGCACTCACTCGATGGAATGGCGTACATGGACAGCGCGTTTTATTCTCAGGACGGTTTCACGATGGACCTGTCTCAGGATGCCAACGCGATCCGCTGGCTCCAGGAGAACGTCTCCGGTTCGCCGACGATCGTTGAGGGTCATGCGACGGAATATAAATGGGGGAACCGGATGACGGTGTATACCGGGCTGCCCTCGGTCATTGGCTGGAATTATCATCAGCGCCAGCAGCGGACGATGATGACTGAGGCGGTTTGGAAGCGGGTTGAGGACGTCAACGATTTTTATACAACGGCGTCGGTTGAGGCGGCGCGTGCGTTTCTCGATACGTATGGCGTTCGTTATGTGATCGTCGGTCAGCTTGAACGGGGATTGTACGACCCGACGGGGATCGCGAAATTCGACGCTGCGGACGGCGATGCCTGGGAAACGGTTTTCCGTGACCGGGATACGGTGATATATGAGGTGAAGAAATGATTGCGGTCGGTACCTGGTTGGCCGCTGGCGCTGCGATGAGCCTGCTGGCCGCGCCGGTCGGTTTTCGCTATTTTTCGGCATGGCGCAGCCGCGGCGTCGGATTTTACAGGCCGCTGAGCCTGATCCTGATTGGATTCCTTTTCTGGCTTTTTGGCGTATTGGGTTTGGCCCAAAATTCATTGGGCGGTCTGGCGGCAGCGCTGGCGCCGGTCGCCGCATGGTCCGTGCGGACGCTCTGGCTGGATCGTGAAGGGGAGTTTTTTCATTGGGTCCGGCGGAATTGGAAAACGATTGTGATTTCCGAGGCGGTCTTCCTCTGCGGTTTTGCGCTGGTTCTCCTGTTCCGCGGGACGGTTCCCGACATATCCGGAACCGAAAAGCCGATGGAGATGATGTTCATCAATGGGATCCTGCGGTCGGAAACGCTCCCGCCCGCCGATGGTTGGCTTAGCGGGTATTCAATTTCTTACTACTACTTTGGTTATCTGATGACGGCGATTCTGATCCGGTTTTCAGGCGTTCCGTCGGAAATTGGCTTTAACCTGATGCTGGCGACGGTTTTCGGAATGGCGGCGGCCGGGTCGTTCGAGCTCATCGGGGAGCTGCTGCGTCATGGGCATGACGGCGATCGCGGAAAGGATCCGGCGCATTTCAAGCCGGGGGCGCTTCTGGCGCCGGTTTTCCTCCTGCTGTTGGGAAATGCTGAAGGGCTGTTTGAAAGTCTGCATTCGCTGCGCCTGTTTTGGAACGCGGACGGAACTTCTGCGTTTTGGAAATGGGTCGGGTTGAAGGAATTGACCGACGCGCCGATCGCGTCCGCGACGGTCGATCCAACCGGCCGGGGCGGGATCTGGTGGTGGCGCGCGTCGCGGGTCCTTCAGGATATCGGGCTGGACGGGTCGACGCGCGAGGTGATCGACGAGTTTCCGTTTTTCTCGTTTTATCTGGGCGATCTGCATCCGCATGTTATCGCGATTCCATTCGTGCTGCTGGCGATTGCGGTCGCTTGGACGGTTTACCGCCGGGCGGAGAAATCGAACTTCAAATTCAACGCGGGCGGGGGGATCGCCGGCGCGGTTTTGGGTTGGCGGTTGTTCGTCTTTCGAATGGAATTCTGGCTTTCCACGTTGATCGTCGGAGCCGCAATCTTTATGAATACGTGGGATTTTCCATTCCTGTTCCTGCTAACGGTCGCAGGGTTCGCGTTCGGGCTGCAAAAGAACTTATTCCCATTCTCGACGTTTCTTAAAACGGCGGTCTGGGCGGCGATCCCGTTCGGGGCCGCCTGTCTCGGGGTATACGGATTATTCATGGAGGGTCTCGCGTCCCAGGCCGGTGGAATTCTCCCCAGCGGTGTGTATACGACGCGCTGGCTCCACCTGGCGATCATGTTTGGGGCGTTCCTTCTCCCGATCCTGATCTGGCTCGCCGTTCGCGTTCGGGATTCGATCAGTCAGAGCGCCAAGCGGACGGTTTTCGGCTGGACCGGGTGGATTCTGGCGTTTCTCCTGGCGATAACGACCGTCCTGTTCTGGGCCATGACGCGGCTTTCGGCGTCCGGGGGGGCGTACGAGACGATCGCGAAGCTTTTCCTCGACGGGCAGGGCGCGTCGGCAAGCGCGAACCCTTTCATCGGGTTCCTGATTCGGCGCGGGGAGACGCTCGCGACGACGCTGATTCTGGCAGGGATGATTGCGGCGGCGTTCTGCCTGTTGACGCAGGGGCGGACTTTGCGTGAGGCTGACGTCGATTCGGAATGTGCGAGCCGCCTGGCGTTGAGCGCCGCGGACCGGTTTATCGCGATGCTTTGCGCTCTGGCGGGAGCGTTGATCCTGTTCCCGGAGTTTTTCTATTTGCGCGATTTTTTCGGAACGCGAATGAATACAATTTTCAAGTTTTATTATCTTGCGTGGATTTTACTGAGCCTCAGCGCCGCTTACGCGGTGAACCGGCTGTGGCGCGGGATTCGGGGAAGAGCCGGCCGCGTTGCGGTCCGTATGGCTCTGGCGCTGTTTCTCCTCAGCGCGGCGGTATATCCGTTCTGGGGAATAACGTCGAAGGTCAGGGCGCTTGGACGCGGCGGGCTTTCGTTGGACGGGGCGGCGTTTGTTCGCGAGGGCCGTGAGAAGGATTGGGCGGTGGTGGCGTGGCTCCGAACGGCTCCGTACGGTCGGATTGTTGAGAAGGTCGGAGGATCTTACTCTGCCGATAACGTTTTCAGTATTTTCAGCGGGCTTCCGACGATTCTTGGCCCGATGAATCATGAATCGCAGTGGCGCGGCGGGTACGCGGAGATCGGATCGCGCAACGACGACGTGCGCCAGATTTATGAATCGAAAGACTGGCAGCTCGTGTCGCAACTGCTCGATCGGTACGGCGTTCGCTACGTCGTTATCGGATCGGCGGAACGTGCCGCGTATAAGGTCGCGGAGCGGAAATTCGAGCTGAACCTGACGAAGGTTTTCGAAAGCGGGACGAATCGTGTTTATTTCGTTGAGTGACGAAATGCGGTTCCCTGGGATTCTGCGCTTTTGATTGATTCGTGGCAGGGGCCGATTTCCGAAGTCTTTGACTAAGCCAAAAATACCGCGCCGATAACGGCGCCGGCGAGCGTCAGCCAGATCGGATTGACTTTGAATTTTATGGCGGCGAAGAGCGCAGCGGCGAACAGCGCGATCATCCCGATCATTGTCGGCGTCATCGCCATGGATAAAATTTCATGGAAGGTCTCATCGTTAAAAAAGATCGATTTCGACAGCTTCAGCGCCGTGAAGATCATTAATCCTCCGGTCGCGGGGACGATCCCGACGAAAAGGCCTTTGACGATGATGCTGTGGCGAAAACGATCGAGAAAAAGAAGGACAACCGTGCAGATCGTCAGTGAAGGAAGAACTGCGCCAACCGTTGCCAGAAGCGCTCCGAGCCATCCGCCTTTGATGTATCCGATATAGGTCGCTGCGTTGACGGCGACCGGTCCGGAGCAGAGCAGATCCAGCGCAGCCATGTCGGCGAATTCGGCGGTCGTCAGTCCGACGCGGGTAATCCCCTCGTCGAGGATCATCGACATCATCCCATATCCGCCGCCGAAGGACGTGAATCCAATTTTCAGGAACATCAGGAATAGCTTAATTGCAACCGGCATTGCTTATGCCTCTTTTTTTCGATCTGAACTGGCGGAGCGGTCCCTGAAGCGCAGGTAAAGAATTCCGCAAGCGCCGCAGAGCAGGATCGTATAAAACGCGCCGATCGGCGTCAGGAGAGGGATCAGCAGCGCAGCGACGATCATTACGCGGGAGAAATGATCGGCCTTATTTCTGAGGATGATATTGACGCCGGTCTGCGCCAGGACTGCGATCGATACGGCGCGGATCCCGTTGATCGCTCCGCGCATGATTCGCGATTCGGGAAGCTGCCGGAAAAGGATCGCGACGATGAGCATGCTGAAAAACGCCGGAAAGACCGTCCCCGCGATCGCCATGGCGGCGCCGAAATTACCGGCGATGCGTTTTCCTGTAAAGTAGCTGTTATTGACGCCGATAATTCCGGGAAGCGAATTGCTGAGCGCGATGATTTCAGTGTACTCGTCTTCGGTCAGAAGTTTATGCTTCTGCGTAATATCGTACATCAGCTGTGGCATTGCCGCCATGCCGCCGGTGAAAGCGAAAGCCATGGCTTTCAGGTAGATCCTCAGGATGAGGAAGCCTTTCTGATAATCTGAGACGCTGACGCGCGGTTCCGGGACGGACGTTGTCGCCATAAAACGAATCCTTTCAGAGGGGATTTTTCAATGCGTTTTTTATTTAAGGATCTGACTAAAATCCGTTGAGTCCTTTAACGTCGGTCAGGATGTCGCGGATATGACGGTCGTTGAGAAGCGGGTTAATACTCGTTTCTCCGTAAACCCGTCCGACGGCACGAAGGTCAACGAATAGTCGTTCGATTTTTTTGTAATTGGCTCCGTGCTGCGCAATTGTGTAATAAAAGTCGCAATTATCATAAAACGCGTTATCTCCGGGATCGAGCTCCGGTTTATCCGGTTTTTTTGCGTTCCCGTCCGCGTCGCGAATGACGAGTTCGGAACCGTCGGAGAGGACGAAACCGGTTTGCAGCACGGTGATCGGCGTGCCGCCGCTGTTCGAAATGTACAGGTCGAACGTCGCATAGCCTTTTTTCTTGAACAGGACATGGTTGACATCGTCAATTTTGAATTGAACCGACGCTTTCGGCCTGGCTTTCGAGATCTGAACGAGCCATGCGAAGAGCCGGATGACGAGATAGAGGATGATCAGGAAAAAAGCGAGGAACCCGAAGATTCCCGCCCAGCGTGGATCGAAAATCGAGAAGAACCAATCCGGAAAGTTTTCAAGGGTGATACCGTTCATAGCACCTCGTTTACAGCAGTGTTACATTTTTTTTAATTGTAACGGATTTTCCGTCTTTTCCTCGGCGAACCTGCCGTATTTTCAACTGTCATCAGCCCGGCTCGGGCACCGTTGACAGTTTGACTGATTTCGATGATAATCAGTCCGTTCTAGAGTTCCGGGTAACCCTCAAAGCGTTTCCGCAGCCGGAAAAAAGTCATAGAAAGGCTTGGCGGGCGGCAGGCGTAACGTTCCAGAAACTTGGGAGAGTAGGCAGTACAATGGCTAATATTAAGTCACAGAAGAAGCGAAATAAGCAGAATGAAGCCCGCCGATTGCGCAACCGTCTGGTTCGCGGTCCGATGCGTTCGGCGTTGGCGAAGGCCCGCGTTGCCGTGGCGCAGTCGAGCGAAGACGCTGAAGCGCTGGTTTTCAACGCCGTCCGTGCGTTGGACCGAGCCGTTCAGAAGGGCGTTTTGCATAAGAACAACGCTGCTCGGAAGAAGAGCCGGCTGGTTAAAAAGTTAGCCGCTAAGGCGTAAGTTCCGATTCAACCTGACTGATAATCAGGTTGATTGAGTTCGCTGAAAGAGGGCTGTGTTCATTCGAACGGATCAGCCCTTTTTTGTTGATTACTATGGAAATCGAAATTCAGTCGGGATACCGGGGAGATCAGGCAGGCAAAACATGTTTGAGAGAGAGCAGCAGGAATTAGCAAATCAGGTTCAGGTTCTGAGCGCCCGGGCGGGCGTTCCGCTTGGGGCGATTCAATGGTCCTGGATCCCGTTCAGCGGGAATTGGGGCTTGTCGACTTCGTTCTTCCAGCCGGTCGCGTCCGCGGCGAAGGCGCGGGGCGAGAAAACGAATATCGGTCAAAAAGCGCAGGAAGTCGCGGCTCAGGTTGCGTCAGCGCTGCGTCTTCCGATCGGATTCGAGCGCGCAGAGGCGGTTAAGGGTTATCTGAACGTGTATTTTTCTTCGAAAGCGTACGCGCGCCGCGTTATCGATATCGTTCTTGAAGAGGGCCCGGCCTTTGGACGGGCGGACAGGCGCGGACGGCGGACGATGGTCGAATTCGCGCAGCCAAATACGCATAAATCTTTCCATGTCGGTCATCTCCGCAACGTTATTTTGGGGAATGTCGTTTGTAACCTGATCGACGCTGCCGGCGACGACGTTATTCGCACGACCTATTTGGGCGATATCGGGCTTCATGTGATCAAATGGATGTGGTGCTATCTGAAATATCATGCCGGGGAGAAACCGACGGGCGATATTACCCGCTGGATGGGGGATTTATATACGGAAGCGTCGCAGCGCGCCGAAAGCGAACCTGGCGCGGAAGGCGAGATCCGCGAGCTGTTTGCTCGTTGGGACCGGCGCGATCCGGAGATTGTCGCGCTTTGGAAAGAAACGCGGCAATGGAGCGTCGACGGTTTTGAGGAAATCTTCAAGACATTGGGCGTTGGTTTTGATCATTATTATTTTGAAAGCGACGTTGAAGATTCCGGGAAGGTTGTGGTTGACGAGCTGATCGAACGGGGAATCGCGGACGACGAACGCCCGGAAAACGCGGTCGTCGTCAAGCTGGATGAAAAATATGGGACGAAGGACAAGTATCGCGTTTTAGTCGTTTTACGTTCGGACGGGACATCGCTTTACGCGACGAAGGACCTGGCGCTGGCGATTCAGAAATTCGCTGAGTTCAAGCTCGATCGTTCGGTCTACGTTATCGACGTCCGCCAATCGCTCTACATGACTCAGATTTTCAAGACGCTTGAGCTGATGGGGTATTCATGGACGAAGGACTGCTATCATTTATCGTATGAAATCGTCAATCTGCCCGGAAACGTGACGATGTCGTCCCGCGATGGGACGGTCGTTTTCCTGAACGATCTTCTGGCGGAGGCGAAAGCGCGGGCCCTGGAGATCGTTCGGGAGAAGAACGATGCGCTGAGCGAGGCGGAAAAGGTTCGCGTTGCGGAGCTGGTCGCGCTGGGCGCGCTGAAATACTCGATGGTCTCCCGTGATAATACGAAGATCGTCACGTTTGACTGGGCTTCCGCGCTTGACTTTAACGGTCAGGCCGCGCCGTATATCCAATATGCCGCCGTGCGCGCGAATAGTATTCTGAAGCGGACGGAAGCGCCGTTTCCTGAAAGCGCGCCGCTGACGTACGATTTGAGCGAGGTTGAAATCGAGCTGATCGACCTGATGACGCGGCTGCCGAAAGAGATTCTGCGTTCGGCGAATGAAATGAAGCCGCTGTACGTCGCGTCGCTGGCGTTTGATCTGGCGAAAACGTTTAACGAGTTTTATCGTGTTTGTCCGGTTATGAAGGCGGAGGGATCCGTGCGCGATTTTCGACTTCGGTTAACCGCCGCCGCGCGTCAGGCGATTGTCAACAGTCTGGCCGTGCTGGGGATCGAGACGCCGGATGTGATGTAGTGGCGGTGTACTACCTGCCCTCATGCGCCGTCAACATGCCATACAGAAAAGTGGCCCCTACGAACGGGGGCCGCTTTAACTTAACTTCTTACAGCGCGTCCAGCGCGCCCTGATCGTCCCAGCGCTCCCGGAAACGCGTCTTGAATTCATCAATTGTGAACGAATGCGTCTGCGTGCCGACCTGCTCCAGGACATAGGTCGAGACGAGCGCGCCCATCTTTCCGCAGATTTCGAGCGGGAACCCCTTATAGTAGCCGGTCAGGAATCCGGAGCGGTAGGCGTCCCCGACCCCGGTCGGATCAGCGATCCTCTCCGCAGGGTAAATCGGCGCGAGGAACTCGGTTCCGTTCGCGATAATCCGCGATCCTTCTTCCCCGAGCGTAATCACCGTAATTTCGGTCTGGCTCAGGATTTCTGCCTCGCTCCATTCGCTATGCTTTTTGAGCAGTTCAAACTCATACTCGTTGCAGAAAAGGAATTTCGCGCCGACAATTCCTTCGCGCAGCTGCTCTTTATTCATGCGGATGATTTGCTGCGATGGGTCGAAAGCGTAAGGGATTCCCAGCTCCTTAGCCTGTTTCGCGTAGCCTATCATGGCGACAGGGTCGGACGGGGAAATAATAAACAGCTCGACGTCCGCCGGATCCAGCTCCGAAAGCTTGATATCCCCGGAATTGGCCATCGCGCCAGAGTAGAACGACGCGATCTGGGCGTTCGAGAGGTCGGTATTGGCGAAGAAGCTGGCGGTGTATTTTCCCGGAATAACGCGAGCGAACGCGCAGTCGACGCCATGCTCTGTCAGCCATTGCCGATAGTCGGCGAAGTCTTCGCCGACCGCGGCGAACAGGATTGGCTTCTGGCCCAGGAGCGCAAACGAGTAACTGATATTCGGGGCGATGCCGCCGCGAAGCTTGGTCATGTCGTCCACGAGAAACGACAGACTGACATTTGCCAGATGCTCCGGAAGGATATGATCTTTGAAGCGACCGGGAAAGCGCATTAGATAGTCGTAGGCGACAGAGCCGGAACAGACGATAGACATGATAACAGGTTTCCTTACCTCTCTTAATTCAGTTTCAATTCATTGGCCTATGGGTTCAGCTGAACCGAACCGCTCCATAGCTGGAGCCATTTTTCGAAGCTGGCGGCGACAAGTGCCGGATCCATCATGACCGGATTCCTCGGGGCCGGCGCGAACGTTTCGAACAGTTCCGGAACCGTCGCTTCGCTGTTAACCGGGTACACGAACATCTGGCCCGGCAAGTCCGACTGCCATTCGGGACTCAGGACAGCGTCAACGAATTTTTGCGCCAGATCGATTTGATCCGTGCCTTTAAGAATACCGATGTATTCAATCATATTGAAACAGGTTTTATCGGCGATAATCGCGGCGGTCGGCGCTTTTTCCATTGGTTCTTCCGCGTAAAACGGCGCGGCCGCAGGACTGGCGTCGTATGAAACGACCATTGGCTGATGCCCGTCGCCGCCGCCGGCGGTAAAGTTCGTATAATAGGCGGTCGACCAGTCCGGAACGATTTCGGCGCCGTTCTCGACCAGCAATTTCCAATAGTCGAGGAAGCCGTTTTCGCCGAAAACGTCGACGGTCAGCAGCATGAACGCGAGCCCGGGCGTTGAAGAAACCGGACTCTCGATCGCCAGCATGCCTTTATATTTCGGATCGGCAAGCTCTTCGAGCGAAGCGGGAACGTCCAACCCGTTCGTTTCGAAATAAGCGGTATCGTAATTCAGGCAGATCCCGGCATGATCGAACGGGAGCGCGCGATTTTCGGCGTCGACTTTGAATTTGTCGTCGATCGAATCCAGCGCCGGCGCGGCGTACGGTTCAAGAAGGTCGTTTTCAAGCGCTCGCGCGACGAGGACACTGTTGATTCCGAGGATGACGTCGGCTAAGGGCGCGTCTTTGGTTAAAATAGCGCGGTTGAGGAGTTCGGTCCCGTCTCCGGCTTCAATAAATTGCAGCCTGACCTGATTCGCGGATTCGAAGGCGGCGACGAGGTCTTCGCTTACGGCGTATGAATCGTAAACCAGGACATCGAGCGTCGCATCATCCGCGAAAACGGACGAAACGGTCAGGCAGGCGATCACTAAAATCACGGCTAAAACTTTTTGCAGCATTCCTTTACAGACTCCTGAATACTAATGATTTAATGGATCAAAGAACAGTCGAAAACCGTTCCGTTCTATCCATTCGCAGCGAACCATTTTCCCACCGGTCAGCTCAGCGCAGCTTTCCAGCAGGACGCCGCAGAGCAGCGCGGCGGCGACATGATCCGAGGGATCCGTCGAATTGGCCTGAGGCTCGAATTCGAACGCCTCCGCCGTCTCGGCGCGCAGAACAGGGAAGCCCCCGGGACAAAAAACGTCGTCGATAAGACGGCTTATCCCGCTTCGGACGCGCTCAGCGGGCGTAAGAATTCGGAAACGCGCTTCCGAAAAGCGGAGCATATCGTTAAATTCGGTCCTGATTCTCGGAAACGCGAACCTTCCGATCGCGATCCCCGCACCTTCGGCCTCCGGAAGCGACACGAAGGACAGCAGGTGGGAGGCGATTTGAATCAGATCTGATTTTTCCCCGCCGACAGGGGTCAGGCGCTGAAACCGGATCAGCTCGCTTTCGCCAAAATATTCCTGATACCCGTACCGCAGGGCGCGATTCAATCGTTCCGAAATGCTCGCCACGCCGTCTCTCCTTAATCAACCGTTTCAGCAGCTGAAAAAAATCATTCCCGGGAAAATTATAATCAGAAAAAGACGTTTCGGACCGCGGCGGGCCGTAAGACGTTCGGAGCCTTTACGTTTCGGGCTGGGAACGGGGGATTTCCGGGACCGGATCCTTTTCGAATTTCCTGACGCCGAAAACGAAGTATACGATATGCCCGAGCCAGACGGCCGCGAGAATGATCCTGCCGATCGGCACGTTTTTCATCATGATAAACCCGAACGTCATCAGGATCGTGACCATGACGATTATGCGGATTTTCGTTTGAACGGTCATGCCTTTTTTATTCAGGAAGGGTTCAAGATGTTCTTTGTACAGGGAAGTCCCTCGGAACCAGCGGTGCAGCCTGTCCGACGATTTCGCGAAGAAAAAGGCGGTCCCGACGAAAAACGGGAAGGACGGCAGGAGCGGCAGCACGACGCCGACACAGCCGGCGCCTAAGCAGATAAATCCGAGGACCAGATAAATCGTTCGTTTCAGGTTCATGGAGCGTTTCTCAGATTCCTTTTTTCTTTGATAGATTCGATAAGGTGACGCAGCGTCGCTTTCGGATCATAGAAAATCATCCAGGGTCCGGCGGTACGCATGACGATCCGGATTTTTTCACGCATGGCTGGTTTATAACAAGGCGCCTTGCAATTCGAACAGAATGTTTTCGTCTCAATAAACGGGCAGCGTTCCGATCGCGACTTTGCGTAGGTCTCCAGCTCTGCGCATTCGGCGCATAAACTGGTCTTCGTCCCATGCATTTTATGGCAATAAATTTTAATCATGCGCGAGACGATTTCCTGTTCAAACGCGCGTTTTTCGGCGATCGAAGCGGGCTCCCCCATTTTCTAACTGAGTCTCCCATGGTCGACGGAAACGACATGATCAGCGATTCGCACCGTCGATTGCCGGTGCGATACGAGAGCGATCGTTTTCCCGGTGCGTTCCGACTGGAGCGATTTCAGGATGACGGCTTCGTTGAGGCTGTCAAGGTTGCTGGTCGGCTCGTCCAGGAGGAGAAAAGGCGCGTCATGCAGAAAAGCGCGGGCTAATCCGAGCCGCTGGCGTTCGCCGCCGGATAACGTATCGCCGAGTTCGCCGACGGGCGTATCGTACCCCTTCGGGAGTGTCAGGATGAAGTCATGTACGGAGGCCATCCGGCAGGCAGCTTCGATTTCGGCGTCGCTTGCGTCCAATTTCGCAATGCGAAGGTTGTTTCGGATACTGTCGTGGAAAAGGTGGGTTTCCTGCGTGACGAAGCTTTCGATTTCGCGCAGGTTCGCCGTATCGATCCGGTTGACGGGTCTGTCCGAGATTTTAACCGTTCCCGAATCCGGGTCGCGAAAGCGCATGAAGAGCTTCAGCAGCGTCGATTTTCCGCTCCCGCTTCGTCCGGTAATTCCGATAATCGATCCGGAAGGGATTTCGACCGAAACGTTCTTCAGGATTTCTTCTTCCGCGTAAGAAAACGATACGTTTTCAGCGGCGGCACCGCGGAAGCTCACGGGTGGGTTGCCGTTAATTTCCTGAATCAGCGGTTCTTCGTCCAGAACGTCGAGAACGCGGTTCCCAGCCGCAAAGGTATTCTGAAGCGTGGTTCCGAGTCCGGCGAGCGCGATCGAAGGCCCGAACGACGCGAACAGCGCGACCGTCGGGATGAGGACGCCGCTGAAATCAACGCTTCCGCGTCGGAAGAGGACGGCAGCCGCAAAGAGCATCAGTAAATCGAAGCACAGGATGATCAGCTGCGCTTCCGCCTGATTTATCGCTGCGATTTTTTTCATCCGCGCTTCGTCGTCCGACAACGCATCGGATTTCTGATCGATCGCCGCTTTGCGGGATGCGCCCTGCCCGTATTGAATCGTTTCGGGAAGACCGCGCAGGCTGTCGAGCACAAAGGCGCTCAGTTCGCCGGCTTTTGCGCGGAATTTCATCCCGTCGTTCCCGCTCCGATTCGAAGCGGCGATCGGAACTGCGAGCCCGACGGTCAGATAAGCGGCCAGCGCCAGAAGGCCCAGGAACGCATGAAATCTGCCGATAAAAAAGGTCATCGTTATGGTAAACAGCAGCCAGATGGCCGCCGGAGAAATCGTATGCGCATAGAAGACCTCGAGGAGCTCGATATCCGACGTTATAACCGCGATCAGGTCGCCTTTATCCCGCCCGTCCAACTTTGCCGGACTGAGCCGCCGGAGGGCGCGGAAGACCTGATCGCGGATCAGCGCCAGCAGCTTGAACGCGATAAAGTGGTTGCAGGCCTGTTCCCCGTATCGGAGCCCGGCCCGAAGGACGGCGAAAACAACGATCGCCGTAAGAAAAAGCGGCGTCGGCGAACCGGAGGCTATTCTCAGGATGATCATCGCGCCGAAAACGGTAATCATCGCGGCGCAAAGATGCCCCAGCCATCCCATCAGGATCGCCAGCGCCATATAACCTGAAAGCGGTTTGACCAGTCCGACCAGCCGCGCCATGACGGCGAGGCCGCCTCGGCGGCTGAGCTGCGTTTTATTCTGGTTCAATGCGTTTCCCTCCGTGCGTCTTCCTGGAGCCCGAGTCGTTCGAGCTCCAGCTGCGTTGTCCAGAGCTTCTGATACAGGCCGTGATGGCTGAGAAGCTGTGGATGCGTTCCTGCCTCTGCGACGCTGCCGCGGTCCATGACGTAAATCCGGTCCGCGGGAACGACGGCGGATAATCGATGCGATATCAGGATAACCGTCTTCGTTTTCGCCAGCGCGTATATTTTTTCGAGGATTGCGCTTTCGCTATCGACGTCGATATTCGACGTTGCTTCGTCGAAAATATAAATCGGGCTGTCATGCAGCAGCGCCCGCGCCAGCGCCAGACGCTGACACTGGCCGCCGGAGAAGTTCGACGCTTTCTCGGTCAGCGCCGTGTCCAGCCCGTTTTCAGATTTAAGGAAATCGGCCAGATGGACCTCCGCGAGCGCACCCCAGCATTCGTCGTCGGTCGCGTCCGGGCGTCCCATTCGTAAATTATCGCGCACCGTTCCTTTAAAAAGATAGGCGTTATGGCTGACGTATGTGATCCTGCGGTTCAGCTCGGCCTCGTCGATTCGCTTCAGGTCTTCGCCGCCGATCGTTACCGTTCCTGTATAGTTCTTTTTTCTTCCCATCAGGATCGCGGCGACCGTCGACTTTCCGCAGCCGGATTCGCCGACAATCGCGCTGAAGCTTCCGGAGGGGAAACGCATCGCGACGTCGCGCAGGATTTCCCGATCCGTTTCGTAGGAGAAGTTCAAGTCAGAAACGACGATCCCGCTGTCTTCAGGAATTTCGCGAATCGTCCCCTTCGCCGGTTCGTCCAGGTCGATAAGAGCGAATATTTTTCCGCTGGCGGCCATTCCGTTCATCGCGATATGGAAGAAGGAGCCGAGCTGGCGCATGGGGATAAAGAAATCGGCGGACAGCAACAGGATCAGCAGGCAGCCGGCAAGCGAGACGTTCCCGGCGGCGTACTGCGTCGTCGCCAGGATAATCCCGAGCGCCGCGCCGCCGTAGGCGACGAGATCCATGATCGTGATCGAGTTGAGCTGCATGACGAGGACCTTCATCGTGATTTTACGGAATTTTTCCGCCTCTTCGTTCATCTCGGCGTTTTTAAATTCGTCTGCCTGATAAATCTTGAGCGTCGTCAGTCCCTGGAGGTTTTCGAGGAAGACATCGCCGAGCGCTGTGTACTGTCCCCAGTATTTCGAGAGGAGTTTTTTTGCCCAGGCCTGGACGGCCGCGATCGCGATCGGGATCAGCGGGACGCAGACGAAAAGGATAATCGCGGAAGGGAGGTTGATGAAAGCGGTGACGGCGAAGAGCGTCAGCGGCGCTGCCATCGCGTAGAAAAATTGCGGAAGGTACGCGCCGAAGTACGTTTCTAACTGCTCGACGCCTTCAACGGCAAGCTGCACAATTTCGGACGTTTTCGTCCGCTCTTTATAGTCGCTCCCTAATCGGAGCAGTTTTTCGTAAATCAGACCGCGAATCGTTTTCCTGACCTTCTTCGACGAGAGGAAGCTTAGCCGTGAGGACTGGATTGCGCAGGTATATTTCATCGCGACGGCGGCAGCGGCGCCGATAAGCGTAATCCCGAACAGGCTTTTATCCGCGCTTCCGTCCGCCAGTCCGGCCAGCAGGTTTGCCAGCGCGGTCATCAGCGCAATATTTGCCGCCAATGAACACCATTGATAAGCGACATTGCCGATGATGAATTTCATACTTTCCGGGACAATTCCGATCAGCCGTTTGTTGATCATTCGCTGTTCCCACCCGGCTCAGCGTTTTTTAACGCAGGAGAAGTACGCGATCGACTTGACGGAACCGAGCTTCGTTTCCGCGTAGAGCGAGTTCAGCCGCGTATTCAGGCTCTCCATCGTTTCGAACGGTGGGCTGAAGTAGCCTTTTTTAACGTAAAACCGGTTGATCAGGCGATCGGTTCGGGAGACTTCGCCCTTCACGTAAAAACAGCCGCAGAACGTTCCGCCGGGTTTCAGGACGCGGTACGTTTCTTTCCAGGCTGCTTCTTTGTCCGGGAACGCATGAAATCCGTTCTGCGACAGCACGATATCGAAGCTTTCATTTTCGAACGGGAGCGCGCCGACGTCGCCCTGCCGGAACGAAACGTTTGAGAGCTGCATCGCGTTCGCGCGGCGTTCAGCGCGGACGATCATATCCGGCGAATCATCCATGCAGGTAATTTCCGCGCTGCTGAGCTTACGGTACAGCGGCATGGTTAATACGCCCGTCCCCACTGGAATTTCCAGCAGCTTACCCTGAAAATCGCCGGGAATCGCGGAGAGCGAGAGGTCGATATATTTCCGGCTCTCCTCTTCCCCCATCGCCCAGACCAGACGGCAGACAATTTTTCCGGGAATTGTTGAACAGGTTATCATTCCGTCGTAGAAATCGTGGTCGCCGCCGGTCTTTTCGTATGCGGCGCGAATCCGGTTTTTTTGACCGCCTTTTTCGACCGCTTCGGAGCGATAGCCAACGAACGTGTAACCGGTCGGGGCCAGGGCTTTCCGGAGCTCCTCTTCCGTAATTTCATTTTCCGTCAGGATTACCGTTTCGCCCCTCGCGCGGGAGGAGGTTACTTTCCGAACTTTAAAAGCGCGCCGGATGACGTCGTTGATATAGCTTTCGCACATGCCGCAGGACATTCCGTCAATTTTTACCGTAATCTTTTTCATTCCAATCTTCTTCCTTTTCTATCTCACGAAAGGGCGCGTCCGTTCCCCGCTTCTCTCTCCATTATTCGGATAAACGCTGCCATGCGGATTGATCATCAAGCGCCTCTGATTGATAATTAGACACACCTAATAATTAGGCGCCTCTAATTATACTCTGCTTCGGATTCAGTGGATATCGCCGCCGGGAAGCGCGATCTGACGTATACTTATTCCATTCGTAGTTCGCTTTTACTTAGATCAGTCAGGTTTTACGGAGATCATATGATGCAACCAAATCAGCAGGGAACCGACGACAGTCGGCAAAGGATTCGAAACCGTTTCGGTTTCGGGATCGGAACGATTGGCCGCGACGCGGTATACACGATGATCAGCATGTACTTGATGTTTTATCTGACCGACGTGCTGCGCGTTCCGACGGCGACGATGTGGTGGGTTACGGCGGCGATTATTTTTACGAAGGCGTTCGACGCGTTCAACGACCCGTTCATGGGGATTCTCGTCGATAACACGAAGTCGCGTTGGGGGAAATTCAAGCCGTGGATTCTCTTCGGCGTTCTGACGTCCGCGGTGATGTCGGTCCTGATGTTCACGGATTTTCATCTGCGCGGCATGGAATATGTCCTGATTTTCCTGCTCGTCTATGTCCTCTGGGAGATCAGCTTCACGGCTAACGATATCTCGTATTGGTCGATGCTCCCAGCGTTAAGCCGGGATCAGAAGGAACGCGAGCGGATCGGCGCGGTCGCGCGGATCTGCGCGAATATCGGCCTTTTCGGCATGGTCGTTTGTATCACGCCGATTACCGAGGCGCTCGGAAGAGCCGCCGGCTCGCTCCAGCTGGGGTATTTCTGGCTTTCCGTCATCGTTTGCGGCGTTATGATTGCGTTTCAGATGGTGACGCTGGTCTTCGTAAAGGAAGAAACGGCGGCCGAGGTTTCGGACGAGAATAAAACGAAGATTCGCGACCTGCTGACGATTATCCTGAAAAATGACCAGCTGCTGTGGGTCGTCCTGGCGATGACGCTGTTTCATACGGGCTATACGACGACGACGTCTTTCGGTCAGTATTACTTCAAGTACTATCAGGGCGATTTGAATATGTATCCGGTTTTCGGGCTGATTCTCGGCGTGGCTCAGATTCTGTCTCTCCTGATTTTTCCGCTCGTCCGGCGGAAATTTAAGCGCGAGCCGATTTACGCGGCGGCAACCGTGATTATTTTAGTCGGGTACGTCGTTTTCCTTGCGGCCCCGCAAGGGACGGTTTTCGGCGTCGCGGCCGGCGGGCTGCTGATATTTATTGGCGACGCCGCGATTCAGCTGATTATGCTGATGCAGATTTCGGATTGCGTCGAGTATGGAGAATGGAAAAGCGGGAAGCGGAACGAATCGGTGACGGTCTCGCTTCAGCCGTTTATTTTCAAAGTTGCCTCGTCGCTCGCGAGCGGGATCGTTGGGATAACCGTGATTCTGTCCGGAATGAAGGAAGCGCTGACGCCCGCCGACATGACCGCGAACGGGATGAACCTGTTCCGGTTCGCGATGTTTATTTTTCCGATGATTTGTATTGTTGTGAGCTACCTGATTTACCGGCGGAAGTACGTTATTAATGAAGACCGGTATGCGACGATTCAGGCGGATCTGGCGGAACGGCGGTCGCGATAGAAAGGAATCTGACGGATCGGTATGAGTAAGCAAACGAGATTTCTGATATTGTTGCTGGCGCTGTTTTTTGTTACGGCCTGGATGCTGATGCTTTGGCGCGTTCCGGCTGTTCGTTCGGATATTTTTACGAATCCGTATCTGAATCTTTTTACGGGTTATACGCTTTCCATCCAGGCGCTCGCCGCGTTGATCCTGATTCTGACCGCGCTGTTGTCGAGTCGGGAAAATCGCTGGGCGTATATCGATATCCGGAAGCTTCATGGGGCGGTTCATGCCCCCGGTTTTTTCAGGCTTCCGAAGTCGGCCGACTGGTTTTCCTTCGGCCGGATCGCCGCGCTCGTCCCGGCCGCGCTGACGGTCTTATTAAAAATTTTCTCGCTCCCAGGAACGGCGGTTTTTTCGTTCCGATCTGGCGAGCTGCTGGTAACGCTTGTTCTGGCGGGGCTGTATGCGGCGGCGATGGAAATATTTTTCCGCTATTCGCTGATTACGCTGGGAATGGACGCGAACGTCCGGAGCGGCGGAATCATGATATTCTGTGTTGTATTTTCTGCGCTGTCGGGTTATTATTTCCCGATGCTGGGCGGGTTTTTCGGGCTGCTGATCGGCGCGGCGCAGGGGACGTTGTCTGCGCGCGCGATGCTTGATACGCGCGGAACGTTCTGGCCCTGGGCGATTCATTTCGTTCAGGCGTTCGTCATGATGGCGTTCACGGTCGTAACGGCGTAGCTTCGGCTTCTGCCCGTCCGTCTGGGCATGATATGGAAAGGAAATTATGAAAACAGTATTTACAAACGCGGCGATTTTAATCGGCGCGGGAAACTGGCGGCCGATTGAGAACGGGTATATCGCTGTGGACGGCGATCGGATTGCGGAAATCGGTTTGGGTCCGTATTGCGGGGCGGCGGATTTGATCCGCGACATGAGCGGGAAACTGATTCTTCCCGGATTGTATAACATGCATTCGCATACGCCGATGTCGATCCTGCGCGGGGCAGGGACCGGGCTGGCGCTGCAGCAGTGGCTTTTCGAGCGGATGTTCCCGCTGGAAGCGAAAATGAACGCGGACGACATGCGTATCGGCTGCCGGCTGGCGATCGCGGAGATGCTTTCCGGCGGGGTCGTCAGCTTTTCCGACATGTATCATTATCCGGCGGACTACGTTCAGGAAATTATCGACGCCGGAATCAAGGCGAACGTCAGCTTCCCGATTATGGAAGAGAATCCGACCGGGTCGCAGGCGCACGATTCGCGCTTTAATTTATCTGTCGAGTTTGTCCGCGCGTTCGACGAGAGCGCCGGCGGACGGCTTAAAGCGGACTTCGGAATTCACGCCGAATATACCAACACGCCGGAGAGCATGGAACGCTATGCCCGGGTATGCCGGGAGATGAACGGGCGAATGCACCTGCATTTATCCGAGACGGCCGCGGAACATGACCGCTGCAAACAGCGGTACGGGAAAACGCCGGCGCGGCTGTTCGCGGATCTGGGCGTTTTTGAAAATCCGACGATCGCGGCGCATTGCGTTTTCGCTGAGCCGGAGGATATTGAACTTTTCAGGGAAAAGGGCGTTTCTCCGATTCATAACCCGAGCAGCAATATGAAATTGGGCAGCGGCCTCATGCCGATTCGGGCGATGCTGGACGCGGGCGTGCGGCTGACGATCGGAACCGATTCTTCCGCGAGCAACAACAATCAGAACCTGTTTGAAGAGATTCATCTTGCGGCGATGATTCACTGCGGTTTTCATCGGGACGCGACCGTGATCCGGGCGGAAGAGCTTCTGGATATGGCGACGATTAACGGCGCGATCGCGCAGGGACGCCCGGACTGCGGCGCGCTGAAGGCAGGCTATAAGGCGGACCTGATCGCGGTCGATTTACGCAGGCCGCACCTGATCCCCAATCATGATACCGCCGCGCTCCTCGTTTACAGCGCGCAGGCGTCCGACGTCGTTCTGACGATGGTCGACGGGAGGATCGTTTATGAAGACGGACGGCTGCTGACGATTGACTGCGAAAAGATGGCTGCGGATGCGGACGCGTCGCTGCGCCGGGTCTTTTCGGTGGACGTCGCTTCCGCGGGGTGAGGACCCGTGGGAACAGGGGCCGAAAATCATCTTTTCAGAAAATGGAACTTTATCCGGGGCTGGATCGTCTATTCTGTATCGCGCGGATCGGCCGCCGTTCGGATATTTAAACGAAAAAGAAAGAATGTACCTGTATTCTCATGGAAAATGTGCCTGAACTGCCGTCTGTGGATTTACTGACGTCGCCGAATTGGACCGATTACGCTTTGATTGACAGCGGCGGCAGCCGGAAGCTGGAGCGATTCGGGGCGGTGACGCTGATCCGACCTGAAGCTGAGGCGGTCTGGTCCCCGAGGGTCCCGGAACGGGAATGGGCGCGCGCGGACGCGGAGTTCGTCCCGTCCGCCGAGGAAAACGGCGGCCATTGGGTTCCGTTCCGCGATGTTCCCGATCGCTGGACGGTTCGGTACGGGGCGCTGCGCTTTTGCCTGAGCCTGTCGAACTCGAAGCAGCTGGGGATTTTTCCGGAGCAGGCCTGCCAATGGGACTGGGTTCAGGAGGCGATCCGCGAGCGGGCGAAGCCGACGCGGGTCCTGAATCTCTTCGGGTATACGGGCGCGATGACGATGGCCGCTGCGGCGGCTGGGGCGCAGGTCACACACCTGGACGCTTCAAAGAAGGCGATCCAATGGGCAAAGGAGAATCAGGCAGCCTGCCGCGTTCCGGAGGACCGGATTCGCTGGATCCTCGACGACGGGCTTAAGTTCGTTCAGCGCGAAGCCCGCCGCGGGAGCTTCTATCAGGGAATCGTTCTCGATCCGCCGAAATTCGGACGCGGTCCGAAAGGGGAGGTCTGGGAGTTCTATAAGAGCTTTCCAGAGCTGATTCGCGGCTGCCGCGCGATCCTGACGGACGACGCGGCGTTCCTGCTGGTAACGGCGTACGCGATCAAGGCGTCGTCGGTTACGATCGGGAACGGCGTCCGCGAGGCGTTATCCGGGCTGGGCGGATCGGTTCGGCAGGGGGAAGTCTGCCTGCGGGACGGTTCGGGGAGAGTGCTGTCGATGGCGGTGTTCAGCCGCTGGAAGGGAGATCGAAAATGACAAAAGAAAATAGGAAAATCGCAGTATTGGGCGTCGGGGTGATGGGCGGCGCAATTCTTAACGGGATCCTGACGAAGAAATTCTGTTCAGGGTCGGAGGTCACGGTTTACGACCTGATCCCGGAAAAGGTCAGGCCGTTCGTCGATACGTTCGGCGCAAAAGCGGCGGCTTCGGCGAAAGCCGCGGTCCAGGGCGCGGAGGTCGTCGTTCTCGCGGTCAAGCCGCAGTATATCAACGCGCTGATGGAAGAGATCGCGGAAGAACTGGACGTCGAAACGCTGGTCATTTCGATCGCGGCCGGGGTTTCCCTGTCGCGCCTGCAGGAGTACCTGAATACAGGGAACCTGATCCGCGTTATGCCGAATACCCCGGCGCAGATCGGTTCAGGCGTTTCGGGCTGGATCGCGGACCGTTCGGTCAGCGAGGAGGATAAAGCCTACGTTCGTTCGTTCCTGGCGCAGGTCGGGATCGAAGTCGAGGTCCGGAACGAGGATCAGATCGATCAGATCGGCGCGATCAGCGGTTCCGGCCCTGCGTTCGTGTATCTTTTTATGGAAGCGATGATCGACACGGGTGTGCACATGGGAATGACGCGGGAGGCGGTTACCGAGCTGGTTGTGCAGACGCTGATCGGATCGGCAGAGTACCTGAAAGCGCGGGGGGAACATCCTGCCGTGCTGCGCAATGAGGTTACGTCCCCGGGCGGGACGACGGCGGAGGGGCTGTATTACCTCGAACGGGAGAATTTCCGTTCTGCGATCGCGCGCTGTATGTGGGCTTGTTATGACCGGACGCGGCAGCTTCGGAACGAGAGCGCCCGGCGCGAAAAGAATCTTGATATCCGGGCGTAGGAGCTCGGCTTGAACGTTTATCTGGATTCGGTTGGCTGCCGATTGAATCAGGCGGAGATCGATCGATATGCCGCGGAATTAGCGGCGCAGGGGCATACGATTACCCAGCAGCTTGACTGTGCCGATCTGGTGATTATCAATACCTGCGCAGTGACAGCGGCGGCAGCGGCCGATTCGCGGGCGCGGATCCGGCGTGCGGCGCGGAACCCGAACGTGCGGATCGTTGTGACCGGCTGCTGGTCGGAGATCGAGCCGGACGCGGCGGGCCGTATCTCCGGCGTCGTTCAGGTCGTCCCCAACGCGGAGAAAGATCGGCTCGTCGGACGGCTTCGTCCGTTCGGTTCCGCCGCGCCGCTGCCTTCGGGCCTGGTGGCCCCGGCGCCGGTTCATGCGCATGGAAGGACGCGCTTTTTCCTTAAGGTTCAGGACGGCTGCGACAATTTCTGCTCGTTTTGCGTGACGCGGCTTGCGCGCGGAAAAGCGCGCTCGGTTCCGGTCGGGTCGGTCCTTCGTGAAATCCGCGGGATTGAAGCTGCCGGCGGGAAGGAAATTGTCCTGACCGGAGTCAATCTGGGCGCATGGGGATTGGATTTCGAACCGAAGCGAACGCTGACCGACCTGCTGTGCGCGATATTACGGGAGACGTCGGTTCCAAGGATCCGCTTATCGTCGCTTGAGAATTGGAACCTTGATCTGGACTTTGTCTCGCTTTGGGAGGATGATCGCCTCCTGCCGCATTTCCATCTTCCGCTCCAATCCGGATCACCGTTCGTCCTGCGGCGCATGATCCGGCGGACGAAGCCTGAAGCTTTTCTGAGGCTGATTGAGGCCGCGCGGCGCGTTCGCGGCGATTTTTCGATTACAACCGATATTATCGTTGGTTTTCCCGGAGAGACGGAAGAGGCGTTTGACGAAACGCTTCGTTTCGCGGCGACGGCGGCGTTCAGCGGCGGCCACGTTTTCCCGTTTTCGCCAAGGCCGGGAACCGCGGCGGCGAAGCTTCCGGAGATGGTCGCGAACGAGGTGAAGAAAGAGCGTTCAGCCCGGCTCAGAGCGCAGCTCGACGCGCAGAAAGACGCGTTTGCCCGGGCGCAGCTCGGGACGCGGCGCAGGATCCTCTGGGAGCATGGGTCGGCCAGGGCGGAAGGCGGTTACCTGAATCGGGGCCTGACGGATAATTATCTGGCGGTTACGAAAATGGCTGAAGCGGAATGGGCGAACAGGATCAGCGAAGAACGGATCCTGACGCTTCGCGATGGGGTTCTTCTGGCGTAGGGGATGGATGCGTCTGCCTGACGAAGGAAGCCGTGCCGACGGTCTTTCAGGCCTCCTGGATTTGAAAGGTTCAATCGGCCTTACGGTTTCGGAGCTTAAAACGGAGAACGTCGATCAGGGCCCGCCAGCAGGCGACGAACTCACGAAGCTGCCAGAGGAGAAAATCGTCCCAATGTTCGATTTGATGCGGCGCGGCACAGCCGATCGCGTTGATTCCGAGACTGTGCGCGATCCAGACGACGCGGGGAAGATGGAACTGCTGCGTGACGAGGGTGATCTGGTTCGTTCGCAGCGGGAGAAGATTGACGCAGCTGTCGAACGAGCGGAATCCATCCGGATCGATCAGAATACTTTCTTTCTGAACGCCGAGCTCGGCCGCGTACAGGCGCATCGATTCAGTTTCGTTCGCGTAGATAGATTTATTCCCGCCGGTCAGGATCAGCGCGCTGACGTTCGCATGGCGGAGCAGGTTAACCGCCGTTTCGATCCGTTCGCGTAAAACCCGCGTCGGCCGCCCGTCTTTTTCAAGACCCGCGCCGAGGACGACGGCGAACCGGTTCGGCGGGCACTGCCGATCGGAGAAAATGGTGCGCCTGGTTGTCATGAAGATAGCGATCCTTGGGAGAATTCCAATTATCATCGTTATCAGTAGGAACGTGATCAATTCATGCGATTCCTTTCGTTGAAAATATCAGCAACGCATTCCATCCTTTTAACGATAAAATACGCTGCAATGCAGGGAGATTTTATGAAACCGATTTATCAAGTTCATCCACCCTCCAATATTATACAGGCAGAGCTTCCGGACGGGCGAATTATCAGCGGTCCCAGAGGCGAACCGGTCGGCCGATTCTTAGCTCAGATCAGCGACGAGTTCGATCGGGAACCGGTGGGCGCGATTGTGAATCATGAGCTGAGGGAGTTGACGTACCGGCTTGAATCGAACGCGAGAATCGAAGGGGTAACGACGGCGATTTCGGACGGAAAAAATATTTATCGCAGGTCGGTCGTTTTTCTCCTGGCGGCGACGTTCGAGCGTCTATTCCCGGACGCGGATCTCATGGTTGATCATTCGATCTTTTCCGGCGGGCTGTTCTGTCGGATCGGCGGGCTGGAAATCGGCGACCCGAAGACTTTTTACGCTGGGCTGGAGTCCGAGATGCGGAAAACGGTCTCTGCGGATCTTCCGATTGAGCGCGGGAAGGTTTCGATCGAATCCGCGAGGAGGATTTTCGAGGAAAAGGACCAGCCTGAAAAGCTTCAGCTCTTGAAACATCGAAAGAAGGATTATCTGACGATGTACCGGCTGGGCGATTATATCGATTATCACTACGGTTATATGGTTCCGTCGACCGGATATTTGCACTGGTTCGCGATCGAGCCGTCGGAGAATCCTGACGAATTTTTCCTGCGGTATCCAAAGGATGGAAAGTCGACGGAGATCAGTCCGCTTCGAGAGGACGCGAAAATCCTTTCGCAGTTCCGGCTCTATGGCGACTGGCTGACGAAGCTGGGGATCGGCTAGATCGGATCGCTGAATAACGCGATCGAGAAAGGCCGGATTCAGGAGGTCATTCTCGTCAGCGAATCGTTCCATAGCCAGCGTTTTTCACAGATTGCGCAGCGGATTGCCGACATGAATCCGCGTCCGAGAGTCATCCTGATCGCCGGACCGTCTTCCTCTGGAAAGACGACGTTTTCAAAGCGGCTTTCGATTGAGCTTCTGGTTCATGGAATTTCGCCGGTGCCGATTGAGATGGACGATTTCTTTATCGATCGGACGCAGAGTCCGCGCGATGAGAACGGGGAGTATGATTTTGAGGCGGTGGAGAACTTGAACCTGACGCTGATGGACGACTGTATTCATCGGCTGATCGACGGAGAAGAGGTCCAGCTTCCTCGTTTCGATTTTTTAGATGGAGTCAGTAAACTCGGGCGAACCGTCCGGATTCATGAGGACCAGATTATTATCCTTGAAGGGATCCATGGAATGAATCCGCGGCTCCTTCCCGGAATCCCCAAGTCTCAGAAATTTCAGATTTATATCTCTCCTCTGACGCAGCTGAACGTTGACCGGTACAACCGGGTTTCAACGGTTGATAACCGGCTGATCCGCCGGGTCGTCCGCGACTATCGCGAACGCGGTTATTCGGCCGAGGAGACGATTAGGCGCTGGACGTCGGTTCGTGCCGGCGAAGATAAGCATATTTTTCCCTATCAGGCGTTTGCCGACGCGTACGTGAATTCTTCGCTCGTTTACGAGCTTTCGGCGCTGAAACCGTTTGCCGAGACTGCGCTGCGTCAGGTAACGTTTGGGTCGATTGAATATATCGAGGCGAAACGGCTGCTGTCGTTTCTGGCCTGGGTGCTGCCGCTCCCGACTGAACTGATCCCCGCGAATTCGATTTTAGCTGAGTTCGTTGGCGGCTCAAATTTGAAGAATTTTTCTGTCTGGAAGGGGAACTCGGATTGAATCCGGTTCCCCCGCTTAGCCTAACGCGACGTCAAGAATCATCATGGCGGTAAATCCGAGCGCGAAGGAGACGGTTCCGACGTTGGAATGCTTCCCCTGCGACATCTCCGGGATCAGCTCCTCGACGACAACGTAGATCATCGCGCCGGCGGCGAAGCTCAGCGCGTACGGAAGCGCAGGTAAAATCAGCCCCGACAGCAGGATCGTCAGGATCGAGCCGATCGGTTCAACGACGCCGGAGAGGGTTCCGTAGAGAAAGGCTTTCGGCTTGCTCATCCCGTTGGCGGTCAGCGGCATGGAGATAATCGCGCCTTCGGGAAAGTTCTGGATCGCGATCCCGAGTGAAAGCGCGATCGCGGCCGCGAGCGTTATCCCCGGACTCTTCGCGAGAAGCCCGGCGTAGACGACTCCAACCGCCATGCCTTCCGGAATGTTATGCAGCGTGACGGCGAGGATCAGGAGCGTATTCTTCTTGAGGTGAGTTTGGATGCCTTCGGATTGATCGCTGCCGGGATGCAGGTGCGGAATGAGTTCATCGAGGGCCAGGAGAAAGAGGATCCCCAGCCAGAATCCGACCGCGGCCGGGACGAACGAAAGCTTCCCCATCGGTTCGGAGAATTCGAGCGCTGGAATAATTAACGACCAGATCGACGCCGCGACCATGACGCCCCCTGCGAAACCGGCTAAAGCGCGCTGAAGCATTTCGTTCATTTGTTCGCGCATGAAAAAAACACAGGCCGATCCTGACATTGTTCCAAGGAGCGGGATCAATATCCCGTAGAAAATATCGAGCGTCATAGCGATGTTCCTTCTTGGCATTGGTAGATTGTTAGATGAATTCTATCTGAAAAAAAAACTGACGGCGGAGTTTTATGTCATTAACTTTCTCCTGTCTGGAGGGAATAAAAAAGAAGCTCCGTTGGTTTTCGGAGCTTCTCTTGTATTCAGGTTACAGCTTTACGATCAGAGCGGCTTGTCGACCGTCTGTTTCCGCGCGGCCGGATGCGGCGCGGCGATCTTGGCCTTCGCGGCGGCGAGGCGGGCGATCGGTACGCGGAACGGCGAGCAGCTGACGTAGTCGTTTCCGATCAGGTGGCACCATTCGATCGAGCTCGGATCTCCGCCATGTTCGCCGCAGATACCGACTTTCAGTTCCGGTCGGACGGCGCGTCCGTCTTCGATCGCAATCCGCATCAGCTTCCCGACGCCGTCACGGTCCAATTCCTGGAACGGGTTGGTCGGCAGGATGCCTTTTTCGACGTACGGGATCAGGAACGAATGCTCCGCGTCGTCACGGCTGTACCCGAACGTCATCTGGGTCAGGTCGTTCGTCCCGAATGAGAAGAACTGGGCGACCCCGGCGATTTCTCCGGCGGTCATCGCGGCGCGCGGGATTTCGATCATTGTACCGAACAGGTATTCGATTTCGACGCCCTGTTCCTTCATGACTTCTTTGGCGATCGATTCGAGTTTCGGCTGGATCGCCTTGAGCTCGTTAACATGCCCGGTCAGCGGGATCATGATTTCCGGCTTAGGCTCGAATCCACGTTTCTTAACGTCGCAGGCGGCTTCAATGATCGCCCGGACCTGCATTTCGACGATTTGCGGGATCATGATCGATAAGCGGACGCCGCGCAGCCCCATCATCGGGTTGGATTCATGCAGCTTCTCGACTTCGGCTTTCAGATCGACGAGGCGCTGAATATCCTTGCTCTGCGGTTTGCCGGAGACGTAGTCAGCCAGATTGGCAAGGCGTTTCTTGATAATTTCTTCTTCAAGGCCGACGGCGGACGGGAGAAATTCATGCAGCGGCGGGTCGATCAGACGGATAATTACCGGGTAACCGGACATGGCGACGAAGATACCCGCAAAGTCGCCGCGCTGGAAAGGAAGCAGCTTATTCAGTTCTTCAACGCGGTCCTCAACGTCCTTCGCCAGAATCATGCGCTGAACGATCGGTAAGCGTTCCTGGTCGAAGAACATGTGCTCCGTTCGGCAGAGGCCGATCCCCTTCGCGCCGAAAGAACGGGCGCGTTCGGCGTCGCTCGGGTAATCCGCGTTCGCCCAGACTTCGAGGTCGGCGATTTCGTCCGCCCAGGACAGGAGCTGGCTCAGGTCTTCCATTTCGGAAATATCGGGAACGACGACCGGAATACGGCTGTCGTAGATCTTTCCGGTCGAACCGTCGACTGAAATCCAATCGCCTTCCCTGAAGACGCGATCGGCGATTTTCATCGTGCGCTTGTCCATGTCGATCTGGATCGAGGCAGCGCCGACGACGCAGGGGACGCCGAACTGGCGGGCGACGACGGCTGCATGGGACGTGGCGCCGCCCTCAGAGGTCAGGATTCCCTTGGCGGAGAGCATACCGTGAACGTCGTCCGGTTTTGTGAATGGACGGACCATGATACAGTCCTGATTTTCCTTTTCTTTCATTTCAACGACCAGATCGGCGTCGAAATAAATTCGGCCGACGGCTGCGCCCGGCGAGGCGTTGACGCCGATCGCGACCGGTTCGGTCTTCTTCAGGACGTTATTGTCGAACTGTGGATGAAGCAGCGCGTCGACCTGTTTGGTCGTGACGCGTTTGACCGCAGTGACCTTATCGATCAATCCTTCGTTGACCATCTGGACGGCGATCGAGACGGCGGCTTTCGCGGTGCGTTTCCCGTTCCGCGTCTGGAGCATCCACAGCTTGCCGCGTTCGATCGTGAATTCGACGTCCTGCATGTCTTTATAATGTTTTTCGAGCTTGTCGGTGATATCCATGAATTCGGCGTATGCGCCGGGCATGGCGTCCTTGAGCGTTTCGATCTTGCTCCCGGTCCGGATGCCGGCGACGACGTCTTCGCCTTGCGCGTTGATCAGGTATTCCCCGAACATTTTATTCGTCCCGTCGATCGGGTCGCGGGTAAAGGCGACGCCGGTCGCGGAGTCGTCGCCGTAGTTCCCGAAGACCATCGTGCAGATATTGACGGCGGTTCCGAGCGAGTCAGGGATATTCTCAGCGCGGCGATAGTCGATCGCGCGTTTCCCCATCCAGGATTTGAAGACGGCGATGGTGGCCAGGCGAATCTGTTCGACGGGATCCTGCGGAAATTCTTTCCCGTACTGGAGGATGACGATGTGCTTGTACTCGTCGCAGATAAATTTCCAGTCCTCGGCGGTCATTTCCGTGTCGACCTTATAGCCCTTCTCGGCTTCATATTGAAGCAGCAGGTTTTCGAAATGTTCATCGGCGATTTCGAGAACGACCGAACTGAACATATGCAGCAGGCGGCGATAAATATCGTAAACGAAACGCGGATTGTTCGTCAGCTTGATCATCGAAGCGACGGTCACGTCGTTCAGCCCGATATTCAAAACGGTATCCATCATGCCCGGCATCGATTCTTTCGCACCGGAACGGCAGCTGACCAGCAGCGGGTTTTCGCTGTCGCCGAATTTTTTGCCGGTCTGCTTCTCGGTCTCGGCCATCGCAGCCACGACCTGGTCCCACATGCCCGCCGGGAATTCTTTCGTTTTCGAATACTCGTTGCAGGCTTCCGTCGTAATCGTAAAACCGGCCGGAACGGGAACGCCGATCCGCGTCATTTCGGCGAGGTTCGCCCCTTTCCCGCCTAACAGACCGCGGACATTGTCCCAAACGCCGCCGCAGTACGCTTCAGCCTTTTGGACTTCGCTGAATAGATAAACCCATTTTTTTTCACTCATTCCATGACCTCCGGGAGTTTTCTGCTGAAAGCTTCTTGAATTTATTTGATTGATTGAATTTTACCATACGCGGCGAAGAATTTCCGTGGGATTCACGGAAATTAAGAGAGAAAACGCGGGAAAACGCGGATCATTCCTCATCGCCGTTATCTCGTTTCTTTCTGTTTCCCCGTGATCGAGAATTCGACCCATTCGGCGATGTTGACCGCGTGGTCCCCGATCCGTTCAAGGTATTTCGCGACCATGAGCAGGTCGATCGCGGTTTCGCCGATTGCCTGACGCCCGTCGGGATCCGCCGTTGAAGAGATCGTCTCGACCAGGTCGTTGCGAACCGTATCAAAAAGGTCGTCGACGATATCGTCGTAAGCGATGACCGCGTGCGCCAGTTCGAGATCGCGGCGGACGAAGGCGGTAATCGCGCCGTTGACCATGTCGATCGTCGCGCGCGCCATTTCTTTGATATGGCTGGTTTTGCTTTCGAATTTTTTCGTATGACCGCTGCGGACGATTTCGGCGATATCGCCCGCCTGATCGCCGATCCGTTCCATATCGGTGACCATTTTCATCGCGGCGGATATCAGGCGTAAATCGGACGCGACTGGCTGCTGTTGGAGCAGGAGCTTATAGCATAAGCTGACAATTTCGTTTTCCTTCTCGTCGATTTCGCCGTCCAGGTAAATGACCTCGTGCGCCAGGAAGGGATCGGAATTCAGGAGCGAATTCGCCGATTTCAGGATCGCCTTTTCGCAGAGTCCGCCCATCCGCGTCAGTTCGGCGCTCAATAAGTTCATCTGCTCGGTAAAATGAACGCGCATTATCCAAACCTCCCGGTGATATAGTCTTCGGTTTTCTTATTCTCAGGCATCGAGAATAATTGCTCGGTTTCATTGTATTCGACGATTTCCCCGAGAAGGAAAAATGCGGTTTTGTCCGAGATGCGGACGGCCTGCTGCATGTTATGCGTCACGATGACGATCGTATATTTTTCCTTCAATTCGATCGCCAGGTCTTCGATTTTTGACGTCGAAATCGGGTCCAGCGCCGACGTTGGTTCGTCCATTAATAATACCTCAGGCTGGACCGCAAGGGCTCGCGCGATGCAGAGACGCTGCTGCTGGCCCCCTGAGATTCCCAGCGCGCTTTTTTTCAGCCGGTCCTTCAGCTCATCCCAGATCGCGGCGTCCCGGAGCGATTTTTCGACGATCTCGTCCAGGCGTGCCTTCCCCGAAATGCCATGCGTCCGCGGGCCGTACGCGACGTTATCGTACACGCTCATCGGGAACGGATTCGGCTTCTGGAAGACCATGCCGACGCGCTTGCGCAGCAGGTTGACGTCCATTTTCCCGTAAATATCTTCCCCGTCCAGCATGATTTTCCCGCTGATTCGGACGTCTTCGACTAAATCGTTCATCCGGTTCAGCGTTTTCAGGAGCGTCGACTTTCCGCAGCCGGACGGGCCGATAAACGCGGTAATTTCGTTGGCCTGGATCGGCAGGCTGACATTCTTCAGCGCCTGAAAATTTCCGTAAAACAGGTCCAGATTTTCGACCAGAATTTTTTCCATGCGGCTTCGTTCCTTCCTTGAAATTTCCGCGGCTTAAACCTTCGCGAGCTTTCCGGCGAGAAAAGACGAGATCAGGTTCAATCCCAGGACCAAAACGATGATGACGACAGCGGTCGCGTACGCCTGATCGACGTAGATGCCTTCCGTCGCCAGCAGGTACATATGAACCGCGAGCGAGCGTCCCGAGGAAAGGGAACTTTTCGGAATTGCGGCGACGGATCCGGCCGTGTAAAGCAGCGCGGCGGATTCGCCGACGATCCGTCCGATACTCAGGATCACGCCGGCTAAGATTCCGGGAACCGCGGACGGCAGCACGATGACGAAAATAGTTCGCATCTTTCCCGCTCCCAACCCGAACGAGCCTTCACGATAGGAGTCCGGGACCGCGATCAGCGCTTCTTCGGTTGTGCGCATGACGAGAGGGAGGATCATGATCGCCAGCGTGAAGCTCCCGGCGAGGATCGAATATCCCCAGCGCAGGAAGGACACAAAGAAAAGCATCCCGAATAAACCGTAAATAATTGAAGGGATTCCGGAGAGCGTTTCGGCGGTCAGCCGGATGATCTTTACCAGCCGGCTCCCGCGCTTTGCGTATTCGACCAGGTAAACCGCGGCGAAAATTCCGAGCGGAACCGCGATGATCAGCGCGAGCAGCGTCAGCAGGATGGTCGTAACCAGCGCTGGCGTCAGCGAGACGTTGACAGAATTGTATTCGAAGGCGAAAAGGCTGAGCGTTAGCCTGGGAACGCCCCGGATCAGGATATAGCCGAGTATAACGACCAGCGCGCTGATTGTCAGCGCCGCCGCGGTCCAGATCAGGGACGCGATTGCGCCGGAAAGCGGATCTTTTTGATATGTGCGGAGCTGACCGGCGAAGCTGCGGCGGTTGATTTGCGGCGGCGCGGCTGTCATGCGGACCGGTCCTTCCGGCTGATCAGCGAAAAACTGAGATTGATGATCAGGATGAAGACGAAGAGGACGACGCCGGTCGCGATCAGCGCTTCGCGATGGAGCCCGGCGGCATAACCCATTTCAATGACGATATTGGCGGTCAACGTTCTCAGTCCTTTCAGCAGTCCTTTCGGGACGCGCGCCTGGTTCCCGGCGACCATGATCACCGCCATCGTTTCGCCGACGGCGCGTCCGATTCCTAAGACAACGCTCGCCATGACGCCGGATTTCGCGGCTGGCAGCAGGACGAAAACACAGGTCCGCTCATGCGAGCTTCCTAAGGCCAGACCGCCTTCGTAATAGCTTTTCGGAACGGCGCGGATCGCCGCTTCGCTGACGTTGATAATCGTCGGGAGGATCATGATTCCCAGCAGGATCGACGCCGCGAGGAGGCTGTTCCCATGTCCGCCGAACGTGGCGCGGATTCTGGGGATAAGAACGGCCATCCCGAAGAAGCCGTAAACGACTGAAGGGATCCCGGCGAGGAGTTCGACGGCTGGCTTTAAACCGCGGTACAACGACTTTGGACAGAACTGCGCCAGAAAGAGAGCGGTCAGAATCCCGATCGGGACGCCGACGGCGATCGCTCCGGCGGTTACGTAGATACTCCCGAGGATCATCGGGAAAATTCCGTAAATATCGTTGGACGGTTTCCAGGTCCTTCCAGACAGGAATTCGAGCGGGCCGATTTCCGCGATCGCCGGTATTCCGTTCGCGAAAAGGAAGACGCAAATCAGGAGGACGGCGAGAATGGACGCCAACGCGCAGATCAGGAAAACGATCCGCATCCGATATTCTTTATCGAAAAAAGCTTTCCGAAGGTTCATGGGTTTTTCTTCATCTCCTGAAGGCTGCGGACCCGACCGTCCGCCGGCCGGTTTATTCAAATTCGTTCCAGCTCAGCAGCTCGCCGGTGAAAACGGCCCTGAGCTGCGCGAGCGTGATCGATTCGATCGGGTTGTCGCGATGCACGATGACGGCGATACCATCCCGGGCGATCACGACCGGGGTCAGCGCTTCGCGTTCCGATCCTTTCAGTTCCCGGGACGCCATCGCCAGGTCGACGATCCCTTCGATCGCGTTGAGCGCGCCGGTCGTTGAGTCGGACGGCTGGACTTCGATTTCGACGCCGGGGTTCAGCGCGCGATACGCTTCCTTAAGCTTTTCCATGACCGGCGCGACCGACGAGGATCCGCCGATAACGATCTTACCGCTTCGCCCGCCGTCCGTCCGGTAATCGCCGGACGAGACAGGAACATATTTCGCCGACGCGACGCCGGCTTGGCCGGCGTCGCTCAGGACGAAATCAAGAAAGTCACGCGCGGTCTCGGATAATTCGCCCCGGTACGCGACGGTAAACGGGCGCGCAAGCTTATATTCGTCCGAATGTATCGATTCGACGGAAATTTCGACGCCGTCGATTTTCAGCGGCTTGACGGTTTCGTTCAGCGACCCGAGCGAGATATAACCGACTGCGCAGCGATTCCCGGCGACGGTCGTCATGACGACGTTCGTGTTATTAGCGACGATGGCTTCGACGGTCGTCTGATCGATCTTTTCCCCGTTGGGGGCCGTTTCTTCGATGCCGGTCAGCTCGACGAAGGCGCTGCGCGTTCCCGATCCGTCTTCCCGCGAAATGACGGCGATTTCGAATAGATCGCCGGGCTCACAGCCAAACCTGACGACCGCGGCGATTAAACCGATCAGGGCTGCCAGAAAAACGACATACGGCCTCTTTTTCATGCTTTCTCTTTCCTTTAATAATCGATGCGTTTTTATCTCCTCGGAGACAGGATGACGCATTCCTGTAAAGGGCGCGGAGCAGGCTGTAAAAAACTTTTATAAAAATACGCCGGCGTTTACCGTTTCGGGACGATCTCGATCCAGTATCCGTCCGGATCAGAAATAAAATAAATTCCCATTCCTGGATTCTCGTAGCAGACGACGCCCATGGCTTTATGCTTCGCGTAGGCATTGTCATAGTCGTCGGCAGTAAGCGCCAGATGATATTCGAGATCGCCGAGGTTATACGGTTTGGCGCGGTCGCGGAGCCAGGTCAGTTCAAGCTCAAAATCGGTTGCGCCGTCGCCCAGAAAAACGATTTTGAACGAACCGTCGTCAGCGGTTTTCTCGCGGACAGGCGTTAGACCCAACGCTTCGCGATAGAATTTCAGGCTTTTATCGAGGTCAAAAACATTAAAGTTAAAATGCGCAAATGTAAACATTTTCCGCTCCTGTCGGGTTGTTTCCTTATCATTATACCCGGACAGATTTTGAGAAATAAAGCACAAAGTTTGTTTTCCTTTTGTCACGGTATAATTTCGACAGCGAATATCTATCTTCACGGCCTCGCAGGCTATCCCGGAAAGGACAGGTCTAATGGATTCATTCTTTTTCAACGGTTCCCTTTCAGAAATCGATCCCGACGTGGATTTTTTGAATCAAGTCGAAGCGGAACGGCAGAAGCGGAAGCTGATCATGATCGCCAGCGAATCGTTCGCGCCCGAATCGGTCCGCGCGTCGCTCGCTTCCCGTTTTCAGAATATTTATGCGGAAGGTTATCCGCCGGAAGAAACGCGGACGATGCCCTGCGATCAGATTCTAAATTATTCGGAACGTCTTACCGAATACCGGCGGAATTCAGACCCGCGTTATTATAAGGGCGTCGAATACGCCGATACGATCGAAGAGTTGGCTCGGCGTCGCTGCGCGGAGCTTTTCGCGAATTCGCGCGTCTCCGCGGACCAGATTCAGGTCAACGTTCAGCCGCTTTCCGGCGCGCCCGCGAATAACGCAGTCTATCACCTGATCAATCCAGGCGATACCATACTCGCGATGGACCTCCTTCATGGTGGTCATCTGACCCATGGATCTCCCGTCAACCGCACAGGCCAGCTCTACAATATCGTCCAATATACCGTTGACCTGACGACCGAAAAAATCGACTACGAAGAGGTCCAGCGCCTTGCGCTCGAGCATCAGCCGAAACTCATCATCTCCGGCTACACTTCGTTCCCGTATATTCCGGACTGGAAGGCGTACCGGAAGATAGCCGATTCGGTCGGCGCGATCCTGCTCGCTGACGTCGCGCATATCGCCGGGCTGATCGCGGCCGGGGTCGTTCCGTCGCCGGTCGGGATCGCCGACGTTATCACGTTCACGACGCATAAGACGCTGACGGGTCCGCGGGCGGCGGTCGTTCTGACGACGAATCCGGCATATGCGAAAGCGATCGATAAGGCCGTTTTCCCGGGCGAGCAGGGCGGACCGCATATGCACGCGATCGCCGCGCTGGCGACGGCCTTTAAAATCGCCTCGACGCCGGAATATCGGGAATATCAGAAACAGATTCTCGCCAATTGTCAGGCGCTAATCGCGCAGGTCCGCGAGCGCGGGATCCACGTCTGCTACGGAGGATCCGATTCGCATATGTTCCTGATCGACTGCAAGCAGATCCAGGGCGCGGATGGTTCGACGCTGACCGGAGACATGGCGGCCCGTATCTTCGACAACGCCGGCATCGTCGTCAACCGCAATACGATCCCCGGCGATAAATCCGCGCTGCGTGCCAGCGGGCTGCGGATCGGGCTTCCCTGCGTGACGCAGATCGGGCTGAAGGAAGCTGACATGGTCGAGCTGGGAAATATCATCGCTGACCTGATGTACGCGATCCGGCCATATTCGACGTATGGCGCGAAAGGTATGCTGCTGCGTGCGAAGGTCGATTTCAAAGCGTTCCAGGACTGCAAGCTGCGCATCCGCGCGCTGGCGGGGAAGCGCCAGACGTTCAGCGATCGCCCTGATTTCGGGTATCCGCATTTCTTTTATCTTGACGATCGTTTTCGCGTGGTCGATGGAAAAGCGTACCTGAAAATCAGCGGCCCATTCTATCGGCAATTCGTCGATTTTGCTTTTTTGACAGATATCGCTTCGCTGGAAACGGGAGAGTCGGCCGACGTCAGCTTTGTTGTCGACGGCGAACCGATCAGCGGCGAATTAGGGCTGGCGGAGGACGGTTATCTTCTCGCGGTTCCGGCCGAAAAAGCGGGGCTTGCCGCCGCCTGGCTCCGCGATCTTTCCGACGGCTTCGTATCGTTTGACGCCGATCCGCGGACGCGGCTTCCGGAGCGGACGATAATTACCGAAGCCGGTCCCGCTGCGTTCCGGAAGGTTAAACCGGATGAGTTCGCGAAACCGTTTGCGATCGGACTGAAGCCCGCGGGCGGAGATCCGCTCCCTGAATTCGATTTCGCCCGGTATGAGCGATCCGACGCGCCGATTAAATTCACAGCGCTGCATGAGCTGCACGTGGCGGCGAAAGCGAAAATGGCGCCGTTCGCCGGGTATGAAATGCCGCTTTGGTACAGTTCGGTCAAGGAGGAGCATCATGCCGTTCGTACGGCGGTCGGTCTCTTTGACGTCACGCATATGGGCGTGTATATGGCGTCCGGACCGTCGGCGCTGTCTTTCCTGAACTGCGTCGTTCCGAACGATATCGCGGCGCTCGCGGTTGGCGATACGGTATATACGCACCTGCTGACGCCGGATGGGGACGTGATCGACGACCTGATTATTTATCATGTCTCCCGCGAAGAGTATATGATCGTTGTAAACGCTGCGAACGACGCAAAGGACTGGGCGTGGCTGAACGCGGTTAAGGATGGAACGGTCCTGGTCGACCGGGCCGCGCCAGGCGCACGCGCGTTCGGGCGCGGCGTCGTCCTGGAGGATTTACGCGATCCGAAGGCCGGCGAGCGTATGCGCGTGGATATCGCGCTCCAGGGGCGCGCTTCGATCCAGATCCTTGAACAGTACGATATGGAGGCGTCGGATCGGGCCAAGCTTCAGCGGCTCGCGAAAGGGAAGGTGATCCGGGTTAATCTCGGCGGGTACGACGTTATTATTTCCCGAACTGGTTACACGGGGGAAAAATTTTCGTACGAAATTTTTGTCCATCCGGATAAAGCTCCCGAGCTTTGGACCGATTTACTCAATATCGGATCCGCGTTCGGGATCCTGCCCTGCGGGCTGGCGGCGCGCGATTCGCTGCGAATCGAGTCGGGACTGCCGCTGTATGGGCATGAGCTTGCCGGACCGTATAATTACAGGCTCTCGGAGGTCGGGTTCAGCCATTTCGTTAAGATTTATAAACCGTGGTTCATCGGGCGCAGCGCATTCTTAGCCGAAGTCGAGGACAAGAAACGGCGGCTCGTTCGTTTCACGATCAAAGGTAAATCGCAGCGGCTTGCGCAGCCGGGCGATCCGCTCTTCGACGATAAAGGGAAAGTCGTCGGCGTCGTGACCAGCTGTTCGATCGATTCGGAGGGCGGCGTTGTCGGCCTGGCGATGGTCGACATTGCGTTCGCGGTCGAGGGAACCGAATTCGTTATTTATCAGAACGCGGCGCGGACAACGATGAAAAAGCTGGATGAGCTGCGATTAGGCGATAAGCTGCCGATGCCTTCGACGGCGGTCGTTCTTCGGCGTTATCCGAAACTGTCGTAGCGCAAGCCTGCCCGCCGCGGCCTGTCCGTTTTGGAACTTTTCAGGAGAGGGGAAGCGATCGATCGTTCAAAGCGCTTCCCCTCTCCCGCTTTTTACCCGAGCTTTATTTCTTTTCCGCTTCGATGCGGCTGATCCCATTGCGGACCATGACGACGAAATCCTGAACGTTGGTGATAATCGACGTCACGGTCAGCGAACCGCGATCCGACAGCTTATTCAGCGCGAATTCGGAGATGTCGACCGAATAGATAAAGAGCGGGCGGATCTTTCCGTCGATCTTTCGGAAACAGGGCGTCATATTGCCGGTCGCGATGGTGTGAAGCTGCGTCGCGAGGCAGATGACCGTCGTCGCCTTCCGGACCAGCGTCCGCATAGCGTTTTGCCCGTCATAGTTGTCGCGGCAGACTTCCGGGAGCGGGCCATCGTCACGGATCGATCCGGTCAGGACGAATGGGATCCTGTTTTGGAGCAGGGTGTAAATAATGCCGTTGTCGATATTATGCTCATGGATGAACGCCGGAATCGATCCGGCGCGGCGGACGGCGTTCAGCGTGTCGAGGTGATGATAGTGGCCGTTTGGCTGGGAAATTTGCGTATAGATATCCTGTCCCAGGGCTGTGCCTTTAAACGCTGCTTCGAGATCATGGGTCGCGAGGGCATTGCCGGCGAGCAGTCCGTCGACGAAGCCGCCGCGGATCAGGTCCGTCATCGCCTGCCGTGAGTCGGCGTCGAAGGCGCAGGCCGGTCCCATGACCCACAGGATATTCCCATGATCGCGTTCATGCAGCAGCATTCGGTACAGTGAGTCATAATCTTTCGAGAAAGCGGTTTCACGCGAACGGCCGCTTCGGAATGCGAAGACGTCTTTCGCCTCGGAACCGCTTTCGTCGAACCCGGTCGCGTGGAGGAAGATCCCCTCTTCGCAGTTCTCCGTCCGGCCAAGGATGACCTCATCGCCGCGTTTCAGGTTCCGGAATTCGACGACGTCGAGCGTCCCGTCCGGACGGATCACGACGACGCAGTCCATCCGTGTTTCTTCGGCGAGGACCCAGGCGCCGTCAATTTTATAGTATTCGGGGAAGATCGACGTTGCATGATAAAAATCGGGGGCGACGCCGTCTGCGACGACGGGTTGGCTCTTGACGTCGGGGGCTTCGACGAATTTCTTCGCTGAAAAATCCGGGGCCCGGTATTCAGGGAGCATGAAGATCATTTTAGAAAACTCCTTTATTTCCGTTCGGTTATCGATTCGTATTAAATAGATTATACCAGGGACAAACCACCCGGACGTTCGGGGTTCCGTCCGAATCGCCGGCGTTTATTGGGCGTAACGGTATTGAGAAACGAAGGTCTGTAAAAAGGTGTAATGCGTCGCGATTCCGAACGGATCGAGATAGATAATCAGTTTGGCCGCCCAGAAGTAGCCGACCGTTACGAGAAACGCGCCCCAGGAGGTCGAAAATAACGTCGTCCAGGTAAAAACGCGGAGCGAAGTCCGGCGAAAGCCGCAGAGGATATTAATCACTTTCGATCCGATCGCGGGAAGCATTCGACCGAGGATCTGGTATCCCGGGCGTGCGATCGGGTAATTTTCAAGGAATCCGGGGAGCTTTTTGTTCTTTTTTTCGAACTGGGTAATATCCTGGAGTCCGGTCCCGATAAAATATTCGATATACGAGACGGCGGAATTTCCGAGTACGTCGAGAATAAACGCCGGGATGACGCCCATCGTCGCCAGAATGAAAACCGTCAGCCCATCGGTTGGGATCAGGAACAGCCCGATGACTACGTAAAGGAACATGGCGACGAAAACGCCGGAAACGCGGTTCTGGGCGATGAACGAGCGGATCGTATCGTAGTCATAAACCAGAAACGGGGTCATCAGCAGAATCGCCATGACGACCGTTAACGTGATGCGAAAATAGTTGCTGTTGGCGAGGTTATGCAGCGTGGTTCGGAATTGGGCGATCAGGCGCGGATTTTCCATCTGAGCTATTTTATCATTAGTCGACGGAAAAAATGACGAATGAGGAGCATGGAAAGTATAGTAAAATTTCTCCTGTATGACCGAGAAGAAACAGCAGGAAGCGAAGATTCAGATGCGAAAGGATGAGCATCTGCGGATCTGTCTTGAAGAGGACGTTCGTTCCGAAACGACGACTGGCTTCGAACGGTACCGCCTGGTTCCCGCGGCGGCGCGGGAGGCGGACTACCTGACCTTTCCGCTGCGGACCGAGTTTCTTGGAAAAACGATCGAAGCGCCGCTGCTGATTTCGTCGATGACGGGCGGAACGGAGCGGGGCGCGGAGATTAATCGAAACCTGTGCCTTGCGGCGGAGCGGAGACAAATTCCGTTGGCGCTGGGGTCGCTGCGCGTGTATACCGAGACGAACGACTGGCGCGGGTTAGCCGATATTCGGCTGAGCGCGCCGACGGCTCCGATTTTAGCGAATTTCGGCGCGGTTCAGTTGAATTATGGGCTGTCGATCGATGCGATCCGGACGGCGGCTGAGCTGATTCGTGCGGATGGATTGATTTTGCATTTTAATCCGCTTCAGGAGCTGATCCAGCCGGGCGGCGATACGAATTTTTCCGGACTGATGGCGAAGGTTGGCGAGCTGCGAAAAGGGGTCTCGGTGCCGCTGATCGCGAAAGAGGTCGGGTTTGGCTTCGACGTCAGGACGGCTGGGCGGCTGATTGACGCGGGGTTCGATTGGATCGACGTCGCCGGGGCCGGCGGAACGTCATGGGCGAAGGTTGAAATCGCGGCCCGCGGCGAACGTCTCGAAGACAGCGTTTACGCGCCGTTTCGGGATTATGGGCTTCCGACCGCGGAGGCGGTCCGCCGGATCCATGCGGCGTTCCCGAAAATGCCGCTGATCGCTTCGGGCGGAATCCGGACGGGCGTTGACATGCGCAAGGCCGAATTGTTAGGCGCGCGCATCTTCGGGATTGCGATGCCGTTCCTGCGGCCGGCGCTGGAAGGGCCGGAGGCGGTCTGCCGGCTGATCGAACGGCTGGTAACGCAGTATAAGACGGCGCGGTTCGTATCCTCCGGGATCGAGCCGGCCGACGATTCGAACGAAGGGAGAGCGGACTATGAACGAGGCGTATATTTCGAGGATTAACGAGGCGATTTTCTCCGTGTTGAACGCGGATTGGGGGCTGCGCGCCGACGAGAAGCTGGGCGAGATGGTTTTCAGCGCGATGGGGCTCGACGCCGACGGGGCGCCGCTCCCTCACGGCGGGAAACGGATTCGTCCGCTGCTGGCCTGTTTGAGCTGCGGCGCGTTGGGCGGGAACGTTGACCGCGTTTTGCCGGTCGCCGCTGCGCTGGAAATTTTGCATAACTTTACGCTGGTTCATGACGATATCGAGGATCAGTCCGATCTCCGACATGGCCGGCCGACGCTTTGGAAAGAATATGGTCCGGCGCTGGCGCTGAACGCGGGCGATTACATGATTTCCCTGTGCTATCGCGCGGTGCATTCGGCGGCGCGGACGGCGCAGCTCCCGATTTATGTCGATTTATTTGATGAAATGATCAAGAAGGTGATCTTCGGTCAGCATCTCGATATTTCGTTCGAAGGCAGAACACAGACGACAACCGAAGATTACCTGGGGATGATCAGCGGGAAAACGGTTGCGCTGCTCCGCGGGGCGATGCAATCCGGCGCGGCGGCCGCGGACTGCGACGAGCGGACGATGCGGCGAGTTCGCGAAGCGGGAAAGAAAATCGGGATCGCTTTCCAGCTTCAGGACGATTATCTGGGCATCTGGGGCGCGGCGGATCAGCTCGGCAAGCCGGTCACGTCCGATATTATGACGAAGAAGATGACTTATCCGGTTTTATATGGAATCGAAGCTGATCCGGGATTCGCCGCCTTCTGGAACGCCTACGACGGATCGGCGGAGCGCGTCGCCGAGATCGCCGGCAGGCTGGCTGAATTAGGGGCGCGTGAAGCGACGGCGAAGTTCGTCCGGGATGAGTCGGAAACGGCGCTGGCGGTTTTACGGGAAGCGCTCGCTTCGGTTCAGGACGGCACGCCGGCGGCGGCGGATCGCAGCGCGCTGTTTTCGTTGGTTGAACGGATGATTACGCGGGTACGCTGATGAGCCGCGGCGGTGATTGGATGAGGCAGAGCCGAACGGAGGCTGGCGGATGACGCTCCCGGCGCGAAAAGTTTTACTTCTCGATATCGACGGCGTTCTGGTTCGGCCGGGGGGGTACCGGCGCTCCTATCGCGACACGGTCAACTCGTTTTTGCGGGAATTTGGCCTTGAACGGTTCGGGCTGCAGGACGATCGCTTTGCCGAGCAGTTTGAAGCCTGCGAGATCCCGGCGGAATGGGATATGGTTCCGCTGACGCTGGCGATGGTTTTTGATTTCCTGCTGTCAATCGATCCCACGCTTGCGCTGCCGTCGAAGCTTTCAAAGGTCCGCCGAATCGAAGCGCCGAAAAATTTGACGGAAGAGGATTTTTGCGCTTATTTCGATCGTTCGCTGGCGCTGATCGGCGAAGGATTTTCGGGAGCGCAGTCTCCGACGAAGGCGATCTATTTATCCGTTTTGCGCGGGGACGCTCCAGCGGGGCTTTTCCCGCGGCTTCGCAGGACGCGGCTCTTTGCGGAATTGCTCGGCGATTCGCTGAACCTGTCGGCCTCGCCGACGCTTCGGCGTCTTGAAACGTATCTTTTGGGAAGCGAGCTGTTTCGGGAGACGTTCGGTTTCGAATGCCCGGAAGGAATCGTGTCGAACCTGCGAACGCTGGACGTCCCGCTTCTCAGCGGGGAATACCAGCGCCGGATAAAAGCGGAGAATGGGACGGCGATTTTCGTCGCTGGAATGACCGCGCGTCCGGACTTGCCGGACGACAGTTTCCCGATCGGCCTCCCGCGCCCCTTTTCAGCCATCCCCGAGGCGCAGTGCGCTTTCGAAACGCTGGGCTGGGGCGGCGAAGCGGTCCGGCTGATCGGCGTCGGGTCGCTGAACACGTTCGAAGATTCAATCGGCGCGGCTCGGGATTCGTACCTGAAGCCCAGCCCGGTCCATGCGTTAGCGGCGATAGGGCTGGCGATCGGCGGGGACGCGTATCGTGCGTTGGACGCGGCGGTTCGCTTCGCCGCGCAGCGCGGGAAGGAGTCGCTCCGATCGTTTCTATCCGATGAGCGTCCGCTTCAGATCGCGGTGATTGAAGATTCTGCCAGCGGGATTAACGCGGGTAGATCCGCGGTTGAGCTGCTGCGCGGCGCCGGGATCTCCGCCGCGTTCTATCCGTATGGCGTTCGGACGACGGGGGAGAAAAACGCGCTTTTGGATCGGGCGGGGGCGATCGCGGTCGCTTCGATCAATGAAGCGCTCGACTTATTTTACGCAGCATAAACAGAATAAATACGCAGCACAGGTTTTTTGCCGGACAACAGAACATGAACTATCGGCCCGGCTGATTCAGGAAATCGCCTAAGAAGACGATATGCCCGGTTTCAATTATGGCTGCGCAGCGGTTCAGTATGTTTTCGACGATTACGGGCGACTGGAAAAAGTTCCGATCGTTTTCGTAAATCGAGTGCATGAATATTTCCTTCGATATTCCGTCTTTCGCACGGGCGGAGGCGGCGAGCCGGAGTGTCAGCAGGTTCGCGCTCAGGATGAGGCGCGCCTGCGTCGTTCGGACCGCGTCGGCAAGCGTATAATCAGGGCGGACGAACGCGTCGATTTCGGTCAGCGCGTCGGCGTACAGCATGGCGGCGAGGTAGTTCTCGAACCAGCGCGGCTGCGATTCAAAGAAGGGCGAGAGATACGAGCGATCCGCCTGGGCGAACGCCGCGCCCAGCCGGACCTGGCGATCGAACCCGGAGCCGAGAAGTCCGCTGACCGCGTTCGTTACAGAGGCTGCAAATCCGCCCGGCGGCGGATTGAAGCTCTTTTCGAGCAATAAAATTGCCGCCCCAAGGTCTGCCTCTGTCGGACGGGCGTTGACCGCGGGCGGCGCGGCGCCGTTCAGTGCGGCGATCCGGGAACAGAGACGGATGAGCTTTTCATGGAAAGGTATGCCTGGATCGTAGATGATCCTGAAACATGCCGTGAGAAACTCCTCGCGCTTTGATAAAATTTCGCGTAGTGATTTGTCAGCGACCTGATCCGTATCCAGCCAATCCGCGTTCAGGTCCACAGACGATTCGATCGTCGTCAGCGTCAGAGGCTTTTCCGTCAGGATCAGCTTGCGGATGGTCTCCGGACAGGCTAACGATACAGTCATCCAGGTTTGTTCGTCGAATTGAATCAACCGCCGCGGGAACAGGGCGCAGCTATCGCACAGCGCGCCTTCGCCGAATCGTTCCTGAAGCCGGCAGCGGTTCGCTCCGGACAGGAAACGGCAGCGCCCGGCAGGCTCCGCGGGCAGGTCCAGGAACGATTCCGCTGTCAGCTTTCCGGCTCGTTTAACGCGGACACTGCGGAGGAATCCTGCGAACGGCTGGGTCCCGTCTGTCTCTGTCCAGGATTTGTAGATCGCTGCATGCGCCGGATCGACGGGGATCCGCCACCCATGGCAGCAGGTCCATTCGCAGCGCTCCGCCGCGCAGGCGAACGAGGCCATTGCTGCTGGCGCACGCACGGGGATCTTCCTGCGAATCGGAAAATTTAAGGGAACTTTTTTCAAGCCGGGTTCGTCACTATCCATAGAACGTAAACCTTTTTGGGAAGGTTTACGGTAAGATATTATAGTCGTGGAAAAATGAAAATGAAAGGTCATCCTATGAAAAAACGGACTCATTTAATAACAGGATTTAAGCTCGGCGTATTATTATTCCTGTTCGGACTGATGACGCCGACGTTCGTCAAGGCTCAGACGATCGTTCCAACTCCGGCGGCGCCGCTTCTTCAGAATATCCGCCTCCGGCTCCAAAATCCGACGGTCGTCCCCCCCATTCCGCAGCCGACGCAAACGCCGTACGTGATCGTGGTGACGGCTACGCCGAACGTGGCTCAAACGCCGCACGTTCTTCCCGATGACCTCGTTGCCCGTAAGGCGTACGATTGCGCCGTCAGCGTTAATAAACCGTATTTTTATCAGCAGTTTTATCCGGGAGAGGACTTCGATTTTGATGTGACGTTTACGAATACGGGGACGCAGGCCTGGTCGACGGACGTCGACGTTCAGCAGTATACCGGCTGGCGAATGGAGATCGAGAAACGGTATACGTATGATATTGATAAGGATTACGATTCGGCGAGAATCGTCTACCCGGGCCAATCGATCCGCTGGAAAATCCGGATGGAAGCGCCGAAGGACGAATCGAGCGAGAACGGAAAGTATTACTCGATGTATTATTTAGTTCATGGCGTTTTCAATAATAATATCGAGGAGACGTATTCACGATTATTCTGTCCATTCTCGGTATACATTTACGTCCCGCATAAATAAAAGCGAACCCGGATCATTCAGGAAAGCGTGGAAGCGTTCAGAGCATTTTCCACGCTTTCTTTCATTTTATTCTGGACGGGGACGGATCTTAGAATTTCTGCCGTCCCGAGAGGGCGCGAAGGAGCGTATTCGGGTCGGCATATTCGAGTTCGCCCCCGACGGGAAGTCCGCGGGCCAGCCGTGAGAACTGTATGGATGAAAGATGTTCCAGCTTCTTTCGGATATACAACGCAGTTGCGTCGCCTTCCATTGACGGATTCGTCGCGACGATAACTTCGCTGAAATTCCCCGTCTCAACGCGGCTGAACAGCTCGCTGAGGCGGAGGTCCTCCGGGTTGACGCCTTCGATCGGCGACAGCGCGCCGTGAAGGACATGATATTTTCCGAAATAACCGCCGGACTGTTCCAGGACGATTACGTCCATCGGCGATTCGACGACGCAGAGAACGTCCTCATCTCGCGACGATGAGGCGCAGATATCGCAGCGTTCTTTCCCCGCTGTCATAATATTGAAGCACTCGGGACAGAAAGCCGTCTCGCTTTTCAGCTTTGTCAGCGCTTCCGCCAGGGCTTCTCCCGCGTCGCTCTCGTTTTTCAACAGGAAGAACGTCAGGCGCGAGGCTGTCCGCGGTCCGATTCCGGGGAGCCGCGAAAACGCGTCGATCAGCGCCTGAACGGATTCAGGAATGAGCGCCATGCGTTAGAAGTTCAGCCCTAACGAGGAGAGCGTATTTCCTAAAAAGCCCATATTTTCGTCAGCAAGCTTCCTGCTCTGTTCGAGCGCCAGGTTAAATCCGCTCAGCAGAATATCCTGGAGCGTTTCAGCGTCGCTGTCTTTCAAAAAATCGGGGTCGATAACGACCGATTTGCAGACCTGATTCCCGGTCATCGTGATCTTAATCGCGCCGCCGCCGACGGTCGTCGTGGTTTCCATCTCCGCGATTTTCGCCTGCTGTTCCTGCATTTGCTTTTGAAGCGCCTGAACCTGTGCTTTCATATTTCCGGGGGCGCGTCCCGTACCGCCGATTTTTCCGTATCCTTTTGCCATGAATAAAAAAATCCTCTTTCTTTTATTAGGTTGCGAGCCGGGAAAAAGCTTCCTCTCCGGCTTATTTCTTGTCGTTGACGAGCTTTCCGCCGAGTTCGAGCGCGGCGCTGACGAGCGACTGGTTCCCGGTTTTGCCGGTGGCGCTGCGAACGGTCGCGCTGCGAACGCCGACGTTTTTACCGATGACTTTTGTAATCGCAGCGCTGGTCCAAAGGAGGAGCTTGCCGTTGCTGTTGATGTTGTTGGCGGCGGTGTCATGCGAATAGGAAAGCGTCAGAATTCCATCCTTGACATCCATGACTTTTGCGTGGGAAAGAAGCGCGTCTAAAACGGGGTCATATTCCCGGATGATCCCGCGGATTTCGTTCCAGTTTTTAATAATCTCGTCTTTGGCGACGGAGGGATCGGGATGGTTCCCTTTGCGGATATAGACCTTGCTGGTTACGGCGATCTCGTCCATGCCTTCGCTTTCGAGTTCTTCCGGCGACGGAAGGGTTTCGGCATGCGGCCCGGGCGGGCGGTCGACAACGCGGACGGCTTGCGGCTGCTTCTGCACGGGCTGCGGCTGGACGGCGGCCGGCTGAGGCGCGGGTTTCTCCTCCGCGCAGCTTTGCGCCAGCGCGATTTCCAGGTCCAGTCCGGGATTCCATCCGCTACGGCTGTCAACGACAGCCTGATTGAAGAACTGGATCAGCGTTACCAGCCGCTCGACGCTGAACCGCTTCGCCTGTTCGGCAATCTTTGATCGTGATTCCTGCGGAAGGTCGACGGTTTCGTTGGCCCCCATTCGCAGGTTCAGCATCCAGCGCAGGTATTCGACGGCCTGCTTGGCGATCTGGCGCGGTTCGGTTCCGCTGTCCATCGCGGCATGCAGGAGAGACAGTCCGGCGGCGGTATCTTTTGCAGCGATCGCGTCGATGAGCTCGACGACGGCCTGGCTGGTTGCGACGCCTAAGATCGTCTGCGCCATGGCGAGGGTCAGTTTATCCCCGGTCGAGGAAAGCTGGTCGAGGAGCGAAAGCGCGTCGCGCATCGCGCCGGTTGACTGCCGCGCGATCAGCGTCAGCGCTTCCGGCTCGTACGAAAAGTTTTCCGCATCGCAGATCTTCTGAAGGAAGCGGCTGATTTCTGTCGTCGGGAAACGGCGGAATTCATGATGCTGACAGCGGGAAAGGACTGTCGCCGGAATTTTCTGGAGCTCGGTTGTCGCCAGAATGAACATCGAGTGGCTCGGGGGCTCTTCGAGCGTTTTCAGCAGCGCGTTGAACGCCGCCGTCGAGAGCATATGGACCTCGTCGATAATATAAACCTTCATTTTCCCCTGCCCCGGCGCGAAGTTGATTTTGTCGCGCAGGTCCCGGATATCGTCTACACCGGTATTCGAGGCGGCGTCGATTTCGATGATGTCGAGAAAGCGATCTTCTAACGCCGCTCGGCAGTTTTCGCATTCGTCGCAGGGATGCTTTGCGGGATCGTCATGGGTACAGTTGACCGCGCGCCCGATCATGCGCGCCATCGTCGTTTTCCCGGTCCCGCGCGGTCCGGAGAACAGGTAAGCATGCGATAACCGGTTGGATTTGATTGCGTTGCGCATGACGCGGACGATATGTTCCTGCCCGACGAAGTCTTCCCAATGCTGCGGGCGCCAGCGGCGGTATAACGCCTGAATTGCCATCGATGAACGTTCTCCTTTCTGTCGCTTTCCGTCGGGGCTTTTTATTCGTAAAAGCTCTTCTCTGTCCTTGTGATTATACCGTATCGGGGTCAGGGAATCCGGTAGGCCGACTGGATCTGCCCGGAGCTGTCCTTGAGGACGACCGTTTCGCCGCTTTGCCAGCGGGCTTCCGGTTGGTCCCAGTAGAGCTCGAACGGCGTCGTATGCCCCGAGCGGGTATACAGTTCGATAAAAATACCTTTACGGATGAGCTGAATCGCGGGGAAGGTAAAGATGTTGTTCTCTGCGTCCTGAATGGTCCAGCCTTCGAGGCTGACGACTTCGTCGGCGTTGGACTGAATCCGGACGGTCTCGCTGTTCAGGTCCCCCATTCCGAATACGGATACGATCGAAACCAGCCGGTCCCTCGTTACGGGGACAAATCCTTCGGGCGTCGGGGCCGATTCGCCGACGAGGTCGGATACCGCGACGCTGGAGATCGCCTCAGTGGGAAGCGCAATCGCGGTCAGCCGGACGTTCGGTTCCAGTTCGATCGCGATGACGCGCGTTGGGACGGCGGCGTCGGCTTCGGAGACGTTCGGAGAGAGCGGGCCGATGAGTTCGCCGACCGAAATCGGAGGCGGGTCGCTCTGCGTCTTTTCCCACCAGTATAAAGCCGCCAGCGCGGCTGAAAAGCTGACAATAATATTGACGATCAGGATCAGTAAAATTTTTAACGCAGATTTCATGAGATTATTTTAATCGATATCCGGAGCGGGTTTTTTACGAGGCCGCGGACGATGACGCTTCAGCGGGTAAAATAACGGTATTATGAAATGGTTGATCGATGGGCATAACCTGATCCCTAAAATGGGGCTGTCGCTTCGGGCGGAGACGGACGAGGCATCTTTATTAGAACGATTAAATGAATATGCGAGGCTGACCGGGCGGACGATCGAGGTTTATTTCGATCGGGGACGAAACGGAACTGCGCATGAGGAAACGGTCGGGACGATCCGGGTCCATTTCGCGAGCGAGCGGACGAGTGCCGATGCGGCGCTGATTTACCGGGTATCGAAAATGAAAAGGAATGATTCGATTACAGTTGTGACGTCGGATCGCAGCGTCCAGGCTCAGGTCAGGAGTTTTGGCGCGCGCGTTATCTCGGCGGAGGCGTTCGCGGCCGAGGTTGAAGAGGCGTTCCGGAACCCGCCGAAACGTCGGACCCGACCTCAGGCGCAGCGCGACGAGCCGCGCCTCAGCGACGACGAAATCGCGTTCTGGGCCGGTATTTTCAGTTCCGGACGACCAGAAAAATACTCAGAATAATTCGAAAAAAAGCCCAAAGGAGCGTCGGGATGAAATAATACCCCGCACGATGCTCAACCAGGTAGAGCATTGAGACGACGATCAGGCTGACCAGGAATTCGGCGATCGTCATTACGAGCGCCCCGATCAGGTTTCCCGAACGGATGAGCAGGAAATACCAGGAGAAAATCATTCCGGCAAGAATCAGGCTGTTGACCAGGACGTTCTTCCGCCGGTTGATCTGAACCGGGTCCAGCGCGATGATCGCGTTTGAAATCGCCAGCGTCAGAAGCGCGATGAGCGAGAATGCTTCGAGGTTGGTTTGCGACGGGAAGAAGCCGGGCAGCGCGAGCGACCCGCGGTAAAGCCCGACGGCGTCCTCGCGGATCAGGCGCAGGATCAGAAATCCGAATCCAGCCGCGTACAGCGCGATAAAGCAGAAAAAGGTCAGAAAAGAGCGAAGGCGATTTTCTTTCATAGCGTATCCTGTCTCCTATACCGAAATCATTATACCTGAACTGAACAGGATCGCCGCGTACAGCGCCAGGATCAGGCGTGCGCCTCGTGAAGAGCGCCGTCGATAATCGATATAGACGTTTCCCCCGATCCAGACGGCGAGCGCCCCGATCGCGAGGAGGGCTGCGGCCGGCGAGTGAAATGCGCCCGATTGAAGGATCGCGCCAATGGGCGCGCCGACGGCGATCAGACCGAGCATGACTCTTTCTTTTGGCGCGGCTCCTGCGGCGGCGCGGAGCGACCCGGCGAAAAGCGTGAAAACGGGCCAGTACCATGCGGCGGTAGCCAGCTGACCCGGATATAGAAGGGCGCTTCCAAGACCGGCGACACGGAAAGGGTTATCGGTCAGGTAAAAAATCGCGAGCGGCAGCGCCGTCAGCCAGACGAACGCGGGAAGAAACCGGACAGGTTTCGCTTCAGGCGCGGACGAGGGATCGGGAAGTTTTCGCCCGGCGGCGTATCCTGTGATCAGGAATGAGCCCGCGGCGATCGCGAGGACGAGCGAATCGGAAACGAAACGCGGGCGGGAGAATATTACCTGCGGATAGACAAAACATCCGGTCGAAGCGGCAAGGACGAACGCAGAGACTAAGACGCGCGCGCCCGCTCCGGAATATTTCCCGCCCGATTTTGATCCGACGTCCTTCGGGAATTGCGCACGCGGCAGCGCGCAGATCAAGGCGCCAGGCAGCGCGAGCTGGAACAGCACGGCAAGCGTGGGCGCCAGCGGGAAGCGCGGCCGATCGGAACTGCGTCGCGCTGAACTCTCCGGGTCGAGCGCAGACAGAACTTTTTCCAGCGTCCGATTCTTCGCGCCGTGCGGCAGCTCCGGACCTGCGATCGTCAGGGTAGATCCGTATATTTCGATCAGCTCGTCCCGCTCCTGCTGATCGATTTTCCCGTCCGGGAGCCAGACGACCGCCGCCGTATTTTCCAACGCGGACCGGAACGTCCGGATCTCGCCGGCGCTGAACCCGATCAGCTGGACAGCGACGTTGTCGTCCCGGACGAACGGCTGTGCAACGAGAAGGTTTACGGCGGCGGCTATGAGCTCGGACGCTGGCGTCCCGCCAGAATCCGTCGTTACCCAATCGCTGCGATCGCCCTGCGTATAGGCGTCCGATGTCAGGCAGACCCGGCCGGAGGCGGCGCAGCTTTCGGCGTCCGCGAGACGATCGTACCGTGAAAACTCGCGTTCGGAAAGCGTAAAAACCGCTGTTCGCTGATCCAGCGATTGGGCGGAGAGCGGCCGGATGAGGCGGCCGCTGACGTAACGCTGTTCCGTGATTTCAAGCGTGACGGTATGGATCAGCGTCTGGCCTCCGGCACGCTCGATCCATACCGTCGCCGCGGCAAGGATCAGACATAACGCAAACAGGAACCGGAAAGCGGTTCCCGATTGCTGCGAAGCTGGGTCGGCCGGCGTTTCGGAAGGGCTCAACGAAGCGTAATTGACTTGATAATTTCGTCTAAATCGCTGAGGCGCGGGGTCCAGCCGTCTTCCGGAAGCGCCGCCCAGTTATATTCGCGCGGAGCGGTCGCCGGCGCGGTCAGCGCGGAATGCTGAATCGGGAAGAGGACGCTGACGATATTGCGCCCGTCGACGGAAAGTCCCTGAAACGCATAGACGATGTTGTTATTGGTGACTCCGGCGGAGGCGTCGTCGAACGCGGTCAGGAAGCGCAGCCCGTTGATTCCCTGCGGCGTTAACACGGTTGGCAGCGCGCTCATCAGCTGCGGCTTTTCCTGCAGCGGGAGGACGGGAACGTCGCCGGTGACGGCGGCAATTCCGTTCGTCGTCACCGAATTAATCAGCGCGGTCAAGTCGACGGCTTTCTGGTAAATTTCCGAATTGACGGCGCTGAGCCCGGAAACGGGAAAGACGGTCAGCTCCGGCGAAATCGGATTCGCGGTGCGAAGCTGATTAAAAACGACCGCCGCAGATTCCAGTTTCGCCGCGGTAAGCGGCTGGCCGTCGGGCGCGCGCTCGGCCGTCGGAACGGTCAGGCAGGTGAAATCCGTCAGGTTCCCGGGGGCGGTAAACGCGACCGTCACTGTACCGTTGCCGCATTCCGTCGCGCCGTTCTGCGCCGCGGCGGGGGACATGATCGCAAGCATACCTGCAAGTACCGATAAAAAGATGAAGAATTGTTTTTTCATCGCTGCTCCTGTTTTTCCTGTTAGCTTTGACCCTATTGTATCGCAGAATTTCCCCCGCGATCGTTATCGGAAAAGACGTCGCGGATCATGTAAAAGTTCCCATCCCTGAATCCGCGTTTCCGATAATAGCCGCGCGTTCCGACGGCGGCGATAACGGCGAGGCGGGGAAGGCGGTTTTCCGCCGCGATTTCGACGGCGCGCTCGATGAGCCGTTTCCCCAGCCCGATATGCTGCGCCGCGCCGTCGGCCTCTTCTCCGACGCCGAGACTCTGGCCGTAGATATGGATTTCGCGGATGATCGCCGCGTTCGCTAATTCGTCGATTCCAACGTCTGGCCGTTCCGCCTTGGGGAGCGAAAGTCGTAAATATCCGGCGAGCTTATCGTCGCTGGCAACGAATTGGAGGAAATGTTCCTCGGCGTAAGCAGCCTGATAAACTGTGTCCCGGAGCGTCAGATCTTCCGGGCTGACCGGCTGTCCCCTGATCTCGCGGCAGCGGATGCACGCGCACGTCTGCCCGTTTTCCCGGACACGCCGCTGAATATCCATTCGCAGGCTGGTTCGCCTGTTCCCGGCGACGACGTGATGCGACGGGATGTCGCGGATCACGCGGTTCACGCGGCAGTACGGTGGAATGGTCGGCTTGACGGCGGCGATCAGCTCGATCAGCGTTTCGGTATCGTACGGTCGGTAGCGGCCTTCGATCCATTCCTGATAAAGGGGCGCGTTTTTGACGAGCTGCGTCGGGTAGATCTTTATTTCGTCAGGGCAGAATCCCAGTCCGCCGCGATCCTCCGACCAGAGACGGGCGAAATCTTCGATGTCGGACTCCGGCGTTGCCCCGAGCAGGTTGGGCATCCAGTGCAGGACGATTTTGAACCCGGCCGCGCGGCAGAGCGATACGGCGTTCAGCGCCTCCTGGACGGTATGCCCGCGGCGATTCAGTTTTAAAATCCGATTGTCGAGACTTTGAATTCCGAGCTGGATTTTGGTTGCCCCCAGGCGTCGGAGCTCTTTCAGTTCAGCGGGATTCAGCTCATCCGGCCGCGTTTCCACGACGAGGCCGACGTTTCGATGCGCCGCGGATTCGTTGAGGCGCTGAGCCGCGGCGAGGTCGGGCGAATCGACTCCGTTCATCGCGTCGAAGCAGCGCTGAATAAAGCGTTCGCGATATTCGATCGGATAGGAAGTCCAGGATCCGCCGAGGATCAGCAGCTCGATCTTTTCGGTGGGATGACCGACCGCTTCATAGGCGCGGAGGCGCGACTGGACCTGCCGGTACGGATCAAAATCGTTCTGGAAGGCCCGTGCGGCGCCGGGTTCGTCGGGAAGATAGGACTTCGGCATTCGCGCATCGTCAGGGCAGAAGATACATTTCCCCGGGCATGGGAACGGTCGGGTCAGGACGGTAACCGTCGTCACTCCGCTCAGCGTCCGGCTCGGCTTCATCCTCAGCTTCAGGTAGAGCCCAGCGTCTTCGGCGAGTTCCCCGGCCGCGACGCGGGCACGGTAAACGGTAATCAGCGACGATTTTGAGATATGGCCGCGGTCAGGGATCGGATGGCTGCGGATGGCTTTGAAAACGTCTTCCCCGGCGATCACGTCGTCCAGGATTTTTCCCGCGATCGCGAGCGTTTCCGGCGTTTCTTTTTTCGCGGCCTCCCAGCGGCTTACGTCGTCTGTGATCTGAGCGTGGTCGGAGTTGGACATCGGTATAATTCGAAGCCTTTTATCTGGATCCGTTTCGGACGATCGTTTCGGCGTAGATCCGTTCCAGGAGTCCGGCGCGTTCGTCCGCGGTCATCCAGTCATTCTGCGCCAAATTGATAAACTTGATCGTGGCTACGTCGACGGAAAGGAGCCGGTTCTCGTAGAAAACGTAGCGGTCGATCGTGGCTTCGGCGGTTTCGGGAAGGAAATACGCCTGGTCGAAGAAGAGGTTCCCCAGCCCGTAATGAATAACGCGGTCCCGCGAAACGTCGAACGCCATCGGCATGTGCGATTGGCTGCCGCTGACGATTACCGCTCCGGCGTCGGCGAGCCGTCCGTATTCGGCGATCATCTGATCATTGGGCGCGACTTTGTAATATTCGATATGCTGAAGCGTGACGATCGGAAGGCGTCCTTGCGCCCGAAGCTTGCGAATCCGCTTTTCCATTAATGGATAGTCGCAGTGCGCTGCGCCGGGTCGGTTTTCAGAAGCGACGGCGTAGCCTTCTTCTTTCCCGTTGCAGCCGAGAAAAGCGAACTGGTTGCCGTTGTGCTCGATGAGAACCGGGCGCTGACCTTCGGACAGCGTCCGTCCTCCGCCGTAGTACGGAATTCCGGCCTGATCGTAGAGATCGAGCGTATAGTTTACCGCCTCGTCGCCGAAATCCTGAAAATGGTCCCCGGAAATCTCGACGACGCTCGTTCCCAGTCCGACTAGCAGATCCAGATAGCGTTCCTTGGAACAGAATACCAGATTGGAAAGCTGCTGAGGCGTCTGCTGGCAGACGGCAGCAAACGGGACTTCGTTATTAATGTGAAGGATGTCGGCGGAACGCAGGTAGTCGCCGGTATACGCGGCGGGAAAATCGGGGCCGAATCCATCCATGTAATTCGCGACAGCGCGGACGAGCGCGGTGACGCCGGTTAACATGACGTCGCTCAGCTTGGAGGGATCGTAATTGACGAACGGGACGTTATCCCATTGCTGTTTTGAAAGCGATTCGCCGCCATGGCGGAAAACGAGCGGCCAGCGATGCGGGTTGAACGATTTATCGATCGGGCGAACGCCGTCGATTGCGATAACTTTCAATCGTGGATCGAGACGGTCGAAGGGAAGGACGATCCAGCGGCCGGTTCGAACCGAGGCCGAGATCGCTTCCTCGATCGGCGAATAGCGAATGACGCGGGCCGGATCGACACCGAGCGACAGTTCCGCGAGAAACGCTTTTTTATCTGTATCGGTTTCGTCGAACGCCGCGATCAGGAGACCGTCGGGGATTTCTTCCGGGTCGAGCGCCGCCAGCGTTGCGCGTTCAACTGAGTCGGTTACCGTCGTGAACGGGGCGGCTAAGACGTAAAGGACCTGCTCCGGTTCGATCGCTGCCGCCGGAATGATGATCGTCAGGATCGGAACCAGCGCGATGAGAAAGAATGCGACGATCCGCAGCTTTCCTGTCAGACATGTCGAAATTTGCATGGGTTTATTATAAATCTTTCGCTGCGAATCCTCCGCCGATTATTGACAAAGCTTTTCGAGCAGGTAAAAAAGCCGGCGGAGGAGGGATTCTTTCTGCCTCAAGCCCGGTTCACCGGCCGGCTTTCTTTATTTCATGCGGGATTAAAAAAGCAATAAATCTGATTTCGATTTATTGCTTTTCTGATCGCGGAATTGCCACCGCTTTAATTTCAACGGCGGATCTCCGCGCGGATTAATTATGGAAGCCGGACGTGGCGGCCCGCTTCGTGACCATATTGCGATAGATCCCGTCGGCCGACATAAGCTCGGCATGCGTGCCCCGTTCCGCGATTTTTCCGTCGTCGATGACCAGAATCTGGTCCGCACCGGCGATCGTATGTAATCGGTGCGCGACGACCAGAAGCGTCTTTCCCCTGACCAGTTCGGAAATGGCGGCTTGGATATAGCTTTCGTTGTCTGCGTCGATGCTGGCCGTCGCCTCGTCGAGGATCACGATCGGCGCGTCCTTCAGGATACAGCGCGCGATCGAAATCCGCTGCTGCTCGCCGCCGGAAAGCGAAGCGCCGCCTTCTCCGATGACCGTGTTAAATCCGTCCGGAAGCGCCTGGATGAAGTCGTAGCAGCGGGCTTTTTTCGCCGCTTCGATGACTTCGCGCTCTGTAGCGTCTGTGCGTCCCATGGCGATATTGTTGTAAACGGTATCCTGAAACAGGTAGACGCGCTGAAAAACCATGCTGATATGGTCCATGAGCGAAGCGAGGGTTATGTCGCGGATATCTTTCCCGCGGACGAGGATCGCGCCCCGCTCGATATCCCAAAACCGCGGCAGGAGGCTCGCAATTGTGGATTTCCCGCTTCCCGAAGCTCCGACTAACGCGGTCATTGTATGCTTCGGTATGGTAAACGACACGTTCCGTAAAACGTCCCGATCGTCGTATGCGAACGATACGTCTCGGAACTCGATTTCGGCTCGTTCCTTTCCGTTCGCTTCCTCGTCCTCCGGGATCAGGCCGGTTCCCTGATTCGCGAGTTCCGCTTCAGCAAAGACCGCTTCGATCCGGTCTACACAGCTGTTCATGACCGTCAGTCTCGCGACCTGGCTATAGAAGGCTTTCAGCGGAGAGAACAGTTCAAACATGAACAGCAGCATGCCGATAAAATACGAGAGCGTCAGCGTTCCGTCCTGATACAGCGTCCAGGACAGCGCGAGCATCGCCGCCGTTCCGACGCCATAAGTCAGGTTAATCGCTCGCACCCATGGCGCGAAATCTTTTTCGAAGCTCAGGTTTTTTTCGCAGTTCTCTTCAAAGCTCGCCGTCAGTTCTTTGGATTTTTCGCCGAGGAGATTATATGTCTTGATAATTCCGATCCCTTCCGCGAAATCGAGAACCGCTTCCGTCAGCTTCTGCGAAGCCGCCTGCCGTTCGTCGGAATGCATCAGCGAATTCTTTTTCATCGCTTCGCCGATCGCGTAAATAACGAGCGATACGGCGAGGGCGAGCGCTCCGGTCCTCAGGTCGAAGATGAACATGAAGACGACGAAGATCACCGCCGAGAACAGGTAGCTCATCAGGTCGGCCAGCATCATCATCAGGTTTTCTTCAATGAAGAGCATATCTGTCGAAAGAACGGAGCTGACTCTGCCGATATTGCCTTCTGTAAAGAAACCCATCGGCATTTTCCGCAGGTGCGTTCCCAGTTTTTTTCGAAGGTCGGCAAAGATCTCAAATCCCGAAGCCGATTGCAGCCTGTCCGCCAGATTCTGGAAAATACATTCCAGCAGAATACACAGCGCCAGTACTGCGCCCGCGGCGGCGCAGCTTTTTCCCGTCATGGTTCCGGCGATAAAGGCGGAAATGATATAAAAAGCCAGAATAATCGGCGCTTTCGAGATAAACGCTTTCAGGAACGAGAAAACGGCGGCCAGAATGATCCGTTTCCGATATCCTTCGGCGAGTCTTAGAATTCGTCCTACCAGTCCAATCATTTTCGCACCTCCCATGCCGCGCTTTTTTCAGAAGCTTCCCATAAGCGCTGGTACGTCCCGCAGCTTTTCAGAAGTTCTTCATGCTTTCCCTGTCCGACGATTCTTCCGTCCTTCATGACAACGATCTTATCGGCTTTTGTAACCGTACGAAGCCGGTGCGCGATGACGAGGACGGTTTTCCCGCGGATGACTTCAGAAATCGCGGCGTTCATTTTTTCTTCGTTTTCCGGATCGATAAACGCGGTCGCTTCGTCGAGAACGATCACAGGCGCGTTCTTCAGGAGCGCCCTCGCCAGAGAAATTCGCTGACGTTCGCCTCCTGAAAGCATCTTTCCGCTGTCGCCGGCCTGCGTATCGAGTCCGGCCGGGAACCTTTCGAGAAACTCGTCGCATTGCGCGCGATGAGCCGCTTCGATGACTTCTTCCCGGCTGGCCTCGGGGCGTCCAGCGTGAATGTTCTCGTACAGGCTGGTATTAAACAGGAATTGTTCCTGTGAAACGTAGGAAATCTGGTTGTTGAGCGCTTCGATGCGCATGTCCGTCAGCGCCTGGCCTCCGAGCGTAATCCGTCCGCCGTCCAGGTCGTAAAAATGCACCAGCAGCTTCGCGAGCGTAGATTTCCCGCTGCCCGATTCGCCTACGAGCGCGGTCATCTGACCTTCCGCCAGCTCCAGGTCGACGTCATGGATTACCTCCGTCTCGGTATAGGAAAAGCGAACCTTTTCAAATCGAACCTGATGATCCTTTCCTTCGAAATCCCGGCTGCTTTGCTGAAGCGGCGGATGTTCCATGAGCTTTTCCAGCGCGTCGATTTTGTAACCAAGCTGTGGAATTCTGCCTGCGAAGCTCATCGCTTTCAGCAGCGGCATTCCGACCGAGAACGACATGCAGATCACGAGGATAAAGTCCGGAAGCGTACTGAGTCCCTTCAGGACGAAAAAGGCGCCGACCGGCAGCGTGAACAGCGCGACGCAGGGGATGATACTTGAATAAAGCGCCATCCATGGCCAGCAGATCCGGTACCAGTCCAGCGCCATGTCCCGATAGTAATGAATATCCCGTTCGTAGCGTTCGTAGCTTTCGCCGTCTCGGTTGAAGACTTTGACGACCTCCATGCCGTTGATGTATTCGATGATGGTGTTATTCATCTTTGCACCGGCGGCGTAGTACGCCCCCATTCGCGACATCCCGATCCTGAACATCATTCCCATGGCGAACATGCCGATCGGCAGCGAGGCGAGACAAAGCAGCGCGAGCTTCCAGTCAACAAAAAACATAGCGATCAGCACGGCGACCGGAATAGCCAGATTGCCGATGCCTTCCGGAATTGCATGCGCCAGCAGCAGTTCGATTGTCTCAATATCGTCGGTGAAAACCTTCTTGATTCGTCCGTTCCCCAGCTCACGGATATTTCCGAGCGGCTGGTTTTCCAATTTTTTCTGCAGCGCGACGCGAAGGTTTTTCAGCGTATGATATGCGCTCAGGTGGCTCAGGCTCAGGCCATGGATATATAAAACGGCGTTTCCCGTCAGGCAGATCACCGTGATCAGGACCCGGGTCATGACGAATCCTGTCGATAAGGCGATCCCTCGAACGAGCGGGTCGATGATCTGATAGAGTATGAAATACGGGACGACGCTTAGAATCACGGCGACCGAAACCGAGATTGCGGCCCTTACCGTATATTTCATGTATTCGCCCATGTAGGGTTTAACTTTTTGAAACATAAAATCCTTTCTTGAAAATAAAATCAATGATCGCGGCTGCGTTCGTCAAGAATCGCTGACCGCGGGCCAGCCGGAACGCTCAGAAACCCAGGACGGCGGGCCAGTTAAAAAGCCTGGCCACAAGTTCGCTATGTTTCAGGGCTTTCTCTCTGGGCAGTCCATGGAGGATCGGTTCAAACATGGTCGACCAATACGCTGTGTTCAGCATGTGCATTTCTTCTTCGTCCAGCAGCGTAGAAGAAATTCCTTTTTGATATGCTTCCCGGACGAAAGTCATGGTACGGTCGGTGACGTGATCGGTAAAGTCATGGATGAAATTTGCATGGTGGGTCCCTTCCGCGCGGCAGAGCAGCAGGCGAAAGTCCTGATAGTGATCATAGAGCAGGTTGACGACACGGGACTGCGTTTCCGGAGCGATTTTCCAGACCTTTTCCATGTCATTTTTGTCAAGCTGATCGTAGTTGAAGGCTTCAACGGAATCAGCGTAGGCGTAGATCAGATCAATTGTCGGTTCGACGAGCGCGTCGAATAATGCGGCTTTATTGGGATAGCGTTTGTACAGCGCGCCGGTGGTCACGCCCGCTTTCGCGCAGATTTCCCGGAGCGAGACCGCTTCGTACGGTTTCGAAAGAAATTCCTCTCGGGCGCAGTCCAAAATGCGCGGGTCTATCGTTTTATCCGGAATGGCCATCGATGTATCCTCCTTTCTTTTGATGATAACTCTGTTATCGATAACAGTGTTATTTTATGCGGTTTTGGATGGTTTGTCAATAGGAGGATAGAAACGAAAAGAGCAAAAACAGAAGAAGGTGATCGGGAAAAGAAATGGTATGGATGTAAGACGGCTCCAGATTCACATTGAATTAACAGAAAAATTCTGAGAAACTTTGATAAAATTATTCTTGCCGGGCCGAAGGAGCCGGGCGTGTTCCAATTTAAAAAACAGCGTGGGCAGGCGAAGGAGCGGAAAGATGGGCGACGAGAGCATCAAAACGATCGGGCGGTACGTAATCGAACGGGAGATCGGGCGCGGCGGCATGGCAGTGGTGTATCTTGGACTCGATCCCAGACTGGATCGGGCGGTCGCGATCAAGCTCATCCAGCCGAACGCCTTCGCAGCAAACACTTTCGGACATATTCGCGAGCGGTTCGAGCGCCAGTCCTCGCGGTTGGCTCGTTCTTGTACATTGGTGGCAGTGTCACCAGCTTCAGGCCCGCAGTCCGTCCAGCTTTCCGGCTTAAAGTAATGCCGTAATGGATCCGGGCACGGGAGAACGCCTCGCTATAGTATCCGACAGCGTTATGCGCTCCCGCCCATCCGACAGAACCGCTCCCACTCGTCATAAATCGCCCGCAGCTCATCGTCGAGATAGCCGAGCGCAGCTTCTTTCAGATCGGCGGGAGCGTCGTAATACGCTTCGGCGATGGCGCCGGTGATGGCGGCGAGGGTATCGCTGTCGCCGCCGAGAGAGATCG
>CALIHP010000041.1 GCA_938020565.1 uncultured Anaerolineaceae bacterium | reverse complement strand
CCAGATGTTCAACTGCCAGAGCCGAGCCTTTCCGATTATCTATCTCCATCGTGCTGAAATCGACGACCTCATTAAAACAGTCTGCCAGAATGACCGGCTTCCCGGTCGCCCGCAGCGCAGCCAGACATTCTTCATTCTTAGAGCCAAAACTTTCGGACGATAGTATGATAATAATCCCGTCCACACCCCGGTCGGCCAGAATATTGATGCTTTGCTGCTCCTGATAAAATCGGTCATCCGAATTGCATAATATAATGCTGTATTGTTCCTCTCTTCCCCGATCCTCAACTCCTTTGGCGAATTCTGAGAAAAAAACATTGCTGATATCCGGAATAATAAGCCCTAACGTCCGCGTATGCTTTTTCAGCAGGCCGACCGCTAATTGATTCGGACGATAATTCAGCTTTTTCGCCGCGGCCAAAACCAGATCCTTCGTATCCGGCGGAAATTTTTTTCCCTTTCCGTTCAGAATCAGTGAAACCGTTGTAATCGACAGTCCGGTCTCCTGAGCTATATCCTTAATCGTCGTTCGCAAGCTTCAGCCTCCGTTCCTATGCTTTCAGATCGATTTAACGTCCTCCTATACACCTTTCGTAAAAGCCTCCCCATCCATAATTATAAAAGACCTCCCCGTTTTGAACCGCAGCCGCGGGGAGGTCCTTCATGATCCAGATAACGGAAAAAGCTGATGCTATCCGCAAAGATACCCAAGCATATCCAGCCAGATCGTTTTATAGTGCGCCCAGGAAACAAATTCCATCGGCGCCCAATGTGGGGAGCAGTCTGACGTAAAAACCGCGCTCCGCCCTTTGCCGAACTTGCCGACGGCAATCAACGGATCGCCTTCGATCTCCGCTACAACCTCGCAGCCCGCCTTTGGCAGCGTCCTGTTATAGCCCAAAAGCGCAGGCCAATCCCCGATAATTCGTTGCGTCAGCGGATGGTCTTTCGTAACAACGCCATACACACCTTCGCTATGCTCACGCCTGTCATCCACCTCCAGACAGACAACCGGAAGCACATCTGCCAGGGCAGTTGACCCATAACGCGCTTTAGCATCGATTCCAGTAAACGACATATACCCACCGATCATCACAAGCGCCCCGCCGTCCAAAACATAATCCCGGATCGCCTGACAGCGATTCGGACGTTTCTCGCTCCGCGCAAACGTGGCGCTCGGCAGCAGCAGCGTATTCGAACCGATATCCGAAAGGATAACCGCGTCATAGGCGGCATACTCCTGACTCGTAAAAGGAAGGCTATCCTGCGCGCGATGATTCGGGACATAGGTTACCTCATAACCCCCTGATTCCAACGCCTCCCGTAAATAATCCGCCCCCTCCTCGTAAACGGAGGTGATAAAGGTATCGGCGCCCTTGATATGCGTCGTAACGCTCGTCCAGGATTCACCTGCGATTAAAACTTTCTTAGCCATTTTTATATCCTTCATCATCATCTTTTTTCCCCCATCGTAAAATCAGCCCAGCGTACAGCAGGATCGTATCTAAATATTCTTCAACTTCAACATATTCATTTGCCGCATGTGATTGGTGCAATGAACCGGGGCCATACTACAAAAAAAGCTTTCCTCCTTCAGGAATATAGAAAAATAAGCAGGTAAAAGGTTTTACCCTATCCAGATATTACCATACCTTTCGACAGCGGTCAATCCTTTTTTCGCGCCGCCAATAAAAAAACGCCGGGATCCCTCCCAGCGCTTCACCTCTCCGCTGCGTCATGGCATTTTCGAATCGACAGACCCACCGGTCAACTCCTCAGCTTCAAAAAAAATAAAGCTTTCCTTTCATCGGACGAAAAGGAATCGGCGCCGGACAATCCAATAGAAAAGCGAAATCCCCAGGATTATGTCCGGAGCGATCGACCTCATCCTCACACTCAATCACACAGTCGACAAGGACGACCGCTCCGGGAATCCCGCCACGCTCAAAATCCGCAGGCATCGCGGGCACGGTTTTCACGCCAGGCCCAGGGCTGCCGGATATCGAGCGCTTTCAAGCGTTTTTATCAGGAATGATCCCTTTTCGCTGAATCGATACCGGAAGAGCCCTGCGCCGCCCGATCCGCCAGCCGCCCTAAACAGGCGTCCACCAGCAGCAGCGCCCGCGGAACATGAAAACATCCTTTAAACAGGTTCCCCTTGCAGGGCGGATCCGTCGGCGTCCCATCGCGCCGCAAATACCCGAACCATTCGCCATACGCCGGATCGGCGAACCGCTCAAACGAATAAGCGTCCGCCTTCACGAACCATTCCCAGTATTTCGTCTCGCCCGTCATCTCGTACAGCATGATCGCGCTGATCAGCGTTTCCGTCATCGGCCACCACAGCTTCATATCATGCTCCAACTGCTCCGGCGGGAAATTCAGCGCGTCAATAAACGCCAGGATCCCCCCATAGCGCTCGTCCCACCCGAGCTCGGTCGCCCGGTCGAAGATCGACGCCGCCTTGCGAACGAGCCGGGCATCGCCCGAAAGCTTCGCCTGATTCAGCAGGAACCAGACCCCTTCGATCGTATGTCCGGGGTTAATCGTGCGCCCGCCCGCCGCGTCGGCCAGGAACTCGCCGTTCGGGCCAACCGATTCAAGGAAAACGCCGAAATCCTCTTTATAAAAATACCGGAATATGTCGCTGGTCAAAGACCCTCCGCGCGATTCATAGAGCTCGGCCCGTTCCGGATCGCAGCGGCGCATTTCATGCGTCACGTTCAGCAGGATCATCGGCTGCGCAAACGCGCGTCCGGACCGCGTTTCGGCGTACACCTTCGGCGTAATCTTGAACGGATCGGCCGCAGGATCGTCATACATCGCCATCAGGAAATCGTAATATTTCCGCGCCGTTCCGAGCGCCTGAAGATCTCCGAACGATCGATATGCCTGCGCGTTGGCGATCGTATAAAACGTCTCGCTGAAAAAATAACGGCGCTTTCGGAGCGGTTTCCCCTCGCGGGTCACCGAAAAATACATCCGCCCGTCCGCCGGATCGATACAGTACTGGTTCAAAAAATCCAAACAGCTATACGCCGCCGCTTTCCAATCCGTTCTTTCGCCGTACGTTTCGCAGAGCAGCGCGAAAACCCAGGCCGCGCGCCCGTTCAGCCAGACGCTTTTATCGGAAACGTACCGCTTCCCTTCCCGATCCAGATACGTGCACATTCCGCCATATTCCGCGTCCATCCCATTTTTCGACCAAAACGGAATACAATCCTTCAACAGGGCGTCACGGTATCTTTCCTGAATCCTTAAAAACTCGTCTCGTTTCATCATCCTGATTCTCCTCGATCGTTTATAATCGTTTTAATCTGGCTCCAGCCGTTTCAACCGCTGAAAGGAATCCTCATGGACGACGACCTCCAAACCTACCGCTTCGGGCCTAAACCGTTTATTTCCGCTTTCATTCATCATTTCAGCGACATCGTCGCCGTGAATCTTCTCATGGCGCTGTCGTTCCTGACGATCGTCGGAATTCCGGCCGCTTTCGTCGCCGGAGCGGCCGTCTTCCTCCGTATTTTCAGAAACGAGCCATATTCGCTCCGTCGGGATTATTTTACCGCGTTCAGGCGCGAATTCCGGCGTTCCCTCATCGTTGGCTTTGCCATCCTGATCCTCGAAGCCGCTTCGATCTTCGCGGCGTCGCTTTACTACCGGATGAGCGTCGGGAACCCGCTGCTTACGGTCGCGGCGGTCCTCTGCGTTGCGCTCGCTTTCGTCTGGCTGGCGACTTCGTTCTATCTCTGGCCGATGCTGGCGATCGTCGACTTATCCCCCGGCGTCATCTTCAGGAACAGCCTGCAATTAGCGTTCCTCGCTGCCCCGCGCAACCTGATCGTTTTATTCAGCGCGCTGATCGTCGGCTTCATTTATGGATGGAAGCTGCCGCTGTCGCTGATCGTCATTCCGCTTTTCTCGTTCGGTCCCGTTCTCTTCCTTTCGACGCATGTCGCTTACGACGGGCTCCGAAGGTACGTTATCCGGAACGCCGGAAACATACCGCGGGACGGAACCGAAGACGAAAGCTTTTACCTACGTCATTAACCGAATTCCCGCCCCGCGTTCCGAATCCTGAAACCAAACGCCCGGAATACTGCGTCAGCCTTTAACCGCGCCCATCGTAATCCCCTGCGTAAACGCGTTCTGGAAGAGCAGGAAGACCAGGACGATCGGCAGCGCCGCAAACGTCGCCCCCGCCATCAGTACGCCGTAATTGGTCGCGAATTCAGCCTGGAGCGTCGCGATCCCCAGCTGGAGCGTCAGCGCCGTCCGGCTGTTCAGCATGATCAATTGCAGAAAATAGTCGTTCCAGGTCGAAATAAACGTGAAAATCGCCAGCGCGCCGACCCCCGGACGGACAATTGGCAGCACGACCGAGCGAAACATCTGAAACTCGCCGCAGCCGTCGATCTTCGCCGCTTCAAGAATCTCGTTCGGAACCGTTTCGCTGAACTGCTTCATTAAAAAGATCCCAAACGGCCAGCCGACCGACGGTAAAATAACCGCCCAGAGCGTATCATGCATTCCCCAGGAGGAAACCAGCTTCACCAGCGGCACGAGGACAACCTGCTTCGGAAGCGCCATCGCGCCGACGAACATCGCGAAAATCAGCGCACGTCCCGGGAATTTCTTCTTCGCCAAGGCATAGCCAGCTAACGCGCTCACAGCGCAAACAAGCGCCATCGACGCTAACGAAATCAGCACGGAATTCAAAAACCACTGCAGCGCTGGATTCTTAAACAACGAAAGGTAGTTATCCAGCGTCGGCGAAAGCGGGAACCATTCCGGCGGCATCTTAATCGCGACACGCTGTTCCTTGAGCGACCCGGTCAGAACCCAGTAAAACGGAAAAACAAAAATAAACGTCACGACAACAAGAATCACCGTCGAGACGATATTAAATACGCTGAACTTCTTGTACTTCATTTCCGCTCCTCCTTAATAATCGATCCTGGAGCTGAACGCACGGAATTGGACCGTGCTGAATAACGCGATAAAGAAAGCTAAAACGACGCCCATCGCGTTCGCATACCCGAACCGGTTCAAACGGAACGCCGTCTCGTAAACCTGGAACATGATCGTACTGGTATTGAAATTCGGTCCGCCGGAGGTCAAGAGTTGAATCAACGAGAAGCACTGGAATGAATTGATCGTTGTAATGACAACGACATAGAGCGTCGTCGGCATGATTCCCGGCCATTCGACGTAACGGAAAATCTGCGCCCTGTTCGCGCCGTCGATCTCGGCCGCCTCGACCTGCGACTTATCGAGATTCCCGAGCGCGGCGATAAAAAGGATGATCGGCTGACCGACCGACGTCGTAAACAGGACAAGCGCAATGGCCCACAGCGCGTAATTCTTATCCCCGAGCCAATTGATATTCCGCGAAATCAGGCCCGCGTCTTTCAGGACGAAATTCAGGACGCCGGTCAGCGGATCGAAGATCCATTTCCAGACCACCGTCACCGAAACCGTACCCGTTACAACCGGCAGGTAGAAAATCCCACGAAAGAGCGATCGGACCCAGCTGCTTTTTTCATACAGCGTCACCGATGCAAAAATACTGAAAACAACGATAAACGGAACCGCGACGATCACCAGCAAAATCGTATTCCGGAGCGATTTCAGGAAGACCGGATCCTGAAAAAGCTCGATATAGTTGCTCAGCCCAACCCAATTAAAGTCCTTCATCGTGTATTGGAAGAAGCTGGTATAGACTCCCTGCGCAATTGGCACGACGACAAATATAAAGAAAAAAATCAGCGCTGGCAGTAAAAACAGGTACGCGGAAACGCTCTCGCGCGCCTTTGCCTGCCTCATGGACACTACTTTACTCGCTTGCATCGTCATTTTCTCCCGTAAGTCCGCAAAGTTCGTTCGTTTTTCAGGAGCGGCTGCGCCGGACGCGCGTCCGCCCCCGACAGATCCGAAAAAGACACGGACGGGAAGTCCCGATCCCGCCCGTATCTTGATTTATGACGGGTCGAATCGATTACTGAGCGGCGGCGTAAGCGGCGTTCGCGTCAGCGACAAAATCGTTCATCGCCTCTTCCGCGGTCTTTTCTCCCGTCAGCGCGGCCTGAAGATTCGCCCACCAGGCCGGACGCATGCCAGCGAAACCGTCGATCGTGTTATAGTAGGCGCCATAATATTTCG
>CALIHP010000040.1 GCA_938020565.1 uncultured Anaerolineaceae bacterium | reverse complement strand
TCAATACTTTTCAATCTGATCGAGCTGCCAAACGAAGACGACCGCGCCGCCTAACTGGAACCGTCCGGTTTCGGGTATCGGCGCCGGTTCGGCCTCATCGTTCGAAACCTTATGAATCGTTTTCTGAAGCTTGCAGTGCGCCTTGATCATCGCCAGCACGTTTGCGACGTCCTCGTCCTGGACGCCGAGAAAGATCGAGAGCTGGCTCTGCCGGAGCATTCCCCCGCGAGTTTCGTTAAACGTCGCCATGTAGCCTTCGCTGACCAGCTTCTCCAGGACCTTTTCGCCCGAATGTTTCGAAATGACCGCCATTATCATTTTCATCTTCCAGATCCCTTCCCGCCGCTTATGGCGCGCGCCTGTTCCCGCTCCTGACAGAATCGTTCCAGGATCAGCTGAAGCTGGTCTTCCGACGGATCGCTGAGTTCGCCGGTATTGGCGATTTCGTCGAGAATCTGGCGATCGTACCGAGTAATCGTCGCGACCAGGTCCTGAACGAATTTCTGGACGTTTTCAGGCTCAACCTCTTCAAGAAAATCGTTCAGCAGCGCGTAATATCCGATGATCTGAACCTCTGGCGGGACCGGACGATTCGGTCCCTGCGTAAAGAGCGCCATGATCTGCTCGCCGCGGCGAAGCTGACGCTTCGTCGTTTCGTTAACGTCCGTTCCGAACCTGGCGAAACGGGCGATTTCGTCATACTGCGACAACTCGAGCTTCAGCGATCCGACGATCCGTTTCATCAGGCGGACCTGCGCCGAGCCGCCGACGCGAGAAACTGACCGTCCGATATCGATCGCCGGTTTCTGTCCTTTATTGAACCGGTCCGCGTCCAGCATGATCTGCCCGTCTGTAATCGAGATCAGGTTTGTCGGAATGTACGCGGAAATATTGCCGCCCTGCGTCGTCGCGATCGGGATCGCGGTAATCGATCCGCCTCCGTTCGCATGGTTCAGGCGGCAGGCCCGTTCCAGCAGGCGGGAATGAAGATAAAAAATATCTCCCGGGTAGGCTTCCCGTCCGGGAGGCCGGCGCAGCAGCAAACTTAATTCGCGATAGGAATCCGCGTGTTTCGAGAGATCGTCATATACGATCAGCGCGTCCATTCCCTGATCCAGGAAGAACTCCGCCATCGTCACGCCGCAGTACGGCGCGATATAGCGCAGCGCCGGGGCGTCGTCCGCTCCCGCTACGATCACGATCGTCTGATCGAGAACTCCGCCGGCGCGAAAAGCCTCGATCGCGGATAGGACCGACGTTTTCTTCTGCGCGATGGAAACATAGATGCATTTAACATCTGTATTTTTCTGACTTAAGATCATGTCAATCGCCAGCGTTGTCTTTCCCGTTTGCCGGTCGCCCAGAATCAGCTCGCGCTGGCCTTTCCCAACCGGGATCAGTGCGTCGATGATTTTGGTGCCGCTGTAAATCGGCTCGTCAATCGGCGCGCGGTCAACGACCCCCGGCGCAACCCGTTCGATCACGCGGTTCTCCGAAGCGACGATCGCTTTTCCCCCGTCGAGCGGTTGGCCTAACGGATCGATCGTTCTGCCTAAAAAATGGGCGCCGACCGGGATCCGAAGGCGTTTTCCCGTTCCATACGCGATGTCGCCGCCTCGGATCCCCTGATCCCGCCCCAGCAGGATCACGTCGGCGTGATCCCGGTCCAGGCTCAGAACCATTCCCTGAACGCCGCCGGGGAATTCGACGAGCTCCTCTAATTTAACCTGCGGCAGCCCTGAAATCGTCGCGACGCCGTTCCCGATATACGAGACCGTTCCGATACTTGTAGCCGACGTCGCGCAGTCGAACGATTCCGCTGTTTCGGAAAGCGATTTGAAAAAATCGCCCTGTTCCGGATAGGGCCGCTTAATTGCCAGGTACCGCTGAACCTCGGCGTAAACGTCGGAAAACAGGCGCCACGGGTCTAAATGAAAAAGGGCTCCGGCGGATAATCGATCGCGATACGCAGCGAGCAGCCCGGCGTCGCGTTCCCGATCTTCAGCTTTCATCCGATTCATCCGCGAACATCCTTTCTACTGAACGGACGACGTCTTTCTGAACGTTTGCCAAATGCTTTTGAATCGAGTTTTCTAAAATGATGTCGCCGATCCGAACCTTTATCCCGGCGATCAGCGACGGATCGAGCCCCATTTCCAGAACGACGTCCTTATCCGCCAGCGCGCTGAACGTCCGGACGAGACTCCCCTTATCGTCAATCGACATCTCTTCCGCCGTTTCGATCCGGATAATCGGTTCTTCCTCTTTAATCGAATCGCGGATGGCGTAAACCTGGTTGATATCCGATTTCCCCAGGTCCCAGACCCGTTTGACCAACCGTCCGATCAATTCGCTCTGCGTATTCGCCGGGAGGACTTTCCGGAGCGTACTGCCGGTTATGGAGATGACCGTGTCAACGATTTCGACCCGGTTTTCCTTTCGATCGATCATGACGTCGTAGCGGGCTTTGATCGCTTCTTCATGGATAACCGTTTCGGCATGGGCGCGGACGCTTTCCAGCAGGTCCTCCTGAACCTGTTTCCCGCGGTCATACATCTCGTCCGCGATCGCTTCCAATTCGGTTTCGAAATTGGCGATCCGTTCGTTAATCGCCGCCAGCTTTTCCGCCGCTTCCTCCCGATCCCGTTTTAATTCGGCTTCAAGCCGTTCCCGTTCGATTCGCTGCGCTTCGGCGCGTTTAACGACCGGTTTAAAGAGCAGGAAATTCAACGCAGCGGCGATGATTAAGAAATTGATGATTTCCAGCAGGATCGTTACGCCGTCAAATTCAAGCATGCGTTATCCTCCGACAAAGAATCGACCCAACAGCGGGTTCGCGAAAATCAGGATCAGCGCGATCAGCAGCGAATAAATATTCGTCGTTTCCGTCAGCGCCATCCCGATAATCATGCTCATTCGGATCGTTCCCGCCGCGTCCGGCTGACGCGAGATTCCTTCGATCGCCTTGACCGCGATCTTTCCCTCCATGATCGTAGGCGCGACCGTCCCTCCGACCATAACGAAAGCGACTGCGATAATTGACACAAGTGAAGCAATTTGTCCAGCATTTAGAATTTCAAACATGAATCTGATCCTTTCCAGTCTTTTCTTCGACCTCTATTTTTTTTATTCTCTCCTCATCCTTTTCGATCTCGATCGCGGATGAAATATACAATGAAGCCAGCGTCGTCAGAATAAACGCCTGGATCACGCCGGACATCATGCCCAGCGCGATCATTGGGATCGGGACGATCAACGGGACCAGCGAAAACGTGATCGCGACGATCATGTCCCCGCTCAGGATATTCCCGAAAAGACGGAGCGTCAGCGCCAGCGTCCGGGAAAAATGGCTCAGGAGCTCCAGCGGAAACAGGAGCGGCGGATTCGCAAAGGTCTTCAGGTAAACCCAAAGCCCTTTGCGCCGGATCCCGTAAAAATGAACCGCAAAGAAGACGACGAGCGCTAACGCGAACGTCGTGTTGACGTCTGCGGTGGGCGACGTCAGCGCTGGAATCACAGATAATAAATTCGCGCAGAGAATAAAAATAAACAGGCTCCCGAGCAGCGGCAGGTAAGATGAAATCTCGTCGCCTTCGAGGATCCCGCCGACCATTCCGTTAATCATCTTGAAGATCCAGTCGATCATGGCCGGCATTCGGCGGCGCAGGATCAGGACCAGCGCCAAAATCAGCGCCATCATGATCCAGGTCATGACGACCGTATCGCGGATCCCGATGCCAAAAACTGAGAAGACGATTTTATGCGTTACTTCCATCGTTCTCCATTTCCGAAGTCAGCGCCGCTTCCCGTTTAGCCTGGTCCATTGCGTCCGCCAACCGGCGCATTCTGGCTACCTGAACGCCGTTCGCGATCGTAAACGCGGCGACGAAAAGAATCGCGTACACGACGCTCTGGTTCACTGCGAAAAACAGCAGCGCGCCGATTCCGATCGTCCGCGCCAGCCATCCGCCGGCCATTGCCGCCCATGAAAGCTTCCGTCCGTTGTTCAGTCGCGTTGACAGCTCGATGAGCGCGATAAAGAAATAGCCGGCAACGCCGCCTGCAAGCGTCCAAAGCGCCGCGTACAGTCCCCAAACAGTCCATCCGCTCATTCTCGATTTTCCCTCTCTTCCTCTCTTGTCCAAATCGATTCGCGATGAATCGCGCGACAAACCTGGACAACCGCCAGAATTACGCCGGCGCCTAACAGGATTAGCACGAACACGCCTTCGCGGCCGAATTTATGATCGAGCCAGACGCCGAAGAGCGGACCGGCGAAGATTGGAAGGGCGATATCCCAGCCTAACGAAACCGCGCGAAACTCATGTCCGGTAATTTTCGTTGAAACGCGGCGTTTCGTTTTCCCGGCCGATTCGGGTTTTCTCCGCTTTCGGTACTTGAACGTTTCGTTCGTCATTTTCCGCTCCCGATTACACCGTCGTGAAAATTTTTACGACGTTTTTCTCGACCGTCAGCAGTCCAGCCGGCGCGTCAAGCTCGATCGTTTCGCCGTTTCGCTGAAAAAAGAGTTCGCTCCCATCGGTCATCGCGATTAAACGGTCGTGTCCCGGGCGAATTCCGATCAGCGATCCGTCGATTAATCGGACGTTGAGCGACTCGATGTCCGATTCCTGCGTCTTCGATCCGTCGACCGAATACACAATCAGGCTCAGCACTGCGTTCACGACCCGTTCTCCGCTTTCGCCGGGGCTTTCAGTTCCCCGGCTTTTTCAACGGCTTCGTCAATCGTCCCGACCATGTAAAAAGCCTGTTCCGGGAGATCGTCATGGCGCCCGGCGAGGATTTCCTCGAATCCGCGAAGCGTCTCTGCGAGCGGAACCATACGCCCCGGCTTCCCGGAATAGATTTCGGCTGAAAAGAATGGCTGCGTCATGAAGCGCTGGAGACGGCGCGCACGAGCGACGACGTTCCGGTCTTCTTCCGAGAGCTCGTCGACGCCTAAAATCGCGATCAGGTCCTGAAGCTCCTGGTAGCGGGCGAGCGTCGCTTTGACGTCTTCAGCGATTCGATAGTGCCGTTCGCCGACGATATACGGATTCAGCAGGATCGAGGTCGATTGGAGCGGATCGATCGAGGGATAAACGCCGGCGCTCGCCAATCGCCGGGATAGGACCGTCGTCGCGTCCAGGTGCGAGAACGTGGAGGCGACCGACGGATCGGTCAGGTCGTCCGCCGGGATGTAAACCGCCTGGATCGAAGTCAACGATCCGCTCGACGTTGAGGCGATCCGTTCCTGAAGCGAACCGATTTCGGAATCGAGCGTCGCCTGGTACCCCATTTCGCTGGGGAGCCGTCCCAGCAGCGCGGAAACTTCCATCCCGGCCTGGATAAAGCGGTAGATATTATCGATAAAAACGAGGACGGGACGGTTTTCCTGATCCCGGAAATACTCGGCCATCGTCAGCGCCGTGTACGGGATCCGGAGACGCGCGCCCGGCGGCTCGTTCATCTGGCCAAAGGTCAGGATCGTCGAATCCATCAGCCCCTGCTGGTTCAGCTCCAGCCACAGGTCGTTTCCTTCACGGCTGCGTTCGCCGACCCCGGCGAAAAGGACGATTCCTTTATGCTGCCGAATCGTATTGCGCATCAGCTCGATCATGAGGACCGATTTTCCGACGCCCGCCCCGCCGAAAAGGCCGATCTTTCCCCCGCGCGGGTACGGCGTCAGCAGGTCGAGCGTTTTTATTCCGGTGACGACGATATCGCGGGACACGACCTGATGCGCGATCGGGAGCGAAGGCGCGTGAATCGGACGTTTCTCCTCGAAAACGGGCGCCGGCTCTCCGTCGATCGGGTTCCCTAATACGTTGAACATGCGCCCCAGCGTTTTCCGCCCGACGGGAACGCGAATCGGCCTGCCGGTGTTAATAACCGTCATTCCGCGATTCAGTCCCGCGGTCGCGCTCATCGCGATCGTTCGCACCGTCGTTTTTCCAACGTGCTCCTGGATTTCGAGCATGAGCGGTTCGGCGTTGTTCCGTTCGACGGTCAGCGCTGTATGAATTCCGGGTATCCGGCCGGTTGGAAATTCGACGTCGACAACGACGCCGGCGACGCGGACGATATAGCCGTTCAGGTGATGATCTGTTGATTTTGAGTCCAAAATACCGCCTTGCCTGCCTGAATTAAGAGTTTTGCTGCGCCGATACGATAGCTCGCCCGGGTTTGAATCAAACGTCGTACAACGATTAAATTATACTTGAGTGAAACTTCTTCCGTCTGAAAGATGAGGTTTGCTCCAGTTTGAAACGGATATTTATGTTAGCGACAATATTATTATTCAAAACCGCGGTTTTGTCAAGGTTAAAGAATCCTCATCATCAGGACGATTCGCGCAGGGAACGGGAGACTTCTACCTGCGTTTGAGACTGTATCCGATTAGCGCGCCGCTGGCGAGGAGCGCCAGGCCAAGGCCGGTCATGACGAAGACGCGGGCGATTGGGTTCCCTTTGTGCGAATCATGCGGCGCTTCGGGGGCCGCCGACGCGGTCGCTGGGGTCAGCGTCAGCGCGGCCGCGGTTTCGATCATGGCGCTGACCGTTGCCGGCTGGTTGACCGTTGCGGTCAGCGTTGGCGTCAGCGTCGGAAGCGAGGTTGCCGTCGGCGTAACCGGGATGAAAAGCCGCCAGCCGACGCCCAGCGAGACATCGTCCGTCAGCCCGTTTACCAGTTTCAGCGATTCCAGATCGACTTTCCAGAGATCCGCGATCGACCAGAGCGTCTCACCGGACTGTATAACATGGCGGAATTTCCCGTCGGGGAACATCGTCGGCAGGATCGTTGGAATCGCGGTCGGGATCGCCTGATTCCTGACGGCCGCAGGGTCTGGAATGAGAAGCTCCTGATCCAGGTCTAATCTGGAGGATTCGGTGAGATGGTTCCAGCGGACCAGGTCGTCAAAATTGACGCCGTAGGCCGCCGCGATGCTCCAGAGGCTCTGGCCGTTTTTTACGACGTGGATGGTTTGCCCGTCGGCGTTCGGGGTTGCGATTCGAACTGCGGCGATGTACTGCGAGACGCTGACGATTGGAGCGCTGACGCCGCCGGGAATCGGCGTGATTCCGGGCAGCGGTGTGGAACCGGCCGGTGGCTTCGCATAGGCACAGCTATTCTGAAAAGCGGGATATGCGGCCTGAACGACATAGTAGACGGTTCCGTCGGCGCCTTCGGCGATCCCGACGCCAATATGGCAGTACAGCGGGTTCTCGATGATCCGCTGATGTTCCCAGTCGGTCCAGTTCGCGAGGATCGTTTCCAGCGACGAAGGTCCGGTCATGTAGTTTTCAGTCGCGAAGACTTCCATTCCGTTGTTGTAGCCGTAAAGCGGAATCCGATCCTTGACGCCGCCGAGATGGCCGATGGCCTGATCGGCCATGATCTGCGCCGAGTCCTGCGCGCTGATCATCAGGTACGGGTCGGCTTTCAGTCCGCGGTAACCGAGTTTGGAACGGGATTCGTTGACCCAGCGGATCAGGTCATCTTTCGTGACGATGTAGAGCTGCGTCGGGGTTACCGTCAGCGTCGGAACCGAAAGCGTCGGCGTCGGCTCCTCCGCGAAGACGGCCGGGCTGAGCTGCGTGAAAAACAGGAGGGCCAGAGAAAAGACGATCCGTCTGAGGCTGCGAGCGGAGCAGCCGGCAGCTGCCTGCTGATGATTCGAGCAATGCTTTGCTGTCATGTCTCCTCCCTTCCTGCCCTTGCCCCTCTGGCGGCTAACGCTGTTTCGTCAGCGAATAAGCAATAATTCCGGCGCCAACGACGATCGAAGCGACGATCCCTAAGATCATGAACGTGCGCATCGACGCTTTAGGCAGGTGCGACGGTTCGCGCGTCGGTATCAAGGTTGGCGCAGCGGTTTCAGCTCGAATGAATTCAGCCGCGTTTTCGGTACTGGCGAGCGGATCGGCGGTCGCGGTCATCGTTGGAACGAGCGTCGGAAGGGCGGTCAGCGTTGGCGCTGAAGTTGCCGTCGGCGTAACCGGGATGAACAGTTTCCAGCCGATTCCTAACGCGGTCTCGTCGGTCAGGCCGTTGATCCGTTTCAATTCGGCGAAATCGGCGCTCCAGGATTCCGCAATCGACCAGAGCGTTTCGCCGGCGGAGATTTCATGACGGAATTTTCCGTCCGCGCTCATCGTCGGCAGAACGACCGGCGGGGACGTCGGCAGCGTTTGATTGGCGATCATTTCCGCGCTGGGGATCAGCAGCTTCTGATTCAGCGCAATAGCGGCCGGATCTTTGATATTGTTCCACGCGGCGACGTCTTCGATTTTTACGCCGTACGCCGACGCAATGCTCCAGAGGCTCTGGCCGTTCTGAACGACATGGTACGTATTTCCGTCGGCGTCTGGCTCCGCGATTTTGATACTGGCGATGATCTGCGACATGTCGAAGACCGGGAGCGTTCCTGTTCCGCCAGCGCCGGTTCCGCCGGACCCCGCGCCTGGGCTTCCGCCGGAAGCCGATCCCGACCCGGAGTAACCGCATCCGGTTCCCGTTGCTGGGTAGGCCGCCTGGATAACGTAGTAGGTAACGCCGTTGGCTTCGGCGACGCCCGCGCCGATATGGCAGTATTTCCCGCCGGAAGACGCGATCTGATGGGTCGCGTCGCTCCAGACTGCGGCGATCTGGTCGAGGGTGGACGGGCCGGTCGCGAAATTTTCGGTCGCGTAGGCGCGCCCGCCGTTGTTGTACCCGAATTGAGCGACGCGTCCGGAAACGTCTCCGATATGCCAGCTCATTCGATAATCCGCCATTGTCTGCGCCGTGCTCTGCGCGCAGTTCATCAGGGCCTGATCGGTTGCCAGCGGGCTTAATCCGTATCCGCCGCGCTGTCCGTTGATCAGTCCGATCAGGTCCCATGCCGAGACGGTGTTTGCCTGCTGCGCCGTGACGCTGGCGGGGAGAGTGACGAGCGCGAAAAAGAGGAGGAAAAGAAGCCTCCTCGGATTTCCGAATACGGCTTCTTTTGGCGCGTGCGTTGTCATGCGGTTATTTTACCGTTAATCCCTTAGAGGCTGCGCCGATCCGAACGCTTCCGCTTTCAGTCCTTTCTTCGAATCAGATGCACACAGCTTTCCGGGAACGAGATCCGGACTTCCGTCCCGGCGGGGATCACGGTCAGCCGGGTTGGATCGGTTTCTTTCGCGGAAATCCTCTGCCCCAGGTATTCGAGGATATATTCGACCGATTCGCCCAGATATGCGGACTGCAGTACGACCGCGCCGGCGCTTCCCTCGTTGCGGTCCACCTTGATAATCTCAGGGCGCAGCACGACGTCGACGTCTTCGCCTACGGCGAGATCGCGATAAACCGGGTCCGAAATCGCGATCGTCAGTTCGCCCATGCGTGCGTGGACCGTGTCGCCGTCATGACCGGCAATTTTCCCGGGAAGGAAGTTTGCGCGTCCGATAAAGTCTGCGACGAAGCGCGTTTTCGGGTAGCGGTAAATTTCCCGCGGCGATCCGTACTGCTCGATACTGCCGGCGTTCATAATCAGCGCCTTATCGGATAATACCATCGCTTCAAGCTGATCATGGGTAACGTACAGGCAGGTGAAGCCCAGGTTTCGCTGGAGCTCACGGATTTCAAACCGCATCGCTTCCCGCAGTTTTGTATCCAGATTGGACAGCGGCTCGTCCATCAGCAGCACCTTCGGCTCCATGATCAGGGCGCGGGCCAGCGCGACGCGCTGCTGCTGTCCGCCGGAGAGCTGGTTCGGCGCGCGGTTTTCGTAGCCTTCGAGATGAACCATTTCCAGAACGCGCCGGACCCGTTTTTTCTGAGCTTCCGCCGGGACCTTTTGAACGTTGAGCCCATAGGCGATATTATCATGTACGTTGAGATGCGGAAAGATCGCGTAGCTTTGGAAAACCATCGACATATCGCGCTTGTGCGTCGGGACCTGATTCAAATTCCTTCCGTCAAGGATAATATTTCCGGACGTTGGAAACTCAAAACCGGCGACGATCCGCAGCATCGTCGTTTTTCCGCAGCCGGACGGACCCAGCATTGTCACAAATTCGCCCTTTTCAATATTCAGGCTGACATGATTGACGGCGACGACCTCTTTCCCGCCGCCTCGGGCCGGAAAGATTTTTGATACATCATCAATTTCTAAATACATTTGCATTCTCCTGGACTAAATTCCGGCGTTAATATCGATATTCGAGTCAATTTTCAGGACCTTCCGCGTCACGAGGCCCATGACGCCGATAAAGATCAGAACGATGAAAATAATGACGGAGGAATACGTCGCGGCGAAGCTGATCCCATCCTGCTCCCAGCCGCTCATGATCGACGCTGTGACAATCTGCCATTTGGAGCTGACGAGGAAGATGATCGCCGAAAGCGAAGTCATATGACGCGTGAAGCTGAAAATCAACCCGGTCATGAACGCCGGAAGAATCAGCGGCAGCGTAACTTTTCGGAACGTATACTGGCTGTCGCCGCCCATGATTGTCGAAGCCTCTTCGATCGAATGGTCAATCTGCTGAAGCGAGGCGACGCCGGAGCGGACCGAGGCGGGGAGCGACCGGACGAGGAACGCGAAGATGATAATATACGCCGTTCCGTTCATTTTCAGCTGGTCCCCCGCGAACAGCATCGCGACGGACGCGATCATCAGCGCCGTTTTAAGAACTGTCGCCATCTTTCCGCGATACGTATAGATAATCAGCGCGGAGATAAAGAACAGGCACACGCCCAGGAAAAAGGGTGGAATTGAAAACGGGACTTCAAGATAGTCGGCGAGCGACGCCAGCAGCGTCCGCAGCCATTTAATTGAGTGCGTTTTCCCGTAGATTCGGAGCGGCTTCGTCAGGTAGAGGATCCATTGATTCGCGCAGACGTACAGCCCGACCCAGAAAGAGATTTTTGCGATCGATTTCGCGTCTGGATCGGCGCGCAGGATGAGCGCCGTGATCAGGTAGATCGCGCCGATCAGGTAATAGAACGCCGGCAGGCCGATTCCGAACGGCGCCGCGGCGTCCGGAGCCGTTCCGGTCAGCTTCGCGAAATTCGGACCGAAAAGCCCTCCCGTTCCCCACAGGACGCTGCCGTTTGAGAGGCTCCCGACGAAGAGGCCGGCGATAACTCCCGGGATCAGGATCAGAAGCCGTTCCCGCGGCGATTTCGATACGCAGTTGAGATAGAACCACGACGCAATCAGCAGCAGAATCCAAAGAACCCAGACGGTCTGGAAGTTGAAGATCAGGATAAAGCCCATCCCGACGATCGTTCCGGGGACGGCGCCGCCGATATTCGAGCCGAAATCGAGAATATCCTTGCCGACGAACTTTTTCCGTACGACGAGATACGCGATAATCATTCCCAGCAGCGCCGCAATCGGGGTCGCGTAAAGGCTCAGGAACGTCGTATCTAAAATCGCTTCAAGCCCGCGCGCGAACATCTTCGACCAGTTATTCAGCGACGGCGTGTAGTTAACGCCCCAGTTCTTAACGAAGGAGCTGGCGATGACGGTAACGTAGACGAGGAGAATAAAAAAGCAGACGAAATAGACGAAAACCGCGAAAATCCGTCGAATAATCGGGCTTTTTTCGTAAACGCGGCCAACGGTCGGTTTTCCGGTTACGGAGACATACGATTTTTTCGTAAGGTAATACCGCTGGAAGATATATACGATCAGCGTCGGAATCAGCAGGACGAGCGAAAGCGCGGATGCTTTCTGATAATTGAATTCGCCGATGATCGCCATGTAAATCTGGGACGAGAGGACCGTTTTCTGTCCGGAGATAAATTGCGGGTTGCCGAGGTCGGCTAACGATTCGACGAACAGGAGCATGAACGAGGCGGCGATTCCGGGGGTCAGGAGCGGAAGCGTTACCGTTCGGAAGATATAAAACCGGGAAGCGCCGAGCGTCTCCGCCGCTTCCTCCATTGACGAATCGAGCCGCTCCATCATCGATCGTAGCATCAGGTAAGCGACCGAGAAGAACGTCAGCGTCTGGACGATGACCAGACCGTCCAGCCCGTAAATATCGTTCATTCCTGGAGTAACTTTTATTCCGAGAAGCTGTTTGGTGATCAGCCCGCTGCGCCCGAAAAGCTGGATCATGGCGATCGCGACCGCGAACGGCGGCGACACTGTCGGGACCAGCGCTAACAGGTGAACGATTTTCTTTCCAGGAATGTTGCAGCGAACGGTCGCGTAGGCGAAAATAAAGCCGACGACGGTTCCCGCGGTCGCGGTCAGGAGGCCCATGAGCAGCGTGTCGAAGAGCGTCGACCGATAGGTTCGTCCGTAATTCGCCGTCTCGCCGAGAATCAGGCCGATCTTCTGGAAATACGCGTTGATTCCGGCGAGCGGGGTCCCTTCGAGGTAACGCGCGAAATTGGTCAGGTCGAATTGACCCGCGTCCGTATAAAAGCCGCGGCCGATCGTTCGGAAGATCGGAAGGAAGACGAAAACCAGGACAAAGATTGCGGAAAAAATCAGCGCGATCATCATGACCGGATCTTGTCCGATAAGACGGAATTCTTCGAGTTTTTGCTGAAACTTATTGAGTTTTGGCTTGGATTCGAACGAGCCGGCGGATGAATCCATATGACCCTCCGGGGATATAGAATAGAGTTGAGCGAGATGAAGATTCATACTGCGCTTTTGGCGCAGTATGAATCAGATTAGTTACAGAGAAAGCTTTATTTTTTGATCAGGCCTTCTTCGTCGGCTTCGGCGTTCTGGATTTCGTTCGCGAACTTATCCTGGAATTCCTGCCGATGTTCCCCGGACCATTCGAAATCGTAGTCGATGAGTTTGACTTCGAGAAGTTCCGGATGCGAGAGCTCAACGCCCTTGACCGTCGGAGCCTGATAGGACTGGTATTCCGGTCCAAGCACCTGAGCTTCGGGGGTAATCGCCCAGTCAAACCAAAGTTTCGCGTTTTCGAGGTTCTTCGCGCCTTTCAGGATTGCCTGGGAACCGATTTCGAAGCCCGTTCCCTCTTCCGGGAAGCCGATGACCATCGGAGCGCCGTTGTCGTCGATTTCCTTGACGGCATCATGCGAGAACATGACGACGACGCCAAATTCACCAGAGGCAACAAACTTGCCGCCGCCCGAACCGGCTTTCGTGTACATCGCGACCTGATCATTGAACTTCTTGAGATATTCCCAGCCCGCTTCTTCGCCCATGACCTGAAGAACCGTGGAAAGGAACGTGTAGCCGGTTCCGGAGGTCGACGGATGCGCCATGACGATCTGTCCCTTAAATTCAGGTTTCAATAAGTCTTCGAAAGACGACGGAACTTCAAGACCCGGGTGCTCGTCGAGGAAGTCAGTATTCGCGTTGAACGACAGAGAACCGATGTAAATCCCGACGTAGTCTTTCTTCGGGGAAATGATAACATCCTTTTTTTCTTCGATGATATTCGCATAGCTGGGCGAATCATAGGGTTCGAGGAGGTCGGCTTCGGACGCGGCGACGAAGCTGTCCATCGGACCGCCCCACCAAATATCATAGGTCGGCGAACCGGCTTCGCTTTGAACTTTCGCGAGCGCTTCGCCGGACGACATTCGCAGCCATTCGACATCAATTTCCGGATACTTCGCTTCGAACGCCGCCGCCATTCCTTCGCACCAGACTTCCTGCGGCGTGCAGAGGACATTCAGGGTCCCGCTCTGAGCGGAGACCGGAAGAACGATCGCGATAAGTGCCAGAAGGCAGAAGAGCAAAATACTACGTTTCATCAGTTTTCCTCCAAAATAAATTAAACACGAGCTCAGGATTGAGCTGTGTCTTGTACGATTTGATTTGAAATTCAATTCTGTCGGCATGCGTCACGCTTTCTTCAGGATGATGATCGCCTGTCAGCTAACTTAAACGAATCTAAACGCTATCCCATTATAGTACGGTTTAAGATTATTGTGTTATTTTATTTCCTCCGTCTTTTCGAGGCGGGAAACGGGCGTCGAACGACGCGCGGTAAGCCGGGTCGACCGCGAGCGCTTCCCGCCGAAGCTCGTCGGCTAACGCGGTTTCTCCCTGTTCGTAGAGGCTTTCAATAAACGGGATCCATTCATACGGCGAATTCGCGGAGCGATGGCCCGGGCGGTATCCGGCGCTCAGCGCCGCGTTCGTTATTTCCGCGAGCGCGCGGAGGTCGCCGGCCTGACGCGCGTACGCCGCGCGTTGATAATAACCGCACCATGCGTCGGGGTCCTCTTTCCCGAAATACTTTTCGTCGATCGTTTCCGGATTGCCCGGCGCCGCGGGCTGGACACGGTTCAACGCGGTATGCTCGATCCAGCTGCGTTGAATTTCGCTGATATGCGGATGGTCGGCGTCGTCTGCGTTGAAGACCCAGACGCAGTTGGCGAACGGGTTATCATAATCGATCAGGATCGCGTTTTCTTTCGGCGCGTTGAACCGGAAGATCCGTTTCCGGGTATGGAACCCGGGGTGGTCCGCGTAGCTCCTGTCGCCGACCGCGTAGACCCAGATCGGAATCTCTTCGTCGATCGTGAAGGGGTTGGGGTAAAGGATATTGATTGCGGACGCGGTGAAGGCGGCGCCCTGTTCGGGGAAGACGACGTTCGTATCGACCAGCGCGGTCTGATTTTCGAGCGCGGGAAGGCGCGTTTTGATCTGGCGGTAGAAGGATTGCTGCCGAAGCGTCAGGAGCCTTGCCTCGTCGTTGATCAGCTCATGTTGATACGCGCAGAGCGCGAAAACCGCGGCGAAGAGGACGGCGCGCATCCGCGGCTTTTCGACCAACGCGCGGACCGCGGACTCAAAGATGATCGCGACGGCGGGCGCGGCGACGTAGTACGTCCGGTCGATATGATAAGGGTCGTCTGGCTTGAATACGCTGCTCAGGATCAGTACGAATGGCGCGACGCCCGTCAGGAGAAGGCATCCCGCGAAGATCATCCGCTCGGTTTCGATTTTTTGCTTCGCTTCCGGCTTGTCTTCCTCCTCGTGGGTGCGCAGGAAACGGAACAGGGCGAACCCGCCCCCCGCCGCGATCGAAGCCAGCAGGAGGCGCGTTTTCTCAAAAAAACGGACGAGATCCAGCGTCAGCATCTTCCCGGGAAAGTTGAAAAAGGGAACGGCAAGCGTCGTAAAGAGCAGCTCGAAAGCCGCCCGGATCGCGTCGGCCGGATCGTCCCGGAAAAGCCGGATCAGCTCCGGCGAGTCGGCTTCAAGAATAGGGAACCAACGGGCAAAGTTCATCCTGTAGAGGACAAAACCCGCCCACACGAGCCCATACGGCAGGAAGCTTTTCAGCGCGGACGGAAGCGATTTCAGAGCGGGCTTTTCCTCGTTTCGACGCATGGCGAGGATCAGCAGGATCGGAAACCGTACCAGCTCTGCGAACGCGAAAAACTCCGTGACCGTCAGCCCGACCGTCATCAGCGCCAGCGCGGCGGCCGTCCATCCGCTTTTCGCGGCTTGCCGCTGCGCCGAGCCGGCGCGGAGCGTCGCGAGGAGCGAGAGCAGGAACAGGATATATTGCAGGTGGTGCTGCGTGTAGGTAATCGTGATATACGTCTGGGAAAAGAGCGGCGCGGCGAGGAAAATGAGGACTGCGACGCCGTTGGCGGTCCTCCGCTCGCGCCAGAGACTGTTCAGAAGCCTGAAGAGGAGCGCAGCGATTGCGAACGTCAGCGCGCAGCTCGTCAGCCGCCAAAGGGACGGGTTATCCCGGGGCAACCCATAAAAAAGCGCGTTGACCCAGGCGGAGGTCGGGCGGTCGACCGCGTAATAGGGAAAATACGCCGCGGGGGTCAGCTTTTCCCGGACAAGCAGGATCATCCAATCGTCCCAGAAAAAACCGATCCGTCCGATAAAAATCCCATGAATCATGGCGATCGTCGCTGCGAACGCGCCGAGCCAGGGGAGCGAGCCGGACGGGTCAGATGAAACGGATTGAGCTGTATTGGCGGATTCAGTCTTCATACGCAGTGTCGATCGAACCGGATGGTCTGGAAATATCACGATTGGGGATTTGCATTCTCTCTTTCCTGAATTGATATTTCTTTCTCGTGAATAAAGAAACGCTGTTGATCACGATTGAAGCGATCGTCAGCGACCAGAAAGCTTTCGTCATCGTCGGGCCCGTATCTTCTAACGCTGCCCAATCTTTCGCCTCGACCCAGCGCGCGTCCAGACTGTACCATGCGCAGAGCGTCAGAGCGATCAGCGACAGGCTGATAATGCGGAACCATTTCGCGTCTCGATGGCGCAGCGTGAAATAGACATTTAGGATGGCGCTGACGATCGCCGCTGTTCCGAGAATCATCCACATGAGTTTCCTCCGTAAAATCAAGTTTAATATATCCGACCTCATGTTGTCGGTATATTTTTCAGGTTCACCCGTATACAGATCCCTTATACGCGGTGACTAAATCGAAGTTTTTTGATATTCAGTTGTTCTATCATAGTGATATCACCCGCTGTAGTGAAATCCTGTACATAAATTAAGCCTGAAGAGCGGCACGTTTATTCGGATCAAGTATACCATCGATAAAAAAGGATGCTGTGCTAAGGCAAAAGCCGATGTGGAAGCAATGTAGAAAAACAAACTAAACGGCTGACGAACGGAGTTACACACAAATGAAGCGTATTATTTTAGAGAAGGTTCGCTTCATTTTTTTGCTGTATGTTAGAACAAACTTATTTGTTCAGCCGGTGATGGCATGGGTGGATAATACGTGCCTATAATGATGAATGGATTTGGTGCAACATAATGAAACTTTAACGTTGTTCCGAGAAAGAAATACAAATTGCGCGTCAAGAAGTAATCAAAATATTTCTGCTTAACTTTCTCAATTGCGATATGTTCATTTCCGCCGACTTGTTTTAAGCAGTTGAAGAATAACATTCCAATCTCCCAATCTTCTATCATCATAGTGGATTGTTTTCCAGTATCATCTTCAAACTTATATGAAAACTTATATGGAACTTTCCGAACCACTTTGAATTCTTCTTCAATTTCCTCAGGGGTTTGAAATAAGTTTAACTGCTGTGATAGGGCTTTCAATATTGCTAATTTGTCAGGATCCCAGTCTCGCTCAACTTCTTCTGCTGTAAATCCAAGTATTTTTGATGGCTTGAACATTGCCAAAGAGGTTCCGTCTTTCTTTGACTTGTCGATAAGCTCTTGTAAATTTGTATAAATCTTTTGGTTTTTGAAAATTATTTTATTCCGTTCATTCCAATTTAATTTTTTAGGAATTTCTCCGACAATTAGCGAAGTCAAATTGGGACGATAGGTTTCTGGTCGAAAATCCTTTGTATTACGATTAACATCTACTTCTATCCAAGCATACTTTGGATATTTTTGTTCGATATCAAGTTTTCTAAAGGGCACAGGGTATAAACGAATCCACGATCCATCTTCAAGAATACCTGCAGTACAAACAAGTTCTGCGTATTCTTTTGAAATAGTTGGATAAGTCTTTACAAGAATGAAAATCTTTTTCTTTTCAGACATCATAAATCTATGCACCTCATTTCGTATGTCCTGACGAGATAATCCCTTACAACATGCCGATGGCACATTTTTGGCTCTTTTTCATAGCACATTAGTGCTATTCGATTGTCAGCACATAAAAAAGAGTAGAATTTTTCAAGATACGGCTTTAGTTTTGGTAACGTTTTTGCGTAATCGGCAAACAGGCAACGATAATCATATTCCGAATTAAGGGAGGTGCGTTTTTCGGATTCAATTCCAAGTTCTGGAATATGCACATACTTAATTCCGACGGTATTAGCAATATGTTTAAGTTTGTTTTTTGAAAACCCGAACTTGCGGCTAAGTGGGTTTTTGCGTACATCACAAAGCAAGTGAATATCGTTCCGAATCAATATATTCATAAATGATTCTACACTTTTTCCTTCATATCCTATTGTAAATAGCATTTGGTCTTGTTGTGAGTATATATGTCTTTTGTTTTTAAAATAATCTGCTTCATCTCCACTGAAAAGACAGCTAATTAATTCGCTGTTGATTGCATAATATGGATATTCGTAATAAGTCTTTCTTATAAGTTTACTCCCTCGTTCAGATATAATCGTGAACAGTAGTTCGTGTTGGTACTCGCCTATCGCTTTAACACGAGAACCATCTTTAGCTAAATAGTTGCCTCTGCAGAGGATTTCTATATCCTCTGCGAGCTGAAAAGAGTAAGGGCCAAATCTATATGGGACAAATTCGTAGTACTCAGTTTTTTCTTTCATTGTATATAGGAAAATCAGTTTTTGTATATCGGTAACCGAAACACTTTCATTGAGCTGACGTATATAAGATAGTAAAAAACGCTGCCGCTTATATGTTGGTTGCAAACTTATTTCAGCCATTTTATACATCTCCCACTGTGATAATGCGATCCCTTTTGTTATTGGAAAATAGCAGTGCCTTCGAATTGAACAGAATCCCCCATCTTTTGCGGGAAAAGTGTCGCCGTTAGGGGCAGCAGTATAATATATTCCCGATTCTTCAACGAAAAGAATTTTATCATTTTTTTTACGCCTGACTTGCGCTGAATTTCTATTGGTATAGTAATTTGCCCTTTACCCTAACTTTTGCAAGTTCCATATAATATTTAATATCCTATTTGCAAAAGCAATGAATCCCTTGCTTTCTTTAGAAAGGATGGGGACGGAAAGGAAAGGGGCCGTGGATAAGACGAAAGAGAATATCTGCCTGAAAGAAGAAGTCCGCTGATCAGTAAAGAAAAACAAAACAGCATAGACTCTCGACTATGCCGCCTTGCAGACATGATTTTACTTCCTTGTGGATGTTACCCTTGAGGTGATATCCTTTTTGTACTATTCAATCAACAGGCCTACTTCTTCGCCAGCAGGTCGCGGATTTCGGTCAGCAGCTTGACGTCGTCGGACGGTTCGGCGGGTTCTTCGACGGCCGCTTCTTCCTTCTTCTTCGCCGCGTTCATCGCGCTGGTCATGCCCTTCATCAGCAGGAAGAGGACGATAGCGACGATCAGGAAGTTAATAACCGCGGCGATAAAGTTCCCGACCGTCATGATCGGCGCGCCGGCTTCCTGCGCAAGCGCGAGGGTTTCGTACGACTGCCCGTTCAGCGCGATGAACCACTGATTGAACGAGATGCCCGAGGTGATAACGCTGATAATCGGCATCAGGATATCGTCGATCATCGAGGTGATGATGCTGTTGAAGGCCGCGCCCATCATCAAACCGACGGCTAACCCGATGACATTGCCTTTGGCAATAAATTCATAAAATTCTGACCAGAGTTTTTTCATAATGCGATTCCTAATCTGTAATGACAACGCGATTTGCTGTCTCTTAATTATACGTTTTAACTTTTTTTATAAAACGCCTGTCGAAATCTTATGACGGTTTTGCGAACCGTTTCAGGTACGCTTCCATGAACGCGTCGAGCTCGCCGTCGAGGACCGCCTGCGTATTTCCGGTTTCAAAGTCGGTCCGGTTGTCCTTGACGAGCTGATAGGGATGGAGGACGTAGGAACGGATCTGCGATCCCCATTCCGCTTTAACGTATTCGCCGCGGAGCTCTTCTATTTCCTGATTCTGCTCCTGCGCGCGGATATCGAGGAGCCGGGAACGAAGGACTTTCATCGCGGTTTCCCGGTTCTGCGTCTGTGACCGCTCGTTTTGGCAGGTGACGATAATTCCGGTGGGCAGGTGGAGCAGGCGTACGGCGGTTGAGTTCTTCTGAACGTTCTGGCCGCCCGCGCCGGAGGATTTAAAAACGTCGATCCGGACGTCCTCGGGAGGAATTTCGATCGAGTCGTCGGCCGACGCTTCGGGAAGGATCTCGACCATGGCGAACGACGTATGGCGCCGGTGTGCCGCGTCGAACGGCGAGAGGCGAACGAGGCGGTGGGTCCCTTTTTCGGATTTCAGGAATCCATAAGCAAACCGACCGGCAACGGAGATCGTAATCGTTTTCGTTCCGGCTTCTTCGCCTGGCGTAAAGTCGACGATTTCGGTCGTGAACCGGTGATTTTCCGCCCAGCGTAAGTACATGCGCTGCAGCATGGCTGCCCAGTCATGCGCTTCGGTTCCGCCCGCGCCGGCATGGATCGCTAAAATCGCGTTCCCGCGGTCGTATTTTCCGGAGAAAAGGACGGAAATCTCTTTTTCGCGGGCAGCGGCTTCGATCGCCCCGATCTCCGGTTCTAATTCTCCGAGAAGTGATTCATCGTCCATCTCGAGCAGCTCGACCGTATCGCGGGCGCGCTTGATCAGCGATTCCCATTCGTCGATTTCGCTGCGGATGTCGTTGAGTCGTTTCAGGAGCGATTGCGCCTTTTCGCGGTCGTTCCAGAGATTCGGCGCCTCCGCTTCTTTTTCAAGCAGGAGGCGTTCGTCCTGAAGCCTGGGAAGGTCGATTTTTTTCGCCAATTCGTCGATTTTCTGACGGGCGGCCGTCATTCGGACTAAATATTCCTGCATTCGCGTCGTTTCCCCCGTTTTTACTCGCCGACGATTCCGTCGACGAACTTTTCTCGATCGAATCGGACGAGGTCTTCCGCCCGTTCGCCAAGCCCGGCGTACAGGATCGGCAGTTTTAACGACTGCGTCACCGCGAAGGCCATTCCGCCTTTGGCGGAGGAGTCGAGCTTGGCCAGGATGACGCCGTTGACGCTGACCGTGTTTTGGAACGCCTGAGCCTGCGTCAGCGCGTTTTGCCCGGTTGTCGCGTCCAGCACGATCCAGACGGCATGCGGCGCGCCGTCGAGCGCTTTGCCGATGACGCGATGCACCTTTTTCAGCTCCTCCATCAGGTTATAGCGCGATTGGAGCCGGCCGGCGGTATCGATAATCAGGATATCGATATTGCGCGCGAGCGCGGACTGAACCGCGTCGAACGCCACGGCGGCGGCGTCTCCGCCTTCCCGCCCGGCGATGACCGGAATGTTCAGTCGGTCGCCCCAAATCTGGAGCTGGTCGATCGCGGCGGCGCGGAAGGTGTCCCCCGCGGCGATCATGACCCGTTTCCCGGCGTCGCTGTATTTTTTCGCCAGCTTGGCGGTTGACGTCGTTTTCCCTGACCCGTTTACGCCGACCATCAGGATGACGTACGGTTTCCGGGTCCTGACTTCGGCGAGCGGGTCGGTTCCTTCGTCGAGGAGCTCGATCAGGTCGGCTTTCAGGTATCTGACTAAATCGCGCGCGCGGTAAATTTTTTCGTCAAGGACAGTCTGTCGCAGGTGATTCAGGATGCGTTCCGAGGTTTCGACGCCGAGATCGGCTTGAATCAGGATCGCTTCGAGGTCCTCCCAGAGGACGTCGTCGATTTCGTTCGTTCCGAGGATCGTTGCTAATTGCGAGAACGCGGCCCGGCGGGTTTTGTCCAACCCTTTAAACCAGTTTCCGAATAAATCAGGCATTGTTTTCTCTCCGAATTCTTTTTCGTATAGGATTATTTCTCTTTGTATTCCGCTAAAAGCTGGCCGCATCCGGCTCCGATATCAACGCCGCGCGACAGCCGGATCGTACAGGGAATCCCGGCTTTTTCAAGCGCGGCTTGGAAGTCGTTAATCGTCGCCCGTCCGGATCCGGATCGGGCGTACTTTCGCGTCGGGTTGAGCGAAATCAGGTTAACATGACAGAGCGTCCCGCGCAGCAGCTTCGCGAGCTGGGCGGCCTGTTCAATTGAATCGTTGAACCCGTCGATCATCGCGTATTCGAAACTGACGCGGCGTTTCGTAAAATCGGCGTACCGGCGCGCCGCTTCGACGAGGTCATGAACCGGGTATTTCTTATTGACCGGGATAATCTGGTCACGGAGAAAGTTCGTTGGCGCGTGGAGCGAAATCGCCAGGTTAATCTGTCGCCTGGCTTTGGTAAATTTTTCGATCATGGGGATAATCCCGACGGTCGAAATCGTAACGCGGCGTTCGCCAAAGCGGAATCCGTCCGGATCGTTAATCAGGTCCATGGCCCGCATGACGTTTTCGTAATTATGGAACGGCTCGCCCATCCCCATGACGACGACGTTGGTCAGCTGCTTTTCTTCGCGCTTGAGGCGTTCGGCGAAATAAAGAACCTGTCCGGCGATTTCGCCGGCGGTCAGGTTCCGCGTCAGCCCCATCTGCCCGGTTGCACAGAACGCGCAATTCATCGCGCAGCCGGACTGCGTCGAGATACAGATCGTATTCCGATTGCGGTAGCGCATCAGGACCGCCTCGATTTTCGCCTTATCGCTCAGCGCGAAAAGGTATTTTTCGGTCAGCCCGGATGAAGAAACGACCCTGCGAACGGTCGACAGCGGTTCGAACGAATACTCGGCGGCGATTTTTTCGCGAAGCCCTTTTGGAAGGTTCGAGATTGCGTTCGGATCGAAGATCAGGTTCCGGTAAACGCCCGCCCAGATCTGTCGGGCGCGGAACGAAGGTTCGCCCCAGTCGGTCAGGTTTCGCGCGAAGCCGGCGAAAGTTTCGTCGAAGAACAGTTTCGTCATCAGGTCATTCCTTACTATTAATAAAACGCGCTTTTCAGGCGGATTCGCCTTTTTCGATTCCGAGGCGGTCGATCGCGGCGGCTAAATCTGCGCAGATCCAATCCGGCGCGCGATCATATTTCGCGATCGTTTGCGGATTGTCGACGCCGCTCAAGACCAGAACGGACGCGCAGCCGGCGTTCAGCCCGCCGAGAATATCGGTATCGTAGCGGTCGCCGATGACGAGGATTTCCTCCGCGATTAATCCAAACTTGCGCATAGCTATTTGAATCATATAGGGTTCGGGCTTCCCGATGACGATCGGCGCGACGCCGGTGCAGCTCGACAGCGCAGCGACGACGGCGCCCCCGCCCGGGCGGATCCCCGCTTCGGTCAGCAGGACGTTATCGAGGTTGGTCGCGTAGAATTTTGCTCCGTTGAGGACTTCCCGCTGCGCGGCGGCGAGTTTATCGTAGGTGAGCCGTTTATCGAGGCTGGCGAGGACGACGTCGGCGTTCTCGTCGACAACCGCGAATCCGGCGCCGCGTAAATAATCGCGGAGGGCGTCCGAGCCCAGAACATGGATCCGGACGTTGGAAGGAAATTCTTCGCGGAAGCGTTCGGCGCTTCCGATCGCCGGGCTGAAAATATATTCGGGCTTCATCTCCACGCCGAAAGATGCAAACTTTTCGCAGTAAGCTTCGGGCGTCTGCGTTGCGTTATTCGTCCCGACGAGCGGAAGGAGGTTCAACGCATAGATTTTTCGAAAAGTCGCGGCGAGATCGCCGATCGGGCTGGCGCCATGCCAGACGACGCCGTCTAAATCGAGAAACAGGGCTTTGATTTTCGATGCCTGAAGTGCCATGCGGCGGGTGTCCTTTCGAAACGCTTGAAGCAGTTAACTTGAATATTATACCGTTCTTCGCCGGAGACTCCGCCGATTCCACGGTTTATTATGGAGCGGGGGTGGTTTTAGAAATGAAAAGCGCCCTGACAGGCGCTTTTCGGACGTTTCGGTTCATCCACAGATCGGGTCCGGGAGCTTTTCCCGCTTAAGATTTATTCGACGTCAGTACCTTATCGATCAGGCCGTATTCAACCGCCTGTTCCGCGGTGAAATAGCGGTCTCGGTCGGTATCATGCAGGATCGTTTCCGTTGTCTGCCCGGTATGCCTGGACATGATCGCGGTCAGATCGGTCTTCAGCCGCAGGATTTCTTTCGCCTGGATCTCAATGTCGGAGGCTTGCCCTTCGGCGCCGCCGAGTGGCTGATGCATATGAATCGTGGCGTTTGGAAGCGCGAAACGATGCCCCTTCGATCCGGCGGTCAGGAGGACGGTCCCGAAGGACGCGGTCACGCCGCAGGCGACGGTATTGATCCGGTTGGGGATCATCTGCATCGTGTCGTAGATCGCCAGACCGGCGTACACGACGCCGCCTGGGGAGTTGATATAGAATTGGATATCGCGCTCGGAATCCTCGCGGCTCAGGTATAAAAGCTGCGCGATGATCAGGTTGGCGACCTGCGCATCGATCGCGGTTCCCAGGAAAATAATCCGCTCTTTCAGCAGGAGCGAATAAATATCGTAGGAGCGTTCGCCGTATGCGCCGCCCTCAACGACCATTGGGACGATCGTATTTGTCGGTTTTATCATAAGTCATACCCTTCTTTAATTAGTCATTCGTCGGTCAGTCCGGCGCTGTCAATTAACAACGCTGTTTTATCTTATCACGGAGCGGCGCGGATTTTTCATAGAATCGCGTTAGAATTTTTCCTGAATCTGCGAACGCCCGGCGCGTCCGCGCCTGATCGAAGG
>CALIHP010000039.1 GCA_938020565.1 uncultured Anaerolineaceae bacterium | reverse complement strand
CAGTTCCTTAAGATTCATCTTTCAAACTTGTAACGCATCATTGACAAACCAACACGATTCTCGATTTTCATTCGGGCAAGGATCCCCGTTTCTCCGTTTCTTTTGGTAGAATTTTGTATAGAAGAATCGTGCGGTGCATCGCGCAATCGCCGCCGCGGAGATCCCGCCCGGCGTTCAATTTCTATTGAAAAGAGGCTTTCCGTTTGCCGTGAAAGAGTATCAACTCAAGCTGAATCAGCTGATCCCGTTTCTTCCGGAAGTGCGTAGTATTTCCGGTAACAAACCGAATATCGTTTATAACGCCGTAACCTTCGATTCGCGCGAAGTCAGGCCGGGGGCGATTTACGTCGCGCTTCAGGGAACGAACGTCGACGGTCACGATTTTATTCCAAACGCAATCGAGAACGGCGCGACCGCGATTATCGGAACGGCCGGCTTAGCGGGGAACACGTTCGATCTTCCGGTTCCCTATATCCGCGTCAGCGATTCCCGCTGCGCGATGGCCTGGGCGGCGGCGGCGCTTTACGATTTCCCTGCCCGCGATCTGGTCACGATCGGCGTGACCGGGACCGACGGGAAAACGACGACATCTACAATTCTCTATTATATTTTGAAGGAAGCGGGGTTTGCTGCCGGAATGATCACGACGGTGGCGGCGATGATCGATGGGGTTGAAATCGATACCGGTTTCCACGTGACGACGCCGGAGAGCCCTGACGTTCATCGGTTCCTGGCGGAAATGCGCGACAGCGGCGTGACCCATGCCATTCTTGAAGTCACGTCGCATGGCCTGGCGCAGCAGCGCGTCGCCGCCGTTGATTTCGATATTGCCGTCGTGACGAATATTACGCATGAACATCTGGATTATCATAAAACGCGCGAGGATTACTTTGCGGCGAAGGCGATCCTGTTTGAGGGGTTGGGAAGAAAGCCGCGGCCGACGAAGCCGCTGGCGATCCTGAATTTTGACGATCCGGATTCCTATGGTTTTCTGGGATCCCGGACCGCGGTGAAAAAGGTCTGCTATTCGGCGGAGTCGAGGGATCAGGAGGCGTTCGCGACGATCGGTTCGCTTAAGTCTTCGCCGGACGGGCTGGAGATGGAAGCGCGTTTCCGCGAGATGCCGAATTCGCGGGATAATCAGGCGATCCGGGTGCATTCGCCTTTGATCGGGAGGTATAACGCCGCGAATATTCTGGCTGCGATGTCGGCGGCGATTTACGGGCTTGGCGTTGTACCGGAAACGGCCGCGGCGGGCGTTGCAAAATGCGGTTATATTTCGGGGCGGATGGAACTGATTTCGATGGGTCAGGACTTTTTCGCGATGGTTGACTTCGCGCATACGCCGAACGCGTTGGCGAAAGCGCTGGATTCCGCCCGTGGGCTGCTCATGGATCATGATCCGGACAGGCCTGACGCACGGATTATCGCGATCTTCGGTTCGGCAGGGCTGCGCGATCGGGAAAAACGGCGGATGATGCCCGCTGTGGCGGCGAAGAAAGCGGATATCATGATCCTGACGGCCGAGGATCCGCGGACCGAATCGCTTGATGATATCCTCGGGCAGATGGCCGAGGAAGCGGAGGCGAGCGGCGGAAAGCTGAATGAGACGTATTATGTCGAGCCGGATCGGGGAAACGCGATTCGCCTGGGCGTTCGGCTGGCCCGGGCGGGGGATCTGGTCGTTGCGCTCGGGAAAGGGCACGAGCAGTCGATGTGCTTCGAGCGGACGGAGTACCCCTGGGACGAACGTGTTGCGATGCGCGCAGCGCTGGCGGAGCGGATAGGGGTTCCGGGACCGGCGATGCCGTACCTGCCGACCTCGGTGGGGAGATAGCGAAAGCGGGCGTTATTTGAGGAATGTAAGGGAATTCATAGCTTATTATTTATATTCAAACTATAAGTCGTAGGGACAACATTGTTGACAGACATTTAAAAAACGCTAAAATAAGGCAATCTGTTCTTACGAAGCTTGCGTCAGTACCCTAAAAAAATAACAGAGGCAAAAAATTGAAAGCAAAAAAGACACTGATTTACAATGGCCTTGTCGTTACAAAAGATTTTACTGGAAAGTATGATATCGTTGTACAGGATGAAACGATTGAGTCGCTAAGAGAATCCGGAAGTGTTCAGCCTTCGCTGTTTGACGAAGCGATTGATGCGGCGGGATTAATTGTTATGCCTGGGCTTGTCGATCCGCATGTCCATTTCGATGCGCCATTTATGGGTGGACGGACTGATCATGACCTGCTTACCGGGACGAAGGCATGTGCATATGGCGGAATTACGTCTGTTATCAGTTTTTCAAACCAAGCTAAAGGGACTTCATTAGTTCAGAACGTGAAAGACTGGGACGCTCAGAATCAGGGGCGTGCTTATGTTGATTGGAGCATGCACGGTATTATCTATGACGCCAGCGATTTTTCTCTATGCGAGATTCCGGAACTGGTTAAAATGGGCGTGCCGACCTATAAATGTTTTACGACCTATCGGCATTCCGGTCGGCTTATGGATGACGATGGGATGCTGAAAGTTCTTGAAAAAACCGCTCAAAGCGGCGGTATGCTGATGATCCATTGCGAACATGATGCTACATGCGAATATCTGACGCACAAAGCGATTTCGAAGGGGCATAAGGATTGGATCTATCATGCTAAGTCGCGCCCTGCAATGGCTGAAAATATGGCGATACAACGAGTTGCAGATTTGATGAAGATTGTGGAAGCTTCGGTTTATATTGTGCATGCATCAACTGCGGATAGCGTTCGGATTATTGCAAATGCCAAAGCCGATGGTTTACCGATTCATGCGGAAACCTGTACTCATTATCTGATGCTTACGGATGATATGCTCGAAGGCGATAATGGATATTTATGGATTTGTTCGCCACCGTTAAGAAAGCGTCATGATTTGGATCAGCTTTGGATTGCCGCTGAAAAAGGACCGCTTGAAGTCATTTCATCTGATGATGCGGGATTACCGAGAAAAATGCGGGAGGAGCTTTGTGAAGGGCGGTTTGATAAGGTTCCGAACGGCATGCCGGGTGTTGAGCCACGATTAACGTTGCTCTATACGGATGGCGTACTCCAGAAGCGCATAAATTTGCAACAGATGGTAGCGTTAACGTCTGCGAATCCGGCTGAGCTATTTGGACTGAAAAATAAAGGGACGCTTCAGCCTGGATCTGATGCGGATATCTGCATTTTTGATCCAAATATTGAATGGACAATGACTGCTTCCACGCTTCATATGAACACGGATTTTTGTCCATTTGAGGGAAAAAAGGTTATAGGAAGAGCTAAAACTTTGCTTTGTCGCGGCGAGGTCGTTCTGCGGGATTTCGAGCTGTGCGGATCTCCGCTTCATGGAAAGCGGGTATTCCGGCAACTGTAAGGGAAAATACCGTTTCACACAATCATCTATGTATGATTGCTTGACAATTGAAAAAAATAGGAGAGAAAATGAAGAAAATATTGGTTATTGCGTTGGTTTTTGTCATGGTCGGAGCTCTTGTCGCTTGCGGTGCCGGCGGTAAGCAGGGGGATACGAAGGAGGATATGACCGGCAGTGTTGCAATGGTCCTGTCCGGATTGATCACTGATAAAGCGTTTAATCAGTTTACCTATGAAGGTATGATGCGAGCCGCGGATGAATTGGGCATCAAAGCGGCGTATAAGGAAAGCGTTACGCAGGATGAACAGGTCGAAGTTATTCGTCAATTCGCACAGCAGGGATATTCTATCGTTATCGGACAGGGTGGTCAATTTGGAGAAGCTCTTTCTATTGTAGCGGCTGAATTCCCTAAAACAAAGTTTATCTTCTCGGTTGGTACGGATACTTATGGTTTGGAAAATATGTCTGCTGCGACTGTAAGTTATAGTCATGCGGGATTTATTGGTGGTGTTCTCGCTGCCTTAACGACAAAGACCAATAAAGTTGCCATGATTGTTGGTGAGTTCTACGACAACCATCGAATGATGGAAGCCGGGTTTTACGCGGGCGTAGCCTATGTTAATCCTGATATTGAAACGACCGCGATCACGACCGGCGATTGGGCGGATACCGTTAAAGCTCGAGAGGCCAGTTTGGCATTGATTGCGCAGGGTTATGATGTTCTCTTCCCGTGTTTAGATGCTGCTGGAGCTGGCGTAGCCGCTGCCGCGCAGGATTCGGAAAATGTCTGGATTGTTGGTTCTGTTGCGGATTATGCGGCTGAATATAGCGCAGATGACGTTACTGCTGGAAGCGTTGTTTTCGCATGGGAGGCGTTAGGTTATCTCGAAGCTACCGGGAAACTTACAGACGGAAAATCGCATATTATTGGCATGGCCGACAATGGTATTGAGCCTGTTATCAACGCAAAGTTAGACAACGAGGCCCAGTCGACGTATGATGCGGCGATCGCGGATCTTATCGCGGGCAAAATCGATATTGCTGATTAGAGCCTGTCGATACGATTATTTCTTGATAGTTGAATAAAGCAAAAAGCCGGTGGCCAGATCAGCAATCTAAGCGCCCCGGTTTTTTTCTTAGAATATGAGTAAGGGAGGATTTTCGCGAATGGATGAAAATATTTTTGCACTGCAAATGCAAGATATAACGGTAGAATTTCCTGGTGTCTTAGCGAATGATCATGTCAACATTGACTGCAAAAAAGGGGAGGTATTGGGTCTTCTGGGGGAAAACGGGGCCGGAAAAACGACGTTGATGAATGTGCTATACGGGCTTTATCCTCCGACAGGCGGCAGGATTTTGCTTGACGGGAAAGAGGTTAAAATCAATTCCCCTTTTGAAGCGATTCAACATGGGATTGGAATGGTACATCAGCATTTCAAACTGGTGGACACTTTATCTGTCATCGAGAATGTAATTCTTGGAATGCCAACGAAAAGACAACGCCTTGAGCTTGAATCAGCAAAAAAAAGCTTGTTAAGTTTATGTGAAGAATATGAGTTATTCGTCGATCCGGACGAAATTGTCTGGCGCTTGCCGGTAGGAAAACAACAGTGGGTCGAAATTCTTAAAGCTTTGTATCGTGATTGCCGAGTTCTGGTTTTGGATGAGCCTACGGCGGTGCTGACCCCAGCTGAAAGCGATCAGCTTTGCCGCGCGATCCGTAGAATTACGATGAACGGGCGTTCCGTTATTTTTATCAGCCATAAACTCCGCGAGGTTATTCAAATTACTGATCGAATTACGGTTATTCGTGACGGAAAATATATTGGCACGATTGACACGAAGGACGCTACGCAGATCAAACTTGCTCAGATGATGGTTGGGCGGCCGGTCACGATTACCAGAAAAGCCCGTCCGGAGTCTCCGGATCAGAAACCAGTTTTAGTTATGAAGAACGTTAATGCGAACGACGACCGGGGAATTCAGGCACTTAAAAACTTTAATCTGACTGTCCATTCGGGTGAGATTGTCGGCGTTGCTGGAGTCGATGGCAATGGGCAGCGCGAATTAGCGGAATGTATTGCCGGCTTACGGAAACCGACGAGTGGAACAATTACGATAAATGATAAAAAGGTTGATGGCGTTATTGCAGATCCGACCTTTGTTGGTTTTATTCCGGAAGATCGGCAGAAAACAGGGCTGGTAATGGATTTTAGTATTGCGGATAATTTGATCATGAAAGATTATGAGAACGATCCATATGCGCAGCGCAACGTTCTTCAATATAAGTTAATTAAAAAGCATGCCCGTGAGATGATTCAAAAGTATCATATTAAAACGCCGTCGGAAGACGTAAAAGTCCGGAACCTTTCCGGGGGTAATCAGCAGAAAGTTGTAATTGCCCGTGAAATTGATCCGGAACCAGTGTTGGATATCGCGTCGCATCCAACACGAGGGCTTGATTTGGGTGCGGTTGCCAATGTTCATGATACGCTCCTCAAAGAACGCAACCGAGGCGCGGCAGTCTTATTTATTTCAGCTGAGCTTCAGGAAGTTATGGCGTTAAGCGACCGGATTATCGTTTTATTCGGCGGAGAAATAACGGGCGAGGTAAACGGAGAGAACGCAGATCAGGGCGTAATTGGTCAACTGATGTTAGGGCATAATCCGGAGGTCTAACAATGGATTTTTTTGGAAAGAATAAGCAATTCAAGATGGCGTTCTTTGGGAATTTATCAATTACGACTGGGGGGACCCTTTTTGGAATCTTTTGGGGCTTGTTTGTTAGCGGAATTCTGATCGCGCTTTCTGGCGTGAATCCGTTTGCTGCCTATGGAGCGCTCTTTAATGGTGCATTTGGAAGTATGCAAGCGATCAGTAACGTATTGGTGCGAGCTTCGCCGCTTTTGCTGGGCGGAATTGGTGTTGCGATCGGTATTAAGGCTGGTGTTTGGAATACCGGTATTGAAGGTTATATGTATTTAGGAGCAATTGGCGCGGCTATCGTCGGCGTTTTAGATTTAGGCTTGCCACCAAGCGTGCATATCTTGCTCTGCATTATTTGCGCGATTTTTTTGTCAGGATGCTGGGGAGCGATTCCCGGTTACTTGAAGGCGTATAAGGGCGTTAACGAAGTTACTGCGACAATCATGTTGAATTACATCGCGATCTACCTGACGAATTGGGTCGTTTCAAATTTTTCGCTGGTCGCGGAAGCTGGCGCGTTTTATCCGATGTCAAAGCAGTTTCAAACGAGCGCTCGGCTTCCGATCCTAATTCCTGGTTCCAGTCTTCACCCAGGTCCGTTCATCGGCATCGTTCTTTGTCTGATCCTGCACTTCGTTATTAACTTTACTCCGTTTGGATATCGTACAAAGATGCTTGGGGCAAATCCGCATGCGGCTCGTTACGCCGGCGTCGATTCGAGGAAACAAATCATGATGATTATCATGATCGGCGCTGTTATTGGAGGAATTTCAGGCGCGGTAGAGGTTATGGGGTTAAAACGGCGTGTTTTTATGGAATTCGTTACTGGCGTGGGATATGAAAGTGTCGCGGTTGCGTTACTAGCAGGCGGGAACCCATTAGGCGTTATCTTGTCCGCACTCTTTTTTGCCGCTTTGAAGTCCGGTGGGGCGACGATGTCGATTGAAACCGGCGTTGCTTCTTCGATGAATTCTATTATCATCGGCATGTGCATGCTGTTTGTGATTGGCTTCGGCGTTTTGGATAATCGAAAGCTGAAAAAAGTTGTTGCTATGGATAAGGATGTTTCGGATGAATCAGCGCTTGAGGCGAGGAAGGAAGAATAAATGTCGCTGGATATCATTGTTGACTGGTTACAGGCTGCTTTGCGTTGGGCAGCTCCTCTGATTATTGTATCGATTGGAGAGGTTTATTCCGAACGTTCCGGTGTGATCAATATGGGCATTGAAGGCATAATGCTTTTTGGCGCGTTGACCGGAATCGCGGCTGGATTTTATCTGGATAGTTTATTATTGGCGGTCCTGATTACAATTCTTGTTGGATTAATTTTAGGTTTCGCTGTCGCGTTCTTAATGGTTTCACGGCGCACGAATCAGGTCGTTACCGGGCTTATGGTCAATATGGTTTCCTTAGGCGCAACGGACATGCTTTTTTCGATGATGTCTGAGACGCGGAAGGCCCGAGTGGCGACGTTTCCGGCGATTTTTCCCACAAGTATGGGCAACATCCCGTTTTTTGGGAAGCTATTATTTGCACAGCCTGTCAGTACCTGGATCGCTCTGATTTTACCTCTTTTTGCCGGTTACGTTTTATATAAAACCCGGTGGGGGCTGAATGTCCGCGCGGTTGGCGATAATCCGAAGGCTGCTGCGACTGCTGGCCTTTCAGTAATTAAAATAAAATATCAGACAACTGTTTTGAGCAGTGTTTTTGCGGCGCTTGGTGGCTGCGCGTTGTCGTTAGCTGAAGTTGGTTATTTCTCAGCGGGTGGTATGACCGCTGGGCGGGGCTTCATTGTCATGGCCGCATGTGTGGTGGCTGGATGGGATCCTGTGAGAACGGCTTTGATCTGTATTGCTTTCGGAGCTGCCGACGCTGCACAGCTTCGGATCCAGACTCTGAGTTCCGCTATTCCGTATCAGTTTTTGCAAATGTTGCCGTATATAGTTACAATTATTGCGCTTACGATTATGGTTAAAAGATCGCGTGTTCCAAAAACCTGGGGAGCTGCGTACGATCCAAAGGACGTTTGACGTCGGTGGGGAGATAAAATGAGAACGCCCGGCTGGATGAGGTCCTTCCCGAAGACCTGACTCAGGGGATCGCCTCATCAGCGCGGGCGTCTTTTTTATTCATTTCCCGACTCCGCTTCAGCGTAAATCTTCTCAAACTCCGCCAGGAAATCCCCGGCAATCTCCGACGAGCTGATGAACAGGATCTGCTCATCGTTAAAGCGGTCGGCGGAACGGGTAAAGTTGTATGAACCGGCGGCGACGAACGAACTGTCGACGATAACGACCTTCTCGTGCATCAGCGCATTAGCCGATCCATCTATGAAGATCGGCACGCCCTGCCGTTTCAGGAACGGCGCCTCGCCGCCTTTATCCCTGAACGCTTTTTCGCCCTCAAAGACGACGGCAACGTCGACCCCGTTTTTCCAGCGGTCGGCGAGCGCTTTTCCGATCGCGTCTTCCGTAAACGAATAAGCGAGCATTCGGACCTCTTCCTGTGCCGCCTCGATAACGGTTGCGATCGTCATGCCAACGTTATCTTCCGGCGCGAAACGGACGAGAAAACGCGTTCCGTCTTCGAGCTCGATAATCCCCGGCTCGTCGCTTTCCGGACTCTCCGCGCCCAAGAGATTATCGAAGAACATCTCGTCAAATTCGGCGGTGAAAATCGCGTTCGCCTCTTTCGATTGCAGGAAAATCATGAAGTTATTATCGTAGAAAAATGAACCAGGCGTCATGTTGGCGCTGCCGCTGATCGTCGCGTCGTCGTCTAAAACGATAAATTTCGCGTGCATCAGCCCTTGCCCGTTCGCCTCAAAGATCTCTACGCCGCCGGCTTCCATGTTTCTGACGACGTCCTTTCCCGCGTTTTCCCCATGGATCACGACGCGGACTTCGAGACCGCGGTTGACAGCGCTGATCAGCGCTTCAGCGACCTTTTTATCCGTGAAATTATACGTTGCCAGGTAAACATGATCGTTCGCAGCGTTAATTGCCTCGATTATCCTGTCCTGGAGCGTCGTGTCCCGCTGCGCGGCGTAGGGATTATTGAAATAAACTTCCATGAAGCTTCCGGGTTCCCCCGCCGCGGATACCGCGCGGGAGGAACCGGCGATCAGGATGACGGATAGGATGGCGAGGATGATCCTGAGAAAACGTTTCATTTTGGATTCTCCGTTGATAAGATAAAAATCGAAGCGTCCGCTTTCGCTATCGGCAGCGGTGCAGCGTATACAGCGTCAGATCGGCGAATCGAGCCGCGAATTCCTCGTCCGGAACGCAGTCGTCAGCGTAAGGCGCCCGGGAGACCGGCGGGGTCGATTCGCCGCGCCAGTCAGTTTCGATCATGAAATACGGGCCGCCTTCGGAAAGAACGCGCGGCGCGTCCGGCCCGACATAATCCGGGTAGCAGGTCAGACGGAAGCTTTCGCACATTTCATATTCGTAAAAATCGGCGGGCAGCGGGAAGATCAACGGGGGAGCGTCCGGATGCGTTTCTTTAATATAGGAGAGGACGCGGTTTGGAGCATGGAATGTCGATATGAAATACGGTGCTGCGATCTGATCAAGGGAGTTTTCCGCGTAGGCGGGACGGCTCCGGTTCAGCCGCTCAGCTTCGACCGAAAACGTCGCGATGACCAGGACGGCGGTCATGAGGGTCAGCCCGATTCGCAGTTCGTTCTTTCGGATTTGATCGAGAAGCGCGGCGAACGCGACCGCGACGATCAGAAGGACCTGCGGTACGAGCGGGAGAAGGTTGCGGTTGAACGGGACGTACCCGCTCAGCGCGCAGAACCCGATCAGCAGGAGCAGCGTCGAGAGAGTGTACCGGAGGAGATCTCGGAATTCAGCCGCGATTTTTCTCCAGCTCAGCGCCGTTCCGACGGCTCCCAGCGCTGCGATCGCGAGAAGCTCGGGCCGCTTTCCGATCAGCGCATGAGCTAAATGTCCGACGCTATTGCGCAGCATTCGCTGGGCGAGCTGGATCGGGGAGATCTCCGAGGTTGGCTGATGATACCCGCCGGGAGCGTAGACGCGTATTACCTGATCCAGAATCGGGTAATACCAGAGAACCGCCAGCGCGATTCCAGCGAGAAACGCCAGGATCATCTGGAACGCTGCGGAATGAAAAGCTTTTTCAGCCGCCGGAAGTCCATCCTTCTTCAGCAGGTTCGTCAGCCAGTCGACGCCGAGGACGAGCATGATTCCGCCGATAAAAATTGCGTTGAACGGTATCGTGTAAATCAGCATCGCGGTCAGAATCGTGATCGCCCAGAAGCGGAAACGGGCGCGATCGGTTTTCACGGAGAGAACGAAATAGATCAGCGCGCTCATCAGCGCCATTGACAGTCCGTATCCACGCAGCTCGACGCTCCAGGCGTAAAACGGCAGGCTCGTCGCCAGCAGCAGCGGCGCGAGGAGGCCGGCGGTTTTCCCGAACCGGCCTGCGGCGAGCGCGCTGAAGACGAGGGAGAGCGCAGGGAAAACGAGCGTCGCCGCGCGGACCGGGGCGACGTTCAGCGATACGGCGGCGAAATCCTGCATTCCGAAAATCCGTAAGATGCGCGCGAGAAACAGGTTGAAGAGGACATGATTATTCGGATAATCGTAAAATACGGCGGGATTCAGCGCGTCCGAGGCGATAACGTAGTTTTTCAGCGTGTAAATCTCGTCGCACCAGAGTGACTGCGGCAGGAGGAGTTTAACGCTGAGGATCAGGAACGGGAGAACAGCAAGGAGGATCGCGCCGACAACGCGCCGGTTTTCACGAAAAGCCTGGAAAAAGGTTTGGAGACCCCGGAGAATTTGGGGCCCGGACGCGAGCGCCAGGAGCAACGCGGCGATCAACGTCGCTGCGTAGACGATTTTAGCCATGCGCTTCGGCAGGATCTTCGGAAGCGTAATCGCGTAGGACCGGCCGTTCACGGCCGGATCGCTCGAATCGGTCGCGGAGAACAGGATTGTCCCGTCGTTCCAGATCATGAACTCTCCGCCGCCTTTTTCCCGGACCGAATCGCTCGTCGACAGCGGGTCGCGGCGTATCTCAAAGCCGTTTTCGGAGAGGCGAACGTCGAGATCCCGAATCATGACTTCCGCTGGGAAGGGCTGGCTCAGCGCGGCATAACCGCTCTCCTTGCGGATCGTTTCGATGGGAAGCGCTGTCCGTCCGATCGAAACCTTTCCCATGCGGTTCAGCGTCGCCAGCCATGAAAGAAGAACCAGCGAGCAGAGCAGGATTTTTAGTACCCGTAAGAGGAAATTTGTCGGTGTCCGCGTGCTTTTTTCGTTTGCCATATTTTAGATTATATCAGCGATGGCCTGCGGCGCGAGGTCTGGGGACGCTCCCCGGCGGAGACGAATTTTTATCCGTGAATCGGTTCGGCGGTTTCCTCAGCGAAATGACGGAAAAGGAATTGTTTCTTTACCCGTTTTTTTGATAATATTAAGCCAGACGTTTTTCACTTCTCTTTATCAGGTGCGAAGGATCTGGCCTGGTAAATTCTTATAAAATACAGTGAATATTGAAGCTGATAAAGGAACGATTCGGTATTGTTCAGCGAACGTACCCGGAGGAGAATCTATCAATGAGCGACGACAGCATGAAGACGATCGGGCGGTACATCATCGAGCGGGAGATCGGGCGCGGGGGAATGGCGGTCGTGTACCAGGCGCACGATCCGCAGCTGGACCGGGCCGTCGCGATCAAGCTGATCCGGAAGGGGGCTTTCGCGCCGGAGCAGCTGGCCATGATGATGGAGCGGTTCCGACGGGAGGCCAAGGCGCTCGCGAAATTGAATCACCCGAATATCGTTAAAGTCCTTGATTATGGCGAGTATCAGAATGCGCCGTATCTGGTTATGGAATACATTGACGGCGTGACGCTGAAGAGCTTGAAAAAGCCGCTGCGGCTGGACGTGGCGGTACGGCTGCTGCTGCCGATCGGGGAGGCATTGGCGTATATTCATGATCAGGGCCTGCTGCATCGAGACGTCAAACCGTCGAATATAATGCTGACGAAGGATCGGCGGGTGATCCTGACGGATTTCGGGATTGCGAAATGGATCGAGAACGACGGCGGGCAGGCAACACTGACGGGGACGGGGATCGGAATCGGAACGCCGGAATACATGGCGCCTGAGCAGGGCCGCGGACAGCGGGCAGACGGAAGTTCCGACGGGTATTCGCTGGCAGTCGTATTTTATGAGCTGGTCACCGGGGTGAAACCGTATCAGGGGGATACGCCGGTTGATATCCTGATTAAGCAGGCGAACGATCCGATTCCGGATCCGCGCATGATTAATCCGAAGCTGCCTGTCACGGTGAAGCGTTTTTTGGATCGGGCGATGGCGAAAAAACCTGCCGATCGGTATCCGACGATGAATGATTTTTTACGGGACTTCAAGGAACTTCGACTCTCCCCGGTTGGGAAACCGGCGGGACAGGGGAAGGAATCGCGCATCCGGAATGGCGACACCGGGACGGATCAAATCTGGACCCGATTTGCGGATGATACGCGGACCGGCAGCTCGATCCGACTGGAAAAATCGGATATTCGCAAGGTTCGCAAGGCGACCGTCGGGCAAAGCCGTTCCCCGCAGAGCAGGGCATGGGAGGGGAAACGAACAGGAGTGATAATTCTGGCGGTGAGTATCCTGATGGGTTGTATTGTCTGGGCCGGTATCCGCTTCGGTTTCGGAGATTCGCCGGGTGGCGCGACGATGACGGCGCCTGCGCTTGAAGATTCGGGAGAAGGGGAAGCCAGGCCGGAGCATGCTGCAAGGCCGACGAGGGTCGCGGAGGCGACGAACGATTGGGAGAGGACGAAGTCCGCGGCTCAGGAGGTTTCGCTTCCGGATCATTCCGCGGCGACGCAAACGGCTGTGTCTCGGCGGTCAGAGGAATCCATGCGGGAGACGTCGGAATTTCTGGATCGTCAGGCAACAGAATTGGCTGCTGCGCTGAGCCGTATCGCGGAAACCGCGAATGCTGCGGAGCGAATCCGGTTGACAGAGATTCGCCTGCCTACGGAAATGCCGGAACCAACGGCGACGGAAAGACCGTTCGCGAAATTACGCGTTGGAGATACGATCGAATTCGGGCGCTATGAGCAGGATAACGAATTCGGAAATGGACCCGAGGCGATCGAGTGGGAGGTTTTAGAGATCAAGGATGGCAGCGCGCTGATCGTCAGTCGGTATGGCCTGGACGCAAAGTCGTATCATGATATCTATACGGAGATAACGTGGGAGCGCTGCACGCTGCGAAACTGGCTGAATAACGATTTTTATGATGAGGCTTTCAATGAGGCAGAGAAAAATCAGATTTTATCAACAACGGTAATAAATCCGGAAAATTCGACGTACGGGACGAGCGGAGGAGATTCGACAGAAGACCGCGTTTTTCTTCTGAGTTTAGCCGATGCACGGCGTTTTTATGAAACGGACAGGCAGCGGGTTCTCGACGCAACCGCATACGCAAAAGCGAATGACGTTTTTATCAGCGAAGACAACGGCAGAACGTTTTGGTGGCTGCGGACGCCTGGACAAACGCGGCTTTACGCCACAGGGATCAAGTCGTTTGGAACGCCGGACTATAACGGCGTAAACGTTCAATTCCCTCAGGGCGCGATCCGGCCGGCAATCTATCTGGCGATGGATTCGAATCAGGACTGAATCTTCAAAAAAGGCAATAATGCGTATGATAGTTGAAGAGAAGGGGTAAGCATATGAGCGACGACAGCGTGAAGACGATCGGGCGGTACATCATCGAGCGGGAGATCGGGCGCGGGGGAATGGCGGTCGTGTACCAGGCGCACGATCCGCATCTGGATCGATCGGTCGCGATTAAGCTGATCCGGAAGGGAGCGTTTACCGGGGATCAGCTGGAAACGCTCCCGGAACGCTTTCGGCGCGAAGCGCGGGCGTTGGCGAAGCTGGACCATCCGAATATCGTGAAGGTTTTAGACTACGGTGAGTTTGAAGGGTCGACGTATCTGGTCATGGAGTATCTCGAAGGAATAACGCTGAAGGAGGTGAAAAAGCCGCTGCGGGTAGAAATGGCGGTGCGGCTGATTCGTCCGATCGCAGAGGCGCTTGAATACGTCCATGATCATGGGATACTGCATCGCGACGTCAAGCCATCGAATATCATGATCACGGCGGTGAAGAAGGTCATGCTGACGGATTTCGGGATAGCGAAATGGCTGGAAGATCCATCGGATCAGTTTACGCTGACGGGGACGGGAATCGGAATCGGGACGCCGGAATACATGGCGCCGGAGCAGGGGTTGGGTAAAAAGATCGACGCGCGGGCGGATATGTATGCGCTGACGGTGGTGTTTTATGAGCTGATTACCGGGCGAAAACCATTTTCCGGCGAAACGCCGCTTGAAGTGCTGACGAAACAGGTCAGCGATCCGATTCCTGATCCAAGAACGATCATTCCCGAGCTGAACGAATCGGTAAAGAAATTCTTGGACCGGGCGATGGCGAAGAAGCCGGAGGACCGGTATCCGACGATGATGGATTATTTACGGGATCTGGACGGGCTCCGCTTGCAGTCGATCGCGGAGGCGGCGAGCGGAAAAACGGGGATACAGGTCACATCGCGC
>CALIHP010000038.1 GCA_938020565.1 uncultured Anaerolineaceae bacterium | reverse complement strand
CGCCGACCAACACGCCGGTTACGCCGCCGACCAACACGCCGGTTACGCCGCCGACCAACACGCCGGTTACGCCGCCGACGAATACGCCGGTTACGCCGCCGACGAATACGCCGGTTACGCCGCCGACGAGTACGCCGGTTGCCCCGCCGACCAACACGCCGACCGCGACCGAAATCCCCGCGCCGGGGAAACCAATCCTGATCAGCCCGAACGCCGAATACACCACGCGAACGCAGACGTTCAGCTGGAAAATTTCGTCCGACACGACGAAATACCGCGTGTTCTGGAAGAACGAATGGAATGATACCGGCACGGCCGATCTTCCGGCGACCGATCCCGCCTGCGGAAGCGACAGCTGTTCGCTGACGACGACGCTCCCGATCGAAGGAAAGTACACCTGGAACGTCACTGCGTACAACAACGGCAGCAGGACAACCGTTTCCGACAACATGGAATTCCGCGTCAATCCGAATATCACGACCCCGGGCGGCATCCTGCCAAGCGGATATATTAATAACCGCCGCTGGGTCAGCTTCGTCTTCGACGACGTTCGTGACGGCGTTAAGGAATACAACGTCCAGATCTACAATGAAGACAAGCGGGTCGTGATGGACGAGAAACGGAAAACGTCCGAGCTTACTTTCGCGAATAACCGCGTGACCTTTAACGCCTATGTTGACCTGCCGGCCGGAAAGTATTACTGGCGTGTCCGCGGACGAAGCGACAATTCGCTCAGCAACTGGTCCGCGCCGATCGAAATCCGGACGACAACGTATTATCAGCCGCCGGCCCCGCCGCCAGCCAACAATTACAACACGCTGGCTATCTTCTCGCCGTCGGGAACGGTGACCGATGCGTCGCTGACGCTGAGCTGGCGTCCGATCGTCGGAGCGTCGAGTTACACGATCAAAGTCTATAACAGTTCCGGCGCTGAAATCTTCTCCAGCGACGTCTCCTCGTCGGTCTGCTCCGCGTACAGCTGTTCCGCGACACCGGGATTCACCTATCCCGCCGTCGGGAGCTATCGGATTTACGTCGCCGCGCGATCCGCGACCGGCGTGAACTGGGGCGACGGTTCGTCCTGGGTCACGTACAGCACGACGCCGGCAACCGTCGCGACCACATCGCCGCTCACGATCCGCCCCACCGGAAGCGATCCGAATTCAACAACGGCCAGCGAAACGCGCTTTCTCGCGCCTGCGAATGAGGGCAAGCTGCACGTTTCAGAAGCCGCGATCAGCTGGGTCGATCAGGGCGAAACCGTCAAATATTACGACGTTAAGATTACCGACGCGTCCGGCGCGACCCTCCTTGAAACGACGCTCGACCGCCAGACGGCCTACTGCAACAATAAAAACTGTACCATCGTCTTCGACGAAATCGCGCCAGCCGATGGGTACCGCCTGACGCTGACCCCCAAGAGCGAAAACGGGACGGCCGGAACGGCGACGACGCTGACGTTCAACGTCACCGATCAGGACCTGCCGATGACCGGGTTGTATCCGACCGAAGGCCAGACGACCGCCCAGCGCCCGTATTTCAGCTGGACGCTTCCGACCGGAACCGCCAACGCCGAAACGTTTACGTATGCGCTGAAGTTAAAATCCACGACGAATAAAGCCGAGACGATTTATTCCGATCTGGTCTGCACGGATGAGCGCGTGGGCTGCTTCAAAGGCGGGGCGTCGTTTGTCCTGACCGAAAACCTGCCCGCCGGCGAATACACGTGGCAGGTTCAGAATAAGGAAACGAACCTGATGACCGAGGAAATGAAATTCGTCGTTCCGTAAACCGGGACGCATCGCAGAAAGACCTCATGCCGCGCGTGGGGTCTTTTCATATCCTTTCCCGCTTCATCGCCGGACTTTGGCTTCAAATTTGCACTATCCCATTCGCGGAGAGAAACCTGATGAACCAGCCCACGCCAACCAACCCAACGCCATCCAACGCTTCGTCCGACGCACCGAAATTCGAAATCCGCTACGCGACGTACGCGGCGTTGGAGAAGCTGAAATCAGAAGTCTGGATGGATTTTGATCATGAAAAACCGACGGTCGTCGTCTGCGTCTGGGACGGGGCCGGAGCGGTCGACTCGATCAACGTTTTCACTTCATTCGAAAGCGCGATCGACGAGCGCGGCGCCGATATCCGCGTCGTTCTCCGCGAAATCGACGGGACAGACCTGGAAGATCAGCCGGCGATCGTCCTGTTTCTTCCGACGCATGAACTTCAATCGCGCGTTACGCCGGACCGCTGCGGCGCGCTGACCGACCGTTTTATCCGCCGCCTCCAGGAGCAGGACGAAGAAACGCAGCGGATCATTCGCTCAGTAAAACGATCCCCCGTCCGGCCCGGCTCAGCGCGGCCGGCCCCGCCGCCCGCCCGGACAACGGCGGAACGTCCCGTCTTTGTCAGCGGAAACGAACCGAAATTCCCTTTCCTTTCGCGGAAACAGGCGCGGCGGACCCCCGACGAGCTTCGCGCGCCCGCGCTGCCGCCGCCGGCGACTTCGCCGGTCCGAACGGCGCTGACCACGCTCTCCAACGAGATCATGCGGAAATATCCGGCTGACGAGAATCATCTCGTCATCTGCGCCGGGGAAGGGAAATCCGCTTCCGCCGCGATCGCGCTCTACACGTCGCTGCAAAAAGCCGTTGACGAGGAAGATCTCCCGGTCAGGCTGCATATCAAAAAACTCGAAAGCTCCTTTTTACGCGAGATGAGCCCGATCGTTCTGACCGCGCCTTCCGAAGCGATCTATATCAACGTCCGCGCCTACGACGCGGTCAATATCGTCCATAGGACAATCCTCAAGGGCGAAATACTCGAAGCGCTGACGTATCAGGACAGCGCCGGCGTCATGTCGCGTTCGCTCTCCGTCAAAGAATTAACTGATCTCGCCGCAGAGAACGAGCCGATCGCGTCGCGCTCGGACGAAGACCTTCCCGATCCAATCGCACTCCTGATTCCCGGAACGGCGGGATTCCGTCCCGACGCGGCGGAGCTTCTCGAAACGCCGGGGATCAAAGAACGAATCCTCTTCAGCGCGCTGACGCCCGTCGCGGAAACGAAGCCCGCCCCTCGACCCAGGCCGCAGGCCGCCGCATCAACCGACGACGAAAGCGAATTCATGACGGTCGCCGAATTATTCGCGCTGAACGACGCTGGAGAGCTCCGTTCGAACGGAGCGGACGCCGAAGAAAGCGAACGACGGGAGCCAACCGCCGCAAATTCAAATAAAATTCATCAGGCATTCGACGAAATTCTCGTGAAAAGCTCGACCGTAAATCCGCCCGGCAGGCCGCAGCTCCTCGTCCTTTACGGATCGTCCGACATGCGCAGCGCCGCTCAGGCTTTCGCGGCTGAACTCCGCGAAGCCGCCGGGCTGATCGATGTTAAGGTCAGCCTCTCCTCCGCGCTGGGAATTCCTGATACCGGCGTTGCGCTGCGAATCGATCCAGCCGGGATCCTGTATACTCAGCTTCGCAGCAGCGACTGCGACCGGATCGTGAACATGACGATCACGGGCGGCGTCGTTTTGCCGGAATACCTGATGCGCGATGGACGAAGCGGGAAACGCTATCTCCTCTATCGCGATATCCCCTGGATCCGGCAGCAAACGCGCCTGATCAGCGACGATTTCGCTGCGATTTCCGCCGAATCGCTCTCTGCCTGGTTGAATCAGGGCGGCTATCGAGGCGCTGTCCGGGCGCTGACGGCGCGTCCGGACGAGAACCTGCGCGAGATTCAGGCCTCCCATCTTCGCGGACGCGGCGGCGCCGGCTTCCCGACCTGGCGGAAAATGGAGTTGGCGGCGGCCGAATTAGCCGTCCCGAAAACGATTGTCGCGATTTGTGCCGCGGAAACCGCCGAAGCGATCCTTTCACGCGCGCCTCATGCTGTCATTGAAGGCATGATCATCGCGGGAAGGACGGTCGGCGCAAGAAAAGGCATCCTTGCGCTGCAGAACTGCGCGGCATATACCAAACGCGTCTGCCAAAAGGCGATCCACGACGCGGAGAGCAACACCCTGATCGGGGCCAACCTCCTCAATAGCGGTCTGCGCTTCGAGGTCGAAATTCAGGCCGTCGACGAAGCGACGCCCGCCGGAGACGAAAGCGCGATTCTCGCAGCGCTGAACCGGAAATCGCCACGGCCGACAAAGCGCCCTCCCTATCCGACCCAATCCGGAATCAACGGCAAACCAACCGTCGTTCTCGACGTACGGACGGTTTGCGCGCTGCCGGTTATTTTTCGCGACGGCGCGGCAGCGTTCGCCGCTGAAGGAACGCGATCCTCGGGCGGAACGCAGTTCGTCAGGATCAGAACCGCAGGACGAAGCGACGCGCTGCTGGAAATCCCGATCGGTCGGCGTCTCGACGTTCTGGCCATGAACACACTTCCATTTGAAACAAGGAAGAAAATCACCGGCGTCCGCCTTGGCGACCGCCATGGCTGCTACCTGTCCACCGACCAGTTCCAGCTCACGCTGGACGAAGCTGCTTTCGAAACGATCAACAGTCCGCTGCAAACAACGATTGAATGGCTCGACGATTCAACCGATATTTTAACACGCGTCCGCGCCGACATCGAGGCCGCGCTCGAACGCGCGGACGGTGAAAACGATCTGTACCGCTTCGGGCTGGAAGCGCTGCTGAAATCGATCGACCGCCTCTGCGCCGGAGAATTTAAAAACGACCGGGACCTGGTCGCGCTTCGCGACCTCGCGGAAGGGATCCGCGACGGCGCGCAAACGCGGACGCATCGCGAATCGCTGCTCCCGATCCTCAGCGCGCTCGCCTGTTTCACCGCTGAATTTCGCGCGCGTTTCGCGAAAAGCCGCTTTACCGCAAAAGAGAGGAACCCGCTATGATCCGGATCACGATCGATAAAAAACCTTTCGCGGTCGACGGGTCCGTCTCGATCCTGACCGCCGCCCGTGAGAACGGGTTCGAAATTCCAACCTTCTGCGACGTGGCCGGCCTGACGCCGGACGGGAGCTGTCGGGTCTGCGTCGTCGAAGTCACGTACCCGGACGGAACGCGAAAAATCGTTCCTGCCTGCGATACGCCGGTCTGCGATGGGCTCCGAATCCGGACGGGAACGGCCGCCGTCCGCAACGCGCGGAAACAGGCCGCGGCGATCCTTCTCAGCCTCGCGCCGGACGCGCCCAAAATCCGCCGGCTCGCCGCATCGCTCGGCGTTGAACGACCGATCTTTGTCTCCGACCGCGCTGGTCCCGGCGCCTGTATTCATTGCGGGATTTGTGTCCGGGCCTGCGCCGAAAAATCGAGCGGCGTTCTCCGCTTCTCAGGCTCAGCGAAAAACCGCCGTCTGACGCTGCCCGGCGTCAATCCTCGTCAGGAACGGCGCGACTGCGAAGTCTGTATCCCATACTGCCCGACCGGCGCGCTGAAACGGGACGTTGGACTGGGAATCGGGATGGAAACCGCGGTCGCCCAGCGCCGCCGCAGCGCTCTCCGGCAAATCATCCGCTGGCTTTTTCTGGCCGCCTTCGGCGCGCTCGTGTCGGTCACCTCAGTCGGCGACCTCTTCGGAAACGAAACGCTTTCGGCCCTCTCGCGAATCAATCCGTTCGAAGGGCTGATCGTTCTGTTGGCGAACGGGCCCGCCGCCGCCCTGGCATATCTTCCCTCTCTGCTGGTTCTGCTTGGAACTGTTGTTTTCGGCCGGGTCTGGTGCGGCTGGGTCTGCCCGACGGGAACGCTGCTGACGATCTTCGGGCCGAAAGGAAGCCGGATAACGAACCGCGGACTGATGCGCTTTAAAACGGTCCTGCTCCTGAGCGCGATCGTCCTCGCGCTGGTCCGGCTGACGTTTTCGTTATATCTCGACCCGATCGCGCTCTTCAGCCGCGGCGTCCTCTCGGTCCGCGACATGGCCGAGGGCGGCGTTCTCCAGCCGTTAAACCTGGAAACTATCCTGCGTGGATTGCTTCCGTTCGCCGTCCTGATGCTTCTGAACGGCTTTGAACGCGGCTTCTACTGCCGCTATCTCTGTCCGCTCGGCGCGCTCCTGGGACTGATTTCAAAATTCAGCCTGCTGAAACGAATTGTCAATCTGGACGCCTGCGTCGAAAGCGAAGCCTGCGCCGATCGCTGTCCGACCGGCGCGATCTCGGCTAAGCTCGGCTGTATTTCCGATCCGGCCGAATGCGTCCAGTGCGGCGAATGCCAGCCTGATTCTCCGACGAACGCGATCACGTTTGAATTCGGCTCGCCGTTCCGTGCGGTCCCCCGCGAGTTCCGATTTGGACGCATCGAGCTGATCGGAGCGGCGGCGCTGATCGCGCTGATCACGGTCGCGCTGTTGCTCCTCTCGTCCAGTCTCCCCTGAGATGCGCTTCCGTCATCTCGTCCAGACGCGGTAAATCGATTATAGCTTCGCAAGCTTTTCTTTCAGCTCCTGAGCCAGTTCGCCGAACAAATCGACGAACGCCGACGCCTGCGCTTTCGAATTAAAGTTGATCTTGACCGTCAGGCTGACGCCGCCGTCCTTTCGTTTCGAAGTCGAGGAAGACGAAGACGTCGGCGCGGCGGAATCGCCTTCGTCATATTCCTTCCGAAGCGTCAGGTACAAATTTGCCATCGTTTTGGCCTTTGACTCCGATTCGCCGCTCGCGCGTTCGAACCAGCTCTGGATCTTCGATTGGGCCGATTTCGTCGAATAATCCATCGCCAAAAGCTCCTCCGGATACTCGGCTTTCAGAATTTTCGCTACCGCGGCGCGATAACCGGACTCGCTTCCGAGCGAATCGGCCAGCCTCGTCGATTTTCCATCCTTGCGAACGATCCCCATCAGCTCCAGCGACGGGCAGCACCGACGACTCAACTGTCGACTGCGAAACGTCAAGCGCGTTGACGAGCCAGCGCGTGGTAATATTTTCCGGAACGTTCGATCGGAACCTCGCGATCAGCTTCGACCAGTTCGCCGCGCTCATCGTCGGGAACTTCGTTCCCCCGCCGAGAAGTCCGCTCGCCGAATCCAGAATCGATCCCAAATCCAGCTTGCCGCCGCCTAAAAGATCGCCGGCTAAATCCGTCAGCATCTTTCCCGCGTCATTCGCCATATCCTGCCTCCATCAATGAAAGATTGTTGTCCACTGAAACTATATCATGAAACCGCTCGCTGGATACGCCCGTCAGGCATAAAAAAAATACGGAAACGGGACGGCCGCCAGGCCGTAAAAAACGGGCGTGATATTCGCCCACGCCCGCTCGATTCATGTTCCGACTCCGGCCCCGTCGCTTACGGAAGAATCCAGGTCCCGGTTTCGCCCTTCAGCGCACGCCCGATATTCTCAGGATTCGTAATCAGCGCTGATTTTCCGCCGCGTTCGAGGAAGTTGATGCAGGCCTGAATCTTCGGAGCCATCGATCCGCCTTTGAAATGCGTCCCTTCAGCGAGATAGCGTTTCGCGTCCGCCAGCGACAGCTTATCCAGCCACGTTTCGTTCGGCTTCCCGAAATTCAGCGCGACCTTCTCAACCGCCGTCGAGATCAGGAGCATATCCGCATTAATCAGGCTCGCCAGCAGGCTGTTCCCGAAATCCTTATCGATGACCGCCGCGATCCCCTCCAGATCGCCGTCTTCACGACGAATCACCGGGATCCCGCCGCCGCCAACCGAAATCGTCACGATCCCCGCGCTGATCAGCGTCCGAATCGCTTCAAGCTCGACGATTTCCTGCGGAATCGGCGAAGCGACGACACGCCGCCAGCCGCGGCCCGCGTCTTCGATAACCGTCCAGCCTTCTTCCTCTTTCCGCTTCTTCGCCTCGGCCTCGGTCATGAAGCCGCCGATCGGCTTCGTCGGATTCGAAAACGCCGGATCGTTGCGATCTACGACGGTTTGCTCGATGACGGAGGCGACCGGTTTATTAATCCCGCGCCGCTTAAGCTCGTTCTGAAGATTCTGCGCCAGCGCATACCCGATCTGACCCTGGCTCTGCGCACCACAGACATCCAGCCCCGCCATCGGCAATCCAATAGCGCCGTACGCGATCTCGGCTTTTTGCAGGATGAAGCCCACCTGCGGACCGTTGCCATGACCGACAACAACGTCCCAACCGCTTTCAATCATGTCGACAATATGAACCGCAGTTTCTTTGGCCGCCAAGTACTGATCCGCCGTTGAGGTGTGCTTACTGTCCTTAATAAGTGAATTACCGCCGATCGCAACGACCGCTACTTTTTTTTCCATTTCTGTTCCTCCATTATTAGGTTGTCTGACAATAGATTATAACGTGAGTTCGCCTTTCGGACGCCCCTCCCCGACAAAGGTCATAAGGTTTCGTGACTTATGCAACCTCATGCATACAGCCCCGCTTCAGCCAAGAAACGGCAGCGCGGCCGTCATCATGATCATGAACAGCACCGTCGAAAACATCAGCGTCAGCTTGGATTCGTTCTCCGCCGCCTGATAGCGCTGGCTCAGGACGAACGCATTCACCGCGCAAGGCAGCGCCGCGCAAATGACGAGGCTCTTCACCCACCACCCGGTCAGCCCGACGACGCGCGTCGCGATCCAAAGCGCAATCAGCGGCTGGAGAAGGACCTTCTGCACTGCGGCAACCGACGCCATCAGGACGTCCCGCCGCCTGAAACCCTTCGCCTCCGGCAGGTAACAGGTATATCCGAGCGAGAACAACCCAACCGTCATCGCCGGCTTCCCCAGCAGTTCAGCCCCGCGGACGAGGAAAGCCGGAACCTGCAGCCCGCTCAGCCTGAACCCCAGCGCACATACTCCCGCCATCAGGATCGGATTCATCGCCAGAATTTTCAATACGCCTCCGGGCGACTGCGACGACTTTCCCATCGACTGGAGATCGAGGAGCGCCGAAATCAACGGCAGGAAGAGAATCGTCTGGACCAACAGGATCAGCAGCGGCGGAATCGCCGACCCAACCGTCAGCAGGCAGACCGGAACGCCGACGTAAGTCGCGTTCGCGTAAAACCCACCCATGACCTGAACGATCAACGTAGAACCCCGAAGCCCGAAGCCCCATCCAAAAATCGTCAGACCAAGCGCGGACGACAGGCAAAGCGTCAGGAAATATCCGACCAGAAAACGAGTATTCGCGACATCCCCCGGCTCCGCCGCGTATATATTCGAAAAGATCAGGAAAGGCATCGAAAAATAAAACAGGTATCGGGACAGCGTCGTTCCGGCGTCCGCCGGGAGAACCTTTAACGCCGCGGCAGCGAACCCCACCCCGATCAGGATCAGGATCGGCCCGATCGCGTTAAGAATTTCTTCCATCAAAATTCCGCATCAACGATTCGCGCCGGTCCGCCGGCGCCGGAACGCAGCAGATCGGCCACCCCCGGAACCGCGCGGAGCCGCCGTTCCGCCTCATTCGCATCTTCCCCCAGACAGAGAACATGAACCGTCGGGCCCGCGTCCAGCGTAAAAAAGACGCGCAGCCCTTCCAGGCGCCATTCAGGAACCGCTTTCATAATCGCCAGCGAGGCCGGTTCCCAGTAAAACAGCGGCGGCCGCTGCGTCATCATGACGCAATGCATCAGCGTCGAATCCTCTTCCGAAATCGTCGCCAGCCTCGCGAAATCGCGCGTCCGGATTGCCTCGCGGCAGCCTTCGATCCGCTCCGGCGCGCCGGCAATCCGCGCCGCCTGATACGGGCTTGTGACTGCGCCCGGATGACCCGCGGCAGATCCGACCTTTTTATGCGTTGTTGATAAAATCGCGATCAGATCCACCAGATCCCAGCGATCCGCGTCCGCGATCGAAACGGCGATCGAATCTGCGTCGCCCGTCCCCATCCGCCATTCGCAGAACCCGCCCGGGACCGAACGGCAAGCCGAACCGGATCCCAACCGCGCCAGCCGCGAAATCTCCCCCTCACTCAGCGAAAGTCCCGCCGCCGTCGACGCCGCCAGCGCCAGCGCCGCGAACGCCGCCGCGGATGAGGCCACGCCGACGCCTGCCGGGAAGTTCGCGGAGGATTCGACACGCGCGCGCGCGCCTGTCCGCGCGATCCGCCGGACTTCGTCCAGGACCGACGAAACCCGGCCGACCGCCGCTTTCGGCTCTGCAGCGCCGTTAATCGCCAGCGAATCCTGACGGAGCGAATCATCGAACGTTACCGTCGTCGTTGTTCTTAACGCTCCCAGATTCATTGAAACCGACCCATTAACCGGAAGGCGGAGACGGTCGTCCCGATTTCCCCAATATTTGATAAACGCGATATTCGGATGCGCCTGCGCGGTCGCGGTCGTCCCGTTCACTTCGCGTCGCCTTCCTCAAGAACCTTGATCAGCCGGTCGCGAATCTGCCGCGCCTGCTCACGGGTCAGGTACAGCTCCGTCTCCCCGCCGCAAAATACCTTCTCATCTTCCGGGCAATCCTCAACAAACCGAAAACAAACGTCGTCCTCAAACTCTGCGTCGCTCGCATCAATATAAATATCCAAATGAACGGTCTGGTCCAGCAAATGAATCGTCATAGCGCCCTCCCTTTTCTTCTCATTATATCAGCGCTCCCGCCTGCCAGCTCAGACACGCCAGGGCGCCGGAACACAGATCGAAATGAACCGCAATGTCATTTGTTTTTCCAAACTACTTGACCTGTCGTAGTAAATGGCATATACTTCAATTACTACGACAGACATATAACGTCAGATAAAGTACGCCGATCGTAGTAAATGAAAGCTGCAAACCACCTTGAAAGGAGGAATCGCTTGGAAAAAGACGAACGGACCGCAGCGCAGCGGATCAGCGGAGACAGCATCCGCGGATATACGGACATCATCGTCCTCTACCTGATCCGGAGTGAACCGGATTACGGGTATTCAATCTCAAAACGAATCCGATCGAAAAGCGCGGAAAAATACGCCGTCAAGGAAACGACCCTGTACAGCGCGTTCACCCGGCTCGAAAAAAACGGATTCATCGAATCGTTCGACGGTACGATCAGTGAAGGCGGACGTCGAACCTACTATCGGATTACGGAAGCCGGAAGCGAATACTATCAGACCAAATGTGACGAATGGCAACTGACAAAAGAAGTCGTCGACAACTTTATCGCGACGGCAGTCAACTAAAAAAGGAGAAAAAATGGAAGAAATCAAGACCTATCTGGATAAGATGTTTACCGGCCTGCCGGCCACGGAAAAAGTCCTCAAAGCTAAAAAAGATCTGTTAACGATGATGACCGATAAATATAAAGAACTCATCGCCGAAGGCAAAAGCGAGAACGAAGCGCTCGGGACCGTCATCATGGAATTCGGCAACCTGAACGAGCTTTCCGAAGCACTCGGATTAACCGAAGAAATCCGCAGCGCCGAAGCGAACCGGATCACGCTGACTCAGTCCGACGCAGAAGCGTATTGGTCATCGAACGAAAAATTCGCGATCTTCGTCGGAATCGGAAGCGGCCTGATGATTACGTCTCCCAGCCTGATTATCACGTCGGCGGCGCTGAACGCGATTCCCGCGGCCGAGCCGCTGGGGAAAATCCTCCTGGTCATCGGGATTATCGTCATGCTGATCCTCATCGCGGCGGGCGTTGGTTCGATCGTCTATGGCGCTTCGCTGACCCCGCGGACCCGCTGGCTCAGGGAGCAGCATTTCAGTCTTGACGCTGACGCCGCCGCGTTCGTCAAGGAAAAACGCGCCGCGGAATACCGCCGCAGCACGCTGATCACGATTGCCGCGATCGCCTGTTTCATCATGGCCGCGCTCCCGCCATCGATCACGGGGATCCTGAATGGGTTGAGCAGGAGTCGAAGCCTTTATCCGCTGATCGTTTTTTCAATCGTCGGAACGTTGTTGCTCGCCGCGATCGGCGTATTCCTGATCCAATTCGGCGGCCTCCAAAAGCAATACTTCGATATTCTGGAAGGGAAAACCAAACCGTCTCACTACGGCGAAAGGAGCTATAAAGCCAGCGAAAAAGTTAACGCGATCGTCTGGTCGCTCGTGGCTCCGGTCTACATACTGATCAGCTTCCTGACGGGCGCATGGCGGTTCACCTGGCTTATCTTTCCTTTCGCGACCGCGTTCAGCGCGATCCTCGCGATCGTGACCCGAAATCCTGAGAAAAAGGACTGACGAAAGCGGATGAACGCATAAAAAACTCTGTCGGCTTAATTGAGATATGAAAAGCCCCCCAAAAGTCAGGCCAAAATCCAACTTTTCGGGGGCTTTTCAAATTCAGCCTCTTTTTTTTTATGTGCCGGAGGAGGGATTTGAACCCTCATGAGAGTACTCTCACTGCGCCCTGAACGCAGCGCGTCTGCCAGTTCCGCCACTTCGGCAATATCACTTCAACAAAAATGATTTTACATGTTTCCGAGGTTTTGTCAAGATGGTCGGGAAAAAGCCCTCCCGCATGTGAATAGTCTGTGATATTGTCTTAAAGAATACTCTTGGAAACTGACCTGTCGTCAGCCAAAAAACCGTCTACGCGATTTTTTCAACAAACCACATCATCAGCGGAGCCAGAAAAATCGCCGGAATCGCGGAGGACACGCGAATCTTTTTCAGCCCCAGAAGCGAAGAAATTCCAATCATGCCTAATAAGATCCCGCCGGTCCCGGTCAATTCCGAAACCATCGCGTCGGACAAAAAAGCATGGAACGGACGTGACAAAAGCGTCAGCAAACCCTGATAGACTAATACGGGAAGCGCCGAAAAAGCGACGCCGATTCCCATGACCGAAGCAAAAACAACCGACGTTATTCCGTCCAGCAGCGACTTCATGATCAGTAAATCGAATTTACCGCTCAGCCCGCTCTGAAACGAGCCGAGAATTCCGACCGGCCCGGTCACAAAGAAGAGCGAAGCCGTTACAAACCCTTTGATCATGCGCTGCTGATCCGATTCTTCCTGACGCGTCGTGCCATAAAAACGCGCTGAAAACGAAATAACGCGCGCGCCGGCCGATTCGACCTTCTCTTCAAGACGCACAGCCTCTCCGATAAACGTTCCAAGAACCAGGCTCGCCAGGCATACGATCGAGTTTTCCGATTCAAGGAACATCCCGATTCCCATGAAGGTCGTGAACGTCCCTAAAATCGCGTAAAAGGTATCGCGGAGATGCCCGGAAAACTTCGATCCAAAGAAGACGCCGATGAAAGATCCGACGATAATAGAAATACTATTCAGAACCGTCCCCAACATCGCGCCTCCACGAACGCTGCATCGGAAAAAACTAATCGTTCACCTTTGTTTTCAGGACCATAAACCAGCTTCGGATTCCCGCGAAACGATCCGCCGTCTGATACATCGGTCCAACCGAAACGCCTTGAACGTTTGAGCTGACGGCAAAATTATAGACCGGATTATACAGCGGCAGCGCCGGCAGCTCTTCCGCGAACAGGACCTGAAAATTCCGATAAAGGCGCTTCCGTTCCTCTAAATCCGTCTCAACGCGTGCGGATTCCAGGTACCTGCTGACAGCCTTGTTGTTCCATTGCGTATAATTCTGCCCGCTTGAAATTTGTGTCTGGTCCCAGAACGGGTAAGGATCGGGATCAGGAAGATCGGATAAATTCAAGTCGACTAATGCAGCCTCATAACGCCGATCCTGAAGGAGAACGTTAACGAGCTCATCATACGGGACAGCCTCCAGGTTGACCAGAACGTTAATCTCCGCCCAGTTCCGCTGTATCGCCTCCGCGATCTGACGATGTTGATCGTCGTCAGGGTAGAGCATCGTAAAATTCAGCGTCCGGCCTTCTTTCGAGCGGACTAAATCCTGTTCGTTGGCGATAACGTATCCGGCTTCTTTCAAGGTTTCGACCGCCTTATGCTGATCAAATTCCGTTTTAGGGACCCCTGCGTAATATGCCCAGTTCCCCGCCAGAATCGGCCCATGCGCCTGAATCGCCTGACCTTGCAATATATCGGCGATCATCCGGTCCCGATTCAACCCAGCGAAAAGCCCACGGCGAACTTTCTGGTCCTGAAAGAACGGGACGTCGTTATTATCCAGATTAAAGAAGACCATCGATAAAATCGGCAGCCGCGCAGTATACAGGTTCAGATTCGATTCGGTCAGCGCCGGCTGGAGAGTTTCGCCTGAAATCAGGCTGACACCGTCGACAAGCCCCATCTGGTACGCTTGGAACGCCAGGATCGAATCGTCGTAAAAAATAAAATGAATCGCCTCGAGATACGGCCGTTCGCCATAATATAACGGATTTGAAACGAGATTGACGCCGGTAATACGCCCACCGTCCAATACGAGCTTATCCAACCGGAACGGTCCGGAGCCCAACGGCTGAATATTCATCTTTGAATCGACCATCTGGGCAAACGTCAGGTTGTTCCAGATATGCCGGGGAAGGATCCCGATCGACAGGTAATCCAGAAACGGGGCGAACGCTGCGGTCAGTTCGAATTGCACCGTTTTATCGTCGATCGTACGAACCTGAATACTGTTCCAGAATTCGATCAAGTCATCAGGAACGTACCCCGCCCCCTGCTTCAGCATCTCAAACGTAAAGACGACGTCATCCGCAATCACCGGCTGCCCGTCCTGCCATCTGGCGTCCTTGTTAATCGCGAAATTATAGAGCGTCCCGTCGTACGAGATCGCCCAGTTGCTCGCCAGGTCCCCAACCGGAAGTCCCTGCCTGTCAAATTTGATCAACCCGCTGTAAACCAGGCGCGTCAGATCAAGATCGGCCTCGTTATAAAAGGAAAGCAGCGGATTGATTCGCTGAACGCTGCCGACAAGCCCTTCCGTGTAAATTCCGCCGATCGTCGGTTCAGACTCAAACGTATTCACCGGCACGGTATTCGAATCGCTCAACAATAAAATCCCGACCACCAAACCGGTCAAAAAGATAATTACCAGCTGCCATCGTATTTTTCTCATATTACAATTTTAGCGGCAACCGTAAAAAAATCAAATTCTTTAAACCTGTATCCGGTCACAGCAAAACAAACGGAAACGCGACAAAACCGTAGCTTTTTTTCGAAAACACGAGTACGATTACCCCACATTACGTGAGAACGAAGGAGAACTCCATGGATCTTCAAACCATCATCCCGTCCAGCCATATTCTCGAATGGCGGCGGCATATTCATCAGCACCCTGAACTTTCGCATCAGGAAAAAGAAACGGCGGCCTATATCCGCTCCCAACTCGAAAAAATCGGCGTCGACGAGATCGTGAGTCCCACGCCGACAAGCCTGATCGCCACGATTCACGGCGCCAGACCTGGAAAGACGGTCCTCTTCCGCGCCGATATTGACGCGCTCCCGATCGAAGAAGAAACAGGATTACCGTTTCGCTCGGTCAACCCCGGCGTCATGCACGCCTGCGGTCACGATACCCATGCGGCAATGCTGCTGGGCACAGCGGAAGTTTTGACGCAGCTCCGCGGCGAATTCGACGGAACGGTCAAGCTCCTTTTCCAACACGCCGAAGAGGTCACGCCATCCGGCGCGGAGGAGATCGTCGCCTCCGGCGCGCTGAAAGGGATCGACGCTGGATTCGGAATGCATATTTTCCCCAACAAGGTACCCGGCGGAATCGGAATCGTCCCGGGAGGACACGCCTCGTCAAATTCGGATAAGTTCGATCTAAAAATCTTTGGGCATGGCGTGCATAGTTCAACGCCGCATATCGGAATAGATCCGATTCTCGTCTCCGCTGAAATCGTTTTGGCGCTGAATACGATCGTTTCGAGAAACGTCTCCCCTGACGAAACCGCCGTCGTGTCCGTTGGCGCGATTCACGCTGGAAACGCGAATAACATCATTCCGGACACCGCTGAAATCCGCGGAAACGTTCGCACGATTCATCCCGATACGCGCGCCCTGATCCGGAAACGCGTTGAGACGATTGTGAAATCGATCTGCGACGCGAATGGCGCAGCGTACAAATTGAACTATGAATATGGAGTCGATATGATGATCAACGATCCTGCGCTGTCGGCTCTCGCGAAAAAAGTCTGTATCGACGCGCTGGGTGAGGATCATGTCACCGACGCGAAGCCCATGCTGGGAAGCGAAGATTTCGCTTTCTATTGCCGCGAATTCCCATGCTGCTTTCTGTTCCTGAGCGGCGGACTGCCGGCTGAGGGTCCTGCCTACGCGAATCACCATCCTAAATTCGATATCGTTGAGGACGCGCTGCCGTCCGGAACGCTGGCGCAGGTCCGGATCATATTAGATTTCCTGAAGTCGGCCCCGACGCCCGCGCGGTAACTGTAGTTCGGGATTCGTTAACTTGAGAGAAGAGCATGAAAGCGTTTTGACAAACTTCCGATCCAAGAAAAAAAAACCCGAAGATGGAACGGTTTACAATGATTTCTATACGCATGTATTCTCAAGCTTCCGAACAGGCATGGATTTCACAAAATTTATGGCAGATTTAAAAGCATAAAAATTCTATGATAAATTGTATTTAAATCTAAAAGACGCAAAAAATTGATATGCATTCCTAAAGTTGGACGAAACCAATAAAGGGGATGCATATCAATAAATGCAGATCGCGCTTTTTTCTTACCTGAAAAAGAAAAACTTGCTAAAATTCTACAGCAACAAACTTTATCATTGTGGAGTTAAAGAGATAAAAAGGGCGTTCGAAAGGAACACAGAACCAAAAAACAGACGTTCGAGCAAGAAAGGAATCTATACCAGACAGAAGCTCAATTATAAGCTTTCAAATAAACATCTCCGTTGTCTGTCATGTAATAGTGTTTATTATTTGCGATTGCGCTAAACGATGACCGTAATATTTTGGCCATTTCCGATTCTTCGCCGCTGCTCAGAGTTTCGGCGATTGATTCAAATTTTTCATTCAGCGGCAGAAGGTTTGGTTTTTCTGTTGAAAAAGCTTTTGCCACGGGATTAAACAGTCCGGGCTTTTGCTCAAAGACACGAACTGATCCAAGCATCCGACTGATATCGCTCAGCATCCGGCCGTTGCATTTATTCAAATAGTATTCTGTCTCATTTCTAACGTTTGCTAAATAGGATTCGTCATAGTTTTGAGCGACATGGATTTCGACAAGATTAGCCGCGATATAGAGTTGGATCGATAATTCAAGACTTTCTTTAATTTTTAAAACATCTTCAGAAATACTTTTGAATTCGGTGACATCTTTCGCGTTTGTGCTTGTTTTTCCGTCAAGATCAGAAAGGTAAAACTCGATGTCTTTCATTGCGATTTTGCGTGCGGCCTGTAAATTTACAATCGTTGCCAAACGCTGTTCTTCATGAGCCATGATCGAGCGGAAGTTCCTATGAACGCCCTGAACAAACGATATTTCTGCAAGCAACTCCGATTTTTTATCGCCATATAAAAAATCAAGAATTCTATCTAATTTTAAGTTTATTAATTTCAGATCGCGGTTTATTTCCGTCATAAAGTATTGACCGGACGCAATCGCCATTGCTTCGAACGCAAGCAACGGAACCATCACCGAGGACCCGAGCGGATGAAGCGAAGCGGTTCCTGCGAATTTTCCGTCAGCAGCTTTTATCACGGTACTATAGCCGTCTTGGCGAAGTTTCATCAAGGTTCCCTTGATCCCCTTCGGAAAGGTTAACAAGCAGGCATGCGAACTTGCCAAAGCCATCCCGACAGAAGGGAGTTCGCCTATCAGCGCGTTAAGTCGTCCCTTTTCTTCAGGAGAAAATGACAGCTTTGTAAAGTTATTGCCAGATAAGTTTGTATTCGAGTCCAGCGGTGTTATTGAAAGATCACCGTTGGCTTCTAATATTTGCAGGTATTCGTTATTGCCAATCTTTAAAATTTCGCTATCGCTCATTGTTCCGCTCCTGTCGAATCAGTCAACAAACAGTATATCATACTTTCCCTGACACGAGCATAAATATTTTATAAATATAAAATATAATTTATTTAATTATATAATTAATTTAACTTAATAAATAATTACTGTTTTACTCGTTTCTTAATTTTATATATCAAAATTTGAGGCAGACCTCCAATCACAGAAAGCACGATCGCCACGACCGTATCATCAAGAAGAAAACCGGGAATAAGATCGATCGGTGATATTAAATAAATCAATGCGATAACGACACAAATCCTAGTCTTAGCAGTAAACATGGGAACGACTGGTTTCTTGCTACCTGTAGAAACACCTTTATAATCCATATAATCCTCAAATGAGCGATAAGCGATGTTGCAGCTAAGCTAATATATTTTTGGGACCATTCACACTTTCTGTTATCTATCCTCAAAACAGCTGCAAATTAAATAAAAAGAGCGGGAGACGAGACTCGAACTCGCGAATGTTAGCTTGGGAAGCTAATGCCTTACCACTTGGCTACTCCCGCATGGGAATCCAGAACGGATTCACAACGATTTATCTATTTTACCATATCCCGATATTTTTGCAAAATTCTCCGCCATTTTAAATTTTTTCTATGCGATCAGTTTGTGATCTTGCTCAGAGAACAGCTTTGGGAACCGACCTGTTACCTGGTATGATAGACGACAAAAGGCTCGAATAACATAAGAAAGGTTGTTCTTACAAATGGGCGAGGAACAGGAATATTTGGCAATCAAAGAATTGGCAGATCATGTCGGCAATGAGCGGTGGGTGGCGTTGAAATCGGTGATGCCTATCCGGACGATCAACCGCTAATCGCAGGCTATAAAAAGATGGCGGAAACTGCGTCTGTTTATAAAAAACCGTTCTTTTTGATCGAAACAATTAGAAGCATGTTCTAAAAATCAACCTCTCCGGAGTCAGCCCATTACATTCTGCCCGGCAATATATGGACTTACGCTATCCTGTGACTATCGAACGCACGGCTGCCGAACTTGCGCTGGACAAGCCCATTTTTTATATGCCTGATTCTTTTAGTCAGATTTTTTTCATATATCGTCCATTCCCGTTAAATTCAATGACGCCCTTGTTTCGCAGGAATTGCAGTTGTTGACGAATTTTTGGACGAATATTATTATTTCCGGGATGCTTTAACGCTAATTCCTCTTCAAAAGAATACATTTCTTCAAGACAGAAACTATCTGATTTGATTTCGTTTACGCAATTAAGGATATCAAACAGCCAGCCTCGGTCCTTAATATTTTTAACTTCAAGATTCGCGGAAAGATTTACCTGGGAAAATACGATTTCCTTCCTGACAGGTTTACGTTCACGGATCATACAAATTCTGCCCTGACAAGGGATCTTCTCCAATAGAACATTGCAGCCGATCCATCCAGCTCTTTTTGCCGTAACAGATAAAGGCTTCCTTTTCTCAACAATAGCCGGAGTAAAGAAATGTTTTGGAATAAACCATAGGTTTTCGACACATAAATCCAAAGAACTATAACTCAGGATAAAAAAATCAGGATTCTTATAACTCGTTATTCGAGAACAAAAAGTCTCATACGCGCCATCCGCAATTTTTTTACCTAAAATTCCTTTTTTGCTTTTTAACTCAAACTCACTTCCACATTTTCCGCAGTAGAAATCAGCCACAATTGCATTATTAGGAAACTGTGCAAGCTTTTGATTTGCGCATCGGGGGCAATAAATATTCTCTTTTACCCAAGCTTCCGTCATAATTCGGGTCGCCTGGGATTTACTATGATAGGATCTCGCTAATACAGCGTCAAAATAGATATTCATTTATCATATTTAAACTGCACAAAAAAATCTTACGCCCTGGGTGAGTCTGAAAAGGGAAGGACATTTTCAAAAATATTCCTCACCAACCCCTCTGGACAAATCCTTACAAATAAAACGGATTCACGATAATCCAAGGTGCACGTCCGGTCGTCGTATAGAAGAACCGCCTGAGGACCTGTTCCAGGTTCTTCTCCAGCGCTTCCTGGCTCTGGCCATTTTTCTTCGCGATCGTCGACGCGATCAGCTCGTCCAGCTCTTCCTGATAACTCATCATTTCCTTTTCCGTCATCAGGCCCTCATGAACGATCTTCGGCTCACGGATCAGGCTGTTATTCCCACGATTCAGGATCAGCGTCACGACGACAACCCCACTGTCCGCCAGGCGCTCACGCTGATACAGAATATCCGCCGTCATATCGCCAACGTTCGTCCCGTCAACCAGGACAACTGACGCCGGGACCTTCGGCCCCAGCTTCGCTGTACCGTCGTCGAAGACCAGCGTCTGCCCATTTTCGATCACAAAAATATTTTCCGCAGGAATATCCATCAGCGTCCCGATCGTCTTATGCCGCGTCAGCTGGCGCAGCTCGCCATGAACCGGGATCAGGTATTTCGGCCGGATCAGGCTGATCATCATCTTCATTTCGTCCGCGCAGGCATGCCCCGAGACATGCACCGAAAGCAGCGAATTATAGATCACGTTCGCACCCATGCGGATCAGACGATTAATAATCAGCGACACCTGTTCCTCGTTACCGGGGATCGGATGCGATGAGAGGACGACCGTATCGCCTTCTTTAATACTGAACGCCGAATATTTCCCAGTCGATAAGCGTCCGAGAATGGCCGTCGGTTCGCCCTGCGACCCCGTACAGAGGATAACGAGCTTATGATCCGGAATCGACCGTGCGTCGTCCAACGACACAACGCAATCATCGGGAATTTCGAGATACCCGAGCTTTTTCGCCAGATTGACGTTATCGATCATGCTCGTTCCGACGATACAGATCTTCCGCCCGTACCGGCGCGCAATGTCCGTTACCTGCTGAAGCCGGGAAATCAGCGAGGCGAACGACGAAATAATAATCCGGCCCGGCGCCGTCTCGAAGACATGCTCAAACGTGGGCGTAATTTCCCGCTCCGACGGCGTCCATCCCGGCTTCTCGCTGTTGGTCGAATCGCTGAAAAGGGCCAAAACGCCTTTATCGCCGACGGAAGCCAGCTTGGATATATCCGCGCCCCAGCCGTCGATCGGCGTCAGGTCAAACTTGAAGTCTCCCGTTACGACAACCGTCCCGGCCGGTGTATGAATCGCGAACGCGACCGCGTCCGGAATCGAATGGGTAACGTGAATAAATTCAACTTTAAACGGTCCCGCCTCGATCGTATCGCCGGCGTTGGTGACCATAATTTTCGTCTTGTTCAACTGCCCGCCGCGCGCCAGACGCGTCTCGATCATGCCGGCTGTCAGCTGCGTCGCGTAGGTCGGAACGTTCTCGATAACCTTAAACAGGTGAACCAGCGCGCCGATATGGTCCTCATGCGCGTGGGTTACGAAAACGCCCAAAATATTGGCTTCTTTTCCTAAGAGAAACGTCATATCCGGAATAATAAAATCAATTCCGATCATCGAACTATCCGGGAACTGAACGCCGCAGTCAATAATAATATAGCGGTCATCATACCCGAAGAGCATCATATTCCGCCCAACCTCTCCCAATCCGCCGAGCGGAATAAAATGCAGTTTCTTTTTTTTCATACAGTCTAAGTCACTTTCCTCAATTCTTCATATAATTCGCGCTGCTTCGGAGTCAGCGACTCAGGGATAACGACGCGAATTCGCGCGTAAAGGTCGCCGCGCTGCCCGATCCGGTTCACCTTCGGCATGCCTTTCCCCGCCAGCCGGAACTTCGTTTCCGACTGCGTTCCCGCCGGGATCGTCAGCATGACCTTATCGTCCGGCGTCTCAACAACCGCCGACCCGCCCAATACCGCGGTCAGCAAATCCACTTTAACATCGGTAACGAGCGTATCGCCGTCCACCGTAAATTTCGAACCCTGCGCCAGACGAACGACCAGGTATAAATCCCCGCCATTCGGGAGAACGCCCTTTAATCTTACCTTCGTTCCTGTCTTCGCGCCGGCTGGAATCTTCGCGGTAATCCGCTTTTCGTTCAGCGTAATAATCCGTTCCGTTCCGTGAAACGCCTCGTCGAAAGTAATCTCGATTTCCTTTTCAATCTTTTTCGGCTCCTCTGGCGCCGCTGTCCGCGCTCCGGAACGGGAAAAGCCGCCAAAGATATCGCCAAATCCGTCGATATCGGACGTCGCCGTCCGGTAGGTCGACTGACCCCGCTGGCCGTAAGCGCTGAAAATCTGCTCAAAGAAGTCAGAAAAATCGCCATAACCGCCGGTCGTATACGTCGCGCCGCCAGGTCCTGCCTGACGCCAGCTTGACCAGTCATAATTCGCCGAATTTCCGCCCTGCCGCTGCCAGGCCGCGTACGACGAACCGAGCTGATCGTAACGCGCGCGCTGTTCCTTATCCTTAAGAACGGTATACGCCTCGTTAATCTCTTTAAATTTTTCTTCGGCTTTTTTATCGTTCCGGTTGACGTCCGGATGATATTTTTTCGCCAACGTCCGATAGGCTTTTTTTATTTCATCGTCGCTCGCCGTTTTCGCGACGCCCAAAATCTGATAATAATCTTTATATTCCATCTTAAACTTCCCCCCGCCGTTCCGCTGAATTCGGCTTTGCTTCGGGTCAGCCCGGACCCGATCAAACGCAGCGCCTATCCTCATTCTACAGGGGTTTTATATGAATTTCGTTAAGCCGCCGTCCGCCTTTTCGGCGGGGAACTCCGCCTCTATTTTACATGACGCGCCGCATCGCCTCAGGACCGCTTCCCGAATTCCTGACCCGAAACAGCTACATGAAGCCTTCGGATAAAATATCGTCGATCCGGGAATCGATACCGCGATGCATATTCGCTTTTTTCTCGTCGATAAAACGCTTCTTCTCGCCCGGCTTCAAGCGGTTCCCGGCAACGAAAAACTTACCCGTCGTCAGTTCATCTTCGGTAGCGGGGCGCCCCAACCCTTTTTCCAACGCCGCAGCCAGCGCGCCATCGTTGGTAATCTTCCCAACCAGCTTACCGATTTTTTCGACCTTCCCCATTTCCTCAAGAAAAACGCCTTTTTCCATCGGCTCGCCATGCGATGGGATAAACCATTTCGCGTCAATTTTTTCGAGCCGACGGAGAAGCGGCGACAGCTCGCGCAGCCGGATACTGTTATGCATGTAAATATCCTCAGCGTAGCAATCGCCCAAAAACAGCACGTCTTCAGACGGAATATAAACGACGGTCGAATCGTCGCTGTGCGGCCCGCCGACATGCAGCATCTGGCATTCAATATTATCGATCCGCAGCCCGCAATGATCCTCGAAGGTAATATCAGCCGACTTGATTTTAAAACTCTGCCGGATAGGCATTGCTCTCCGAATCATATCCGCGGACCATTGAATCTCCAGCCCCGCGGCGATCCGGCTGCTCAGCGCGCTGTCAGTCCAGTCCCAACGATGCATCAGAACCAACCGTTCGTTCGTCGCGACGCTGGCGATCGATTTCGCCGGCGAGCCGGAAAGCCCGAAAACGTGGTCCCAATGCCAATGCGTCAGCGCGATAAACGACGGATCCGGCATGCCCATCGATCGGACCGCTCCGTAGAAATAGGAAATATGGTCCGGAGAATTGCCTGCGTCGATCAACAACGCGGTCTTCGTACCGGCGACATAACCTAATACCGGACGATCGGTCTCGTCATCCTTCGGCATGATCCAAATATGCTCGCTGATCCGTTCCAACATCATATCTTGCCTTCTATCCGTTTCCTAATTCCCTGATTTGAATTTTAGTCCATAGCCGAATAATTTGGCAAGTAAACCATATTTTCAGCTTGTTTCGCCAATTTGCTCCGTGATAATTCAAGGTATACTTAGCAAAATGGAGGATTATGGAAACGAATATATATGACGATATCGAATATAAAGAGACGATTTCAACTGCATTTTTGAAAAATGCCTGCGCCTTCGCGAATTACAACGGCGGGAAAATCGTTTTCGGCACGAGCAGCAAGGGAGAGATCGTCGGATTATCCGGAGACTTGAGCCGGCTGAGCGAAACCGTTGATAAAATGATCGTTGACTATATCTGTCCTCTGCCTCCGCATCATATTTCGATAAATGAAGATACAAAAACGATCGAATTGATAATCGAAGAAGGAACGTCAAAGCCTTACAGGGTCAACCAATCGATGACGTATTTCTGCGGGTTGACGGTCTGAAACTTCGCTAAACGATAAAAACGAACGCCTCTCGAGACGCGGGAGGCGTTTTTCTTATCGAAGAAAAAAGATTCTTTACAGAATACTCTGCACGAGCGCCAGGAGGACGCCGCCGGCGACGACCGAACCCAGCTGGCCCGCTGTGTTCGCCCCCATCGCGTGCATCAGGATAAAGTTCCCATCGTCTTCTTCAAGCGCCATCTGCGCCGCGATCCGTCCCGCCATCGGGAACGCGCTGATCCCGATTTCAAAATAATTCGATTAAAATCTACATTGTCAGAAGGAGGCGCTATGATCGAACGTGAATCAAGCGATCTTGAATATAAAGAAATGATCTCAAACTCGTTCCTGAAAACCGTCAGCGCGTTCGCAAATTACAGCGGTGGGAAAATCATCTTCGGAATTAACGATAACGGCGAAACGATCGGGCTGGCGGGCGATTTAATCCAGCACTGTCTGAGCATTGAAAACATGATCAACGACAACCTGCGTCCGGTACCCAGGATCCGCCTCCAGATTCATCAACAAGTCAAAACAATTGAACTCAACGTCAGCGAAGGTTCTGCTAAACCGTATATGGTAAAAAACAAAGCATATCAAAGAGCAGACAGCGCAACCGTTGAAGTCAATCGTTCGGAACTCAAAAACTTAATCATGGAAGGGCAGCATATTAATTTCGAATCGCTTCCAGCCACGTCCAAGGCGCTGACCTTCGCTCACTTAGAGCAGGAGCTTAAAAATAAGCTGAAGATCAGCGAATTAACTCAAGATATTTTAAAAACGCTTCAGCTCTTCGGCGAGAAAGAGGGGTTCAATAAGGCGGCGGAGCTGATCGCCGATGAGAATTCATTTCCAGGAACCGATACCGCGCGAATCGGAGAATCCTTCAGCGAAATTTTCGATCGCGAAATCTTCGAAAGAATATCGATTCTGGCGCAATTCGAAAGCATGATGCGGCGGTTCCGAAGGTACTACGTTTTCGAAGGAATCGTCGATTTCCGAAGAGAAGATATTGAACTGATTCCCGGCACCGCTTTTCGGGAAGCGCTCGTCAACAGCCTGGTTCACCGAAGATGGGATTTCGAAAGTCATACCCGTATTCTGAAAATAGAAGATCGGATTGAGATCGTTTCGCCCGGCGGACTTCCGAAAAACCTGTCGCGATCCAATTTTTTACACGGACATGTCTCTATTTTTCGCAATCCAATTTTAGGGAATATTTTATTCCGGCTTGGCTGGATCGAGAGCTTCGGAAGCGGAATCGTCAAGATCAACGAAGCCTATCAGGAGGCGCTCGTCAAACCGGTGTTCAAAATCCTGCCGGATTCGGTAACGGTCGTGCTCCCGGTTATCCGCGAAGACCGAACCGGGATCGGCGCCGAAGAACGATCGCTTTACAACCTGCTGGACCGGCATGACAAGCTTTCGCGGGATGATATTTCGAAATACCTTGGCTGGGGCCGGGCGAAAACGGCCGCCGCAATCAACAGACTGATCCAGAAAAAACTGATTCAAAAGGTCAGCGTCCGCCGCAGTGTCCGATACCGAACGATAGCTCGCGCGGGCTGACCCCTCCGGTATCTCTATTCCCCCTGTCCAGGAAATTATCGCGCTGTAACGAACTGCTCTTTCTTTGTTGATTTTCGTCTAACTTTGAGATACAGGTCATTCCCGAGGAGTTTTCCTCTTTTCAGTTGCCAAACCTGCAGGGGCAAGACGAATGTCATACATTTGGCTATGACACCGTGACAAATTGCGGCTCAGCGCCTATAATTACGTGCATAAAAAGTTTACGTTAAACTTTTTATAGAGCGGACGCGACCCGCTCTATTTTTTTAACTGACAGCCCAGACGCCGCTTTCTACTGCAGAATAAACCGATTCACCCGGTTTCCCAGCGCGTCGACAAGCCAGACCGCCCCCTCCCGATCCGTCGTCAACCCGACCGGCATCGACAGCATGTCGATTCCGCCGCCGGCGCCGTTAAACGATCGGATGAGCTCCCCGCTGACGCTGTACTCCCAGACCAGCCCGGCCTCCGGATCGCTGAAAAGCAGGTCTCCTTTCGACGTGAAGGTAAGATACGGCTTGTTGTCCATTGACTGCGAATACCAGGCAAAAACCTCAAACGAGTACACGGGCGCCGGCAGGACCGTCTCGCCGCTGATATCGAAGACCTGAACCCGCTGGTTCCAGGTATCGGCGACCGCCAGATATTGATCCTCAAAGGTCGCAATCCCGACCGGTTCGTCGAACTCGCCCGGACCAAGACCGACGCTCCCGAATTTCGACAAGAACTTTCCCTCGCGGTTATAAATCATGACCTGCTTATTTCCGGTATCGGTAACATATATACGGCCCCGACCGTCGATCGCGACCCCACGCGGTCCGTAAAAACTGATCGTCGCGCCGGTCGGATCGTTCGCAAGCCACTCTAACTCATAGTCGCCGGCCGCGCTGAATTTCAGCATGCGATGGTTCCAGGTATCGGCGATGAAAACCGAACCGTCTTCGTCGATCGCGATTCCCCAGGCCTGATTAAACCCGCCGTGATCCTCGTTCGCAAAGCTGAATCGGAAAACGCCCTTGGCGTCAAATACGTCGACTCGTTCGTTCCCCGTATCCATGACGTACACGTCCCCGTTCGGCGCGATCGCCAGATTCCGCGGCCGATTCAGCTTCCCAGCCTCGGTTCCCGCCTCGCCGAACGAAAAAACCGGGTTCAGCGCAGTAAATTTCTCGTCAGGGAACGACGCAGTTCCGCTTTCCTCGACCTCCGCCGCGTCGCCATACTTCCACATCCGCCGCAGCAGGTCCTTTTTCATATAAACAACCATTTTCGCCGACGGTTCCCAGGTCTCCAGCGACATCGAGCCGGAACCGACGAGCTTCGCGTACCGTCCGAAATCCCGATTCAGCCAGATATCAAAAATCGCCCGGCGCATTTGCGGATTGACGATCGCGTTCCAGACGCCGCCCGGCGTTACGCTGAAATAATCCTGATTCGGCCACCACAGCCGCATATACTCAGACCGGTAATAAGCGTCGCCGACAATCGGGAGAAGCTTCGCATCCTTCGCCGTGTTGGCGATAATAATATCGTAGTCGCGAAGCGTCCGCGTCGCGGCTTCGTTAAAGTCGAGCTTCTGCGTATAATCGCGGAAATACCACCAATAAGGATAGCGCGCGTCATTATCGTACGCGACGCGAATCGCCTTCCCTGCGCCGGTCCGCGCGGCGATTTCCTCGATTTCGCGTAAGACGACCTTCGGCGCCGCGCTCGCATGCGCATACACCAGGTACTCATTCGCCTGATCATAGTTGACGAACGAAGACTGGAACGCGGTTCGGGCCTGAAGAACGAGAAGCACGATTCCGATGAAGAGCACGTAAAACCCGGGAACCGACTTCCCGCCCATCCTGCGCAGCGTCCGGACCAGGTAAAACCCTGAGATTACGAGCGCGGCCGCTGAACAGGCGAACAGCCCCGTTGCCTTGAGCCCGGCCAGGTCAGTCGACGCAAACGGCGCCAGGCCGGTTCCGAACGGCGAAAGAACGCCGCCGAGCGCGTACAGCGCGACGACCGTCAGCGCCGCCGCAGCGCCCCCCTCCGCGCTCATCAGTTTTTTCCAATCGAGCGTTTCGAAAAGATACCCGAAGCCCCACGCGCCTGACAGAACCAGCGGCAACGCAATATGTACCCCCAGCCAGGGCATCCTTTCCCCGGCGGCAGAATACGCAATCAGCGCCGTCAATCCCCAATACAGGAACAGCGCAAGCGTGGGAACCGTCGCCGGACGGGCCGGAATCCCAGCCGGCTCCAGCGGATCGATCGCATCAGCCAGCTCCGATTCGAGAGCGCTATAGACGGAAGGATCGATCTCGACCGTCTCGACCTCCGCCAAAGCCGGCGCCGCCTGCGCCTCCTCCTCAGGAATTTCGACGAACTGGAAAAAGCTCTCCTGCGAGTCGTCGAGAACCGTTTCCACAGGAGCCGGGATCCCTGCCGGGTGGATCGTTTCCGAAACGCGCTCCGCCCCGGGCCGGCCGGAAAAGCTTCGGCGCTTCAGGCCTAACCGGATCGCCAGAATCGTCCCAAACAGCGCCGCGAATTCGTAAATCGGAAGAATCACGGCCGCGTAGTAATACAGCGGCTGCCCGCCGCGCTTGACTTCCTGCTGTGAAAGCCAGTAGCCTAACGAGCCGACCATACCGGTAAAGAAACCCTGCCCATTCGAGAACATCGTCGTATAAAAGACAAGATAGATCAGGTAAAAGATCACTGCGCTGCGTAAAAAGACGCGCCGGTTCCACCAGACCCCGACCGCAATCGACAGCGCGAACAGCCCCGCCATCACCGCGCCGGTCTTCAGCATGCCATTCGTCGAATAATCCAGCGGGTTCCATCCCACCATCGAAACCGGCATCGCGGTTAACTGCGGCAGGATCAGCGCCAGAACAAAGACGATCAGGTCGAACGACGGCATGTCGCGGAACGGTTTCCAGCTGAATTTCCGGACCGTCGAAACGATCACGAAAAGCAGGATCAATCCGCCGAAAGCAGCGACCCCCAGCGACGCCAGTTTTATCGCCGTTGCCGGCTCGCCCTCTCTGACCAGGAGCCTTGGAAGCGCCGCGCCAAGAAGCGCGAAAAACGCCGCCAGCGCGACCATCCCCATCTTCCGCAGCTTCTCCCCATCAGAATCCCAGCCCAGTTTCCAAACGTCCGCAAGAAACAGGATCCCGGAGAAAATCAACAGCTGCGCCGTATAAATATACGAGACTTCCTTCGTAACGAACTGGAGCGCCGTCACCGCCGATAGGATCAGGAGCGATTTTTCGTCCCGCTTTTCCAGGTAGCGAAGCGTCGTCCAGAGCGTCAGAACCATAAATAATTCAATGAACGCTTCGTTTCGCGTGTAACGGCCGTAAAACAGGATCAGCGGCGAAATCGTCATCATCAGTCCGCCCATCAGCGCGCCGGCTCGTCCCAAGGAACGACGGTACCCGAATAAAACGACCAGAACCGCCGCAACGGAGAACAGCGCCGCGGGAACGCGGGCAGAAAAATCATTGTCGCCCAGCAGGAAGTACGACAGCGCTAACATGTGGAACTGAAACGGCCCGTGCGTTACCGGATCATGAGCATAGCCCCCGCCGGTTGACAGCGTGTACGCCGGGACGACATGATTCACTTCGTCATGCGACATGACGCGATCGCCCAAGATCGCGAAGCGGCTGATCACCGCGGCAATCACAATCAGCGCGATCAGCAGCTTCTCCCAGGAAAAAGCCGGAAATGCCCGGAATACCGGATAGTCCAATCCATCGAGCCGCCGTTCCATCCGATCGGCTTCGACTCTATTCTTCTCTCTCATACCTGTTTTTTCTTCCCTTCTGCAGCTTCGTTCGGCGTCAAACCGCCCTACTCAGCCGCATTGAAAAACTGATACACTGCGCCGGAAATATCCGCCGCCAGAATATTCGTCGGATCGAAAGCTAATTGCGCTTCGCTCCAATAAAACATGGTAAAAATGTACGTCGATCGCGGCGAATAAACGATCCCAGCGTCGGAAATCCCATGGATCAGTCCGTCGGTTTCGAGAATCCAACCGTGCTTATGCGCGACGCGCGTCGTTTCCGGGATCCCGGCCTCGAGCAGGACCGCCGTTTTATTCGTCGACAACTCCTCCAGCATTTTTACGCATTCAGACTGCTGAATCGCTTCTCCAAAGACCGCACGGAACGTCCCGCCGTCGAACACCGCGCATTGATAAATATCATCGATAATCATCGAAATCTCGGCCGGCGTCGTCTGATTATAACGATCCGGATTCGTATCGATATCGGTGCGCTGGTTCGCCGGCGTCTCGTACTGCGCGAGTAACGGCGCGCCGATATAGAAATATCCGCCCAGAAAAGTATTCTTCAGACCCACCTGTTTCAGGAAATCGTCGGTAAACGCGATCGGCGCCAGGTCCCCACCGATCGATTGCAGGATCGAATCTGCCGGTCCATTTTCCGACACTTCGATCATCTGCTTCAGGTCCTCGTTCAGCGCCGCCGGAAGCGGCTGATCATAATTCAGGAACAGGTAAACCATAATCGGGATCTTAATCGTCGACGCGGCGGTAAACGATATATCCGGCGAAATCGATTCGCCGCCCGCAACCGCGAACGAAATTTCCTTCCGCGTATCCAGGTCGAGAATATAAAACTCGGCAACGCCTTCAAAGCCATGATCGTCGATAATCTGCCGAACGATATACTGGAGGTTCTGGTCCGACGCCTGCGTCGGGGAGGTCCGGTTATACGGAAGGATAACCGAACGTTCCGTCGGAGAACGGAGCGCGTCTTCGATAAGCCGGATCGAACGATCGATATCGAGCGACGTCCCCGGCTCGCCCGCGGTAAAACGGTTCGTTTCCGGATCAGGGATCGGTTCCCGCGCCGGAATATCGTAACGCGGAATGATTTCGTTGGATAAATAATCGCGGAGCCGTTCCTGCGAAATCGATGCGGACAACGGAACCGGCTGCGGAACGGGAAGATTATTCCACATGTAATCCATGAACCCCAGCCAGAAATTGCGGGTGATCCGCTGTAAATCGGCCGCCGCCAGCATCGTCTCGATATTCAGGCTGAACCCGACCGCAGACGGACGGACCTGAATGACCGATCCGCCGTAGATTAACTCAATCGGAATCCCATACGCGCGGACAAGCCGCTCGCCCGCTTCCGTCCCGTTCAATCCGCCGACCGGAACGCCGCCGATCGTCAGTCCCGGCGGGAGCAGCGCGCGCATCCGGCTGTAGCGCATCAGCTGCCGGCCCAGAATCAGGACCGAAATAAAGATCAGTCCCAACGCCACCCAACGTAAAATCGACAGTGAATTTCTACGATTCATACATCCATACCTGAAATCATTATACCAGTCGGCCGCCGTAAAATTTCCCGCGGGCGTCAGAATCGGGGCCGGGAAACTGCTCTCCGATCGCGTATAATTTAATAAGCCGCGTTCTCCGGCGTCAGCTCCACATGGAGAACCGCGTTTGATAAGGATGGTGCACGCATTCAAAGAAGGGAAATTAACCGAAAAAACCGGCCGTTCAGAGAGCACGAACCGGTTCACGGCGCAGCAGCAGGGAAAAACGCAGCAACGGCGCGCATCGGTCGCATGCAGGACAACAGTATAAAAAAAGTTTATTCTGGCGTAATACGCTCAAAACAACAGAAACAGCGATAAAGAAAGAAAATCAGGAAACAAAGTTCATCAGTAAAGGAATGAAAATCATGAACGAAATTCTCAAAGCAATCCGGGAACGCCGCAGTATCCGCAGCTTTAAAGCGACCCCGCCGTCCAAAGCGGACATCGATCAGATCATTGAAGCCGGGCTGTACGCCGCGAGCGGTAAAGGCAGGCAGTCGGCCATCATTGTCGCCGTAACCAACCCGGAGCTCAGAGCCAGACTTTCCGACGACAACCGCAAAATCGGCGGATGGGAAGAGGGGTTCGACCCCTTTTACGGCGCCCCGGTCGTCCTGATCGTCCTGGCGGATAAGAACTGGCCGCTCCGCGTCTATGACGGAAGTCTCGTTCTGGGGAACCTGATGCTGGCGGCGCATTCGCTCGGGCTCGGGAGTATCTGGATCAACCGCGCCAAAGAAGAATTCGAAACCGCTGAATATAAAAAGCTTCTCGCCGACCTCGGCGTCGAAGGCGAATGGGAAGGCATCGGCCACTGCGCGATCGGATATATCGACGGCGACAGTCCGAAAGCCGCCCCGCGAAAAGACGGACGCGTCTACTATGCAGCATGAGCTCCTTCCCTGGACGGAAATCGACCCGCTGATCGATCATCTCGTTTCTCAGATCGACCGTGAAATCGACGTTCTCCTGACGCTGAACCCAGGCGGGATCGTTCCCGGCGGGATCCTCGCCGAAGCGCTCAGGGTCGACGAGGTCCAGATCGCCTCGATCGAAAACCGGAAGGAATTTGAACTGAAACGGCAGATGCATGACCCGAAGTTAGCCTCCTGGCCAAAGATCCGCGCTTTTCCCGACGACGAATCCTTTGCCGGGAAGACCGTCCTGATCGTCGGGAGCGCCTGGGGGACCGGACGCTGTATCTCGACCGTCCGGAGCCGCGTCTCCGGAAGCTGCGGAGACGCGTTTACCGCCGTGCTTCACTATAACGCGGCGCGGAACCTCTTTCCCGACCTGAAGCCCGATTTCTACGCGGCGGTAACGTCAAATTGGATCGTCTATCCCTGGGAAGGCGGACGCGGTCGGAAGCTCGTCCTCAACGCGGTATAATCTGACTATGATGTGGATCATTGACGGACATCAGGATATTGCCTACGAGGCGATTCTGCACCATCGCGACTACAAACGTTCGGTCGCAGCCTCGCGCGCGGTCGAACCCGACGATCCGACGAACCGGATCACCCTCGGATACCCCGAATACCGAGAAGCAGGAATCGGGATCATCTTCCCGACGGTTTTCCTTGAAAAGATCGCGGACGGACGGGCCGATCCGGTCCCCGCAATCCAATTTCGAAACGGCGACGAGTTCCACCGCGCCGCGCTGGCGCAGCTCGATTTTTACCGCCGCTGGAACGACGATCCCGACGGAAAGTTCAGGCTCCTCCGAACAAGATCCGAATACGACGCGCTCGTCAGCGCGCTGGATCAGGGGGAACCCGCGCCGATCGGCTTCGTTCCCCTGATCGAAGGGACGGAAGGGCTCCGCTCGTTTTCCGATCTCGACGAATATGTTGAAGCGGGGCTGCGAATCGTCGGTCCGGTCTGGGCAGGGGGACGCTGGTGCGGCGGGGCAATGAATGACCCGTCCGACGGCTTTACCGCGGCGGGGTACGACCTCCTGAACGCGCTGAGCGACCGCGGCCTGATCCTCGACGTATCGCATATGAATAAAAAAAGCGCAGAAACCGCGATCGAGCGCTACGACGGCGTCGTTATCGCTTCGCACTGCAACTGCATCTCGCTCATCCGCCGCCCCCAGAGCCAACGCCAGCTGCATGACGATACGATCCGGCTGATGATCGAACGGGGCGGTGTGATCGGCGTCGTCCCCTGCAATTTCTTTTTGAACAGCGAATGGAAATCCGGCGATGACCGGCGTCTCGTGACCCTCGATACCCTCGCCGATCATATCGACCATATCTGCCAGCTGGCCGGCAGCGCCGATCACGCCGCGATCGGGACCGATCTCGACGGCGGATTCGGCTATCCGGCGATTCCGTATGAAATGAACGATATCGGCGGGCTGGGGAAGATCCGAGCGGTCTTAGCGAAACGCGGATATGAGCCGAGCGATATTGCGAAAATCTGCCATACCAACTGGCAGCGAATCCTGGAAAAAGGAGCCTTTCGATGAACAGCGAAAAGCCGGCGGAAAGCGCTTCCGCGGAACAAAAAAAGAAATCCTCTTACGTCCTTGACCGGCCCGAACCCTACGATCCGCAGGAAGCGATCCGCGCCGTCGAGCTCCCGCATCATTCCACCCTGTTCCGGATCGGGGTCTGGATGACCGTAATCGGTTATTTAATCCTGATCCTCGGAGCAAAGCCGTCCTTTTTCGGACTGGACCGGAGCCCGGTAATTGGCTTCGTTCAAACCGCGGTGATCATTCTCGGGCTGGGTTTAATGTGCGGGGGCGGATATTACTGCAACCGCAGTTTTTTCCGCCGTTATCCTGAATCGCTGACCTCCGGCTTCGGGATCCGGTTCGTCTGGACCGGATTCGTGATCTCGCTCTTCACCGGCATGGCCGACGTTTTCGGCATCGGGTCGCATCCGCTTCCCGGCGTTCCGTTCTTCGGCCCGCTGCAATCCGACGGGGTGGTTTTCGGAGAATGCGTCACGGCGATCGGATTGGTCATGCTCTTCGCTCCGTCGATCGAACGCCTCTTCAAACGCGTCCACCGTTCGCGTCCGACCGAAGACGGCGAAATCAGCGAAGCCGAACGATCGAAAGATTTGAAAAGCTGACGGTCAGCGGAGCGACGCCGGACGTTTCCGCAAGGAGCGCGATTCCTCCGGATCCGCTCGACGGATCGCTGATTTCATACTGAAAAACGCCGTTTAAATAGAGCTCGACCGATTCGCCGTCGACGCGCAGTCCAACGGTGAATTTTTGCGGCGCGCCGGGACGGATTTTCCCGTTCGCGGCCCAGTCGCTCAGCGGCGAGAGCTTGCCGCCGCTGCTGCGCAGGAACTGCGTCTGCCCCAGGCAGTTAAAACGCAGCTGAGCCGATTGTTCGCTCCGTTCAACCGTTTCGACCCGGAAAAGAATCCCGTATTCGTCCTGAAAATACGAACAGAACGACAGCGTTACATCCACGCTCAGGTAATACCTTCGATAAGCCGGGATTTTATTCAAAGCGACCAGCCGCGCCGCCTCCCCAGGCATCGACAGCGTCAATTCCCCCCCGTCGGTCAGCGTCACGTTCCCGCCGGGTCCGCGCCGCGTCGCCCATCCGTTCTCCGGGGCGAAACCGTCGGCGACGTAAGGCGTCCCCAATTCACCCAGGCGGTCCTCCGTCGGGACCGCCGTCGGTGTAAACAGCGGCAGCGGCGTAGCCGTCGGCGGGAACCAGACGATCGAGGGCGAAGGGCTCGGCGCATGGGTCGCCGGCACCAGGACGATTTCGGTTGGCGTCGCGTCAACCATGACGCGAATTTGAACCGGGGCGCAGCCGGCAAGAACCGCCAGCGCGCCAACCCCCAGCGCGCGGAAAAAGCGAACGATCCGACCGCGGTTAATCGCCGCGAAGAACCGCAACGGTGACCCCCTCGCCGCCCTCAGCGTCTTTTCCGCGCTCGATCATCTTCACCAGCGGCGAACTCATTAAAATCTGCCGGACGGCCTGACGAAGCTTTCCCGTCCCCTTGCCATGAATAATCCGAACGAACGGCATCCCCGCCAGCGACGCGTCGTCCAGATATTTTTCGAGCGGCGCGACGACCTCCTCGCCGTTCATCCCGCGTAAATCGAGCTCCAGCCCCGGCGACGGATGAAAAACCGGCGAAGGAGCCTTCTCCGAAGGCGGCCGAGCCGGAACGGGGTCCTCGTCGTCCTGATTTGGATGGCGCAGGCTGCTGACCGGAATCCGCAGCCGGATCATGCCCAGCTGGACCTCGGCGTCATCACCATGCAGCGCCGAGAGCGTCGCCAGCGACTCGGAACCGAGCGAAAGGACACGGACCTTCTGCCCCACCCTGAACGGACGGTCCTTCAGGAGCGCCCGCGACGTCTTCGCGGCCGTTTTCCCGATCGCTTTCTCAACCTTCTTTTCTTCCTCACGGATCGCGCGCACGCCGCCTTCGAGCTCACGAATCGAATCCAGCGGCAGCCGCGCGTTAACGTACGCTCGTTTGAGCCGGGCAATCTCATCGCGCAGCGACGCCAATTCAAACTGCGTTTCGGCATACGTCTCGTTCAGGATCCGTTCTTTTTCGTTTTCGACCTCCTCGATTCTTCGTTCCCATTCGCGCCGTTCGTTCTCCGCCAGCGATCGTGCGCGATCCGCCTGCGAACGCGCGCGCCGCGCCAGCTCATGCAGCCGGTTAATCTCATCCAACAGGTCTGCGCCCGAGGTTGAATCCGGCGCGACCGTCCGTTCCGCCGATTCCAGGATCGACGGCGCCAGCCCCAGCCGTTTCGCGATCATCAGCGCGTTCGACCGCCCCGGGACTCCGATGATCAGCCGGTAAGTCGGCCGAAGCGTCTTCAAATCAAACTGCATCGACGCGTTAATCGCGCCCACCGTCGCGTGCGCGGCCGCTTTCAGGTCGGAAAAATGCGTCGCGACGAAATTCGGGATATGCTTTTCGATCATGTACTCCAGGATCGCGCGCGCCAGCGCCGCCCCCTCCTCCGGATCAGTTCCGGATCCCAGCTCGTCGATCAGGACGAGCGTTTTCGCCGTCGCCGACCGCAGGATCCGGATAATATTCGTCATATGGCCGGAAAACGTCGAGAGCGACTGTTCGATCGATTGCTCGTCGCCAATATCGGCGAAAACGTTCTGGAAAACCGAAAGCGCCGAGCCCGACTGCGCCGGGATATGCAGCCCCGACTGCGCCATGAGGATCATCAGGCCCACCGTTTTCAGCGATACCGTCTTCCCGCCGGTATTCGGCCCGGTAATCACGACTGAAAAAATCCCCGGCTCGACCGCGACGTCGATCGGCACGACCCGCTCAGGAGGAAGGAGCGGATGACGAGCTTCATACAGCCGGATCACCGGCAAGTTCGTTCCTTTCGCGAAGGGGACGATTTCCGGTTCGACCGCTCGAATCGCGTCCGCATACTTTGCGCGCATGAAAATAAAATCGAGCTCGGCGAGCCGTTCGACGACGCGTTCCAACGGATCGGCATACGCCGCAATAAACATCGTCAATTCATGCAGGATTCGGGTAACCTCGTCGCGCTCCCGGAGCTGGAGCTCGTAATACGCGTTATTCAAATCAACAGTCGCAAGCGGTTCAACGAAAAGCGTCAGCCCGCTTGCGGATTGATCATGCACGATTGATTTCAGCTGGTTCTTATATTCAGCCTTAATCGGAATCACGTAACGCCCGCTGCGCTGCGTAATAATCGCCTCCTGGATCATCGGCGCATACCGCGCATCGCGCAGCAGCCGCTGAAGCCGGTCCAGAAGCCGTCCGTAAGCGACCTGAATTTCCCGGCGGATCGAGGCCAACGCGTCGGACGCACTGTCGAGAACGTCGCCCCGCTCGGTGACCGTCCGATGGATCCGCTCGATCATTCCACTCGGCGGGATCATCTCCTCGACCGTCTCCGCCAACAGCGGGTACGTATCCGCATGAGCGAGGAGCGAATTCCGAACGTCCCGCGCGGCCGCTAACGTCGCCGCAATATCGACGAACGTCTTCGCCTCGATCGTTCCGCCTTTCCGCGCCGTCAGGAGCGCCGGCCGAAAATCGACGCAGCCGCCCATCCGGTACGTGTCGTTGACGCTGAGGAGCCGCCGCGCCTCGGTCGTCCGCGCTAAATTCCGCCGGATCGTTTCGTCGTCGGTCGCGGGACGAAGCGTTTCCGCCAGCCGCGCCGACGCGGAAAAAGACGCGTAGCGTCCGAGCCGGGCAAGCACTTCCTCGTATTCCAGCGTCCGGATTGACTTTTCGTCGACCTGATTTTTCACTGTTCCATCCCGCATCCGGTTACGCCGCCGCCTTTCCGTCCCGACGCTCAGGCGGCAGAATCGTCCCGATCATCGTCCAGGGACCGGTCCAATCGATTCGGACCGGAAGGTAGCGGCCGGTCAGGTCGCTCTCGCTCTCAGCATAAACAAGGTCCATATTCTCTGTCCGACCCACCCAGCGATCCCGCTTCTTTTCTTCAAACAGGACTTCAACCGTCTGGCCAAGGAAACGCGAATGAATCTCGGCGGCAATTCCCTCCTGAAGCTCCTCAACCGCACGGAAGCGGCGCCATTTTTCTTCCTCGCCGACGTCGTCAGGCATCGCTCTCTCCGAGAGCGTCCCCCTCCGCGGCGAATAACGGGCTAAATGAACAACGTTGAGTTTCAAATCCCGAAGCTGCGCGAGCGTATCTTCGAACTGCGCCTCGGTTTCGCCGGGGAACCCGACGATAATATCCGTCCCGATCGAGACGCCGGGGACCGTCGCACGGATTTTATCGATCAGCTCGCGGTACGACTGATCGCTGTACCCACGGCGCATCTTTTTCAAAACGTCGTCATTTCCCGCCTGGGCCGGAACCTCGATATGCCGCATGACCTTCGGCAGGTCGCGAACCGCTTCCAGAAGCTCGTCGGTCAGGTAATTCGGATGGCTCGTCAGGAAGCGGATCCGGCGAATCCCCTCGACCGCGTGAATCCGGCGGAGGAGTCCCGCCAGCGTTGGGTACGCCGGATCGTCCAGCCCATAGCGGTCAACAATCTGGCCCAGAAGCGTGATCTCGGTGACCCCCTGTGCGGCTAACGATTCGACGTGTTCGAGGATTTCCTGCGGATCGCGGCTGCGTTCGATTCCGCGTTTATACGGAATAATGCAGTACGCGCAGGCATGCGAACAGCCGTAAACGATCGGAACGTACGCGCTGACCGCCCGATTGCGCTCCCGACGGGGAAGCGTCAGCTGCGCCGGGTTCCAGATCTCTGGAAGCGCCCGTTTCTTCCCGTCCGCCCGATCGCCGATATATTCCTTTTCAAGAAGGTAATCGATAATCGGTTTCGGATTCGACGGCGGCGCGAAAACGTCGACGTAAGGGAGCCGCTTCCGGATTTCCGCGTTGTCGCGATACCCGACCATGCAGCCCATCAGCCCCAGAATCAGGTCCGGATTCTTTAATTTCACCGGCTTCAGCGAACTCAGCCGCCCCAGCGCCTTATCCTCCGCGCTCTGCCGGACCATGCACGTATTCAGGACGATGACGTCCGCCTCTTCGATAATTTCGCTGTACTGGTAACCGAGCTTCTCGAGCGCCGACGCTAAGCGCTGCGAATCGGCGACGTTCATCTGGCAGCCTTCGGTCCAAATATGATATTTCATGCGGCCTTCTTTTCCCTTCGTTCCGTTACCAGGCCGGATTCCCCGTTTCGATCAGACTGTCCAGATCCATAAACGCGTTTTCAATCGCTTCGGAATGATACATTTCGTACATGCTGTATACGAAGTCAGTCAGTTTTTTTTCGTCGAGCGTCCTGAGGACCGCGCCCGCGGTCGTATTTTTATACGCGGCGTAGCTTTCAAGCAGGTAGGTAAAAAATCTAAATTCTTTGTCCAATTTCATCACTCCGTAAATAAAGCGAATTCCGCGGATCGCCGGTCGCAATCTCATTTTCCCACATGTCGTACAGAACCAGCGGACTGAAGTACCAGAGCTTCAGGCTGTCGTCGACCAGCATTTCATGCGTCTCCGAATTCAGGAAGAGGCGCAGCCCGTCCATCAGCGGAATCGCGCGGCTCTTCGCGATCTGCTCAGCGACCTCCGGATCAAAATTCTGTAGAATTGAAGCTCGCGTGCGTTTTATCATAATTTTTTACCTCAATAAATCGAAGCGCAGAAAGACGTCGAACCGCCGGATTCTCTGCCTTTTCCAAATCGAAATCATAAACGTTAACGGTTGGAACGCCGGTCTTCCGCCGTCCGGTTTGCAATTCCGCCCATCGCTGCGCCTGATCACAGCTCGAAGTCGCGTAAAAACCGGACCCGAAATCCAGCGACCGATTCGAGACCAGAATTTCCGGAACGCGTACTTCTGCGTTGCCGCCATGATACAGTCTTACAACCATAGCGTCAGTCCTGAATCTTTTCAACGACCCAGAAATGCGACAGGCCGAAGAAGCGCAACGGCGTTTTCTCCAGCGCCTGAAGCGCGGCGCGCAGCGCCTTCGCGAGCGGGCCGAAACGGGCGATCAGGTTATCATACGCGCCGAAAAGAACCGTCCGTCGGACGAAACGGACCGGGAGCCCCGCGAAAAGCTTCCGCAGGTCGCCGCCCGTATAAACGTTAACATGCGGACACAGCCGGTCGCGCAGCGGCCGCGGCAGGTAATTCACAAACAGCTTGTTCCCGAACTCATAAGTCCCGCGGCGGTAAATCCCATGCGTCTCGAACGGGTACCCACGATTGGGGCAGAATAAAACGAGCCGTCCCCCCGGTTTCAGCGTCCGCACGATTTCGGCGATACAGCGCCGGTCGTCGACGACATGCTCGATGACTTCGTGGCTGAGGATCAGGTCGAAGCTGTCGGATGGGAACGGGAGCTCTTCGCCGACGCTGTTGATAACCGCGCCGGAAGTCCCCCGGCAGAGCGCCAGCGCATCGATCGCCCGCTCGCGCTCGACTTCCAGCCCGATCGCGAGCTCCGCCGTCCGCGCCAGCCGCGTCAGGTACATCCCAACGCCGCAGCCGTCTTCCAGAATTATCCCCCGCTCGCGTCCCTGCGCCGCTTCCAGGATCAGGCGCATCCGACGCTCCTGACCGGCGCGCCAGACGTAAGACGGTTCGCCGCGCAGCGCCGCTTTATCGGAATAGGTTGTCTCTGTTTGAGTTCGGTTCAAAATCGTTCCTTCCAGTCCTGAGGCGAAACCAGCCCCGCTCAAAAATCCCGCGCCCGGACGCGGCTCACTTCGGGATCCGCGCCGAAAGCGTCGTTCCCTGATTCGGCTGTGACTGAACCAGGAGCATCCCGTTCAGGCTTTTCGCCCGCTGCGTCATGTTCGTAATTCCGTTCGACGTCGGCTTTCGTCCCGCCCTGTCGTCGAATCCGACGCCGTCATCCTTAATCGTCAGGACATAATCATGCTCATTCTCGTAAAACCGGACGGCGACGCGCTGCGCATGCGCATGCTTCGCGATATTCGCCAGCGTCTCCTTGCAGACCATATAAAACACGTTGACATGCTCCGGCGACAGGCGGTCGATATCCTCAATCTCCGATTTAAATTCCGTCGGGACGAACGTATTCGAATAAAAATCGTTTGCCAGCCTGCGCATGCTCTGGATCAGGTTCTCGTTCGTCAGTCGCGCCGGTTTCAGGTTCATAATATAGGAACGGATATCGCGAATCGTCGCGTTCAGCGCCTGAATCGCCTCCTGAATTCGTTCGCTCGCCGCCTCCGGATCGTCCTTGACCGTAATCCGGACATGCTCAAGCGATAAGCCGACGCCAAAAATCGATTGGATCACGCCGTCATGCAAATCCATCCCAATCCGGTTCCGCTCTTCGAGAATCGCCGTCTGGTTCCGCTCGCGAAGCAGGAGGAATTCCTGGATCAGGAGAGAAAAATAGCTTCCAACCGAAGTCAGGAACCGCTCGTCCATCGTCGGCGGATCGGTCAGCAGCCGCGTCCCCAGACAGATCGCGCCGATCACCGTATCCGGCGTCAACAGCGGCAGAATAATAACATAATTCAACCGGACCTGCGTCGCTTTACTCCCGTTTACGACATCGAGCTCGTCCGCTTTTAAAACGTACGGCGTCTTTTTCGCGATCGCTTCGCCGACGAGCCCCTGTCCGGGCGTCACCTCTGTAAGGCCGAGAATACTGCGCGAGAGCTTATGGCCCCGTTTATACAGCAGCTTATAATTCCCGCTTTCCGCGTCCTGATAAAAATATTCTCCGACGTCGATATCGAGCGTCGTCATAATCGTATCCATCGTCGTATCGACGAGGCTTTCAAGATCGTCGCGCCGCGAGGTTGAAATCTTGGATAATTCGTTCAGGAGCGCTAAATTATCGTATCGATGCGTCATTTCTTCTTCACGCGCCGCGACTTTTTCATACGAAGTAACGCTTCGCATCCCCGTCACGACGATCCGCTCCGCCAGGCGCATCAGGCGCAGATCGGAATCGCTGAAGCTCCCGCCGCCAATTTTATTCATCAGGATCATCGCGCCGCGCTTCGCCCCGTCGACCGTCAGCGGTAAGTACAGCAGCGAATAAATCCGTGGGAACTTTTCGGGAAAGAACGCGGTCAGCGCCGCGATTTCTTTTTTCGACGTCAGGTTCAGCGGCGTTTCCGACGCCAGATCGCGGATCACGACCGGATGAACCGGGGAGAGCTTCATCCGCGCCAGCTCGTTCGCCGTAAAGCCGTAAACCGCGACGCGCTCGAATCCGCCCTCGTCGTTCGTCAGCCCGGCGATACAATACGACGCGTTAATCATATTGCAGCATTTCACCGATACGCCGTTCAGCAACGAATCGATCGACAGCTCATTCAGAACCGTCAACAGATCGACGATAAATTCATCCTTCTCGCGAAAAGCCGCTGTCTCTGTGCGCTTCATTGTAAGCTTATTTTACTGTATTATTAAAAGGCGCGGCAGAGCGAATCGACGCGGACGTCAGACTGATCCCGCAAACGTCAAAGCGCATGAAGCGCCACGCTGCGACAGTTCCGACAGAGCAAATCGACCTCAGGAAACAATCAGAAGCGTGAAGAATCGCGGTTAAAGAAGAATAACTTCAAAATTGCCCCCATTTTGTCATTGACCGGAGCGATAGATGACTGTATGATTAACCCTGTAAAGATCGTCGGCTTTCCGCCGACAGCGTCCTCAGTCATCACAAGGAGAAAGCAGGCAAATCATGGGAAAAGAAAGCAAAGAGGAAAAGAAACAGAAGAAGCATTATGAAGCCGACGAAGGCTCGCCGTATAAACTCCCGCCGCTGTCCAACAGCGAATATGAAAAAGAACTCGCCAAGCTGCAAATCGAACTCGTCAAGCTCCAGGGATGGATCAAGGAGAAGGGTCTGCGCGTGATCGTCATCTTCGAAGGGCGAGACGCCGCAGGGAAAGGCGGCGTCATCAAGCGCATTACCGAAACGCTCAACCCGCGCGTCGTTCGCGTCGTCGCGCTTCCGGTCCCAACCGAAAAAGAGAAGACCCAATGGTACTATCAGCGCTACGTCGCGCACCTGCCCTCCGCCGGCGAGATGGTCCTGATGGATCGGTCATGGTATAACCGCGCCGGCGTCGAACGCGTCATGGGCTACTGCACCGACGAACAGGTCACCGAGTTTTACCGCTCGACCCCGGAATTTGAAAACATGCTGATCCGCTCGGGGATCATCCTGATCAAGTACTGGTTTTCCGTTTCCGATAACGAACAGGAACGCCGTTTCCAGGACCGGATCAACGATCCGACCCGCCGCTGGAAATTATCGCCGATGGACCTTGAAGCGCGCTCGCGCTGGGTCGATTATTCGCGCGCGAAAGACGAGATGTTCAAGTTTACCGACACGAAGAATTCGCCCTGGTACGTCGTTTTAGCTGATAATAAAAAGAAAGCGCGCCTGAACTGTATTCATCATCTTTTGAGCATGATCCCGTATAAAGACCTGACGCCGGAAAAACTCGTCCTGCCCCCACGCCAGAAAGATACCGGGTACGTCCGCCCGCCGATGACGGACCAGACGTTCGTTCCGGAAGTTTATTAATCGGATTAATAAAAAAGAACCCGGCGCGTATCAGAGAAAGGATCTCTCCCGGAGATTTTCCGCGCCTGGTTTTCAGCGATATTCTGCGGGGCGGCCCAAATCAGCCGCCCCGTTCGTTCAATCGTCTTCCGCAGGAAAGAAAACTATTCTTCCTTCTTGTCTTTCGCGCGCGCGGCGATAACTTCCTGAGTAATATGCGGCGGGACGACTTCGTAGTTCTGAATCTCGAGATCGAACGTTCCCCGACCGCCGGTCATCGAGCGCAGCTGCGTCGTGTACCGGATCATCTCCGCCAGCGGGACCATCGCGGTCACCGTCGATTCGCCGTGATCCGTGTCCATTCCCATGATCCGGGCGCGGCGCGTATTCAGGTCGCCGATAATATCGCCCATGTTGTCCTCGGGAACGACGATCTTCGCCATGCAGATCGGCTCTTCGAGAACCGGGCCGGCTTCGGCGAACGCCAGCTTGAACGCTTCGCGCCCTGCCGTTTCGAAGGCAATCGGCTTTGAGTCGACCGGATGTTCCTTGCCGTCGTAAACCGAAACGGAAATACTATGAATCGGGAAGCCGGCTAAAACGCCTTCCTTCATGACGTTCCGGATCCCCTTCTCGATCGCCGGGATATACGACGCGGAAATCGCACCGCCGAAAATATCGTTCGTGAGCTCGAATTCGCTTTCATGGTTCGGCTTAATGCGCAGGTGAACCTCGCCGAACTGTCCCGAACCGCCGGACTGCTTCTTATGCCGGTACATCGCCTGCCCTTCGCGGGTGATCGTTTCTTTGTAGGAAACTTTCGGCTCCCGGATCAGCAGGTTAACCTGGAACTTCGCTTCGGCGCGGCGGATCACGACGTCGATATGCTGATCGCCCAGGCCGCTCATGATCGTTTCCTTCGTATCCGGATCGTTCGCCCAGTGCAGCGTCATATCTTCTTCGCAGAGGCGCGTCAGTGTCGCGCTGATCTTGGTCGAGTCTGCCTGCGTCTTCGGATGGACGCTGACGCGGAAAAGCGCCTTCGGGAACGCCGGCGGAAGGATCCGGAGCGGATTCGCCTTATCCGAGAACGTATCCCCGGTAACCGTTTCCGTCAGTTTCGCCACAGCGCAGATATCCCCCGCCGAGACGGTCTTAACATTGGCCATCTCCTTCCCGCAGGGAATCATCAAATTCCCGTAACGCTCTTCAAACGAGCGCGTCGAGTTCCAGACGCGGGCGTCGGACGTCATCTTGCCGTTGATCACCCGAAGGAACGTCTGCTTCCCGACGAAGGGGTCGGCGGTCGTTTTCCAGACATAAGCGACAAGCGGACCTTTTTCGGCAATCGCGACGGAGACCTCCTGATCGTCCTTATTCAGCGCCAGAACCGGTTTCGCTTCGAGCGGAGTCGGGAAGAGATTCTGAATCGCGTCGAGGAGCGGAAGGATGCCGACGCCTTCGTTCGCCGCCGAACATAAAATCGGAACCAGCGCGCCGGACTTGACCCCGCTCGCGAAACCGCGGCGGATCTCGTCGTCGCTGAGTTCCATCGTTTCAAAAAATTTTTCCATTAACGCGTCTTCGCCTTCCGCCGCCGCTTCCATCAATTCGGCGCGCAGCGTCTCCGCCTCAGCCCGGTACGCTTCCGGAATATCGACCGGTTTATTATCCTTTCCATAGGCCTTCATCGATAAAATATCGATAACGCCCTGGATATTCGCCTGATCCCCCCAGGGGATCTGCATCTTGACCAGATGCGCGTCTTTCGCAAAAGCGCGGAAAGATTGAATCGCTTTATCGAAATCGGCGTTTTCACGGTTCATCTTCGAAACGAGGAGCATCCGCGGAAGTCCGAATTCATTCGCCTTTTTCCAGGCGATCTCAGTCCCGACTTCGGTCCCGGAGACAGCGTCGAGAAGGATAACCGCAGCGTCCGAAACCTTCAGCGCGGAAATCATCTCGCCGACGAAATCCGTATAGCCGGGAGTATCTAAGAAATTGATCTTTTTCTGGTCAAATTCCACCGGAATAACGGAAGTGTAAAGCGAGATCGTCCGGCGTTTTTCTTCGTCGTCAAAGTCGGATACCGTCGTTCCGTCCTCGACCCGGCCAAGACGCGAAATCGCGCCGGTAAATTTCAGCATCGCTTCCGTTAAAATCGTCTTTCCCGAACTGCTGTGCGAGATGAGCGCGACGTTGCGAATATCTTTGGATTCATATTCTTTCATGCTTTTTTCCTTTTTTTCTCGGTGATCTGCTGCCGCACGTTCATTAACTATAAAATTTTTAACAGCTCTTCAATTTTAGTAGGGATTCAGGCAGTTGTAAAGGCTTTTCGCCCTTTTCAGAAAAAGGAACGGGACCGGGAAGGAAATCTTCCCGTTACCGAAGGCGCGCTTCAGAATTGTTTGAAGCGCGCCTTCCAGCTTTTCTCAGAGAACCGGTTCAGGAAGACCGGGAAGGATAACCAGGTTTTCCGCGTCGTCCAACGTAAAATACAGCTCGGTTCCCGCCGGATAACCGTTCGCCAGCAGCGCGTCCGCCAGCTTGTCCTCAACCTCTCGCTGGATAACGCGGCGGATCGGACGCGCGCCCATCTCCGGATCATACCCCTCGAGCGTCAGCTTTTCAACAACTTCCGGACTGACGATCAGGCGCAGCCCCTGATCCGCGAGCCGCAGGTTCAGCTTCTCGATCTCCAGTTCAGTAATCCGTGTCATGTCTTCCATCGAAAGCGTTCGGAAGACGATAACGTTATCGAGGCGGTTGATAAATTCGGGACGGAACGCTTTTTTCAGCTGCTCCAGCAGCTTCCGCCGCATCTCCTGATAATTCCCCGTTTCCCCGTCCGCCGCGTCCGAATCCAGCGTAAACCCGAACGACGTTTGCCGCCGGATAAGCTCCGCGCCGACGTTCGACGTCATGACAATGATCGTGTTGCGGAAATCAACCTTCTTCCCATGCGCGTCGGTAAGGCGCCCTTCTTCCATGATCTGGAGCAGGATATTCTGAACCTCCGGATGCGCCTTGTCGAGCTCGTCGAAAACGACGATCGAATAGGGACGGCGGCGGACCGCCTCCGTGAGTTGACCGGCGTCGTCAAACCCGACGTATCCCGGAGGCGCCCCGGTCAGCCGCGAAGTCGCGTGCCGCTCCATGAACTCCGACATGTCGATCTGAATCAGCGCTTCCTCGCTCCCGAACATGTACTTCGCCAGCGCCTTCGTCAGCTCGGTCTTCCCAACTCCCGTCGGGCCTAAGAACATGAACGAGCCGATCGGCCGGTTCGGGTCCTTCAGCCCGGAACGCGAACGGCGAACCGCGGAGGAAATCGCGTTAATCGCCTCGTCCTGACCGATGATCATCTTTTTCAGCTCGCTATCCATCTGCAGCAGCCGGTCGGATTCGCTTTCGGCGAGCTGCGTCAGCGGAATCCCGGTCCACATTGAAATCACCTCAGCGATATCTTCGGCGCTGAGCTCCGGCGCTTCCGCCCGATCCCAGGTCCGGTTCAGCTCGACGATATCCGCTTCAAGCTGACGTTCGGTTTCACGAAGAGAAGTCAAATTCTCGCTTCCGCCTTTTTCGCTGACAAGGTGAATCTGTTTCCGCGTATCTCGGAGCATCGAAATCAGATCATTCGAACGCGCCGCCGCCGGATTCTTATATAAACGAACGCGCGAAGCGGCTTCGTCGATCAGGTCGATCGCCTTATCCGGAAGGAACCGATCCGAAACGTAGCGAACCGACAGCTTCACAGCCGCCTCAACCGCCGCGTCGCTGATCAGGAGCTGGTGATGATCCTCGTAACGGGTCCGCAGCCCTCTCAGAATTTCAACCGCTTCTTCCGGCGTCGGTTCGGAAACCTGAATCGGCTGGAAACGCCGTTCGAGCGCAGCGTCGTTCTCGATATTCTTACGATACTCGTTCGTCGTCGTCGCGCCGATAATCTGAATCTCGCCGCGCGAAAGCGCGGGTTTCAGGATATTCGCCGCGTCGACCGCGGAACCCGACGAGCCCGCCCCGACGAGCATATGCACTTCGTCGATAAACAGGATCGCTTCCGTCGTCTTCAGCTCCTCGATCACGCGCTTCATCCGTTCTTCAAACTGCCCGCGGTACATCGTTCCCGCGACCATCGATCCAACGTCAAGCTGGAGAACGCGCTTATTCAGCAGCTGCGCTGGGACGAGGCCCTGGATAATTGCCTGCGCAAGGCCTTCGACAATCGCCGTCTTTCCGACGCCCGGTTCGCCGATCAGCGCCGGATTATTCTTCGTCCGCCGCGCTAAAATCTGAATCAGGCGCTCGATCTCGGTCTTTCGGCCGACGACCGGGTCGAGTTTTCCCGCCGCCGCCTTCGCGGTCAGATCGACGGACAGCTGGTCGATCAGCGGCGAATCGCCCTTTTTCCGTTCGCTCGCCCGGCCCTGTGGACGGGCGGGATGAACCGACGCGGCCGTTTCGACCGGCGCGGCCGCTCGTTTCGGCCGTTCGCCCTCGCGTAAAATACGGTCGAGATGGAGGCGAATCTGATTCGCGCGGATCCCCAGCCGTTCGCAAATCCGGATCGCATGCGATTCCGGACTCTGGAGAAGCGCTTTCAGGAGGAACTCGGTCGAAACCTGTTTTTCGTTCGCGCTTCCGCAAAGCATAATCGCCCGACGCAGTACGTTCTGAACCGCGAGCGAAAGCTTTCCGTCCTCTCCTGCAAATTCTTCCATGCGATGCATCGCGTCCAGCTCCCGAACCTTCGGGAACCATTCGCGCACCGCGTCGATCGTGATATTCAGGTCGGCGAGAACTGTTCCCGCCGTCGAATCCTCAACGAGCAGCAGCCCAGCCAGCAAATGCTCGGTGCCGATCATCGGCGCCTTCGCGTTCGCCGCCTCGCGGGTCGCGTAACTTAAAACGCGCTGCGCCCGTTCAGTGAATTGATGAATTCCGCTCATGCTAACGTCTTTCTCTCATAATGAAGTCCCTTTCGCGCCGCGGCGGATCGGGTCCAGGTACCGTTCCGGGCAGCCGGCCGTGCGGCCCTGTCCGGACAAACAGGCGAAAGCCGCCCGTTTAATCTTTTCATTCCGAATTTATTCTACCAAAGCCGCGTCAAACTTTATCCTGAACATGCGTTAGAAATACATTAACGCCGCCGCTGCGCGTCCGGCGCCGGTCCTTCGATAAGAACGGGTATAATCCTCATTCGCCGACACAGGCGGAAGCAGGGAGCGCAGAACCGGACATGAACAGCGAAACAATCCTGATCCAGGAAACGCAAAAAAAGGGGCTTTCGCTCAACGCGCTGAAATACATCGCGATCGCCGCCATGGTCATCGATCACGCCGCAGTCGCGTTTCTCGACGATTCGACGACGCTATACAGGGTTCTGGACGGAATCGGCCGGACCACCGCGCCGATCATGTTTTTCGCCGCGGTCGAAGGGTACCATCATACAAGGGACCTGAAAAAATACCTGACCCGGCTTTTCGTTTTCGCGCTGATCAGCTACCTGCCCTTCATGTACGGGTTCAGCGATACGTTCAGGGCGCTGCGGCTGAACGTTATTTTCACGATCTTCTTCGGCGTCGTCGCGGTTCACGCCGCGCGGACGATCCGCAGCCTCTGGCTGAAAATCGCCGTAATTCTGGCGCTGATGATCCTGACGGTGCCCATGGACGGCGGAAGCTTCTGCGTTCCGATGATGCTGATGCTGGATTTCTTTTACGGGAACCGAAAGAATCAGCTCGCCGGGTACCTGATCTTTGCCGTCTTCAGCTTCAACATAGCCGACTATTTCCTGGATCCGTTCTGGAGCCTCTTTTATCTGGGCTTTTTCGACGTTGAGGCTTTCATTTACGGAGAATACGATTCGCTCGGGTACCTGATCCCGTTTTTCCTGCTCCTTTTCTACAACGGCGAAGCTGGAAAGCGCGGACGGTTTTCGAAATGGTTCTTTTATATTTTCTACCCGGCGCATTTGACGATTATCGCGCTGATCCGGATTTTCCTGACTTAACCGCGCCGCTTTTTTCGGCTTTC
>CALIHP010000037.1 GCA_938020565.1 uncultured Anaerolineaceae bacterium | reverse complement strand
GAACGATACCTTCTATTTCCAGGGCGGGATCTCCTCCTTCGTTCACTATCTCAATCGGAACGTCGACACGCTGCATCCGGTCGTCGCAGCCGACAAGACGATCAACGGGATCGGAATCGAAGTCGCGTTCCAATATCGCGAAGACTATACCGAAACGATTTTCACCTTCGCGAATACGATCAATACCCATGACGGCGGGACACACCTCACCGGCCTCCGCACCGGGATCACCCGCGTCATTAACGATTACGCCCGCTCCGCGAATCTTCTTAAGGACGGCGACAGCAATTTCACCGGAGAGGATACCCGCGAGGGGCTGACCGCAGTGATCAACGTCAAGCATCCCGATCCGCAGTTCGAAAGCCAGACCAAGGTCAAGCTGATGAATACTGAAGTCGCTACCTACGCGCAGCAGGTCATCGTCGAAGTATTCAAGGACTATCTTGAGCATAATCCTTCCGTCGGGAAGGCCATCGTTGCCAAGTGTCAGGTGAGCACGCGAGCGCGCGAGGCTGCCAAGAAAGCGCGTGAAACGATTATCAAGAAATCCGTCTTAGAGTCGCTGACGCTGCCGGGAAAATTAGCCGACTGCTCAAGCCGCGATGCGACCAAAACTGAACTCTTTATCGTCGAAGGCGATTCCGCCGGCGGCTCCGCGAAACAGGGCCGCGACCGCAGCTTCCAGGCGATTCTCCCGCTGCGCGGGAAAATCCTCAATATCGAACGGTCAACGCTTGACAAGATCTTAGGCAACAACGAAATCAAATCGCTCATCTCGGCCATCGGGACCGGAATTAATGAAAACTTCAATCTCGGCGGTCTTCGTTACGGGAAAATTATTATCATGACTGATGCGGACGTTGACGGGAGCCATATCCGAACGCTGCTGCTGACGTTTTTCTTCCGCTTCATGCCGGAGATTATTGACGAGGGCCATCTGTTCATTGCGCAGCCGCCGCTCTTCCGGATCAGCCTGAATAAAAACGCGATCCATTACGCCTATTCCGACGCACAGCGCGACCAGATTCTCTCTGACATGGGGAAGTCGGCCGCTAACGCGACGATTACGCGCTATAAAGGACTGGGCGAAATGAACGCCTCGCTGCTCTGGGAGACAACGATGGACCCGGCGATACGGACATTATTCCGCGTCAAGGTCGAGGATTCGGTCAACGCCTCTAAAACCTTCGACATGCTGATGGGCGCCGAAGTTCCCCCGCGGACCCGCTTTATCCAGACCCACGCGCACGAAGTCCGCAACCTTGATATCTGACCATGCGGCCTGTCACATCCTTTCGGAAAACGGATGAAACGCTGTATAATTAAAAAAGTTGCAGACAGAGAACGCAAAGAACGGGACAACGCGTTCCCACGACCGCGCAGAGAGATCCTGCATAGCGCTGGAACAGGATCCGGTACGAAGAACGAAAACCACCCGCGAGCAGGCGTCGAACCAGAAGACGCCCGAGTCGCTCCCGATAAAGAGCTGACGAGCGGACCGCCGGTATATGGCGGTCAAGCTGGGTGGAACCACGAGAATCAAGCTCGCCCCGGTATTCGGGGTGGGCTTTTTTTGAATCAGTCGCCGCGCCAGCCGCGCGGGAATCAATGGAGGAAATATGGCGCTGAAAGTAAAAGAGAATTACGCGGAATCGGAAATCTATAAAATCCGGCATTCCGCCGCGCATGTCATGGCTGAAGCCGTGTTGCGCAAGTTTCCTAAAGCCAAAATCGCGATTGGACCGCCGATCGCCGAAGGCTTCTACTATGACTTCGATCTTCCGCGGACGCTGACCCCCGAGGATCTTGAAGAAATCGAATCCGACATGAAGAAAATCATCGCGGAAAAACATCCGTTCCTCCGCGAAGAACGCAGCGCGGAAGAAGCTAAACGCATGTTCGCTGATCAGCCGTATAAAATCGAACTGATTGAAGGACTCGAAAAGGGCGGCGTCGACGAATACGGCGAACCGAGCGACGATAAACCGGTCATCTCAACGTATCAGGTCGATCAGTTTATCGACCTCTGCCGCGGTCCGCATGTCGCCAACACAAGCGAAATCAACCCGAAAGCGATAAAACTACTGAACGTTTCCGGTGCTTACTGGCGCGGCGATGAAAAACGCCCGATGCTCCAGCGAATCTACGGGACAGCCTGGAAAACTAAAGAAGAACTCGACGATTACCTGAACCGGCGGGAAGAAGCTAAACGCCGCGACCACCGCAAGCTCGGGAAAGAGCTCGACCTGTTCAGTATTAACGAGGATATCGGCGCAGGGCTTATCCTCTGGCATCCCAAAGGCGCAAAGATCCGCAAGCTCATCGAAAATTTCTGGTCCGAGGAACACGAGAAATTCGGTTATGATTTCGTCGTCACGCCGCATATTGGCAAGGCGCACCTCTGGGAGACATCCGGGCATCTCGGTTTTTACAACGAAAACATGTACTCTCCAATCGATATCGACGGAACGCAATACTATATCAAACCGATGAACTGTCCGTTCCATACGTATATCTACAAAACCGCGCTCCGATCCTACCGCGATCTTCCGATCCGCTACGCCGAGGAAGGGACCGTCTACCGCTATGAACGCTCCGGCGTGCTGCACGGCCTGACGCGGGTCCGTGGATTCACGCAGGACGACGCGCACCATTTCTGCCGCCCGGACCAGATGCCCGACGAGATCGATTTCGTCATTGACTTCTCGATCCGGATTTTACGTGCATTCGGATTCAACGAATTTAAAGCTTTCTTATCAACGAAGCCAAAGAAATCGGTCGGCGACCCGGAACGCTGGAAAGCCGCGGAAGAGGCGCTCCGCGAATCGCTCGAACGCCATCAGCTCGACTACGAAATCGACGAGGGCGGCGGCGCGTTTTACGGGCCGAAAATCGACTTCAAGATCAGCGACGCGATCGGACGCGAATGGCAGCTGACGACGATACAGTTCGATTTCAACCTCCCGGAACGCTTCGATATCACGTATGTCGCCGAAGACGGTCAGCCGACCCGACCGTACATGATCCATCGCGCGCTTCTCGGCTCGCTCGAACGCTTCTTCGGCATCCTGATCGAGCATTACGCCGGCGCGTTCCCCGCCTGGCTTGCGCCGGTTCAGGCAGAAATCATCCCGATCGCCGATCGTCATATTGAAGCCGGAAATAAAATTGCCGCCGAACTGCGCGAGGCCGGGCTGCGGGTGCATGTCGACGCTCGCTCGGACCGCATGAACGCGAAGATCCGCGACGCTCAGCGCCAGAAAATTCCCTACATGCTCGTTCTCGGCGATAAGGAAATCGAAAGCCATTCAGTTGCGCTCCGCAAGCGCAGCGGCGAAAACCTCGGCGCGATCCCTCTCGATCAGTTCATCGCTTTAGCGAAAAAAGAAATCGCCGAAAAAATCTGAACGCTGATAACCAGCGTGTAAAATCCCAGACACAGATCAAGCGGATTCCAACGCTTCACATCGCCGGAATCCGCTTGATCCATTTACTCAGGTCCCAGTCTCAGGTTTATTCCATATCCTGTCGCTCTTCGCGGGCCGGTTCGGGCAGCGTCTGACCCTGATATCGGCTCACGCGCATCGAATAATCCCGTTCCGGATTATCGTTAAGCAGGCTGAATTGAAGCTGAACGACGCGCGCGCCGAACGGGAGAAGAATGTCATGCTTTCCTTCGTTCTTAAACTCGAGCGTAATCGTTCCCGCAAAACCGGCGTCGATGACCCCGGCCATCATGTGATTAATAAAAACGCGCCCCAGACTCGACTTGGTATACACCTGTCCGCAGATATTTTTCGGCATGACAATATACTCGCGCGACGAGCCTAAAAAAACGTCGCCCGGACGCAGCAATATCCCTGTTTCGGATATCTCGCGAAGCTCCCAAAACAGCTCGGACTGATGCTTTTGTCCAAAAATAATCGGCTGGTCACAATCCAGCGGCAGCCGCGCATAGCGGCCAAGGGTTAAATCCAGCGTGTTTGGATTGACCTGAGCCCGAACGGTTTCCGGATCGGTATCCGACTTCGCGAAATCGATCATCCCCGAGCGGATCATCTCCCAAATCTTCGTATCGTTCAAAACGCTCATGATCCTCTTTCCCTCGCCTTTTCAGCAAGCCATCGTTCATAGTAGCCGCAGCTGGTAAACTCGAAGCAGCCGCCGCGATAGACACAGTCCGGATTCAGGAAGTCCCGATAAATCGGATCGCAGTCGCAGATCGCAGCCTTCACAGCTTCCATCGTCCCACGCGTAACCGGATCCGCATGAAAGCATAATCGTTTGCGAGCCATATTTATCAGCGCCTGCAGATTAAGATCCATAACGTGATTGACCGACGCGTCCTGCCGGACGGACGCCCGGTCTGGATTCGATCGCTGACTTTTAACGTAGTGCTCGACGCCGAACTTATGCCGGACGAGATGGACGCTGACGAAATACGGAACGTTCCAAAGCGCAACCGTGAACATTAAAGTCCGCGCGGGAGAATGTTCCGATGCAATCAGTTTTCGTCGCCAGCTTTCCGAAGGGACCGCGAACTTTTCCGATCCCTGCGTAATCCGCGCTAAAAAAAGGCAGCGCGACCAGTCATCCCCGTTTGGATAGCGAATAACTTCAACTTCCACCGAACCCTCTTCTCCATACCCCATGAATCGATCCTTCTCCCGAAACCCGGCCGGGCCCTGCCACAAACGGCGCTGATTGGTGTCGAATCGGATATTATTATAGCTCTGATTCACGTCAGTTTTAATCAGGCGCAGAAAGCCGTTTAATCCTGACAAACCGCAGCCACGGCGGACGAACGCCGTGCTGCAGTTTATAATTGCATAAGAATTACGGAAACCCGAATTTGAGAGCTATATGAATCCAACGACCGAGACAAATCCTGATAAAATTCCCGTTTCAAAGCAGCTTGCAGATATGCTTTCACTGCTGAAGCCATATCGGCTTAAATACGGATCCGCATTATTCCTGCGATTAATGGCGAACGTGTTTTACACTGCGCTCGTGCTGACCATCGGGCAATTCGTCGACAGCCTCATGCGCCCCGATGTGGAGCTCCGGACTGAGTATTTCGTCCTTCGTCTGATCGCGCTGATCGCGCTGCAAACGCTCTCCACCTATTTCGGAACGACCCGGGCCGCAATCGTCGGCGAAAAAATCGACCGCTCGCTGCGCGACCTTTTCTTCGATCGGACACAGCGGCTGACGATGGCCTTTCATTCAGAATCGAATACCGGCGACTTAATTCAGCGGGCAACGTCGGACGTCGACGAATGCCGTCATTTTTTCTCGGATCATCTCCCCGGTATTGCCCGCGTCCTTTTTCAGTATTCAACCAACCTTTATGCGCTCTGGCGGATCGATCCGACGATTGCCCTCGTATCGCTGATTGTCGGACCGATTATTCTTTGGTTTGCGCTTTTCACGTTGCAGAAGGTCGGCGGGGTTTACGAAGACTATCAGAACCGGGAAAGCCGGATCACGTCGGACGTTCAGGAGAATCTGACCGGGATCCGCGTTATTAAGGCTTTTAATCAGCAGAATTATGAATACGCGAAATTCGACAAACTCCTCGAAGAAAAGTATCAATCTGGGAAAGGCGTGCTGATTGCCGAGTCCGTATTCTGGGGCGGGACCGATATTCTTTGCAGCGTTCAACTCCTCATCAGTCTGGTTTTCAGCGCCAGCCTCGCGATCGGCGGAAAGATCAGCGTCGGCGACTTTATCGCCGCGATGGCCTGTGTCAGCCTGATCGTCTGGCCGATCCGAACCATGGGCCAGTTGATCGTCCGCGCTTCCCGCGCTATGATCAGCATGCAGCGCGTCGTCACGATTATCACGGAAACCGAGGAACCCCTGGATACGGGCGATCGCCTCCCCGCCACGACGCCGCCGCGCGGGAAAATCGAGTTCCGCAACGTTACCTTCGCTTACCCAGGGAGCGAACCGACGCTGAAAAACGTCTCTTTTACCGTCGAGCCAGGGCAATCGGTCGGAATCCTGGGCCTGACCGGATCCGGAAAAACGACCTTATTCAACCTGCTGCTCCGGTATTATGACTGCCAGGAGGGTCAGATCTTTTTAGACGACGTCGAACTGGCGCGAATTCCGCGCGTATATCTTCGCCGTGAAATCGCCGTCGTCGATCAGGAGCCTTTCCTTTTCGGGCGAACAATCGCCGAAAATATCGCGCTCGGCGCCGACCGCCCTGTCGCTCTGCCTGAAATCGAAGCCGCAGCAAAAATCGCGGCGATCCACGACGCTATCCGCGAGTTCGAAAACGGATACGAAACGACGGTCGGCGAACGCGGCGTAACGCTTTCCGGCGGTCAAAAGCAACGGCTGACGATCGCACGCGCGCTGATCCGCGATCCGCAGATTATCCTTTTCGACGACGCAACTTCCGCGATCGACGCCGCGACAGAAAATCGCATTCATCAGGCTTTAGCTCGTTCCACAAAACGGAAAACGATTCTCAGCGTGACCCATCGCGTCCAATCCGTTCTAACCGCGGACCTGATTCTCGTCATGAAGAACGGCAGCCTGGTCCAGCTTGGAACGCACCAGACTTTATCGCAAGAGCCGGGGCTGTACCGCGAGATGCTCAACGTGCAGGCGCAAATAGAAAACGAGCTCGAAAATGAGCTGAACAGGGAAACAGAAGCATGAGCGAAACCATTAAGGTTCGATCCGATACCATCAACGAAGATTCCAAAAACGTCCTCGGGCGGATTCTCCTGATCGTCAAGCCGTACTGGGGCCTGCTGGCGCTGTCGGTCGCGCTGAATCTTCTGGCGTCTATTTTCGATAACCTGATCACGTTTTTACATCAAAAAATCACAGACCAGGCCATCCTTCCCGGCGATATCGACATGCTCTGGCATTTCATTGCGCTCCTCGTCGGCGTGATGATCATCCTGGCCGTGGCAAACCTCCTTTCGGTCATCCTGATCGGGAAATGTTCACTGGATATGGAAAAAGCGCTGCGTGCCTCCGCCTTCCGGCACCTGCACACGCTGCAATTATCGTATTTTTCGCGGACGCCGGTCGGCTGGCTCCTCTCGCGAATCACGTCTGATACGACAAGAATCACAGACGTTCTGACCTGGGGTCTCTTTGACGGCTCGTTCGCGATCATTCACGTTATCGTTATCCTCGGTTTCATGACCGCCGTCAATTGGAAACTGGCGCTGATCGCGCTGGCGATGATCCCCGTTCAGGTCTGGGTCGGATGGGAAATTCGGAAACGGATCCTCAGGGACCAACGCGAAGCCCGAAAACAGAACTCGATCATGACAGCGTCGCTCAACGAGAACCTGACCGGGATCCGCGTCGTCAAGGCGCTCCGCCGTGAGGCGCCGAACCTGCGCGATTTCGAAAAAATTACCGAAGCCAGGTTTCGCTCGTCCTATTCAGCGACAAGATGGAACGCGATCCTGAATCCGCTGATTCAATTTCTCCTGTTTTTCACGCTGACGCTCGTCCTTTGGGGAAGTAAGACGCAGTTCGAAATCGGCGGCCTTACGATCGGCGGAATCAAATCCTTTATCTCGTATTTTACGATGCTCCAATGGCCCATTCAGGAGCTCACGCGCGTATTCGGCGAAGCGCAGCAGGCGATCGCCTCCGGAGAGCGGTACCTGTCTCTGATGGATACCGAAGCGACAATTGTCAACCGCCCTGACGCGAAACCGGTCGACTCGCTTAATAAAGAAATCGAATTCCGGAACGTCTCGTTCCGGTATGACGACGGTGACCAGACGCTCGTCTTGAAAAACGTCAGCCTGACCGTCCAGCCGGGCGAAGTTATCGCGCTCGTCGGCTCGACTGGCGGCGGGAAAACGACGCTCGTCA
>CALIHP010000036.1 GCA_938020565.1 uncultured Anaerolineaceae bacterium | reverse complement strand
TTCTTTTCTTCTATCCTCTTTTCCCTTGACTACGGAAAATTGAAACGCAGACCCGTACCCCGGCCCTTTGCGCTTTCGCGAGAACCTGTGATATAATGCATTGTCTTTCAAAAAAGTGTATTGGGATATGGTGCAACGGCAGCACACCGGACTTTGAATCCGTGGATCCTGGTTCGAATCCAGGTATCCCAACTTCATCCAGCCTTTCCGGCAGCTTAACCGAAAAACGGGGTCCCCGCTCATGGGAACCCCGTTTCCATCGAATCAACGCACCTTCAGCCGTTCATGACGCGGATCGCGATCGCCAGCGTTTCGCCGTCGAAAGCGTCCTCGGCCATCGCCCAGCCCTCGGGAAGCTCCCCGCTCTCGATCGCGGCAGCCAGCGTTTCGCTCGCGATATAGCTTTCGTTCTCGCCGACCGCAGCGGTCAGCTCAGCCGACGCCCGGTACCGAATTTCAATCCGATCGGCAACCTCAAAATTCGACCCCTTCCGAAGATCCTGAACACGGCGGATAAACTCGCGCGCCAGTCCCTCGCGGATCAGCTCCGGCGTCAGCGACGTGACCAGCGCGGCGATATTCGAGCCTTCCGAAGCGACGACGAACCCCTCGTGCGCGTTGGCGCGGACGTCCACCTCGTCCGGCTGGATTTCGAGCGCCGAACCGTCGACCGTGACCTGAACCGTGCCGCCTTCGAGGAGCGTCCGACCAGCCGTCATCGGGTCCAGCTTCAGAATCTCAGCCTTAATCGCCGGGAAACGCTTCCCGTATTTCTGCCCGAGCTGCTTCGGGAGCGGCGACAGCGTAAACGTCATCGCTTCCGCAGCCGCGTCGAGAAGGCGGACCTTTTTAACGTTCAGCTCCTCAGCCAGCACGTCGGCATACTTCGCAACGCACGGCCGCAGGTCGGCTTTTCCCACCGAAAAAGCGCATTCCGCCAACGGCTGACGCACCTTGATATTCGCTTTGTTGCGCGCGGCGTGCCCCAGCGACGCCAGATCGATCGCCAGCTTCATTTCCGCGTTCAGCGTCTCGTCGATCAGGCTTTCCTCCGCCCTGGGCCAATCCGCCATATGCACCGACGGAACCGCGTCCGGATCCACCGAACAGACCAAATTCCGGTACATCTCATCCGCAATAAACGGCATCGCCGGCGCGATCAGCTTCGCGACCGTCACCAGCGCCCGGTACAGCGTCATATACGCCGCGTTTTTATCCGCGTCGGTTTCCCCCTTCCAGAAACGGCGGCGTGAGCGGCGAAGGTACCAGTTTGACAGCGTTTCAACGAACGCCGAAATCGGCCGCGTCGCCGCGTTAACGTCGTAGCGCTCATACGCATCCGTGATATCGCGGACAAGCGCATTCAGCGACGACAGGATCCAACGATCGAGCTCGCTCGGAACGAACGGAAGCGACGCGTCCGGCTTCCAGCCGTCTAAATTCGCGTACAGGACGAAAAACGAATACGTATTCCAAAGCTGCAGCGTAAACATCCGCAAAACTTCGTTAACGAGATTCGCGGAGAATCGCCGCTCCTGACCCATCGGGCTCGAAGTAAACAAATACCAGCGAATCGCGTCGACACCGTTCATCGCAATCACGTCCCATGGATTGACGATATTCCCCAACCGCTTCGACATTTTCTGACCCTTCTCATCAAGAATCAGGCCAAGACAGATCACATTCCGGAACGCAATCGAATTCTTATACAGCGTGCTGATCGCGTGGAGCGAGTAGAACCAGCCGCGCGTCTGATCGATCGCTTCGCTGATATAGTCTGCTGGGAACTGAGCTTCGAATTCAGGAACGTTCGACTGCGGGTAGCCCCACTGCGCATACGGCATCGCGCCCGAATCGAACCATACGTCGATCAGCTCGGGGACCCGGCGCATCACCCCGCCGCATTTCCCGCAGCGGTACGTCACGTTGTCGACGTAGGGACGATGCAGCTCGATCGCAGTGCAGTCCTTTCCCGCCTTCGCGGTCAGCTCCTCACGCGACCCGATACAGTCCTGATGGCCGCAGGAATCGCACACCCAGATCGGCAGCGGCGTTCCCCAGTAACGGTTCCGCCCCAGCGCCCAATCAATATTATTTTCGAGCCAGTTGCCGAAACGACCGTGCTGAATATGACCAGGGTACCAGTTGATCCCCTCGTTCAGCTCGACCAGCCGGTCCTTGAATTCGCTCGTCCGGATATACCAGGTCGGCCGCGCGTAGTACAGGAGCGGCGTGTCGCAGCGCCAGCAAAACGGGTACGAATGGCGGATTTTACCCTGACGGAAGAGAATCCCGCGCGCTTCGAGATCCCTGAGAATCAGCGGATCGGCCTTTTTAACGAAGATTCCCGCCCAGGGCGTGACTTCCGGGATGAAGGTCCCGTCCGCCGCGACCGTCTGGATCAGCGGGATATCGTTCGCCTTCGCGACCTCCATGTCCTCCGCGCCGAACGCCGGCGCCGTATGGACGAGGCCGGTTCCGTCTTCGGTCGTGACGTACTCGCCTAAGATAACCCGGTGCGCCGGCTTTTCCGGCTTGACGAAGTCGAAAATCGGAACGTAGCGGAGCCCGGCAAGATCCCGCCCTTTATACCGTTCAAGAACCGTCACCGCCTCGTCGCCGAATACCTTCGCGACCAGGGGCTCGGCTAATATCAGCTTTTCCGTCCCATCTTCGCAGCCGCCGTCTGCGCTATGCCGATGCACCTTGCGTTCGATCTTAACGTAATCGACGTCCGGATGCGCGGCGATCGCGACGTTGGCGGTCAGCGTCCAGGGCGTCGTCGTCCAGACCAGGAACGACGTATCGGTCGAATCGACGAGGCGGAAGCGGATAAAAATCGACGGATCGTCGGTATCCTTATATCCCTGCGCGACCTCGTGATCCGCCAGCGGCGTTCCGCAGCGCGGGCAGTACGGGACCACCTTGAACCCCTGATAGAGCAGGCCGCGGTCGAAGAAATTCTTCAAAATCGCCCATTCCGATTCGATATATTCGTCTTTATATGTCACGTAAGCCGTATCCAGATCGACCCAGTAGCCGATTCGCTCAGTCAGCCGCGCCCAGTCCTGAATATAGGTAAACGCCGACTCCTTGCAAAGCGCGTTAAATTTATCGATTCCGTAATCCTCGATCTGCTGCTTATTCGTGAAACCGAGCTTCTTCTCGACCTCGATCTCGACCGGGAGCCCATGCGTATCCCAGCCCCCGCGCCGGATCATATGGCAGCCCTGCATCGTCCGGTAACGCAGGATGACGTCCTTGACCGAACGGGAAATAACGTGATGCACCCCCGGCCTTCCGTTTGCCGTCGGCGGGCCTTCGTAAAAGACGTACTCCCGTCCGCCCTTTCGATTTTCGGTCGATCGCTTGAAGATATCTTCGTCCTTCCAGAACTTTAAGATCCCTTCTTCCATTTCATTGACGTTAAGTTTCGGTGAAACGGGTTTAAACATCCTTTATCCTCCGGTATCAAAAATAAAAATCCGCCCCCAAAGGGACGGGAAATTTCCGCGCGGTACCACCCTTTGTCCCATGCCGTTTCCGGCACGGACGCTCGAGACCCATTAACGGGGGTCAACCGGTTCCCCTACTGGCTGTTTGCGTTCGGTTCGTCGCTGGGAAACGATTTTCGCCGTGAGGCCCGCCCGGCTTTCACCATTCCCGGGTCGCTGATACAGGCGCTGCAAGGGTACTCTTTTCCGTTATCGCGTATGAGCTTCAAAAAACCAGTTTATTTAACCATGTTTTTCGCAATTGGTCAAAAAAAGGGGGGTTTAAGTGATGAACGAAGCGATAAAACGCCTCTCATGATATACTACTCTCATGTTTAAGACGTTCTCCGCAATAAGCGCGCCGGTTGCGCTTTCCGTTTCCGCCGTCAACCGGCAGGTAAAGCAGCTGCTGGAAAGTGACCCGATTCTGGAAGACCTGAGCGTTGAAGGCGAAATCTCCAACCTTTCACGGCCCTCATCGGGGCATATCTATTTCACGCTTAAGGACGCGGCCAGCGCGCTGAAATGCGTGATGTGGAAGACGGCGGCGATCCGCTATCAGGACGTTTTCAAAGAAGGCGCGTCGATTATCGCGACTGGGAGGATCGGCGTCTACGAACCGTCCGGCGTTTACCAGCTCTACACGGAAAAGGCCGAAAAAGTCGGCGCAGGGAAACGCTACGAAGAATTCCTGGCGCTGAAAGAGAAGCTCGACCGCGAGGGCCTTTTCGCGCCGGAGAGGAAGCGGCCGCTCCCGCGGTTCCCGCGGACAATCGGGATCGTGACGTCTTCCGGCGGCGCGGCGCTTCAGGATATCCTGAAAACGCTCGAAAAACGCCGCTGTCTCGCGAGAGTTCTCCTGTCCCCCTCCGCGGTTCAGGGAGTCGAAGCGCCCGGCGAACTCGTCGCCGCTTTCCGCCGCCTCGTGACATATCGCCCCGACGTCATCCTGATCGGACGCGGCGGAGGTTCCGCCGAGGACCTTTGGGCGTTTAACGACGAAACGCTCGTCCGCGAAATCGCTTCATCGCCAATTCCGGTTATCTCCGGAGTCGGACATGAAATCGACTTTACACTCGTCGATTTCGCCGCTGATTTCCGCGCCCCGACTCCGACTGCGGCGGCGGTCAGCGCGACGGCCGACGGGAACGAACTCCTTTTAACGCTGGACCGCTCGGTCGAACGCATGCGCCGGCGCTGCGAAGGGGCGCTGAAAGAGAGTCAGGACGCGCTGACCGCGCTTCGCTCGCGCTTATCGAGGACCTCGCCGGACGCAGTCCTCGCGCGCCGAATGGAAACGCTGGACGCGCTCCGGAACCGCCTCGACCTTCAGGCGCGTCAGCTGACCGCAAACGCCGAAAACCGCCTGAACGCGCTCCGGCTCCAGCTGGACGCGCTGAGCCCGACCGCGGTCTTGAAACGCGGGTACGCGATCGTAACCGACGACGAAGAACGTCCGATCTCACGGCAGCGGCAGCTGACCGCCGATCAGTCCGTCCGCCTGATTTTCCAGGACGGGACGCGAAAAGCGCGGATAACCGATTAGAATAAAAGCGAATTTAACGTTAGAATAGACGGAAAACGGAAAAAGAACGGAAAAAATGATGAAGAAGACCGAAGATCAGCCCGTCCCTTTCGACGAAGCGATCGCACAGCTGGAAAAGATCGTCCAGAAATTAGAATCGGAACAGCTCCCGTTAGAAGACCTGCTCGCGCTCTACCAGCAGGGCGCCGCGCTCGCGGATCAGTGCGCGCTGCGGCTGAATGAGGCCAGAATGCGGATGGAAACGATTCATTCCGCCGCGGCTGACGCCGGTTCCGAACCTGAAACACAGGCGGAAGACCCGATTTGAAACAGGCAGCAGATTTTTTCACCAACCCTGCGATTATCGCGGCTATTTTCAGCTGGTTCGTCGCTCAGGCGTTAAAACCAGTGGTGAATTTTTGTATCGAACGGCGCTGGAACTGGTTCCTCGTTTTTCAAAGCGGCGGCATGCCCAGCTCGCATTCCGCGCTCGTGACTTCCGTCGCCGCGACCATCGGCATCTGGCAGGGGTTCAATTCGCCGACGTTCGGCGTCGCCATCGCCCTCGTCCTGATCGTCACCTATGACGCGTCGCATGTCCGCTGGCAGGCGGGGCTCCAGGCTCAGAAAATCAACCAGCTCATCCGCGACTTTTTCACGGGACAGCAGATCGACGACGAGCTGCTGAAAGAGGTCCTCGGCCATACCCCGCGTCAGGTCTACGCCGGCGCGCTGCTGGGAATCGTCATCGCAATCCTGGTTTGCAGGAGCCTCGGCCTGTAACGATGCGCCGCCGCTTCCGACTCCTGACCGCCGCCATGGTTTTCCTCCTTTCCGGACTGACCTGCGGCTGCCTCATGCATCATTCGCCGGAAACGCTCCCAACCGCGGAGCCCGAAGAAAGCGCAATCAGCGCGGATGATTTCGTCCCGATGATCCTGACCGGGACCGCCGCGGCGCTCCCTGAAGCGACCGCGACCGAACCGACGCCTGTCCCCACCGAGACGCCCGTTCCCACGGCGGTTCCAACCCTGAGCGCCGCGCAATGGCGCGACTGGGACGTTATCCCAAACTCCGTCAGCCCGAAAATGCAAGAGCTTTACGCCGCCGGAATCGAAGCCGGGAATAACCCCGACCGGTTCAGCAAGGTCGGCGACAGCAACACGGTTTCGCCGGCGTTTTTCGCCTGTTTCGATTTCAGCGAAGCTTACAACCTCGGTTCGTATACCCCGCTTGCCGCAACGGTCGAGCGATTCCGATGGTCCTGGTCCCGGCTTTCCCGCGCGGCGGAAAACGGAAAAACCGCGCTCGACCTCGACATGTACCACTGGTACGACGACGATATCTGCTGGCCTTACGAATCGGCGACAACCTGCGAATACCGCCTCTGGCAGCCGTCCATCGCAATCATCGCGCTCGGGACGAACGACGTTTTCATGAAAGTCAGCGACTTTGATCAGCACCTGCGCTCGCTTGTCGAGAAATCGATCGACCGTTTCATGATCGTTCCGATCCTCGTGACCAAGGCCGACGACCTCGACGCCGACGGCGCGTTTAATCAGGCGATCGCGCAGGTCGCGCTCGATTACGAGCTGCCGCTCTGGAACTTATGGCGCGCAATGCATTCCCTCCCGAATCACGGATTGCGTGAAGACGGGGTCCATCCGACTGTAAACGCGACGTCCGCCTGCGACTTCAGCGGCGACGACCTCGATACCTACGGTTGGACGGTCAGGAACCTGACCGGACTTCAGGCGCTCGACAGCGTCTCCAATTTTTTATCACAGCCATAGATAATTCTGCGCTGGCAGATCGGAACACGCGTCCATTCATGGTTTAAAAGAGACGCAGGCCGTTTTCCCACGCATCGGGATCCGGACCCTGCCGCTCTCGTCCGCGTACCCCTCCGAAAGAATCAGCATGCGGATCTCCGCCGCGTCAGCGCCAAACTGGGTTCCAATCGCGGAAACCGCGGCGTCAACCGTATCAAACTTGCGGACATGCCGCGTATCCCGGCTCTCAAAACAGACGTCGGCGAAAATCCCCATCTCCAACAGCGCCGCGTACAGCAACGGGAAATCCGGCCCCGAATACGGCGCCTCCGGCCGGATCCGCGCCGCCACCCGCGCATAAAAGTCATCGGCATATGGCGCGCGGATCGTCAGCACGACCCGCCGGATCGTCCTTGCGCGCAGCGCCGCGACCGCCCCGGCAAGATCGTCCCACTCGTACATCGCGTGCGAACAGAAAGTAACGTCGTATTTTTCCAGGGGATTCTCCGGCCAGCGCCCGTCGACGACCCGGATCCGCTTCCCGACCGTCGGAGCGGCCATGATATTGTCCAGCAGGACAGCGCGCATTCCGGCAGACGGTTCGAGCGCGGTCACGTCCGCGCCCATCCGGGCGAAAAATAAAGACCACTGCCCTGTTCCCGCGCCAATATCCAAAACGGTCCGGATCGTTCGATCGGCGAGAAGCTGCGCGAGAGAATCGCGCGTTTCATCTTTCCCCTCCGCCCAGCGGGCGTCGAGCGCCCGTGAATAAGCCTGCGCTTTCGAAAGCCAATAATCGCCTTCAGCCGCCGCTGCGTTGCGCCGCTCGCGCGCGAACCGGTTCCATAGATCGACAGGATGCATTTTCATCCGGAATGACGGTCAATTCTCATAATGTCCCTTACAGGATTTCATAACAATCTCCCCAGCCACGGTCTCGTAGGCAAGACGGTTTGCATCATCAATCCGCCTGTTATCCTTTTCAGCCCCTCCGAATTCAGTTATACGCATGCCGATCCGTCAGGATTTCCTCATAAAAAGCCAGATGCGCCCGCGCGATCGCTCCCCAGTTCAGTTCCTTCCGCGCGAATTCCGCGCCCGCTTTCCCCAGCCGCGCGCGCAGCTCCGCGTCGGTCATCAGCCGCTCCAGCGCGTCTCGGAAAGCGCCGGCGTTATTCGGTTCAACAAGCAGCCCGGTTTCCCCATCGCGGATCAGATCGGGAATTCCCCCGACCGCCGTCGCTGCGATCGCTTTTTCGAACGGGAACGCCGTCGGAATCACGCCGCTCTGCGTCGCCGATAAATACGGAAGTGCCACGATCGCCGCACGGCGCATCAGTCCCCCCACCTCCTCGTCGCTGACAAAGCGGTTGATCAGCTCGATCCGCGGCGCGTTGAGCCGCTCGCCCAGCCCGGAGACGTCCCCGCCCCCGGCAATGACCAGTTTCCAATCCGGGTACCGCGGCGCCAGCTCCGCCCAGGCGTCCAGCAGGATCGGCAGCCCCTTATACGGCTCGATCCGCCCGAAGAATAAAATCTCTTTCCACTCGCCCTCGCGCGCCGCGTCAGCGTCAGCATCAGCATCAGCGTCAGCGTCAGCGTCAGCGTCACGGAAAAAATCGTAAACGCCATGCGGAATGACGCGGACCTTCTCCGCCGGCTTTCCCGCCGCGATAAGCTCCCGTTTCGCTTCCGCGGTCAGAACGACGAACCCGTCCGGCATCCGCCGAAAAATCGCCTCGGTCAGCCGGAAATATCCGGGCGTTCCCGCGTGATGGATCACGTCATGAACCGTATAAACGATCGGGATCCCGCGTTTCTGAAGCGCCGAACCCAGCGCCGGATTCCATTCCTGCGCGCCGGTTACATGCGCCAGGTCGGGACAGAAGTTCTCGATTGCCGACTGGATCGCCCGGCGCGTCGACGGCGCGAAGAGTCTCCCGACCGTTCCCAGGCTCCCGACACCCGTATCGACAAAATAATGACGTACGCCGCGCTGCGCGGCGATCCGGGCGCGATGATCCGCGCTCTCCGCCGTCAGCGATCCGACCGTACAGACGCCAGCCAGCCCCTCGATCAGGCTGTCATGAAAATGCAGCATGCCGCCGCGCCGCGCCAGCGAAATGCAGAGCACCTTAATTCCCGATTTCATCCTCACCCATTCCTTCCAAAAATCCGCAGTCCAGCCCGGCACGGGCCGCCGCGATTGCCGTGCCCGCCGCGTCTGAAGCTTCAGCGTTCCGCTCGATCCGCGCCCACAGCGCGCATAGCGGATCGTTCATGACCGGCGTCACCGCCAACGCCGCCGCCGACTGCGCCGCCGCGTCGTCCCATCTCCCCTGCATCGCGTACCCTTCGATAAATGGGAAGCGCTCGATCGGATCGTTCGGGTAATCCGAGCCAGCAAAAGCCGCGTCGCCAAGTTCTGCGACCGCCGCCCAGTCGCGGCGCTGACGCGCTAAATCGGCCCGCTCGTAATACCAGCACCAGCCCTTCACCGCCGGTTCTGCCCCGAAAATCGTCGGATCCAGCGTCTTCGCCTCGGCCTCGGTAAGAATCCGCGCTTCATTCGTGAGAAGCGCCGCCGTGCGGTCGATCTCTCCGACCGTCTGATTAAAGATATCGACTTCCGGGTCGAGAACGCGGACGCAGCCGGGCGCGCGATAGTAAACGCTGACCGTGTCCGACGTATTGCCGGCGAAGCGCGCGGTCAGGTATTCCTGCTCGATTCGTTTTCCCGGAGCGAAATCCGAAAGCGTCCGCGTCCGCTTCGTATTCGTGTACATCATATACCCCATCCGCCCCGGTTCGGGAAGCGCCGGATCAGCATAAATCCAGTTCAACGGCGCGGTCAGCGAATTATCCGTGCTGAACCGGATCGGAAGCGTATTCGTGACGATCGTCGTATTCGGCGCGAGCGCCGGGATCCGCCAGCTCAGCTGACGAAAAAAATCCTTCGTCAGCGTCCAATCGCGCCGGTATTCGACGGCGTTGAGAAAATGGAATCCCGTCGCGAGGCCGAAAACGGCCACCGCGAAAAGAAGTCCCAGAGCGCCGCCGATCCGCGTCCGCCGAAGCCCCAACGCGTCCGTCAGGACCGCGGCGCCGCCCAAAGCCAGCGCCATTCCCGGCAGGAACGGAAGCGTAAAGCGGGAATTCGGGAAAATCAACGAAAGATGCGACCCCGTCAGCCAGAACGGCTGTCCCCCCAGAAGAAGGAGCGCCAGCCCGACGGCGATTGCCGCCAGCGCCGCGGAAACGGACCGCTTCTCCGACCTGCGTTCCCCGCGCAGCGCCAGCGCGAAGAACGCGCCTGTCGCCAGCGTCGACCCGACGACGGTCAGCCAGTAGATCAGCGCGGTCCGTTCTCCCACCACCGCCGGGTCCGGAAATTGAAAGACCTCCGCCCAGGCCGCGCCTGCGACCTTGCCAAGGTCGGCGAAAACCGACCCGAAGTAGGAGAGAACCGCCGCGATCGGATCAACCCTGAATTGCGCGACGAGATCGAATTCGTAGTGAAGTGTCTGCGTCCGGTTAAAAAAAAGCCGGTAGATCAGGGCCATCCCAAACACAGCCGCATACGGGAGCCAGGCGCGTAAAACACGGGCAAAACGTTCGCGCCGCTCGGATGCCCGGCTGCGATCGGCGCGATCCTCCGAAAGCGCGATCCAGAACAGAACCGGCCGGATCAGCTCCAGCAGGAAAAAATACTCCGACGCGAATAAATTCACCGCCGACAGCAGCAGCGCCGCCGCCGTCCCGATCCAGCCCCGGCCTTCGCCGCGCAGCGCCCGAATCGACAGCAGCAGCGAAACGAACAGCATCGCCATCAGCAGGTAAGAGAAACCGAAATTGATTCCAATCGGGAGCATCGTGAATCCCGGATATGAGAAAAAAAGCAGCGCCGCGAACGGAACGATCCAGCTTCCCGTCCAAAGCGTCCGCAGGAGCGCCGCGAAAACGAGCGTGCAGCATATGCGCATAAGCTGAGCGTAGAGCTGAATCCGGATCGGATCGCCGCCGGTCAGCAGGATCGCAAGATTATGGAGCTGGCCCGCGAGCGGACGGCTGAAGCTGAAATGACGGAGGAGTCCCGCGTATCCGACCGCGAGCCGAGTCCAGATAAACGCCCAGTCGTCCCAGTAAATCCCTGATTTCAGAATCGACGTCCCGTAAGACAGCGCCGATAACAGCGCCAGCAGCAGCGCAAACCCAACGCTCCCGGAACGGGGCCGGCTGGTTATTTTCTCCCGTAAGGATAAGATGAACCGTTTCATCGCGGGAACCGCCGATTCAGACCCTTCGGGTATTCGAGAATCAGGTAGTCGTCGAATCGCTTTTCACGAATCGGAGGACCAAAGAAATTCCGGACCGTCTCCGCGCTCATGAACATGCTGGGCTGATTAAGATTGACGACGATGAAATTGGCGTTCGGATCGTCGTACCAGTCGGTCCGATTGAACCAGAGATATGGCCGGATCGTTTTCCCCGCCCCCTCTTCGGCGCTCAGCGCGCGCAGCACAACGCGGTTCCGCGAGCTGACAACCGTCTGCGACGCGGTCCAGAAATCGCCGTAGCCGCTCGTGTACCCGGATTCATATAAAAAAGTTGCGAGCCGGTCCTGCGGCGCGATAACGCGCCGTGTCGAAGGAAGCCGGAAGGTCAGCGCAACGATCAGCGCGCAGCCAGCGATCGCCAGCGTCCGGAAGCTGACGGCGCCGCGAAGCTTCCGCGAGAAAAAATCGGAGCGAAACGCCGCGCGAAGGATCAGGACCGCGAGCGCGTACGGGAAAAAAGCGTAATACCGCAGCGTATTCTCCATATTCAGCGAAAAGCCGCCCGCCGCGACCCACGCCCCATGACAGACGATCGCCAGCGATAAAATCGTCGTGAAGAAATCCTCCGTCCGATCACGCCGGAAAAACCGCGCAAGGGTCCATCCGAGAATTCCGACGCCAGCCAGAAAGACGCAGAACTTCAGGATCACCGCCGCCGACGCAGCAGAAAAAATCGCCGTCTCGCCCGCCGACGCGCCGAAAAGCTTCATGGAGCCAAAGATATAATTCCGAACGTAATCAAGAATTACGGTTTCCCCGGCCCATTTCGCCAGACCGGCGCGGCTGTTCAGCGGCGTATTCCCCGCCGCAAGATAAAGCCATTCGATCAGCTTCCCCGACGCGGCCGCCGCAGCCGTCAGCCCCATCAGCCAACCGTCGCGGCGCGCCGGAGCGTCCTCGCCGAGGGCCGTCCAGCCCAGAAAAACCAGAACCGGGGCAGCGAATAACGTCACGATAAACAGGTCGCTCGCCGCCGCCAGCGCCAGAAGCGCGAAATACAGCGCCGCCGCGCCCTTCGGAACCCGTTCCTCCCGACGGAGCCGTTCCGCGAGCGCGATCAGCGGGAAAAACAGGATAAACACGCCGACATGCGCCCGCAGATTTTTCAACAGCGGCAGCGTCGGGATCCCGACCAGCGCTGCGTAGAAAAAAAACGAGAGCCAGAACGAATCGTCCGATAACCCGCGGCGGAGGAGAAAAAAACCGGCGAAAAAAATCAGCGCCCCGCCCAGCGCAATCGCCAGCAGGACAGACGCCGTCGAAACGCCGAAAAGCGCCGCTCCGGGAAGATACAGCGGGATCTCGGTAAACAGGAACGTCGCGCCGGTAAAATTCCAGCCGCGCAGCAATACGTTTCCGGACAAAATATCCGCCGCTTCGAGGTTCAGCGACGCCCAATCGGAATCGATCGGAATCGCAGAAAACGAAAAATAAAGATAAAGAAAATAGACAGCCGCAAAAACCACGAGAAACCCGCCGCGAACGATCTTCCTCTCAAAAAAACGCTTCAAGCCTTCCTCGCTCCATTCTCAGACAATAAAAAAACCTGACAGCAGGAAAACGGCGCAGACGAGAACCGACGCGCCCCAGATCATCTCCGCCGTCCGTTTCAGCTTATCAAACCGGTACAGCCGCACCCCTGCGACAAAATTCACCGCCCAGCAGACCCCCGACAGGATCGGCAGGATCATCGCGTTCCCCGCCGGAACCGGATCGCGCAGCGCTCCCTCCGCCGTCCAGCCAAACCGAACGAATTGCGCATGATTCAGGCGGAACCCGAGCCATAACGCCAGCAGCGCGATCATCGACAACGACGCGGGAGTCGAAAAACGGGCGATCCGATTCCTGAACGACGCGACGAACCAATCCCCCGGACGGACCGTCTGCCGCTCCGCTTCGGTCAGGATCCCCAGCTGCAGCATGCGCTCGTAAGCGGTCATGAACAGCGACGGCAGTCGCGGGGAAATCCCGTATATCGTCGACGGCGTCCCAACAAACAGCATCGTTTTCAAGCTGGATGCCATGAACTCGACCTCGTCCCCGTTGCCCAGCGTTACCTTCCCGGCGTAAGCGCCGGGCGTCGGTAAAAAAGGCCAGGGAACGTCGAGGTTCAGTTCCCCCGGCGTCTTGATCCAGCTGATATCCGTCAGCGGGATCGTCTCGCTGCGCAGTCCCCAGCGAAGCCGCAGGCTGTTCCGGGTCAGGACATAGGAAGCGGTCGCCAGCGCGTACAACCGGTACGCGAAAAAGCCGATTGGTAAAAAAAGCGATATCGCGACTAAAAACGACAGGAAAAATAACGGGCCTGGCTGCTGCGCTGAGAAAAAGCTGAAACAGAACGCCATCGCCGCCAGACAGACGCCCAACAAAACCAAATTCAGCGCTAATCCTTCGAATAACGCCGGACGAAAAAGCAGAAAATCGCTTCGTTTTTTCGGTTTCGCCGCCGCGCCGCCGATCATCGCAGCCTCAGATCTCCTTTCGCAGGACCTGCCGCAGCGCGGCGCCGACCAACGCGACCTGCTCCCGCCTCATAACGCCGGAAAAAGGAATCGCCAGACCGCGCCGGCCTGAATCGACGGCGACCGGGAAGCGTTCGGATTCATATCCGAACAGGTCGCGGATATAGGGCTGATCCGTAATCGGGGCGAAGTAAGGCCGGACCGGGACCCCCAGCGCGTTGAGCTGATGAATCACGCGGTCGCGGTCGATTCCACGAGCCAGCCGGACAACGAAAACGAACCAGCTGTCCCGGGTCGTCGTCGCCGCTTTCGCCGGCAGCGTTATTTCCTCCAGGTCCGCCAGTTCCTCGAAATACCAGCCGGCGACGCGTTCCCGGTTCGCCAGCAGCGTTTCAATCCGGCTCATCTGCGCGGCGCCCAGCGCGGCGTTCAGCTCGCTCATCCGATAATTGAACCCCAGATACGTATGCTCAAGCCAGGTATCGCCGGGCGCGCGTCCCTGATTGCGCATGGCGCTCATTTTCATCGCCAGCTCGTCGTCGTTGGTAACGATCATGCCGCCTTCGCCGGTCGTCAGCTGCTTATTCGGGTAAAACGCGAAAACGCCGGCCGCCCCTTCCAGCCCGGCTGGACGGCCCTTATACCCCGCGCCCAGCGCCTCGCAGGAGTCCTCGATCACCGCTAATCCGGATTCCGCCGCGATCGTATTCAGCGCGTCATAATCAGCCGGCTGCCCAAAGACGTCGACCGCAAGAATCCCTTTCAGCTTTCCATCCGCGCGGTAACCGCGTTCCGGAAGCCATCGCGCCCGGCGGCTTCCGCCCGCGTTAAAATCCGCCGCCGCTTCGGCGACCAGCGCCGGATCGATATTCCCGACCTGAGGATCGACATCGACAAATATCGGCGTGATCCGCTCATAAAGAAGAACGTTCGTCGAGGCTACGAACGAAAACGGCGTCGTAATCACGAAATCCCCGTCGCCCCATCCGCAGGCGCGCACAGCCAGATGCAGCCCGGAGGTTCCCGAATTTACCGCAATCGCATGTCTCGCGCCGCAGAATTCCCGGATCGCCGCTTCGAAACGCAGCTGGAACGGTCCCATACTGAGCGCGCTGCTGCGCATTACCTCGTTCACCGCCGCGCGTTCCGTCTCGCTGATATCCGGCGACGACATCGGCACTTCAAAATTCATGCGAAAATCCATTTGTGCAGCTCCTGATCCCTCTCGATTTACGGACGCTTCCCGCCGTTTTCCGCTCGGTTTTCTACTTCCTGATTTCCCACTCAATACATACTCACGGAATTCGGATTATACGGCGCCGGCGGCGGCTGGCTCGGGTCGAGAACGAACTTCTCCTCCATCCGGACCGACCCGCGCAGGAAAGCGCCTTCTTCCGTCGAGAATCCGACGACGTAAACGTCGCCCCAGACCCGACCCGTCGATCGGATTTCGAGCTTTTCCGCCGAGATATTCCCGCGAACAGTCCCCGCGACGACAACCGTATTAGCGCGAATATTGTTGCAGAATACCCTCCCGGTCTCACCGACGACGATAATCCCCTGAACCTGAATCTCGCCTTCGAACGTTCCCTCGATCCGGATCCCGCCGCTGCCGCGCAGGTTCCCGCGCCAATTAATCCCCGCGCCTAAAATCGACGTGACACGGTCGCTCGACGCGGCCGACTGCTGCTGGTTGGTATTTTGCGCTTGCGGATTGCGCCGGAACATTCGCTCATTCCCCTCGCTTCATCATTTTGACCCGAAACCCGGCCGCCGGACCCGGCGTAAAAAACCGCAGTCCAAACGGAAAACCCGTCCACGTTCAGGCAATTTTTCGATACGTCTTCCGTCCGCCGTCGCGACCCACGCGATCGGGCCAGACCGCCCCGGCGAAAATACGCGTCCCGTCCGGAACGTCGTCTTTCACGGTCGCGCCGTTGCCGATCCGGACGTCGCGCCCGATCGTCACGCCTGAATTGATCGTCGCGCGCATTCCAACCTGGGTAAAATCGCCGATCCGGACGGCCCCGCCCAGCGCAGCGCCCGGCGACAGATTAACGCAGCGGCCCACCAGGTCATCATGCGACAGGATTACGCCCGCGTTCAGGAGCGTTCCGAAGCCGACGCGCGAATCCGAGCTGATATACGTTCCGGCGAGAACCTGAACCGCGTCGTCGATCACCGCCGACGGCTCGATTACCGCTGAAGGATGAACCAGCGCAGGCTGGTCAAAGTCCGCCTCGATCAGGCGCTCAAATACACGCCAGCGCACGGCGGGATTTCCGATTCCGCCGACCGCGTTCACGGCGCAGCGAACGCCGTCGCCGCGAAGCCGGAAAAGATCGGACGAAGCGCCGATGACCGGGACGCTCATGACCTCCGTCCCCAAAGCCATCCCATCGTCGATAATTCCGACGATTTCATACCGTCCGATCGCGCGGATCAGGTCGATCACGGTCTTCGCATGACCGCCGCCGCCATACACGATCATTTTTTCAATCATACGACTATTTTACACGATTCTCGCTATTTCTTCGCCGCCGAACGGGACGCCGCGACCGCCAACTCGTCGCAGCGGTTATTCATCGGGTTGGACGCATGCCCCTTGACCCAGACGAACCTGACTTCATGCCGCTGGAGAAGCGTCCAGAGCCGTTCGAGAAGATCGGGGTTCTTCGCCGCCTCCGTCTTCGACCGCTTCCAGCCATTGGCCCGCCAGCGTTTCATCCAGCCCTGCTCGACCATGTCAACGACGTACTTCGAGTCCGAATACAGCGTTACAGCGCAGCGCCGCTTCAACGCCTCCAGGCCAACGATAACCGCCGTCAGCTCCATCCGGTTATTCGTCGTCTCCGCCTCGCCGCCCGAAAGCTCCTTTCGATTTGTCCCTGATATTAAAAGAACGCCGTACCCGCCCGGGCCCGGATTCCCGGAGCAGGCGCCATCCGTATAAATCGTAACCTCCGTCAATCCGTCCGCCACGGCTCTCCCTCCCCGTCCGTTTCAACGCCAATCTTCCGCCGCTGCGCAGCAAATCCGCCCGCGATTCGGTTAGAATAGAAGACAATGAAACGAAGATATTTCCATTTAGTTCCTGACCGTCGATCCATCGGGACGTTCCGAATGAATCCCGCCACAAATTCTATCATTTTTCCTGATTCGCGCGCTTTCACCGCGAGAAAAGGACGGACAATGCAATGAATAAACCGGACGAACGGGAATCGATACCGCTCTTATCGGGGCTCAGCGCGATCTGGCTGGCGCTCGCTGGACTGGCGTCGCGCGCGGTTTTTCTCCGCTATAACGAATTCCTCTCGAAAGGGCGGATCGTCCCTTCGTTCCTCGCGATCAGCGCCGCGCTTCTCCTGGGGACGCTCTTCGTCTTTTTCCTGATCTGGGCCCCCGGACGGATCGCGCCGCTGAAAGAGAAAGCGCCAATCCTGAACCGCGTTTCTGCCGCGCTGATAACGGCTGCGCCGCTCGTCCTTTACGGCTTTCTCCCATGGAGCGAACCGTTCGGCGCGTTTTGGATCCGTGCGTACCTTTTCGCGCTGACGATTCTCGCCGCCGCCTGGCTTTGGGAGCGGGGGAAACGATTCAACGCCGCCGCGCTCGTCAACGTCGCGCTGGTTTTTTCGGTTTCCGCGCTCGTCGCGGAACGGCTCCAAACAATAAATAACTACCCGTTCAGCGTCGGCTGGTCCGAAGGGAACCGCTTCTGGGATTATTCCGTCCTGTTCGGACGCCGCCTGTATGACTGGCGGAGCGACGGCCCGATCCCGGCGTATATCGATCTGGGACGGCAGGGATTATGGGGCGCGATTTTCCTGCTCCCGAAGGTCACCATTACGATGATGCGCGCGTGGAACGCGATCCTGTTTACCGTGCCGTACCTGCTCCTCGGCTGGGCGCTCCTCCGGGAACAGGAAAATCCGGGGCCGCGGGAACGAAGCGCCGCGCTCCCGGCGATCATTTTCGCGATGCTCTTCCTGAATCAGGGACCAATCTATACGCCGCTCGTCCTGGCGATTGCGATCGTCGCCGCCGCGCGAAAAACCCCGCGCTGGGTCCAGCTTCCGCTTCTCATGGCCGCCGGCGCGTTCGCCGTCCTGTCGCGTTCGACCTGGATTATCGCGCCGCCCGTCCTGGCGGGGGCGATCGGTTTCGTTGAATCGAAGAAGCCGGGCAGAACGCGCTGGCTGACGGCGTCCCTGCTCGCCGCCGCCGCGCTCCTCGGCGCGGTATTCTACCTGAGCCGGGATAACTTCCTTCCCCAAAGCGAACCGCCCGCTGCAACCGGAGCCATCGTTTCAGCGCCAAAGTCCGGGTCCGCCTCGGTAAAATCGCCGGCAGAGCCGGGCGGCGAAGAAGCGCCGCCGATGTTCACGCGGGAATGGGTCGTTGATTCGCTGACCCGCCAGCCGCTGATCCTGAGCCGGCTTCTCCCGAACGAGACGTTCGCGCCGGGAATCCTGCTCGCGCTGCTGACCGCCGTTCTGCCGCTGATCGCGCTGCTGATCGCCTGGGACCGGGAACAGCGCTGGCGAATCGATCGGTTAACGCGCAGTTTAATCGCGTTGATGCTGGCTGGATTCTGCGCCGTCGGGCTGCTGATTTCGGTTAAAATCGGCGGCGGGTCCAACCTGCATAACCTCGACATGTTCCTGATCGCGCTGCTCGTCGTCGCCGCGTTAGCCTGGAACGACGGTTTCGGCGGCTGGACGCGCGGCTGCGTCCGGAAGAATCGCCCCGTTTCGCTCCTGATCGCGGCGGCAATCCTGATCCCGACCGTGTCGATCGCGTTTTCGCTGACGCCGAAGCGCTACCCGGACCCTGAATCGACGCAGGACGCGGTCGAAAAAATTCAGGCAGTGATCAGAGCCGCAGGCGGCGAAGACATCCTGTTTATCGATCAGCGGCAGCTGCTGACGTTCGGGACCGTCCCTGAAATCGAGCTGATCGCGGACTATGAAAAGAAATGGATGATGGACGAGGCGATGGCGGATAATGCCGAATGGTTCTCGCCATACTACGCCGACCTGAAAGCCCGGCGCTTCCGCGCGATTATCAGCGAACCACTCCAGGTCAAGTTTCAGGGAGCCGACCTGAATTTCAGCGAAGAGAACGACCTGTTCGTCCGTTACGTTTCCGTCCCGACGCTCTGCTACTATGAGCCGTCGGAAACCTTCCCGGAACAGGGCGTCCAAATCCTGATTCCCCGCGCTGAACCGGTTGAAATCGACGGCTTCGCCTGCCCATAAATTTCTCAATTCGACGAAAGCCCTATTCCAACGGATTGACAGATTCGCCATCCTGAGTATACTTATATCAAGCTTTACTTATTAAATAAGCATTCATTTAAAGAGAGGGCTTTCATGAAACACATTTACCGCAGTCTGATTCTCACGTTCATCCTCGCGCTCTGTTTCGGCGTTTTCGCCGTCGCCGCCCAGGAAACCGCCGTCGACGCCGTCACAGTCGTCGAACAAAAAGAAGCCACGCTGACCGACGTCCTCGGCCGCGAAGTTACCTTCAACGCCCCGGCCGCCTCGGCCGTCATCGCCGGAAAAAAGACCGGGACGATCGTCGAATTGCCGTTCATGTTCGAAAGCGGGCGGACGTCCGTTATTACCGGACGCGGCGGGCAGGATAAAGGAAAATTCATGTCGCTCCTGGATATTCAGACGCCGGAGTTAGAGGACGGAAGCGTCGAAACCGTTGCCGCGATGAAACCCGACGTCATCTTCCTGAAGAGCTATACCCGCGAAGACGCAGGCATCGCTTTCGAAGAAACCGGGATTCCGGTCGTCTACCTGAGCCTTGAATCGCCGGCCGACTACGTCGTCGACGTCACCGCCGTTGGAAAGGTTTTCGGCGAAGAAGAACGCGCCGCTGAAATTCTCGCCTATTACGCCGGGATCGAAGAACGCGTCGCGAAAATTGCCGCCGAAGTTGAGACGAAGAAAAAGGTCCTCCTGCTTCAGTTCGCGGAAGCCGACGGCGCGTACGCGCTGAAAATCGCTCCGGCGAACTGGTTCCAGACTTCCATGGTTGAAGACGCGGGCGGCGATCCGGTCTGGAAAGCCGACGCCGAGAATACGAATAAATGGATGGACGTCAACTTTGAGCAGATCGCCGCGTATGACCCTGACGTCCTGATGATTGTCAATTACTTCGATGACCCGAAAGCCAACGTCGCCATGCTGAAAGAAGACGAGGCCTGGAAAGAGCTCCGCGCGGTTAAGAACGGCGAAATCTACCCGTTCGGGAAGGATACCCTCTCCTGGGACAGCGCCGGTCCGCGCCGCGGGCTGGGCCTGCTTTGGACCGTCAAGACGCTCTATCCGGAGCTCAGCGAGGATATCGACCTCGAAGCCGAAATGCAGAAGTTCTACAGCTGGTTCGGCCTGACGCCGGAAGTGATTGAAACGGAGCTGATCTCCGCTTATCTGGCTGAGTAAGATCGATTACTGAAAAGAAACCCCGGAATGAACTGTTCCGGGGTTTTTCTATTCGGAAGCGCTAATTCAGCTCAAACGAGGTCCCTTTACAGGGCCGCGTCGCGAAAACGGTTGGCTGGATGCCCGTCCGCGCCTGATAGCCGGCCGCGGCCCCCGCCATCATCTCATCCGCAGCATCCGTGCGAACGAGCGCAACGACGCTCCCGCCAAAGCCACCGCCGGTCATGCGCGCCCCGTAACAGCCAAGCTGCCGCCGCGCTTCCTCGCTCATGATATCCAGCTCAACGCAGGAAACTTCAAAATCAACGCGCAGGCTTTCATGACTTTCGTTCATCAGCAGCCCAAGACGCTCCGGCTGATTCGCCGCCATGGCTTTCGCCGCCTCCAGCGTCCGAAGATTTTCGCTTAAAACATGCCGGACGCGGCGGCGCACGACCGGATCGAGCGCCGGGGCTTCCGCCTCAAAGCGCTCCAGCGACAGATCACGCAGCGACGCCAGCCCGAACGCCTCCGCCCCGCGGAGGCATTCCGCATGCCGATCGTTATATTCCGATCCGACAAGCGAATGCCTGACGTTTGTATTCAGGATAACGATAACGGTTTCGCCCGGGAGCGAAAACGTCTCGGTACTCAGGTCGCGGCAATCGATCAGCGTCGCTTTTCCTTCCTCCGCGATCGCGGAGATCAGCTGATCCATGATCCCGTTGTTTAATCCGATCCAGCGATTGTCGCAGGCTTTACTGACCTTCGCCATCGCGACCGGGTCCCAGTCAAACCCCGCCGCCCGCGAAAACGCGGCGCAGCTGACCAGGTCAAGCGCCGCCGACGACGAAAGCCCGGAACCGATCGGAATCGTCCCCATCGAATAACCGTCAAATCCGGCTAACGGATAACCTTGTTCGCGGAGCGCCCAGGCGACGCCCTGCGGGAATTGGATCCAGGACCGTTTCTTCTTCGAAAAGTCGCGAATCGAAAACGCGTCCTTCGAATCCACGTCGCGCGAATACCAGCGGACTTCGTCGCGACCGTTTTTCCGGAGCGCCAGCCACTGATCATAAACGATCCCCATCGGGAAAACGAAACCTTCGTTATAATCCGTATGCTCGCCGATCAGGTTGACACGTCCCGGCGAACGAACGACATAATCCGGCGCAGTGCCGTAGGCTTCCCTGAAAGCTTCAATAATACGATTCAGCATGTCCGATTTCCTTTCATTCCGGCGAACCTCATGATCATTCTTAAATTCATTTTATCATCACGCGAGGGTTCAGGCGTAAATCTACTCCTCTCCGCGATCGATTGGTACAATTGCAGGAAAATCTTGAACGAGCGAAAGCGAAAGGAGAATTAAACCGGGCATGCGCATCGCTATCGACTTTGGCAGTACGCATACAGTCGCCGCCGCGGCCGCCGCGGACGGGACGATCGCGCCGCTTTTCCTTCCGCGGCTGTCGCTTCCGGGAACGTTCCTGATCCCGTCGGTTATTTCGTTCGCGAATTCAGGCACGCCGCTCGCCGGTTATCCGGTCGAGCGGGCCGGCCTGCTGACCGCGCCGGGGACGTTCCGCTGGATGAAACGGTATATCGCGCTGAACAGCCCGGTCCGCGTCCGCGCCGGCGGCGAACGCGTCACGGCGCAAGAGGCGGCGGTCCGCTTTCTTCGACAAACGCTCATCGAAATCGAGGCTGCGCTCGCGCCCGGGACCGTCTCCGAACTCATCTTCACCGCCCCAACCGACAGTTTCGACTTTTACCGCGACTGGCTGAAGCGTTCGTTCGAGGCCCCCAATCTCGCCGTGCGCGTTCTTGACGAAGCCGGCGCGGCGGCGGCGGACGCGGGGATCCGCCTTGAATCCGGGGAACCGTTTTTCGTCCTCGACGTCGGCGGAACGACGCAGCAGGCTCTCGTCGCCGCGCACGATTCAAGCGGAACGATACGCGTCAGGGGCAAAGACGGCCGGTCGACCGGCGGCGCAGATATCGATCGCTGGATCCTCGAAGAACTCTGCGGCCGGATCGGGATCCCGCTTCAGGATGCCCGCCTCCGCCCGCAGGGAGCCGCGCTGCTGCGCGGCTGCGAACGGCTGAAAATCGCGCTGAGCGAGCGGGAGACGGCGCGGTTCGAGCCGGAAGACGATCCCGGCGGGCTAACCTTCGGCGGAATGGAGCTGACGCGCGAGGAGCTGGAAACAATCCTCAGGCGCCACGATTTCCTTCCGAATCTTGAACGCATGATCCGCGACGTTCGGAACGCGGCCGCCGCGAACGGCGTCGACTCGTCCGCGCTCCGAAAACTTTTCGCGATCGGCGGCTCGGTCCGGATCCCTGCAATCCGCGCGGCGATCCGGTCTGTCTTTCCGGAATCATCGTTCGTCGAAACCGACCCGACGACGTCCGTCGCGATCGGGGCGCTTCGGGCGGCCACGTCCGGGGTGACGCCGCTCCGCGATATCCTGACGCATTCTTACGCAGTCCGCTACCGCGACGGGCAAAGCGGCGAAGCCAGATTCGAGACAATCGTCCCGTCCGGCGCCGTTTTCCCAAGCGCGGACGTCGTGAAAACGCTGCGGCTGAAAGCGACGCGCCCGGGCCAGCGGCTTTTCGGTCTGTCGATCTATGAACGGAGCCTGACGCAGGGCGCGACTGCGACCGACCCGTATGAACTGCTGTTTGATGAGAACGGAGAAGTCCGGATCCTGAACCGGGTTCAGCCGTCCGAAGCGTTCGAATCCGTCTTCCTCAACGCGCGCGCCGCGCAATTCCTTGAAGCCGACCCGCCGGCAAGCCGCGGCGAAGCGCGGTTTTCCGTCGATTTCGCGATCGACGCAGACCGCTTCCTGATCGTCAGCGCGATCGACCTGCGTAGCGGACGCCGCGTCCTGAATCGGGAGCCGGTCGTCCGCTTATCCTGAAAATCAAATAGCGCCGAACGATCTGGTCCAACGATTCTGAGGACGAAGTCCCGAAATAATGGACAGGAGGAAAACCCGAATGACAAATCTCGAAGAAATCGAAATCACGATCGATCCAGACGGAAGAACCCGCGTTCAGGTCCGCGGCGTCCCGGGAGCGGACTGCGTCGCGCTGACCGCCGCGCTCGAAGAGAAAATCGGCGCGCTTTCCGGCGAGCGCGTCAAAACCTCCGAATTTTACGACGCGCCGCGGACGCCGCGAACGGTCCGGATCCGATCCGAACGCGGGGAATGACGTTCCGAGTCGCCGCCGTCCTCGCCGACAGCCGCGCCAACGGACCGGGGACGCGCTATACGCTCTGGCTCCAGGGCTGCGAGCGGCGCTGCGACAGCTGCGCCAACGCTGAATTTCAGCCGCGCCTTGGCGGGAAGCTCCGCGCCGTCGCCGCCGTCGCCGAAGAAATCCTCGCCGCGCCCAGGATCGACGGCGTAACGATCAGCGGAGGCGAACCCTTCGATCAGGCGGACGCGGTTTTCGAACTCATCCGCCGCGTCCGGCGCCGGAACGACCGGTTAACCTTTTTCGTTTTCAGCGGCTATACCTTCACGGAACTGGATACGCGCTATGCGATCGGACGGCGCCCCGACCAGCCCGACGCGCTCCTCTGCGGCCCGTTCCGGCGGGAAAATGCGCCGGACTACGAACGGTTCCTGCCATCAGCGAATCAGGAACTGATCTCGTTGACCGATCGTCTGAACGCGGACGATTTTCGGGACCTTCCACTTCACGAAGAGATCATCCGCGCTGACGGGACCGTGCTGCGCAGCGGGATCCTTCGCCAGGCGCGATAATCGTTCGAACGCTCGGATAATTAAATCCGATTTAGATTTGGTACAATTCAAGCGTGCGCGGAACTTTTCCGCGACGTTCGGTTGATCCGAAAAACCTACGGAACAGGATAAAAACTAATGAAACCGGGTATTCGAATTATTCTACTGATTTTCCTGCTGCTGGTCTGCGTTTCGGGGCCGCAATCCGGCGTAAACGCGGAGGAACTGAACCTCGTTAATCTTTATTTCTTTAATGGAGACGGCTGCCCGCATTGCGCCGATGAGAACGTTTTTCTTCAGGAGATGAGCGAAGCGTACGGCGACCAGCTCGTTATCCATAGTTTCGAAGTCTGGTACAACGCGGACAACGCCAAAAAATTTGAGGAGTTCGCCGCCGCTTTTGAGTTTGAACCGACCGGCGTTCCGGTCACGTTTATCGGTAATCAGCACTGGACCGGTTTCAGCTCGGCAACGCGCGAATCGATTCAGGCCGCAATCGAAGACGGGATCCAGAACGGCGTCGTCGACGCGCTTCAGATCGTCAACGGCGAAGAACCGGCGATCCCGACGATCCCGGGCGATTCCGCGACGTTGATCGACGTCCCGCTTCTCGGGAAAGTCGACCTCGCCGGAAAATCGATCTGGCTCAGCACGCTCCTGATCGGAATCGTCGACGGAGTCAATCCCTGCTCTCTGTGGGTATTGACAATCCTGTTGGCGATGATCGTCCGGACCGAATCGCGAAAAAAAACGCTGATCATCGGGTTCGTTTTTCTGACAGTTACGTCGCTGATTTACGCGCTGTTCATTACGGGCGTTTTTACGATCCTGTCCTATATCAGCTTCATGAAATGGATCCAGATCGGCGTCGCCGTCGTCACGCTCGTCATGGGGCTCATCAATTTTAAAGATTACTTCTTCTTCAAGCAGGGCGTTTCCCTGACGATCGACGAAAAACATAAACCGGGGATCTACGAGCGCATCCGCGACATCATGAACAAGAGCGATAATTTATGGGCGATGATCGGGGCGACGGTTATCCTGGGCGTCGGCGTTTCGCTCGTCGAATTTTCCTGCACCGCCGCGTTCCCGGTCGTCTGGTCGAACCTGGTCGTCAGCGCCGGCGTATCGACGCCAACGTTTATCGCGCTCCTGATCTTTTACATGGTCCTGTACCAGCTTGACGAGCTGATAATCTTCCTGATCGCCGTTTTCACGATGCGTTCGAACCGAATGAAAGAGGAGCAGGGCCAGATCCTGAAGCTTTTCAGTGGAACGCTGATGGTCGTGCTGTCGATCGTGATGATCGTCAATCCCGCCTGGATGAACCGGCTGGGGAATACGCTCCTGACGTTCGCGATCGCGATCGCGGTAACGGGCTGTATCTACCTGACGGTGGAATGGCTGCTGCCGAAATTCGGCCTGTATATCGGGCATAAAAAAGCACCGAAGAAAAAAGGAAAGAAGAATCGTTAAAAACGGCGCGATGCGCCGCTGAAAAGCCCTGAAGCGACATACAGCTTATTTCCGCGCGCGGACAAGCTCGATCGCTTCTTTCCCGGTCATATGCTCGATCCGCAGCTCGAACATGCACAGGATTTTGTATTCGCGCTCAATCTCCGCGCGCCGTCCTTCAGGATCATCGGGGGAATACTTTTCGGCCAGGAGCTCAATCGCCGCCCGCTTTTCAGCGTCCTGATCGATGATCCGAACACGTCCGAACGCGATCGCGCTCCGGAACCAGGTTGTATATTCCTCGGGAACGACCTGATCGCGATCGATCACGCAGAACGAAGCCTTTTCGCAGCCGCGAATCGCGTCGATTTTATGCCCTGATTTCGCGCCATGGAAAATAATTCTTCCGTCCGCATAAACATAACTCAACGGGACGGCATAGGGATAGCCCTCGTCGCCGGAAAGCGCCAGGACCCCCGACGTCCCGCGTTCAAAGATTTGGATCGTTTCCGCTTCGGCTAAAAGCTGCCTTTTCCTTCGCATCTCTCGAAACATGTTCAATCTCCAACTGGTGATCATGGGATAAATACAAAAAAAGCCGTGTCAACGGCTGAAGAATAAAAAAAGCCAATTCAGAGGCGACGACCGGATTTGAACCGGTGATAAGGGTTTTGCAGACCCGCGCCTTACCACTTGGCCACGTCGCCGGGATGCTTATTAACCTGAGCGGGCAACGAGACTCGAACTCGTAACCTTCTCCTTGGCAAGGAGGTGTTCTGCCAATTGAACTATGCCCGCCTGTTTCCTCGCCGGCGCGCGTTTCCGAACCGACTTTTACAATTATATGCGGTTTCGCAGAATCGTCAAGCGCGCCGGTTCCGGACGCGGTTTTCCGTGACCTTCTCCGCCGACGCGCTGCGCATGATTTCCAGGATCCGGCCGAAGTCATCTTCCGGCGCCGCCTTATTCGCTTTCACATGACCGCAGCGCAGGCAGCGATGCGTCAGGATCACCTCTCCCCGTTTCAGCGCCACCGCCACCGGCTCCATCAGCCCGCCGCAGCCGGCAGCCCGATCCCCCGGCGACCGGTCGACATGCTTCGAGTAAAGGCAGACCGGACAATGATTCGTGTACCCGTTTCCGACGACGGCCGTTCCGCAGTTTTCACAGATAAAATCCTCCGTCTTCCGAATAAACGTCATCGCCCGGCCCGCTTCCTTCCGCCGTTACGCCGCCGCGCGAATTTCCGCCGCGAACTTTTCAGCGAACGCCGGGAGACGATCGAAATCAGCCGTCTTCGGCTTTCCATAAAATTGATAATTGTCGACGACGCTCCATTTCAACTCCCCGGCATACGCTTCGAATTGCTTCTTCGCCATCGAGCCCCAGCCGAACGAACCAAAGTACGCCGACGTCCGGCCGGATACCTTCTTGATCTTCATCATGTTCAGGAAGTCAACCATTCCCGGAAAGAGCGACCCCTCGTACGTCGGCGCACAGACGACAAGCCCCTGATTCTTCCAGACGGACGCTAAAATTTCGCCGATATCCGTCGTCCGCACGTTGAACATCTCAACCGGCAGGCCTGTCGCCGCGATCGCCTGCTGCGTCAGCTCAGCGAAGGAGGCCGTATTCCCGTACATCGTCGCATAAACGAGCGTAACCGCCTTCTCGCGCCCGCTTTCCGCGTATCGGACCCATTTTTTATACAGCTCGACGATCCGTTCCGGACGCTTCCGCCAGACGAGTCCATGCGACGGGGCGACCACCTCGACCGGGTACCCCGATAATTTTTCGATTGCCTTTTTCGTATTGGCGCTGAAGCCCGCGATGATATTTGAATAATAACGGAGCGTATCCTGCTCGAAGTTTTCAATCCGGGGACATTCGTCGTCAAAAACGATCCCGGGAAGCGCGCCATATCCCCCGAACGCGTCGCAGGGGAACAGGATCTTCTCTTCAACCAGGTACGTCGCCATCGTCTCCGGCCAATGCACAAACGGGATCGCCGCGAATTTCAGCGTAAATTTTCCCAGGCTGAGCTCCTCGCCGTCCCCGACGATCTGAAAATGATCCCTGATATCATAGAAATTCGCGATAATCTCCGCGGCCTTCTTCGTTCCGATATACGTAATATCCGGGTTCGCCTGACGCAAATACATCAGCGCGCCGGTATGATCCGGTTCAAGATGATTCAGGACGACATAGTCGATCTCCTTCAACGGGACCAGCGACTCGATCATCTGAATGTATGGCTCCGTACAGATTTCGCAGGAACAATCGATCAGGACCTTTTTCTCGTCCAGAATAACGTAACTGTTGATCGAAACGCCGCTGTCGCGGATCGACCAGAGGCCTTCGAACAGCTCGGAGGTCCGATCGTTAACGCCTGCCCAATAGACGTTTGGGCGTATCATGACTGCCTTCATATGAATTTCTCCTATGCTGTCTTCCCGTGTCCGGGAAGGGTAAAGTTTTATAACGCGAATCGCTCAGCTCAGATCAATCGTCCGATTATCCAAAGGAAGAGCGAACCCAGACCCAAAATCAAACAGACCAGCGATACCGACGCCGGACGGCGATCCTTCAGCAGGAGTTCGCCGGCGGCGCCGATCCCGATCAGCAGCGCCGTAACGATCAGCCAGATCGCCTCGCCGAACGCGGCCGGAAAATATTGAACCAGCCCGACGCCTAAAAAAAGAAACAGGAAAAGCGTCGAGGTCAGCAACGCGGTAATCACGATATACGTCAGCGCGCGTTCGGCCGCGCTTCCGAGCGGGATCCGCCGCAGCGCCGCCGGACGCGCCTGATCCACCGCGATAACCAGGACCCCGCCGATCAGGATCAGCAGAATGATCAGCCCCATTGCCGCGCCGGTTCCACCCTGCCGTCGCGGAACGCGTCGCAGAGGTCCTTCAAGATACACAAGCCGCAGGCCGGCTTTCGCGCGCCGCAGGTCTCCCGGCCATGATAAATCAGGTTGACATGCGCCGCGCGATAGACGCCCGGATCAAATAAACTCGCTAAATGATCGTGGGCCGCCTCAACGCTCATCTTTTCCGGACGCAGCCCCAGCCTGCCGCTGACACGGTAGATATGCGTGTCGACCGGAAACGCCGGCATTCCGAAACTGAAAGCCATCACGATCGACGCCGTCTTAAGCCCGACGCCGTTAAACCGCGTCAGCCAGCTCCGAGCCTCGATCGGCTTCATCTCGCGAAGAAACGACAGGTCCAACGTCCCACGCTCCGCGGTAATCGCCTTCAGGATCGCCTGGATCCGGGGACCTTTCTGATTCGCGAGACCCGCCGGCCGGATGCACTCTATGACGGCTCCCGCGTCCGCGTCGCGAACCGCTTCAAACGAGGGGAACCGAGCGGTCAGGTTCGCGAACGCGATATCGCGGTTCCGGTCGTTGGTATTCTGGGACAGCACGGTATTCACAAGCTCGTCCAAAGGAGGATGAATCGGGACATCCGGATCGCCATACCTCGCGTAAAGCCGGTCGTAAATCTCCCCGGCTTTCGCGACCAGTCCCTGATCAGCGTTCGGCTCGACAATACGATCCGCTCCCGTTTTCATCTCAATCTGACATGGGTCCACGTTCGTCATCGCTTCCTGAATTATACCCGTTCCCGGGCGAAAAACGCGGCGCGCTCCGGAGGCCGCTGAGAAACCCTGCTTTTCAAGTGAAACCGGGAAAGCGCGGAAAAGGAACGGATCACCGCGCTATATTATAATAAGCCGAAGGCGGAACCGTTTCCTTCCGCCCTGCCTGAAATAATATCGCCCGAATCGAAGAGGTAAAAACATGGAACAGAACAACATCATCCGAAAAATTACCGGCGCCGTTCTTCCGCCGAGACTGACCCCTGAAAATTCATACGCGCTCGTCCTTTCCGGCGGCGGAACGCGAGGCGCATATGAAATCGGGGTCTGGAAGGCGCTGAAAGAGCTCCGGGTCCCGATTGGAGGCGTCTGCGGGACGTCGATTGGAGCGATCAACGGCGCCCTCTTCCTGACCAATACCGTCAAGGCAATCGAAAACATCTACCTGAATATCAAAATGGACGATATCGTCGAGGTCAACGACAGCGTCAACCGCGAAAAGGACCTGATGTCGCCGGAAAATATCAGGGCGATGGTCGGGAAATTCCTGAATCAGGGCGGGCTCTCGAATCAAGCGCTGGCCAACCTGATCTCGAGCCATGTCGACGTTCAGAAAATCTACCGTTCCCCGATCGACTTCGGCCTTGTCACCGTCGATATCAAAGGGCTCAAGCCGGTCGAATTATTTAAAGACGAGATCCCCCCGGAAAAGATGCACGAATACATTCTCAGCTCGGCCAATTTTCCGATCTTCAAGCCGGTGAAATCCGAAGAGAAAGCGCTTATCGACGGCGGCGTTTACGATAACATGCCGATTAACATGATGATCCGACGCGGATTCAGGAAAATTATCGCGGTCGATATCGACGGAACCGGGCATTTCCCGCCGATTACCGACCCGAGCGTCTACGTGAAACGGATCGCTTTTACCGAAGACCTTGGCGGCGTTTTCGAATTCAGCCGCGACCGGATCGAAAGCAACCTGAAGATGGGGTATTTCGACGCGTTGAAAGCGTTCCGCCGCGTCGACGGCTTTTTCCATTATTTCACGCGGACCTACTTCCGGAAGCTCATGGACATTTTTGATCTGGAAACGCTCCGCGGAATCGAGAAAGCGGCACAGTTATACAAAATCGATCGCTATCAGCTGATCAGGGATGATTCGTTCCTGAAAACCGTAGCGGAACGGCACAAAGAAGCGATCGCGCGCTATCAGGCCACCAAATCAACCAACTGGCTGACAACCCTGCTCCAGGATCCGCGCCGGATTACCGAAATGATCGACGACGGGATTATCCTCGGCTGGGCGCAGGAACAACGCGACAGCGCCGCCCGGATCCAGAAGAACTGGCTGACGGACCTGATGTCCGATTATTTCACCGCTGCGAAAGGAATGACGGAGCTCGAAAACTACCTCCAGGAAGCGCGTGAATGATCGTTCTTGTCACCGGCGCGACTGGCTTTATCGGTGCCGCGCTCTGCCGTGCGCTCGTTGAACGCGGGGATCAGGTCGTCGCGTTTCATCGCTATTCGAGCTCGCTCGCCGGATTGACCGATCTCCCGGTTCAACGCGTCATCGGCGACCTGACCGACGAGGCGTCGATCCAGGCGGCGATGCGCTATTACCCGGACGCAGTTGTGCATCTCGCCGCACGTCGGCTGTCGACCCGGTCGCTCGATCCGCTCTACACGGTCAACGTCGTCGGGACGCGCCTCGTTTTTCAGGAAGCCTTCCGCGCTGGCGTCCGCCGCGTCGTCTTCGTCAGCGCTGCCTCGACGGTCGGCTGCGTCGTCGGACGCGCGCCGGACGACGGAAAAATCATCCCGGTCACGGAGAGCCACGGCATGGAGCTTCGCGTCGAGGACGAACCGTTTACCGCGTCGAAAAAAATGGCGGAAACCGAAGCGCAGTGGGCGTTAGCCTACGGGCTCGACGTCATTACCGTCAACCCGGGGCAGGTCGTCGGACCGGGAGATCGGAGCCGGCGGAAGCTGAACCTGATAACGCGGTTCGCAGAAAAACCGCCGGGCTTCCGCTTTGACGGGGGGATCAATCTGGTCGACGTCGGCGACGTCGTCGCCGGGCTGATCGGCGCGATCGACTATGGCGAACGCGGACGGCGCTACCTGCTGACCGGAGAGAACCTCACCTACGACGATCTTTATCGTAAATTATCCGAGATCACGGGAAAGCCCGCGCCGACGCTGAAAATCGGAAGCGGCGCGATTAACCGCTTTTTTCGCCTGAAACAGCGCGCGCGCAGCTTTTTCCCTGCCGGAGGAAGCGATTCGGACCCCGCGCGGCTCGCCGGGAAATATTACTTTTACAATAACGAAGCGTCGAGACTGGCGCTGCGGCTGCCCCCGGCGCGGCCAGTCGACGAATCACTGAAAGACGCGTACAACTGGCTGAAAGGAGAAAACGCATGACGGAAAGCATCTGCCTGGTTCCCAGGATCGAATCGATCGGAGGCCCTGCCTCCTTTCAGCAGTCCTTCCTCCGTGCCGCCGCTGGATTCGGCGTCGAGGCGCATTTCGAGCTGAACCGCAAAGATGTCGGCGCTTATCTCGTTATCGGCGGCCCGCTGCGGCCGCTGCCGGCGCTGATCCGGGCGCGGCGGCGCGGCGTTCCCGTTGTGCACCGGCTCAACGGCATGAACTGGCTCCATCGCGTTCACAGCGCCGGGCTCCGCTATGGGATCAAAGCCGACCTCGCGAACTTGCGGATCGCCTGGACGCGCCGTTTCCTCGCCAGCGCGATCGTTTATCAGAGCCGCTTCTGTGCGGAGAACTGGAACGCCGCGTACGGTCCCGTCGCGAAGCCCGAAACGATCATCTATAACGGCGTCGACACCGACCGGTTCGCGCCGGCCCGCGCCGCGAAGGACTGGCGGCGGGACGACCCGGTCCGCGTCCTGATTGCTGAAGGCAATTTGCAGCATGGATCGGAAATCCTCCTCGGAAGCGCGCTGAGCAGCTGCGCGGCGCTGCATCAGAAGTACGGCGCTCCGGTCGAGCTGACGATCGCCGGAAACGTTCCGGAAGCGGTCCGCGTCCGCAGCGAAGCCGAAGCCGCGCGTCATGGCGCCAGACTCACCCTCGATTGGAAAGGCGTCATCCCGAAAGACGAGCTGATCGCGCTGGAACGGGAAGCGACGTTCTTCCTGTCCGTCGAGCCGGAGCCAGCCTGTCCCAACGCTGTAATCGAAGCGCTGAGCGTCGGACTTCCCGTCGTCGGCTATGACACCGGGTCGTTAAAAGACGTCGTCGGACCGGGCGGCGTGATCGCCAACCCTGCCGCCGACCTCCGGAAGCTCGAGAGCCCGGATTCAGCGTCGCTCGCCGCCGCCGCGGGAACCGTTCTCGAAAATCGCGCCGCGTTCAGCGCCGCCGCACGCGAAACGGCGCTCAGCCGTTTCCGTATCGAAAAAATGACCGAGGCATACCTTAAGATATGCCTTGGGTAAGGCGCTCTGGACCACGGCGGACAATTCGCTCCCGATTATCCGCGCGCGATCTTCGCCGGATACCAGCGCTGGAACCACGCGGTAAACGCCCCCATCAGCAACGGCCCGGCCGAGTTGATCAGCCCGCTGATCGAGCCAAGCCCCGCCTGATACAGGAAGTACGTAAAACCGGAAGTCAGCAGGTAGTAAACGCCCCATGCCGCAGACAAAATCCGATTGGTAACCATGAACATCGGGTTCCGGAACGCGGCCGTCCCGCCATACCCGTTCGCCGAATAATATGCCGTGATCGGCGTCTCGAAAAGGCAGCTTCCCAGCCACATCGCCCCGAACAGCGCGTAGGACGCAATCATCAGCGGGGGCAGCGGAACGCCCATCAGAATCGCCGACGATAATCCGCCAGTCAGAAGCGCCGACAGGCGGTCGTAAACCGTCAGCCGCGCCCGCAGTCCGACCAGCGGCAGCGCCAGCGATATGAAAATTACGGCGGCCGCGCCCGCTTTTCCAGCCGCCGCGGCGGCGGCCCAGAAGACAATCCAAGGCGTCAGGAGATAGAGAAAACTCGTTTTCGCCGGAGCTTCCGCTTTTGCACTCTCCGGATCCGCTTCATTCCCGGATCTCACGCTGCCGAAGATCTCGTCCCAATTCATCATGAAGCTGAAATCGCCGCGGACCTTATACAACCCCTTCATCAGCGACGCCGACCCCTCCATCTTCCCTTCCGAAATGTCCTTCCAGCCCTGCCAGGGCATTTCGGATCGTCGCCGTCGCCGCTTTCGGACTCGACCGGACGACTTCGCAGCGCTCCGCGTCCATTATCAGCTTGAACGAAACGTCGAGATCAGAGTAGATCATTTCGAGAACGCGTTCTTTCCCCTGATAACTCTCCGGCCGGTACATCGCGCCCATCCCCTTCGTCAGGATAAACGCTTCCTGCTGCGCCGCGGTTAACGGCGTTTCACCGTCGGCCGCGTTTTTCGCCGCGGGGCCCGTCAGAGCGGCTTCGGGCTCCAACGCTTTCGCCGCCCTGCGCGGATCCTCGACGCCCCAGCTCAGATTCGCCATCTCAATAAACGGATCGACCGGAAAGAGCGGTTCTTCGAGCGCCTGCGCCGTATTCGGAGAAATCCGAAAATCGGAAGCGTATTCACGTCCGGCCTTGCGGACCTTTGCCAAGTATGCGTCGGTCGTCCCACGCAAGGCTGGCTGCCGAAAGAGCTCGCCCATCGGGCAGAAGATCGTCGTCAGCGAATTCTTCGGCGTCATGATTGCGTACTGCAACGCCAACGCGTCAATATTCCGTTTCAGCGTATAAAATCCGGCGGTCGAAATCAGGACGACCCGCGGGCTGTCCGAACGGAAACGCTGCGGATGGGTCGCAGTTCCGTCCGCCTCCTGATCAATAAACGGAAGGCTCAGCGGCAGTGTCCGATCCAAAAGTGCCTTGACCCGGGACGGCATCCCGAAAAAGTACAGTGGAAAACTCCAGACGATCAAGCCAGAAGCGGAACGCCGTCAGGAGACGATCTTTCGCCTTGCCGCGCCTGAAGCGGGCGTCTTAAAAGGTTCGGCGGCAACGAATCGGAATCGTTCCGATCCGCCGCCGCCGATTCAATTCATATCGACGGCAACCGTCTTTTACGGAGCTTCCGTAACGATCACCATATCAGCGGGGCCGCCTGCGCCATCCGGAGAGGCAACCTCAACCGACTCAACGGCAGCGTCGACCGTCGGTTCAGCCGTCGGCTCATCCTTCGAGCAAGCGGTCATCGCGAAAACCGACACAACAAGTACAGCTAAAACGACTAATAACAATTTTTTCATGATCTCCTCCATCACTGGGCAACCGGCAACCCGACTTTACATATCCTATCCGGTTTTCAACGTTCCGGGGCTTAACCATACGGCCAGACCCCCGACTACAATTTAATTATAGCCATTTTATTTCTCAAACGCCGGAAATGATGAAATAAATGATGAAACGGATTGAAATTGACGTTCCTGACTATAATTAATCGTATGGCAAAACGAAAATTCGCGGATGAATTAGACGAGGACGAACTCAAGGATCTTTTCATCGATCGGAAAATCCTCGGGAGAAGCGCGCGGATCGCGTCATATCGCGCGAACGGTCGCGCCGTAAACAGTGAAGACACCCCGATAAATCATGAGCTCAACCGGCGTCTCTCCGATCCAAAAAACGAACCGCGAAGCGGATCCTCGCCAAAACGGAAAATCGACCGGATACTGCTGGCGGTTGAAATCTGCGCTGTAATCGGGGTCCTCTGGATCTTTTTCCGCGGCGCGCAGACGCTCAACCGGATCAACCGCGAAGCTTCGGAAAGCATGATCCTGCCGACGCTGACGCCGACGGCGATTATCAGCGCGGTCGTCCTCCCCGGCGGCCATACGCCGCCGGACGAGAGTGGGACCGCTTCATTTAATGAAGCCGAAATCCCGGCGCACCTGCGATCGCTCATCGTTCAGGGATCGTCAGCGCCGCTCCAGATCCCCGAAGGCCGGGCCCGGCCGATCCGCGTCCGGATCCCGGCGATCAGCGTTGACGCGCCGGTAAACTGGGGCGACGACTGGAACGCGCTGAAAACCGGCGTCGGCGAAAACGCCGCCAGCGCCGAACCAGGGCAGGCCGGCAACCTCATTCTCTCCGCCCATAACGATATCTTCGGCCAGCTCTTTCGTGACCTGGACCAGCTCCGCTCCGGCGATGAGATTATCCTGTTAACCGAAAAACAGTCGTATACTTATACCGTTCAGGAGACGAAAATCGTTCAACCGAACCAGGTTGAGGTCATGAGTCAGACGGCCGACGCGACTGTGACACTGATTTCTTGTTATCCTTACCTGATTGACAACCAAAGAATCGTCGTCACGGGGAAATACAATTAGCCCGCCCCGCGCGGCTTTATAAAAATCGGAGGATTTCTAAACATGGCAAAAAAGACTCGACGCAGCTTCTCATCTTCCGGCAGCGAGATCAGCGAAACGCCGGCCGGCTTCAATCCGGATTATACCTACGTCGTCAGCAACCTGAAACGGATCGGCGTCCTCGCCGTGATCTTTATCGGCGCGTTAATCGTCCTTTCGCTCGTCCTCTGACGGGCGCGGACCGTTCGGATTCACGACTAAAACGAAAGTTCCGATCCGCCGGCGCGGATTCGGTTTTTCAGTTTAATCGCTCCGTACCGGCCGTAATCAGCGCATGAAATATACCTTTACGCCGTTCCCCGGCGCCGTCGCGCCCGCCGTCCTCGCCGCAATGGCCAGGCCGTACAGCGTTGACGTAAATGAGCTTCCACGCCTGCATGAAATCCGTTTTCGCGAGATTTTCTTTTCGGACGCGGCTCAGGTTGCCCTCCTTCCGCAGCGGCGCGAAGCGCTATTCGAACTCATCCTCAACAGCTTTACCGACGCCAGTCCGATCCTCCTCGGCGTTAACGGCCCGATCTCGTCGCAGATGATGACCGTCGCGAAGGCGCTCAATAAAGATTTCGAAATCCTCGACGCCAGCTACGGGTCTGTCTTTCGCGAAGCGCAGCTGACCAAAGCCCTCGATCAGGAGTCCTACAGCGCCATATTTTTCGTTGAAATCGATCCGTACAGCGGCGTCAGGCTCGACATTCCAACCTACGCCGAGCTGATCCGCCGGACGCAGCCGGACGCGATGATCTTCGTTGACGCGTCGTCAGCGCTCGGCGCGGGCAAACCGCTCCGCGTCGGGCCGGACGTCGACGTATACTACGCCGGGCTGGACGGATCGTTCGGCGTCCCCGCCGGCCTCTCCGTCGTCGCGCTCAGCGAACGCGCCGGTCTCAAGACGCTCTCAAACGCGGGTACCGGATTGACGCTGAACTTCAGCCGGCAGCAGCAGATCAACGAGAAACCGCCGGTCTTCGCTTCCTGCCTCTATCCGCAGCTGAACGCGCTGAATAAGCAGCTGGACCTGATCTTTCTTGAAGGACTCGAAGCCAGGGCCCGCCGGATCGAAGAGATCGGCGCCGCGGTTCGGACATGGGCTGAGGAAAACGGCTTTACGACGCTCTGCGAAAGCGGTTCCGCGGCGGGCGTCGCGACCGTTCTTAAACGAAAACCGATCTTTACGACGCGGGCAATCGTCGACTACTGCGCTTCGTATGGAATCTTTATTGGAAACTGCCCGGATGAGCTTGCGGAAGAATACTTCGTCGTTGCACATCAGAACCAATGCGACCGGGAAACGCTGGAGATCCTGCTTGCGGTTCTGAATAAATTCGTCGCGGAATATGATACCGAGCTGAAGATCAGGTCCAACCCGATTGCCGACTTCTTCCGAAGGAAAGCCTGAATCGATCGCTATTCATCAGGCAAAATCGATCTTAATCAGCTCCGCCGTATTTTCCGCGCCCAGGAGGACGCCGGGAATCGAGCCGCCGGGATGCGCCCCGGCGCCGACGAGGTATAACCGCTCAATATCCTTGCTCCGGTTCGAAAGCCGAAGCTGGCCGTCCCGCCGGAGCTCCGGCAGCGACGACATCAGCGCCCCTGCGTACGATCCAACCCGACCCGCAAGCCCGTTCGGATCGATATAAAACTCGGCAGCGATCAGCGAACGGATATCGACCGAAAAAAGCGAGCTCAGCCGCTTCAGGATCAGGTCACGGTAAGCGTACGATTGCTGGGCCCAGTTGATCCGTCCTCCAAGCGTATTCGGAACCGGGACGATCGCGATAACGGATTCGTTCCCTGCGGGCGCCTGTTCCGGGAGCGTTTTCGTCGGGATCCGGAACCAGATCAGCGGATCTTCCGGAAGCGTTCTCCAGCGAAAAACGTCGTCAAGATACGCTTCATAGTTCTCCGGGAAAAGGATATTCGTCCCGGCGAGCGAAATCCGCTCAGGAAGAATTTCTTTCGTCCCGATGAAATAGACAAACGCGCTCATTCCAGGCGTCCGTTCCTGCGCCAGCCGGACGCTTTCGTACTTCGCCCGATCCGAATCGATCAGCTCCCGATACGTTGTCAGCGCATCGACGTCCGAGATAACGATATCCGCCTGCTGGATCGAACCGTCGCGGAGCCGGACGCCGGTCGCCCGTTTATTCATAATCTGGATATTCTGAACCGGGGCGTTCAGGCGGATCTCTCCGCCCATCTCCTGAAAAAGCTGCGCCATGCTGTCGACGATTCGATTCATTCCCCCGATCGGGACCGTCGCCCCCCATCGCAGAAACAGCTCCGGGAGCAGGGCGAAAAGCCGGCTTGACCGGCGCGGATCCCCGCCGGATAACAGCGGCCAGAATCCGAACAGCACGCCAAGCTCCGGAGCTGCGAACGTCTTTTTCCCAAAATCATAGCACGACTGGTTCACGTCGAGCCGGCGGAACCAGCCATTATTCCGAAACGCCAGGAACCGCTCGTCCACCACCCGACCGCAGTAATCGAAAAACAGCGAATCAAAATTCGCCGCGCTCTCTTCCAGATACGTCTTTAACGCGCCCTGGTCCGATTCCTCCCAGAACACGTTCAGGGAAAGCGTTTCCTCCTGCGTCGGGTAGAACGCGAAACGCCGGCCGTTCGGAAAAAGCGCCTGAAAAATCGGGACCGTTTCGATCAGCTTAAAGTAATCAACGCGCCTGCGCCCGACCGATTCGAATAACTGATCGAAAAGGAAAGGCGCGGTAACGATCTCCGCGCCCAGATTAAAGAGAAAACCGCCGCGCTCCGTCGACCCCAGGAGACCGCCGGGACGCCCGTTCTTTTCAAAGATACGGACACGGCAGCCCTCCGCCGCCAACCGGATCCCAACCGCCAGGCCGCCCAGCCCGGCGCCGATCACCGCGACGTTCGCCGACTTCATCGTCCTTTACCGGACCGCCCGTAAAACTTCGAGCGCCGCTTCGGCGTTTTCCCGCGTCGCCTGCGTCCCCATATGTCCCAGGCGAAAGACCTTTCCGGCAATCTTTCCGAAGCTTCCCGCAATCCCCATCCCACGCGCGCCGACCGCCTGACGAAACGCGTCATACGTCCGGCCTTCCGGGAGATAAACCGCGGTCACGGAGGGAGACTGAACCGCGTCCGGCTTCGGGAAGAGCCGGTACCCGGCCTCGACGAGGCCCGAACGAACGAACGCCGCGACGGATTCATGCCGCGCGAAAACGGCTTCAAGCCCCTCGCCATCTAAAATCTCATCCAAAACGTCGTTAAGCGCCGCGGTCTGGTTCCAGTCCGCCGTATTCGGATGCGCCTTCGTTCGCTCCAGATCGCGATACGGAGCGAACGCTTCGTACCCGACATAGTTGACTTCGCGAATGATTTCCCAGGCGGCGGGGCTGACCGAAGCGAACGCCTGGCTCGGCGGAAGCGAAAGACCCTTCTGCGTCCCGCCTAAAACGATATCCGCGTTCCAATCGTCTCCGCGAACCGGCGCACAGCTGATCGACGAGACCGCGTCAACAATCATCACCGGGATATCGTAACGTTTTTTTAACGAGCCGAGTTCGTCGAGCGGATTGAGCGTCCCGGACGGCGTTTCGCAATGCACCACGGTCAGGACTTTCGGGCGGAAACGTTTAATCGCGTCCTCGACGCGGTCCAAATCATGAATCGTTTCGTCGTAATCATAAGCGACCGTCTCCCCGCGTGCACCGATCCCTTTCGCCATGTCGGCGAACCCTTCGCCGAACAGGCCCGTGCTGACCGCCAGCAGCGTTTCGCCGGGTTTCAGCGTACTCTTTACCGCCCCCCAGAGTACCGCCATCCCCTCGCCCGGCTGAAGGACGACTTCGTTCCTGGTCCCCATCAGGCGAGCTAATTTCCGTCCGACCGCGCCGTAGAGCTCATAAAATTCATCTTCCTGATAACTCGCGCCAAAATCGCTCGTCAGCGCCTTAAAGCTGACCGGATTCAGCCGGGTCGGACCGGGGATCATGGGAATTCGATAATGTTTCATCAGTTTTTACGCCTCTTTTCAATATTTTTAACGCGCTAAGCATAGCACAAAATAAAAAAAACCGGATCCCTTCGCAGCGCGCTGGTGCCCGGTCTGAAGTTTCGGGATCCGACTGGACGATCAGCCGCAGCCGGAACAGCCGGCGCAGCCTCCGCTCGCACAGCAGCCGCCCTGCGGAACGAAACCCATGCTGATTTCTGCCGGCGTCGGCTCGCGCAGGTCGGCGATTTTCACGTCGAACGTCAATTCCTTCCCCGCTAACGGATGATTCAGGTCAACCGTAACAGTCGTATCGTCGACTTTCAGGACGCGCGCTTCGAAATACTGGTTGGCTTCATCCTGGAGATGAACCGTGCTGCCGAGCTGAAGCGATTCAGGATTGGCGAAGAGCGTCCGATCCAGCCCGATAATCGCCTCCTGATCAAATTCGCCATAGCCATCCGCCGCCGCCACCGTCACATAACGCGACTCGCCGACTTTCATCCCTTCGATTTCACGTTCCAACCCCGGAATCAGGTTCCCGCGTCCATGAAGATAGACGAGCGGGCGTTCTTCCGACGCCTGATCCACCGTATCCCCGTCAACCGTCAGTTCGTATGCCAGACTGACGACAATATTCTCTTTTACCGCTAATTCATTTGTCATGTTGCTCATTCCTGACCCGATCCGCAGATCGTTCTTCGTTATTTCCGGCTCCGATCCCGACGAAGCTTCCCTCGGTATAGCATGAAAAGCGCCAGAGAAACGCCCCCAACCCAACCCCACGGCGGAAGGAGGATATAAAACGCCAATCCAAAAAAAAGCGTCACGCCTGCCGCTAAAAGCCAATCAGTCCGGTCCATTTCCGCTATTATATCATTCTGCCTCAGGAGGCACCGCCCGTTCCTCCTTTTCTCAAGACAAAAAAGATTAGAAATTTATTAAACCTTCGCTTCCGCCCGATTCTTCCGGAAATTTCGCCAGAAAACGTACTTTTTTTGGTATTCTTGTAAGCGAATCCTCCCGCGCGGAAAAAAAGCGGCAACGTCGGCGCGGGGCAAACGATATCTTTGGAGAAAGCTGATTTATTTTATGACGAACGAACCGATCCAATATCGCTGTACCAGCTGCAATGCCCACTATGCCGATTACGTCGGCCGCTGCACGAACTGCGGCGCGGTCGGTACGATTGTCCGGATCAGCGATGGCGCGAAGGATATTGATCCGTTTGTTGTCTGTGAATACTGTAAGTCCAGCTACGACCGGAAATTGCTGAAATGTCCGTCCTGCGGCGCGTCGTCGTCCGCTCCTGAGAAAAAAGCGGTTCCCCTTCCGGGCCAGCCCGCTGAACCGGCCCGGATTCCGCTCGCCGAGGCCCTCCCGACCGTCCGTCAGGTTTCCAGCGCAGTTTCATCCGCGGCCGGATGCTTCACGACGATCAAGATGATCCTGCTGATCATGGTTGTTCTCGTCCTGTTATTCTTCGTGGCGGTCTGCGTGCTCGCTTTTATCCGGGTAGCCTCCGAAGACTCGGCGACAGGCGCCAGCTTGCGCGCCGCCGCTGCGCTCTGGGGTCAGCTCTCCGGATGATCGGATGCGGACGCCGGATTATTGATGAATCTCGCCCTGTTTTTCAGGATCAGCGCTGCATACCCCGCGATCAGGATCAGGCACAGCACCAGAACCGGATAGCCGGCCTCAAACCCGTAAGCGCCTCCGTTTAAATCCGCACGCGTCATGTTCGAATGGGTTGCCAGTACGCTCGTCGGGAGCTCGAACCCGCTGACCGCGACGCCCAGGACCGGACCAAGAATAAAGTTCCAGCCCGAATGAAACCCGCTGACGAGCCAGACGGTATCATAATAATAAAAGATCAGGCTGAAAACAACGCCGATCAGGAACGTATTCAGCGTACTGAGCCATGTCGCCCCGCTGTTGCCAACGTGCCCCAAAGAAAAAAACAGAGAGTTCAAGAGAATCCCAGCCAAAGCGCCAAGCTTAAGCGAAAGCTGCGTCATGATCAGCGAGCGCATTTGAAATTCTTCCATGAAGCCCTGAAAGACAAAGCCAACAAATAACAGCGCCAACAGCCAGCCGCTGAAATCCGGGTTCAGCGACGTCTCGATCGCCCCGAAGAAATAATTCACGAGCCAAACGGCGCATAGAGAAATCGCAGCGAAAAGCCAGCCCAACGCGTAGCGTTTAAAAAACCCATCCAGCGCCAGGCCCAGCGACGCCGGCGTTCGTTTTCCGATTGTCAGCATGAACAGAACGCAGCCAATCGCCGCGACCGCGTTCGAAGCCAGAAGAGACGTGATTTCCGAACTCACGCCCATCGAGCGAATGACCCATCCGCTGACCAGCATCAGGACAACGTAAATCCCATAGCATAGGATGACCTGTCTCCAGCCGGAATTCCTGATCCCCCGCGCCGCGTCGATCGTTCGGTTTGATTTAAGAATGTTCAACATGAAGCCTCCCCCAATGAAATAAGATATGCTTTTATATACGGGGTCGATCCTCTTCCGTTGTATAGGGCCCCGCTTATCTCAGGGAAAAGATAAACTGGAGCCAGGATCGAACCCAGCCCGACGTCTCCAGCTAACTCTCTGCGTCAACTCTCACAGCAGATTCCGTCGCCATCTCGATCAAGCTTATAGGGATCGCTATTAACCCATTGAAAACGTTTGTAAGGAATATCTTTACAGCGCACATCGTTATCCAACGGAAGGCAGACGCCAACATAATTCGGATGACAATTCTCCGAAACAGCGGTATCCGAAACCGGCGCCGGGATTGATGAAGCTGCAGCTCCAGGAGCAGGGACAGCGGCAGCTGAAACGGGAGCGATAACAGCCGGGCCGGCGTCGATAGAAGAAGCAGGCGCAATGTATGGGATTGGAGTCGGAATTGGATTCCCTCCGGACGGAATAATAACTTCCTGCCCGCTGACAATATTACAGTACGATGAAGGAATTCCATTCACAGCCAAAAATGAGTCCAAAGGCACTTTAAATTTATCGACCGCAATTCCCCAACAAGTATCCCCATCCTGAACAACATATTTTTGCGCTGAGGAGGCTGTTGTTGGAAGTAAAATCTCGGATAGCTGCAGTGGATCAGAAGCAGAACCAGCTGACAATTCCGAGATCTGGGCTTTCAGCATTTCAATTTCAGCTTTCAGTGCTTTGATTTCAGCTCTTTGCGTTTCGATTTCAGATTGAAGCGATTCAAGAGTGACCGGTTCTCGAGCAAAAACAGACGTAAAGATAACGAAAAGCGCAACGACAAGAAAGAAAGCCCTGATATATTTCTTATTCATTAAGAATCCTTTCATCAAAATACAGACGGCTGCAGTCTTTTTACACTATTCCTTTGCAGATACGGTCCTGATTCTGGCCTGAAAGGCTTAGATTGGAATCAGGAGAGACGAAACTTGCTTCGAAAATACCTGATAGGTACAATCCCAATTATCCAGCAAACAAATACCAATATATTCTACTCCGCATCCAACCGTTCAAGCCCATATAAATGCATTTATACAAGCGCAAGCGGCTTCAATTCTTGGTCAAACGGCTCGTCGGAAATGCTAATAAATGAAAAAAAGCCAATATGGCTCATTTTCGTCTGATGATGATTCCGAAAGCACGTCCGGTGAAGATGCGGTCGATGCTCGGATTTAAAATGAATCAGCGGAGAGAGAGGGATTCGAACCCACGGTGAGTTTCCCCACACTTGTTTTCAAGACAAGCGCCTTAAACCGCTCGGCCATCTCTCCGAAAGCGGAATAAATATATCATGCTTTCTTCCGCCTGACAAATCGTCTCCCGCCTACAGCCCCGTTTCAGCGCGGCTCGGATAGGACGGCTGCGCACCCGGTCGGGACACGCTCATCGCAGCCACCCGGTTCGCCTTTTCGATCGCAGCGCGAACTGAATCGCCCTCTCCATAAAAAACGGAAAAGCTCCCCAGAAAGCAATCTCCCGCCCCCGTCGTATCGACCGCGTCAACGTTCAGCCCGGGAACAAGGAACGCCGTTTCGCGATCCGCGTAATAAGCCCCATGTCGCCCCAGCGTCATCAGGACTGCCTTCACGCCGCGATCCAGAAAGACCCGCGCCGCACGGGGCGCGTCCTCAGCGCTCGCGACCGGCACTCCGCTCATCATCTCCGCTTCGATCTCGTTCGGGCAGAAGAAATCGCAGAGCGGATACAGCGCCGGATCCAGCTCAGCCGCCGGAGCCGGGTTCAGGATCGTCGTTGCGCCGTACTCCCGCGCAATCTCAAAAAAGCGCCGGACGGACGGAATCGGGATTTCAAGCTGCGTCAGGCAGATTTTCGCCCCGCGAATCGCCGGACGCGCCGCCTCAATTTCCGCAATTCCCACTTCGGAATTCGCCCCGGCAACAACGATAATCGAATTACGGCTGTCCGCGTCAACCGTAATCGCCGCAATCCCGGTCGGTGCGCTCTCCGAACGCCCGACATAATCCATTCGCACACCAACGTCGCGGTAATTCCGGAGATATGCTTCCCCAAACGCGTCGTCGCCAACCTTCGCGATCATCGCGACGTCTGCGCCCAGCTTCGCCGCAATCACCGCCTGATTCGCGCCCTTGCCGCCGAAAACAGTTTTGAAGCCGGTCCCCAGGATCGTCTCGCCCGGGAGCGGCATCCGCGAAACCGTCGTCACCAGATCCATGTTGGACGAGCCTGCGATACAGATTTTCGTTTGAACCATGAAGTTCGTTCCTCCTCTTTCGCTCCAATGAAGCCAATCGATCCGGATCGGATCGCTGTTTTTTCTTCTGTCAATTCTAACGCCGATTCTGGAAATAAGCGACCGATCCGAATGGCATATTTATTGCATGTTCAAAAAGACACGTTAAAAAGGGGTGGCTTTTTATCATGGCAAACGATCGGCAGCTAACGTCCAAAATCAATCGCCTTGGATTCCAATACTATAATGACACGGATCATTTCGACGAAGCCAGTCTTTCGTTCTGGCTCCCGAAGCTGACGGCGGCCGGGACACGTTGGGTCGTTCTTCCAATTCCCGAATCGGCGGAAATCCCGGAAAATTTCCTGCGCGAGATCGTCAGCGCCGGAATCGAACCGATCATTCGCGTCGGTTATTCCTTGAAGAATCTGCCTTCTCCGAGCGTTTTCCGCGAACGGATCGCGTATTATCAGGGGCTCGGGGTTCATCTCGTCCAGTTTTTCCATGCGCCCAACCTGAAATCGTCCTGGAAGGCGGCGGACTGGCGAAAGGCCGGCCCAGTTGAGCGTTTCGTCGCCATATTCCAAACCTACGCGCGAATCTGCGTCGAGTTAAAAGTCATTCCCGTTTTCCCGACGCTCGTTCCCGGCGGGGACTATCCCGATTTAGCCTTTCTCGCCGAATCGCTGCGCCTAATGAAAACCGATGGGAACGCGCTGATTTCAAATCTCTTCTTATCCGCCGACGCCGGTTTTCAGGAACACGCGACCGAATGGGGGATGGGCGGACCGATCGTCGAAGCCGGCCGGCTGAATTTTCGCGAAACCGGGGAAGATCATCGCGGATTTCATATATACGAATGGTACAACGCGGTCGCGGGTTCCATCCTCGGCCGCCCGATCCCGATGATCCTGATGGAAGTTGGCCGATGGTCGTCAGAAACCGGACCGTTCGACCTGATCCCCGCGCAATCGAAAAAGCAGCAGATGAACCTTCTCCGCCGGATCCAGGAACCTGCGACCGTCGCCAACGAGGCCGAACGCATTCCTGGCTACGTTATCGCCGCCAATTTTTACAAGCTTCCCAGCGAGTCGGCTTCGAACGCAGCGCAATCCGTTCAATCGCTCGCCGGAGGGAATCTCCTGTCCGCGATTTCGAACGGACTTCGAAACGGGTTCGCGTTCACGGACGCGCCGGCCGGACGAACGATCCGATCGGCAAAAACAGTCCGGGAAGAGCTCGATTCCGGGGCGGCGCTTCTCCTGTCGCGGATTTTCCCGGATTTCTTCAACGCCGACGAACCGCTCCTGCGCCAGCTGATTGTGAAGCTGATCGACCTGCTTCGGCGGGGACTGGCTTTCCTCCGCGGACGGATCAGCAGCGAAGGATACTTCCTGATACCGGACCTGAACAACGAACTCGACGCCGCGCAATCGCAGCTCATCGAACTGTTCGTTAAGTCAACGAAAGTCCGCTCCGGGCATAACCTCAACGAGGCGATCGGCGCAAAAAAAGTCATCCTTTTAGACGACCAGTCGTTATATCCGAGTAACATTATCCACTTACTGCAGCGCAACCAATGCTCCATTCAGACGCTTTCGGTTGTGAAAAATGAAAGATAGAGGGAACGATGGAAAACTTGAACCAGCCGAAAACGGAAATCCTATTCAGAAAACCGATCATTAAAGTTATCGGGCTTGGCGGCGGCGGCGGAAACGCGGTCGCGCGCATGGTCCGGAAAGGTTTCGCCGACGTCGAGTTCATCGTCGCCAATACCGACGCCCAGGCGCTCCTCAACGTCTCAGGGGCGAAAAAGGTCCTCCTCGGACCTGACAGCTCTTCCGGAAAGGGCGCGGGCGGAAACCCGATCAACGGCGAGATCGCGGCCCGGGAAAGCGCGTCAGCGATTCGCGAAGCGCTAAGCGGCGCCGATATCGTTTTCCTGACCGCTGGAATGGGCGGCGGAACCGGTTCCGGCGCAATCCCGGTCGCGGCCGAAATCGCTCGCGAACAGGGAGCGATCACGATCGCGATCGTCAGCACGCCATTCTCGTTCGAAGCCGGCCGCCGAATCGCCAACGCCAACGCCGGGCTCAGCAAGCTCGCCGCGTTCGCCGACACGATGATCGCGATTCCGAATGATCAGCTGCTGAAAATCAGTCCGAAAAGCATGACGCTCAAAGAAACGTTCGAATTAGCTGACGACGTTCTTCGCCAGGGAGTCCAGGGCATGACCCATCTCCTTAACGGCTTCGGCGTTATTAACGTTGACTTCGCGCATATCCGCTCTATGCTCCTCAACGGACGCGGATCGATTCTTTCGATTGGCCGCGGAAAAGGAAAAGACCGGATCGCCGAAGCGCTTCATCAGGCACTGAACCATCCGCTTTTGGAACGGATCCCGATCGAAAACGCAACCGGAATCATCGCTAACTTCACCGGGCCGGAAGACCTCGGATTCGGCGAAATCGTCGACGCGATGAACTACCTGCAAAAATTGACAAACTACCGCGCCGACCTGATCCCGGGCCAGATTATCGATCCCGAAGCCGAGGATGGAAGCGTCGAGCTGATTTTAATCCTGACCGGAATCGCCTCAACGCCGTTCGAAACCGGATTCGAAAAGCCGAAAGAATATCAAAAGGAAATCCGAAGCGAAAACGCTTCGAAGACCGCGTCAGTTCGCAGGATCGAACCCCAGCCGGTCCAGAGCTCCGAAAACGTCATTACGCCGCCGGAAGAGGGAATCGCCGCGGCCGAGTTCTCGTATCAGACGACCCGGCGAATCTCCAGCGTGAAAACCAGCGTTCAGCCGGAAAACGACCTCGCGCCGGAAGGCGACGCAGCCTTCAGCAGTCTCCTGTCGCCGCTCAACCTGGGAAACGATATCAAAGCGGCGGAAGCCGATCCGTTTGTCGACTCTCTGATCGATACGCGCCGCGACCTCGACGTTCCAACGTTCATTCGCCGTAAGTTATAATCAGTCTTAACAACGGACAGGCAAAAGGAGCGAAAATCAGGATGAGATGGTTCGGGAAAGACGACGGTCAGGAAAAACTGATCCGCGATGTCGGGAAAAAAATATCAGGCGATTATCCGCAGTTTGCCCACACCCGTCCTCAGGTATCCAAACGTTCCGACGGCGCCTGCCTGCTCGTGTATGAAGAAAAGCTGCGCACGGTCGACGGTCTCTCAATCATGAGCCGTCTCCGCGTCGTCGTCAGCGCGAATGGAGAAATCCTGAAAATCTCCGCTTCCCGCTGAAATCAGCCGAAATTCTTAAAGAGGAAAAGTATGTACCAGGCTGGACCAAAAGTCTAACGACTGGAGGTCGCCGCAGGATCGGCTTTCTTTTCCTCTTTTTATTTTCCGACCTTTTACGCTTCGCAAAAAGCCGGTCTTTCCAGTATAATGAGCATAGAAAAGCAATACCCCCCGCATAAGGAGTTTAGATATGAAGAGACTCATCTTTTTTGTGTTGATTTTGATGCTCGCGCTGACGATTCCCGCGGCGGCGCAGTCCAACGCAGACGATCTGGAAACGCGCGTTATCCGGCTGGAGCAGGCGGTAAAGACGCTTCGGCTTCAACTCAGCGAACGGACCGGAGCTCCCGCCGGGGAAGCGGAACATAGCGCCGAACCAGAAATTCATCGCATGCACGAAGTCGTTTCTACCGGGAACGGCGAATTCACGTTGAACCGGGCAACGGTCGAATCTGGAATTTTGAGAATCGAGTTTTCAATGAAGAATACGACCGGAGCCTCCGTCGAAATCATCACCTCCGATTTCAGCGTAGAGAATTCGGAAGGCATCCAGCTGCTTCCAGAGGCCGCCTGCGCAAAACCGTTTCGGGGAACCGTTTTCCCCGGCGAAGAGCTTTCGGGCAACCTGTGCTTCGCGTTTTCGGGCGACGCCCCGATCCGGGTCACGTACAAACCTTCCGACGCTGTCGTTTGGGAATTGACGAAATAATGAGGAAAAGTCCGAAATCATGAAGGAGATTTTTACGATGAAAAAAGCGCTTACACTGATCCTCTGCTGCGCGCTGCTGATCGGGGTCGCTGGCCGCGCCGCGGCGCAAACCGACGATTTATCCGTCCGCATCGCTGAACTTGAGAACGAAATCCGTCAGATCCAGAAGGAGATCGACATTCTCGTCGCCGACGGTACGCTTTCCGCGCCGGAAGAAGCCGCGATCGACCCCGCCCTGTTGCATAGCATGAACGAACCCGTCGCTACGTCCGCAGGCGAATTCACGCTCCTGCGCGCGAAGGTCACGAAAGAAATGAACCTCGTCCTGACGTTCAGGTATGTCAATACGACAGAGGAAGAAGTTTCGATTAATGACTACGATTTCTTCGCCCGTTCCGCCGACGGCTGGATCCTGGATTCCGTTTCCAACTATGACAATCCGATGGACGGCAGCATCGAACCGGGAGGAGAGCTGACGGGGGACGTCTTCTTCGAGTATTCGGGAGCCGCGCCCTATCGAATTTCCTACGAAATCAGTCGGTACCTTGGCGATGTTGTCGCCTGGGAACTCAACGAGTAACGCCGCGAATCAACAGGAGAACAGAAATGAAAAAGATTTTTTGGCTCATCTGTATCGTAGTCCTGACGCTATCCGCGCTCCCCGCTTCCGCGCAAAGCGGCGGCGAACTGGAACCGAGAGTCGCGGAGCTGGAAAAACTGACGGAGAAATTATTACTCACGCTGAGCGGGACAGAAGCGACCGTCGACCCCACCCTGATTCATCACATGCACGAGATCGTCCCCACCACCGTCGGTTACATGCAGCTGACCGAGGCTTTCGTCAGCCGCGATTCAATCCTGCGGTTATCAGTGAAGCTGACTAACACAACGGATGAACCGGTTGAATTCGATTACAGTAACCTGAGGGTGCGAAACGGAGACGGAACGCTGCTGGAATACGAGTACGACTGTCCTCGGCTCTTTGACCTGCTGGTCCTTCCCGGCGAGGCCGTCCAGGGAAACGCCTGCTTTGAATATGAAGGTCCGCTCCCGCTTCGCGTTTACTACGGAGTTAACCCGTACCTGGCGAATCTGGTAACCTGGGAAATCGGAGAATAATCCGCGGGTTCGAATTTTCAAACCGCGCCGATCCGCCCCGGATCAGGAAGACCGCTTCAGGGTAAAAACCGCTGAAGCGTCTTTTTTTATTTGGAACGAAACGGAACGAATTCGCGATTTCATCATCGAATTCTCTTTTTTCGGACCAGATACGGTATGATATAAGTACGTTGTTTCCGAAAGCGTCAGGCTTAGATCGAACCAGTTCTACCTATCTTTTGATCCACAGTCGTATTGTATATTTTTCTCTGGAGGTGAAAAATGAAGACGTTTTATAAATCAATGGTTATCAGCTGCATCCTGGCGATCTTAATCATCGCCGCACCCGTCTCGGCGCAGCAAGGCAAATTTTATCGGACCTTCTTCCAGTCAGGCGATATTCCATCCATCGATCAGGCGCTCGTCGGCGATCAGATTGGGATCCAGCTTGCGGATGAGATGACCGTCGGGCTCCTGCGGCAGAACGAAGTCAGCGGAGCCATTGAAAACGGGATGGCCGAATCGTTCGAGATTTCCGCCGACGGCCGCGTTTACACGTTTAAAATCCGGCAGGGCGTTCCCTGGGTCCGCTACAACGCGGAAACCGACGCCGTCGAAGAGGCGCTTGACTGCGATGGGAAGGTTCGGATTGTAACCGCCTCGGACTTCGCGTACGGCGCCGAACGGACGCTCCGCGCGGAAACCGCGTCGGACTACGCCTACGTCGCTTACGCAATCGAAGGCGCCGAAGCGTTCAACACGCCGGAGGAGGGCAAGGAACCCGACTTCGCAGCCGTCGGCGTCAAAGTTATCGACGACTTTACGATCGAATATACGTTCGTCGAACCCGGCGTCTTCAACCAGAATATTATTTCGATGTGGATGCTGCATGCCATGCCCAGATGGGTCATTGAAGGAGACGCCTGCACCGAGGGGGTCGCGGAACGCTGGACCGAAAGCGAAACGTATCAGGGTTACGGCCCGTTCACGCTCAAAGAATGGGTCCACGATTCGCATCTGACCCTTCTCGCGAACCCCTTCTGGCCTGGGACGGAAGAAATCCCAGCACCGTCCATCGCCGGCGTTACGATCCATATCATGGACTCGTCCGCCGGATTGTCCGAGTATGAAGCCGGGAACATGGATAACGCAGGAATCACTGCCGCGGATTACGATCGAATCATAACCGATCCGGTCCTTTCCGCCGAAGTCGTCGACCTGAATGGCGACGTCGGAACGGAATTCCTGATTTTCAATCCGAACCTGCCCCCGACCAATGACATCCGCGTTCGGAAAGCGTTAGCCTACGCGATCGACCGCGACGCGGTCGTGACGACGCTGAAAGCCGGGATGCCCGCCAAAGCGTTTATTCATCCAGGCGTAACCGGCGCGCCGGTCAGCGACGATCCTGACTTCGGCGCAAGCTTCAATACCGAAAAAGCCCGGGAGCTGATCGCCGATTATTGCGCTGAGAGGGGAATTACGCCCGGGGATATCACCGTTACCGTCGCGTATAACACGAGCGAAAGCCGGAAAATGTATATGGAACTGATCCAGTACATGTGGTCCGATTCGCTGGGGATCAACGTGGAGCTGAAAAACAGCGAATGGAAGGTTTATAAGGTAGAACGCGAAGACGGAACTTCAAACGTCTACCGCGCGACCTGGGTCCAGGATTACATGGACGCCAATAACTTTACGAAAGACGTTTTTCTCTGCGGCGCGTCGTATCAGGCCGTAACCGACTGGCCAAGCGTTGGCTGCGTTGAAAGGGATGACCCGCTCTACCGTGAATACGAAGAAGTCGTTTTGGCGGCAGCGAGGGAGCTCGACCCGGGAAAACGCGTGGAGCTGTATACGCGCTCGGACGAAATCCTGATCAACGAAGCGGCGATCATCACGCCGACGTATTATTACGGCGGACCGTTCCTCCGGAAACCGAATATCAAGGCACCGGTATCGCTGACCGGATACGAACGCTGGGAAAAATGGACGATTGAGTAAGAAAAACCAGCATAAAACCTGATAAAGAAAAGCCGCGGGAGCGTTTCCCGCGGCTTTTCTTTATCAGATTCGTTCTTCTCGTCTACTGGATATAGCGATTGACGACTGTCAGCCCGTTTTCCTCTTTCTCGTATCCCTCCGGGACGAAATCCAGCCCGTATGCGTTGACCTCCTGAACTGAGAAGATATAATGAGCGCCCTTGCGGTCGGTTAATTCCAGATTCGCCCAGGCAACGCTTCTGACCGATCCGTTCAGCTGCTTCAGGATCGCGTCCGGGACTTCCTCGATCGGCCCGCCCTCGACGTTCCGGAAAAGCTTGAACCAGACCGCTGGAACGTCCGCCGGCGCGTCGACCCATTCAATCTCGGCAACCGCCGCGCCATTCATCGGGATCATGTATGTATTAGTCACACTGAGCCCGTTTTCGCTCTTCACATAGTTCACCGGCACGGCGTCACGCCCCAGACTATCCACCTCGCGAACAGAAAACTGGTAAGGAACGCCGTTGATATCGGTCGATTCCAGTCCGTCCCAATGCGCTGTTGTCACGCCGCCCGGAAGCTCGACAATCGTCGATCCGGGGATCAGGATCTCGGCTTCATCGCCTATCCGCCGGTAAACCCGGAACCAGGTCGTCGGGCGATCGTCTTCCGGCCCGTCGACCCAGACTTTCGTCGCGTCGACAACCCCATCGGTCGGGATAATGTAGGTATTGATAACGACCTGACCGCTGAGCTTCTTCAGGTAGCCGGGCGCGTTCGTCGGCTCGCCGGCTTCATCAACGATCTGAATCGTAAATAAATACTCGTTTCCGTAAATATCGGTTTCCTCCAGATCGGTCCATTCGACCGACGTTGTACCATTCGGAAGCACCTTAATTTCCGCGCCTGGAACGTCCTCAGGATAGCCGATATCGATCTGCCGCTGAAGCTTGAGACGGACGGTCGGGCGATTATCCTTCGGGCCGCCCTTCCACTGTACCGTTCCGCGCGCCGTTCCTGTCCTCGGTACGACGAACGTATTCGTCACGGTCAGCCCATCGACCGCCGTCACGTAGCGGTCGAGGACGAGGTCCCCGCCCTGCTCGTTGACCGGACGGACGCTGTAGAAATAAGGCGTTCCCGTAATATCCGTCCGCGGCAGCTCGGTCCATTTTACAACCGTCATGCCATTCGCGAGCGCCTTTACGGCCGCGTCCGGGACCGCCTCAACGACGCCGTTTTCGCCTAATTTCCGGAAAAGCTTCAGGTAAACGGTCGGGCGCAGGATCGTTCCCCCCTGCCAGACAACACGGCCCTCGGCGTCGTAGTCAAACGGAACCTGATACGTATTGACGACCGACATTCCATTTTCAATCTTCCGGTAATCCTGCGGCGCCGCGCTCTTCCCGGTTTCGTCCGTTTCCATGACGCTGAAAGTATACGTATTTGCCTCAGCGTCGGTCGCTTCCAGGTTTTCCCAGGACGCGGTCGTCATGCCATGGATCATGTTGACAATCGGCGCGTCAGGAACTGGACTCGGCGCCCCTCCCATCGTGCTGCGCATCAGCCGCAGCCAGGTATCCGGACGATGCGATTCGTCGCCGTCAACCCAGCTCAGCGTTGCCTGTGCGCTGGCGTAGCGCGGAATAATATAACGGTTCGTAATCGTCATTCCGTCTTCGATCTTTTCATAGTTGGCGAGGAAAAAGATCTCGCCGGCCGCGTCAACGAGACGCACACTGAATTCGTAAGGCCGGCCGTCGAGATCGGTCGCGTCCAGATTCTGCCAGGTTACGCCGCTCTCTCCCGCGGGAACGGCTAAAATCTGTGCATTGGGAACAGCCTCGGGGATCGCGTCCGGATCGCTCCTGCGGAAAAGACTGAGCCAGATCGGCGGCCGGTTATTCTTCGGGCCGTCGATCCAGTTGACCCGCGCGGTTGCGGAGGCGTCCGTCGGAACAATAAAGACATTGCGAACGATCAGCCCGTCGATCAGACTCGAATAATCCGGGATCGTCGTTTCTTCGTTCTGATTATTGACGATCCGGACCGAGAACTGATAGGGGTTCCCGTTCAGGTCGCCGACCTCCAGCCCGCTCCAATGGACCGTCGTCATGTCATTTTCGACCATGCGGCGCGGCGTATTCGGAACCGGTTCCGCTTCCCCGCCCATAACCGAACGAACGAGCGCTAACTGGAATGACGGACGCGGGACGAGCGCCCCGTTCATCCACTCGATCGAGGCGGTCGCCTCCGCGGTCGTCGGAATCACGTATCGATTGACAACCGTCATCCCATTGACCAGCGCCGAATAATTTTCCGGATCCGACGGCTCCCCGTCAGAGTTGACGACGGAAACCGAGAAAATATACGGATCGCCGTCAATCGTCGTAACCTCTAACCCGGTCCAAAGAGCCGTCTCCGCGCCGTTCTGAACGGTCTGGATCGGCGCTTCCGGGACTTCCTCGACGGAAGCGCCTTCGATACGACGGTTCAGCTTCAGGTGAACCTCCGGACGGGAATCCTTCGGGCCGTTTTCCCAGAGAACCGTCGCCGTCGCGCTTCCATTTCTCGGAACGATATACGTATTAGTAACAACCGCTCCCATTTCCGACCGCTCGTACCCAGCGGGATTTTCCGGAACGAAAACGCCGTCGCGAAGCTGGCCCTCGATAACCGTAAAATTATAGGCGCTTCCGGCAAGATCCGTTCGTTCCAGTCCATACCAGGCGGCCTGCGTCATATCAGGCGAAATTTCGATCGGTTCGGTGCCTGGAATATCCTGCGATTCGCCGCCTTCGATCGCGCGCTGCGGCTTGAGCCAGACGGTTGGACGTTCTCCCCGGAGCCCGCCATTCCAGATGATCTCTGCCTGAATTTCGCCATTCGTCGGAATAACGTACCGATTCGTCACGGTCAGACCATCCGCCGTCGTTTCGTAATCGTCAAGCCGGAGCGATCTCCCGTTGGAAGCGACCGGTTCGACGCTGAACGTATATGGGTTCCCAAGACGGTCCGTCCGTTCCAGATTTTCCCAGGAAGCGGTCGGCGCGCCGTTTTCAACTTTCACAGGGCCAACGCCCGGAACCGGTTCACGATCACCGTCCGCCGACTGCCGGTAAAGCCTGAGATAGATCGTCGGACGGTTCGCGGGCGATCCATTTGTCCAGTCAATAACTGCCTTCGCGGACGCGTCGGTCGTCACGATAAACGTATTTGTAACGTTCAGTCCGTCGACTGAAACGGCGTAAGCGTAGGGATCCCGGGAAACAAACCTTCCGTTTTCCGTCTGCCCAACCTGGACGGAAAACGTATAGGGCTTCCCATCGAGATCCGTCTCTTCGAGACCGCTCCAATCGCCGTCGGTCTGGCCATTGGGAAGCGTGATTACGTCCTGATCGGGGACCGGTTCCGCTTCGCGCCCCGCCGCGCTGCGCATCAATTGCAGGCTGATTTCCGGCTTTTCCTCCGGGCCGTCAACCCAAAGCACCGACGCTTTCGCGCTCCCGTTCGCCGGCGGAACGTAGGAATTCGTAACCGTCAGCCCGGTTTCGCTCTTCGTATAATTCAGCGGCGTAAAATCGTCGCCAGCCAGATTCACCTGTCGGACCGAGAAGATATACGGTTCTCCCTGAATCGTCGTCATTTCCAGCCCGTTCCAGGTAATTTTCCCATCGGTCTTGGAAAACCGCGCGATCGTCGTATCGGGAGCAACGCGCGCTTCGGTCTGCCCGGCTAACTGGCGGTAAAGCCGCCCGAATACGGCCGGACGATTTTCCGGATCGCCGTTCACCCATTCGACCTGCGCGACAACCATCCCATCGTTGCGAACGATATACTGGTTCGTAACCGTGAGCCCGTTAATAGTCGTATCGTAATCTCTCAAACGCGCCTGCTTAAACGTACCGTCCTCAATAATCCCCTGCCGGACGCCGAACCGGTACGCTTCACCGTTGAGCGAGGTCCTTTCCAGCCCGCTCCAGGATACCTCGTTCAGGGCCGGATCCAGAATGGCGGGATCGACGCCGGGAACGACCTCCTCCCCGCCGAATCCAACCCGCCGCGTCAGCTGGAGCGCGACGACGGGGCGCGTATCCGGTCCATCGCGCCATTCAACCACAGCTTTCGCCTCACCGTCTACCGGAATCGAATACTGATTTCGAATCGTCAGCGGTTCCGGATAAGACGAAACGTAATCCGGAACCGGCTCCGCGAGCTCGATCCGGAACGAGCGGGGATTCCCATGCAGGTCGGTTACGGCAACGTCGCGCCAGGTATATTGAAGATCCCCTTCGGTAACGGTCGCCGGTTCTGAGAAAAGCGGCGTGTCGTTCTGATATAAAACGACTTTCAGATCAGGACGCCGCACCGGCCCGTCAATCCATTCAAACTTCCCGACGATATCCGCCGTTTCGGGCGTAAATCGATTGACCATGACAACCTCGATCGATTTCGCGACCTCTGATAACTGAATCTTCCCGTCCTGCGGTCCGCCGGCGGCCTCATATCCGTCGGGCAGCCCGCTCCGCGTGATCTGATACTCGCCGTAAGTCAGTTCATTGAGCGTGACCGGGGCCTGCTCTGAAATGGTAATTTCATGATGGTACCCGTTGGGCCCTTCGATCAGGTAACTGAATTCGCGGGGATCATTTTCGATTCTGGCGCCGGCCGGATCGATCAGGTCCTGCCGAAAGGTCAGGATCCCCCCTGGCTTAATCCGGTTCACGATCGTCAGACTAACCGGGTCCGACGCCGGCGTCAGCGTAAACGAACTCGGCAGGATCGTAACCGAATAATCGTCGATCGA
>CALIHP010000035.1 GCA_938020565.1 uncultured Anaerolineaceae bacterium | reverse complement strand
TATCGGATCTCCACGACCGGAAAGGTGGATGACGTTTTGAAGAGCCGGCTGGTAACCGCGCTTTCGCAGTTCGAAATGATCTATAAATAGGCGGCGGGCGCATGGCATCGTTGGCGACGATTAAGGAACGGATTCAATCGGTTGAAGGCATCGGGCAGCTGACCCGGGCGCTTCAGGCGGTTTCTTCCAGTCAGGTCCGCCAGTTCCGCCTTTTAGCCGAGGAAACGAATCCTTATATTGGGATGATCCGCGAGGTCATCGGCGACGTCTATAACGAACGCGAGTTTTACGATGAATTTCCGGCGTTGAGCGATCCGGACGATTCGCTTCCGGTATTGATCATTTTCGTCAGCGCGGATCGCGGTTTAGCCGGAGGATATCCGGCGAACGTTTTCCAGGCGTTGACGCAGCTCGAACGGCAGATCCCGAAGCCGAAAAAGTATGTTTCGGTCGGGAAACGGGGACGGGAGATGCTGCTTCGGCGGAAGCGCGACCTGGTCGCTGACTTCAGCCAGCTTTCCAGCGCGCATAGCTTCTACGATGTATCGACGCTGGCGGAGATGGTCTCCCGCGCGTTTCAGGCGCGCGAATACGGTGAAGTCTACCTGGTATATACCGAGTATGTGTCGATGGGGAAGCTGACCCCGCGCTCGAAACGGCTGCTGCCGCTGATGGACCTGTTGAAAGAGGGCGGCGAGGCGGGAGCGGAGAAAGCGAAGGAGGCGCGCGGCGGATGTATTTTTGACGGCGATCCGCAGGAATTCGTTTTTTCGATGATGCGCCGCTGTATCCGGATGACGCTGTTCAACGCGTTTGTTTCGGCGAAAGCCTGCGAGCATACGGCGCGCATGCTGGCGATGAACCAGGCGACGGAAAATACGAAGAAGCTATTGGGCGATCTGACGTTGGAGTTTAATAACGTGCGTCAGCAATCCATCACGAACAGTATTTTAGATATCGTGACCGGGTCGAGCGCGATGATGAAGGACTGACGAAGCGAGGACGAGAGGGTTTTTATGAAAAAAGCGACGGGAGAAATCGTTCAGGTCAACGGGAGCGTGATCGACGTCCGATTTCCACAGGAAGACTTGCCGGCGATTTACGAGGCATTGGAGATTCTTCGCCCGGATCAGGATTTCCTGACGATCGAAGTTGAAATCCTGCTGGATCATTCGGTTGCCCGCTGTATTGCGATGGGCGTAACGGACGGATTGAGGCGCGGGATGGCGGTTCGCCGGACCGGTTACCCAATTATGGTTCCGGTTGGGAACGATTCGCTGGGGCGGATCATGAACGTTTTAGGGCGGCCTGTCGACGGAAAGGGCAGCATCCGTTCGGAAATGTACTACCCGCTGCATCACATGGGGCCGGATTTCAGCCACCAGTCGACGCGAGTCGAGGTTCTCGAAACCGGGATCAAGGCGATCGACCTGGTCGCGCCGTTTACCAAGGGCGGGAAAACGGGAATTTTCGGCGGAGCGGGCGTCGGGAAGACGGTGATTATCATGGAGCTGATCCGGAATATCGCGCAGGTTCATCACGGCCTGTCGGTTTTCGCCGGCGTCGGCGAGCGGACGCGCGAAGGAACGGAGCTGTATCAGGAGATGACCGAGTCGGGCGTGCTGAAGGATACGGTCATGGTTTTCGGTCAGATGAACGAGCCGCCGGGCGTGCGGCTGCGCGTCGCGCTGACGGCGCTCGCGAACGCGGAGTTCTTCCGGAATCAGGGGCTGGATATCCTCCTTTTCATCGATAATATTTTTCGTTTCTCGCTCGCCGGGGCGGAGGTTTCTGCGCTGTTGGGGAACCTTCCGTCGGCAGTCGGGTATCAGCCGACGCTGGCGAATGAAATGGGCGAGCTTCAGGAGCGGATTACGTCGACGACGCTGGGCTCGATTACGTCGATGCAGGCCGTGTACGTTCCGGCGGACGATTATTCCGATCCGGCGCCGGTCACAACATTTACACATCTGGACGCGACGATCGCGCTCGAGCGTTCGATCGCGCAGAAAGGTATTTATCCGGCGGTCGACCCGCTGGCCTCGACGTCGCGGATCCTCGATCCGAATATCGTCGGCGAGAAACATTATCGCGTCGCGCGCGAGGTTCAGCGCGTTCTCCAGCATTATCGCGATCTTCAGGATATTATCGCGATTTTGGGGATCGACGAAATTTCCGAGGCGGACCGGCTGACGGTCAACCGCGCCCGCAAGATCGAGCATTTCTTTTCCCAGCCGATGTTCGTTGCGGAACGATATACCGGGTTTTCCGGACGCTATATCAAGCTTGAGGATACGATCGAAGGCTTCCGGGCGATTCTGGACGGCGAAGCCGACGACCTTCCGGAGCAGGCGTTTCATATGGTCGGGACAGTTGCGGAAGCGCGTGAGAAGGCTGCTAAGATGAAAATGGAAGCTGCGGGATGAGCCTGTTCGTTCGGATTTATTCGCGTTACCATGTCGTTTTCGAAGGGGAAGCGGATTTCGCTTCGATTCCGACGCGCATGGGCGAAGTTGGGATCCTCGAAAATCATATTCGGATGTATTCGAAATTGGAGAATGGAATTATCCGGCTCCGGAAGGGCGCCGACGAACAGGAGTTCACCTGTACCGGCGGGATTATGGAGGTCCTTCCGAAGGAGATTCGGATCCTGGTCGACTCGGCGGAGAATGTTGAGATGATCGATGAAGCGCGCGCGGCGGAAGCGGTACGCCGCGCGGAAACGGCGATGAAAGAAGCGCGGGAGCAGAAGGACGACTCTGAATTTGCCCGTGCGTACCTCTTGCTCAAGAAGTCGCGGCTCCGCGTCAGCGCGGCGAAACGACGCTCTGCGCTTCGGTCTGGATTTTTAGGCGATCATACCGGAAAGTAAGCTTTTCGTTTATCATTAGTTCAATCAAATCCGCGGCGAAACGAGGCAACCTACGGACGATGGCATTTCTATCACGTGAATTAGGGATCGATTTAGGAACGATGAACCTTGTTATCATCGAAGGGCGTCAGCTGTTGCTGCAGGAGCCGACAATCGCGGCGATTATTATTGAAGAATTGAAAATGGTCGAATGGGGCCAGGCGGCGAAAGACATGCTGGGGCGCGTTCCGGACACGATCGAGGTCGTCCAACCGCTCCGGAACGGCGTTATCGCTGAATATGAAATTACCGAAAACCTGCTCCGGTTCGCGATTCAGAAGGTCTGCGGGACGATGCTCGTGTTCCGGCCGCGGATCCTGATTACGATCCCCTGCGGGATTACCAGCGTCGAACGCCGCGCGGTGCATGAAGTTGGACTGGGAACGAGCAGCCGCGAAGTATTTCTCATGGAACAGCCGTTGGCCGCGGCGATCGGGGTCGATCTTCCGATTTCGACGCCGTCGGGGAACATGATTATTTGTCTGGGCGGCGGACTGACCCAGGCGGCGGTCCTGGCGATGAACAGCGTCGTCACGTCCGAAACAAGCCAGGTCGCCGGGCTCCGGCTTGACGAGGCGATTCAGGGGTACGTCCGGAAGAAGTATGGGATTATTATCGGCCAGCCGACCGCGGAGCAGATTAAAATTCGAATTGGCTCCGCCGTGCAGGTCGAGCAGCCGCAATCGATGGAAATTCAGGGGCAGGACCAGGTAACCGGCCTGCCGAAACCGGTGCTGCTGACGACGGACGACGTGGTCGACGCGCTGCATGATCCGCTGGAGGAGATTGCCGGCACGGCGCGGAAGGTCCTCGAGAAGACGCCGCCGGAGTTGATTTCGGATATTATTGACCGCGGCGTCGCGCTTTGCGGCGGGACGAGCCTGCTGCGCGGGATCGATAAATACCTGACGAAGACGCTGGGAATCCCGGCGTATATGGTCGACGAACCGACGATCTGCACTGCGTTAGGCGCGTCCAGGGCGATTTCGATGCGCGAAGTGTATCGGCGATCGATTATTCAGGGTTAAGTGAGCGCTGGACGCTTGCAGGGTGCATGCTGCTGTACTTTTTTCGGAAGTGAACTAATAACTTCTCTAAAGGTAGAACGTCATGTGCTGCAGCGCGCTAATCGGATCGATATACCGGACCTGGACGTCCTGGGGAACGACGAGATTCTGCGGCGCGTAGGTTAAGATTCCGCGGACGCCATATTCGATCATCTGATTGGCGACGGACTGCGCTTCGCTTCCGGGAACGGCGAGGAGAGCGAGTCGGATTTCGTGCTTATGGATAAACGCCTCTGCTTCATCCATTGAGCGGATCGGAACGCCATGAACTTCTTTCCCGATCAGGTTCGGATCGATATCGAAGACCGATACGATCCGGAATCCGGAATCCGGCGTATTGTAATAGTTCAGGACGCCATGGCCGACGTTTCCGAAGCCAATCAGGACCATATCCCATATCCGGTCGACCTGCAGGATTTCTTCAAGCTGCCGGATCAGGTAATCGATATCATAGCCTTTCCCCTGTTTCCCGAATTCGCCGAATTGGGAAAGGTCCTTCCGGACCTGTGGCGCGGTGTATCCGAAGATTTCGGCTAATTCTTTGGAAATAATCGTGTTTCGCGTCGCCTGAAGCTGCTTAAGCGTCCGGAGGTAATACGGAAGACGGCTGATCACGATGTCGGAGGCGATTCGTTCGTTTTTGGGCATGTGTTTCTGCCTTTTTAATACCTTCGCCGGCGATTCCCGCCGCTCAGGATACTGGAATAGTAAAGGAGCGTGGCGACCGATTGAAGCGCGGCGGCGATATACGTCAGCGCAGCGGCGTCGAGGACGGTGGCAATGCCTTTCTGTTCTTCT
>CALIHP010000034.1 GCA_938020565.1 uncultured Anaerolineaceae bacterium | reverse complement strand
CAAGGACTTCGACCAGGACCCGTTCGAGATCCGAATCGTCGAGGTTTTCATTTTCCTTGTACATCTCCAAAAAAGCTTTCATCCCGTTTTGATAGGTTTTCGCTGTATTCTGGCTGCGCGAATTTTCGATCTGACGAACGAACCGATTCGCTGCGTCTGAAAGCGTTACAGGTTCCGGCATGATTAAAGGCTCCTGTCTTACTGGGTCTTATGCGTACGATAATAATACTTATCGAACTCATAATAACCAAAACCGGTTTTCCTGTCAAGGTACATTGTGGCCGGAATCGTTTTTAGCATATTCACGCCTCACAGGCCAGACTGGCAAACTTCTGTCTCTGAATGCGAGGACCATCTTTGCCTGCGCATTGCCGTTTCCTTCTCCTTCCTTTCTTATCTCCGGCTTTCGCCTGGAGATGGGGGAAATATGACGCGCGTACATAAAATCCTCCGGATAAGTTTTTTCGGACTTTATCGTTTATACTAAAGGTACGTTTTACGGGCGGTTCGACGACACTGGCAGCGACCCCTGAAAGGTTTAAGAGATTGAATCAGAATCTTTTTAGCAGAAAGGTTGATTGAAAAATGGCAGAAGAAAAAGACCGCGCTTCCGGGATAACGACGATCGCGGCAGAAGTTATCGAAACGATTATGATCCAGACGGCTGTCGAAACGAAAGGCGTTTCGCGTATTTCGCCGCATTCTTCGCACCCGGGCGTCAAGCTGAAAATCGACGGGAAAACGGTAAACGCGGACGTTTTCGTCATCCTGAAAGCAAAGGAAAATACCAACAGCGTCGGGGCGGAAATTCAGAAGAATATTTCGCGCTCAATCGTCGAAACGGTCGGGATGGAAGCCGGCGCGATCAACGTCCATATCGACAATTTTGATATTACGCCGCCTGAAGCCTGATTTGCCGTATGAAACTTCGATTTATCGACGACAGCCTGACAAAAGAGATCCCCGCCGATTTTGAAGACGGGGATAAGTATGAATCGGTTGAAATTGAGAACGCACCGCTTGACGATCGAACGCAGGCGCGAGGCGTTGCGCTTCAAATCCTATACGAAAGAGATCTCACGGACCATCCGCTGGGCGCGATTATCCGCGAACGAATGGAAACCGTTGATTTGGATCCTGATCTGGCAAAATTCGTGATTCAAATCGTCGCCGGAACCGTACCGAATACAGCGATGATCGATTCATTTACGGTTAAGTATGCGCCGGAATGGCCGATCGACCAGATCGCCGTCATCGATCGGAATATTATCCGAATGGCGGTCTGGGAATTTGCGATTGCGGAGCTGAACCCACTGAAAGTCGTTATTAATGAATCGATCGAATTAGCGAAATACTTTGGGTCGCTGAGCTCTAAACGCTTTGTGCACGGGGTTTTAGGAAGTCTTTCGGGTCATATCGATGAAATAAAAGCCGCCGCCAGACTTACTGGCGAAGGATAAAAAACGTGCTGATTCCCTGATCTTTCCGATCTCAGCGTTGCGTCTGATTGACATTTGTTTTTTGCCGCGCCTCATAACAAGGCGCGGCCCGGCGTGCCGACATTTAGTTTTAATTTAAGCTAACCTGAAACTTTGATTCCAATAAACCGGTTTATAATTATCGTGATTGGAATTCTTTGCGGAGGCATCCCATCCGCGTTCTTTATCAGGTTATTTTTTTCCATAAGAGACCAATCGAAACTTAAAATCTATAAAGGAGTTTTACAGAATGGAAAATATTGGCATTCCCGGAAAGTATGGTCTGGAAAATTATGGTATTATCAATCCCGGTAAAGTTTACTGGAACCCGGCTCAAACCGTATTGATCGACGAAGCCGTCTCACGCGGCGAAGGCGTTTTTTCTCCTGACGGCGCCCTGATGGTCGCCACCGGTAAATACACCGGCCGCTCTCCTAACGACCGTTTTGTCGTCGATAACGGAACCGAAGAGGAAAAGAATATCGACTGGGGAAAGGTTAACGTAAAAATTTCCCCGGAAAAATTCGACGTCCTTTATAACCGGATGCTCGGATACGTTCAGAATCGCGATCTGTTCGTCTCAGATCTGGCCGTTGGCGCCGATCCGGCCTATCGGCTTCCCGTTCGCGTTATCTCCGAACTTGCATGGTCGAACCTGTTTGCCACCAACATGTTCCTTCGCCCGCCGTTCGCCGAACGCGTCGATCAGGTTCCTGGCTTTACGGTCATCTGCGTTCCCGGCCTGCTCGGACGAAAAGAAGACGGATTGAACTCCGAAGCGTTTATTCTCGTCAACTTCGCGAAGAAAATCGTCCTGATCGGCGGTTCGCGATATGGCGGAGAAATTAAGAAATCGATCTTCTCGGTTATGAACTTCATGCTCCCGCTTAAGGGCGTCATGACGATGCACTGCTCCGCCAACGTCGACAAAGTTAACGGCGATACGGCGCTGTTCTTCGGTCTGTCCGGAACGGGGAAAACGACCCTGTCTTCCGATCCGGATCGCCTCCTGATCGGAGACGACGAGCATGGCTGGAGCGATCACGGGACCTTCAACTTTGAAGGTGGCTGCTATGCGAAAGTTATTCGCCTGAGCCATGAGCACGAGCCGCTGATCTGGGATGCGATCCATCGCTATGGCGCAATCCTTGAAAACGTCGATTATGACCCGGTGACGCGCGAGATCGATCTTGACAGCGCCCGCCTGACGGAAAATACGCGCGGTTCCTACCCGATCCATTTCATCGACGGTATCGTCGAAAACGGGCAGGGCGCGATTCCGAATAATATTTTCTTCCTGACGGCCGACGCTTCCGGCGTCCTTCCTCCGCTTTCGAAATTGGATAAGAACCAGGCGATGTATTACTTCATGTCGGGATATACGTCCAAGCTCGCCGGTACGGAACGTGGGGTCACCGAACCGCAGCCGAACTTCTCGGCCTGCTTCGGTTCGCCGTTCCTTCCCCTCCATCCGTCCGTCTACGCCGCGCTTCTCGGAAAGAAAATCGCTGAGCATGAATCAAACGTTTGGCTGCTGAATACGGGTTGGTCAGGCGGTCCGTACGGTATCGGCTCCCGCTTCAAGCTCCCTTACACGCGCGCGTTTGTGACCGCGGCGCTGAACGGGACGCTGAAAGATGTCGAATTCGTCAAGGAACCGTTCTTCGGTTTAGCGATTCCGAAGAGCTGTCCGGGCGTTCCGTCCGAGGTTCTGAATCCGCGCGATACATGGGCGGATAAGGCTGCATATGACGAAGCTGCGAAGAAGCTCGTCGCCTCGTTTGAACAGAACTTCAAGAAATACGCTGCGCAGACCGCCGCTGAAATCGTCAACGCCGGTCCGAAGGCCTGAAATATCCTTTCGCGACAGCGAAAACGAAGAATTATCGGAAGAGCCCTGATTTTTCGGGGCTCTTTCTCCTTTATTAATGAAAACGCCGCTCACGGCAGCAGCACAAGCGCCAGGCAGATAAAAGGGATCATGGGGATCGTCGCCTTCCTTCCGCCGATTCTCTCGCGGAACAACGCGGCAAAGACACCCGCTCCGGCCATTCCCAGTCCAAACGCGGAAAACCCTCGCATGAATCCAACCGCTCCGCAAAGCGCGGCCGTAAACAGAATATCCCCAAAAGCAAAAAACTCAGCTTTTAAAAAAATGGAGAAGCCGCTTTGTAGAAGGAAGCAAATTAAAAATGCGGCAAAACTGGATAAGAGGCAGGTTTGCACACTGTTTTGCCTATACGAAATACAAAAACCTGCAATCAACAGCAGCAGGTTCGTCTCAATCGGGATTCGTTCGATCCAGATATCGCTGATCGCCGCAAGCATCAGCAGTACATGGATCGCTGCAGACGGGACCAGATCATGGGAAGAAGACTCCCTGAGCGTCATCAATAAATAAAACAGCGTAAATCCAAATCCAATCCAGAACCGCGTCATAGAAAAAACGGGCGATCGAATTCCGGTCTCATGGAACTTTATCCGCGCCCGAAGCGTCATGGAAACAGAGAGAAATACCCAGGCAAGGAATTGGATCGGGACGGATAGAAGCAGAACGAGTTCAGGCCGCAAGAATGGGTATTCTCCTTACCGGCAAAGTATAACCAATTTTCACCGTTCCGAAGGTTCTCATGGTAGAATAATCATCTAAATTCGGGGATGCCATGGTCTCGACGGGGGAGGCTGGATCCGAATTGCGAGTCGAGAGGCGCCCGATCTCGTAAAATCAGCGCAAAAAATTAAGTGCCAACAATCGCACTTCCTACGCTGCAATGCCGTTAGCTGCTTAAGCGACCGGCGTTCAGCCTGACCTTTTCAGGTCACGTCCGCCCGAATCGAATCCTGACCGATCGCGGAGCGGGCGCCATAATGTCAGGATGCTGACCGCGAATTCACGGCGCGGAACAAAAGAGGACTTTCGGGTCTGAGTGAATCGCTTTCATCGAGTGCGTTCCGTCCCTTGATGATAAGTTAAAACGAAACGGAAATACGCTCGTAGGATATTCGAGGTTCGATTCTTTCGGACGCGGGTTCGACTCCCGCCATCTCCACTCAAAACAGCGCGCTGACGATTTCAGGAGCGCTGTTTTAGTTTTCCAGGATTCACGCTATAATTTCGTCCATGGAAACCACCCCACCACGGCCGATCGCATTCCTGAAAGGCGCCATCCTGATCGCCATCCCGATCGCCTTCGCAGCGTTCTTCTTCTATCGCCCCCTCGCCGAAATCTTCCGCGTTTCGTTCAGCGAGCTTTTCGGCAAGGCCGGGATCGACTGGGGCAGGATTACCACCGTCTTTCGCTTCACGGCGTTTCAGGCGCTGCTCTCTACCGTTTTAACGATGCTCTTCGGGCTCCCCGCCGCTTATATCTTCGCTCGGTACCGGTTCTTCGGGAAACGATTCCTGAACGCGCTGTTCTCAATTCCGTTCATCCTCCCGACGATCGTCACCGCGACCGCCTTCAACGCGCTGATCGGGACGAAAGGCTGGATCAACCTGTTGATCATGAAGCTGAACAGCCTGACGGTACCTCCAATCCGCGCGTTCGGCACGCTGCAAATAATTATCGCCGCACATATCTTTTATAATATTTCAATCGTCATCCGCATGGTCAGCGCTGCATGGTCGGGACTGGATACGCGCTATGAAGAAGCCGGCCGCGTCTTAGGCTGCTCTGCCTGGACGGCGTTCCGAAAAGTCGTTTTCCCGCTGCTCCGTCCCACGCTGCAATCTGCCGCGCTGATTGTTTTTCTGTTTGATTTCACCAGCTACGGCGTCGTGCTGCTGCTGGGCGGCGGCACCTTTCGGACGGTCGAAGTCGAAATATCGCAGCAGGCACTGATGTTCCTGAACCTGCCGATGGCGTCGACGCTTTCGATTCTCCAGCTGATCGTAACGCTGGGAATTACCCTGTTGGACCAGCTGTCATCGAAAACGATCGCCGCGCTGCGAATTCCCCGGGTCCACGGCGAAAATCAGCGAAAAATTCAAGGGCTTGGCTCACGGCTTTGGATATCGCTGTACCTTTTCGGACTTGTTTTCTTTTTGGGACTGCCGCTGATCGCGCTCGTAACACGCTCGTTTTACCTTCTTCCCGCGGAAGCTGAACGCCTGGGTGGAGATGCCGGCTGGACGCTGACGTTTTTTAAGCAGCTCTTTATCAACGAACGGAAATCGTTTTTCTATGTTCCGCCGCTGATGGCCCTGTTTAATTCGTTAACGGTTGGAATCGGCGTCGGTATTCTCGCAACCCTGACGGGAGGGCTGATCGTCTTCGCCGAGAACCGTTATCCCTGGACCCGACGGCTTGAATGGCTTTTCATGATCTCGATCGGAACCTCCGCGGTCACGCTGGGCCTTGGATATTTAATCACGTTTCGGAGCCAAATCCGAAATCCGCTGCTGATCGTCGCCGCGCATGGACTTATCGCGCTCCCCTTCGCAATCCGCTCGCTGAAGCCCGCTTTTTCCGGGATTCCGCTCTCGCTTCGTCAGAGCGCCGCCGTTTTAGGCGCAAATCCGTTCAGGACGTTTCTTAAGGTTGAACTGCCGCTGATGAAAAACGGGCTTATTCCCGCGTTTGTTTTTTCGATGACGATTTCGCTCGGCGAATTCGGCGCTTCGTCGTTCCTGTCCAGCCCGGAGCGTCCGACGATACCAATCGCGATCTACCGATATCTGGGGCAGCCGGGCGCAAAAAATTTCGGGCAGGCAATGGCGCTGTCGACGATCCTGCTGCTCATGTGCATGTTGAGCGTTTTGGCGCCGGAGCTGCCCGCGGATGACAGGAGCTGACACGGTTATGCTGACAATCTCGAATTTATCCTACCGATATGGGAACAAGCCGCTGCTAAACGACCTGTCCCTTTCGCTCTCTGATCATGAGGTTCTGTGCCTGCTGGGCGAAAGCGGAAGCGGAAAAAGCACGCTGCTTCGGATTATCGCAGGACTGGAAAAACCGCTGCATGGCGAGGTTCATTGGAATGGAGCGAAAATCAACAACCTGCCGCCAGACAAACGGAATTTTGGGCTGATGTTCCAGGATTACGCGCTTTTCCCCAATCGGACCGTCGCGGAGAACGTCGCGTTCGGGCTGGAAATAAAGAAAGGGCTTTCAAAAAAGATGATCCGCGAGCGCGTCAATCTGCTCCTCGACCAGATCAGCATGACCAGCTTCAGCAACCGTCGCGTGACCGAGCTCTCCGGCGGGGAACAGCAGCGCGTCGCGCTCGCCCGTTCGCTCGCGCCCAGGCCGCATTTATTAATGCTCGACGAACCGCTGGGCGCGCTGGATCATTCGCTCAAGCACGCCCTGCTCGCCGAGCTGCGCGAGATTCTCGGAAAAAACGGGATTCCCGCGATCTACGTTACGCATGACCAGGAGGAAGGCTTCTCGATCGGCGACCGGATCTCGCTTCTCCATGACGGAAGGATTATCCAGAGCGGGACGCCGGAAAGCGTCTACCAGAGCCCCGCTTCTGTCTGGGCGGCGAAATTCCTGGGGCATCAGAATATTACGCCCGGAACGGCGATCAGCGCCAATAAAGTTGAATGCAAGCTGGGCGAACGCCTGAGCCGGCTGGAAGTCAGCCTGCCCCATGACCTTATCCTCGGTCAGAAAATACATCTCCTCTTTCATGGGCTGACGATCGAAGACAACGCTGACGATTTTAAGTACCGAATGGAAGGCAGCGTCAAGGACATTATTTTCAAAGGATCGGCGTATGAAATTCACGTTGAAATCGCCGAAGGAACGATTTTTTCCGTATGGTCGAAGCGCTCGCGCGAAATCGGCGAAAAAATCGTCATTCCATTCAGCAGCGATCAGATCAGCGTCCTGTTTACCTGAGGACGTTGATTTCCCGGATCCATCCGCCAGTGACCTGATATCGGAAAACGATGATCGAGCCAATGAATAAAGCCGTCAGCGCGGCCGCGCCGAGGACACGATCCCAAACCGGCAGCGGCTCCCCCGCAAACCGGACCAACCGGTCCATTCCCGAAACCAAAACGAAAAACAGCGTCCCGGTCACCGTCACCGGGATCAGCCCTAACGTCAGGCCAAACACGCGCTGAATCAGGATCCAGCGCGGATCCGCGCTCAAGAGCAGGTAAGCGCCGACAACCGACAGGCAAAGCGCGATCAGCAAATCGTGCCATCCGATTCGCCGACCCGCGCTGAAACGTTCGAGACTGATAAACTCACGGAGCATGAGCGTCAAAATCAGTCCGACCCAAACGCCCAGTCCGAACCCCGAAAGACAGCGCAGGATCGGTCGGTCCGGGTAAAGACCGGAAAGAAGCGGACTGCGGTTCAGGTTCTTCACTCCGTCGAACGCGTAAAAAACAATCGCCGAAATCGCGCCAATCATCGGGGCAGGTCCCAGCAGCGAGCGGAACGAAACGGCGCGGCGGCAAAACAGAAAAAAGCCTACGGCAATTCCGAAAAACAGCCCGCTGCAGCGATAGCAAAGCGGACAGGCGACGCCGCCAAACGACGGGGTTCGCGTCGGCAGCTGATGACAGAACGCAAAGCCCAACGTATTGAACCGTCCAGATACGCCGGGTTCGCCGAAAATAAGCCAGACGAGCAGCGCCGTGATGATAAATAGAATTATGCCTATGCGCAACGCAAGCCGGATCCCTCTTCCCGGCAATCGATCGCTCATACGCCGCCGTCAGCAGATTCATCCGCCGTTACCCAGCCGACAGCGGGCTGAATCAGGTCGATCAGGTCCTTTCCATGGATCCGGACCGACAAGCCGCGCTCTCCGCCTGACAGGATCATCGCCGGGATTTCTGCGGCGGAAGCATCGACGACAAAGCTGAATCTTTTATGGAGAAGGCCCAGCGGCGATATGCCGCCCGACAGCATTCCGGTCAGCTTTTCGGCTTCAGACTGCGTCGTCATGAATAATTTTTTCTCTTCTAACAGCGCGGCAACCTTCTTCAAATCAACCGACGCAGGTCCCGGAATAACGACGACGATCGGCTTTCCCCGTTCCGCGCGCTTCAAGACGATCGATTTATAGACCATCCACGGATCAACGCCAAGCCGTTCAGCCAATTCAACCGCGGATCGCTTAATCGGTTCGCTTTCTAAAACTTCGAACGCAACCTTTCTCGATAGCAAAAAACGGGTAATATTATTCGTCCGCATGGCACTTCCTTCTCAATAAAAATAAATCGGATTCGTATAAATCCAGCCGCGGAGCTGGAACCGATATGGAACATAGACTTCAACGCGATAATAGCCCGGACGATTCACGATCAGCGGGATCGAGCGGGCATTCTCCCATTCCCGAAGGATTTTTCCCTGATGGATCAATCGGCAGACGCATTTCTCTGACGGAATTTCGATTTTAATCGTCGCGCCAGCGTCTAACGCAGTCCTGTCGCCTGGATAAACCGTCCCCGCAGATGTATCTGCCTTGAAAACAAAACCGTCGGTCGGATGGAACCAGTCGATCGAAACGAAACCCCGCCCCAATTTCAACGAACGGTAAATATTCGCCCGATCGCTTTCCAGATCGCCGCTGAGCGGTTCCGAAAGATAGAGGTGGTTCTTCGCCGCCGCGAACAGGTGCGATTCGTCAAGAATATCCAGACGGCGGCCCGAAGCCCATCGAGCAAAGTTAACGCAGGCCGATCCGCAATATGCGGCGACCCGCCTGCCCTTGGTCAGGAACTCATCCCATTTCTGAAGCGCCGCCAACGACGCATGCATCAGCCTGTCTGCGCCGGTTGACTGGAGGAAAAGGTCAGATAATCCGAATCCGCTCCGCTGCTCCGACATTTTATATTCGCTCTGCAGGTTTAAAATCTCAATTCCGGTAAAATTTTGAATTTCCCAGTTTATCCACGGCGAATTCAGCGGCGAATGGAAGGAATCCGCCCGTTTTGGAGCCAGGGGCGCCCGATTCGCAGCCAGAACCTCCCGTTCCGTCAGGCCGTCGAATGGATGCGCAAGGATCGTCAGCCCGTCCCACTGGCTGCAGAAGTTAATCAGCTGCTGCGGCGTATCCGCCAGATTCGCCATTTCCCGGCCCCCATTCAGGACAAGCATATGCCCCGCGTCGTTCGGAAACGCTCGGAATACTTCTTCGCCAGTCAACACGAGCAGTCTGCGTTCATCGCGATAGTAGTACTGTTCCTTTCCGGAAACGTAAACGTTCGCGTCAGTAACGATCAGGACGTCGGTCCCGGCGGTCAGGCCCGCCTGCGCCAACGAATGATACTTTCGATCGCCGCGGGAGAATGACGAATGATTATGTAAATTAACCGTGATTTCCTGCATGTATCCGTCTCCGCTTTTCAAGATTTCATGTATAATAGCCATGTTAACAAAACATGGAGGATTTTTTAATGGAGACTTTTTTTGATATCGCCCTGATTATAACGTCGATCGCTACGATTGCCTGCGTCATATTACAGAACCGGGGCCTCGGGTTAGGAAGCCTGGGCGGGAACGAACCGGGCGCGTCCGTTTTTAACGCTCGCCGCGGGATCGAAAAAATCCTGTTCAACATGACGATCGTCTTCTCGGGCTTACTGCTGGTTTTAGTCCTCCTGCGCGTCATTATTTTCTAAAGTCCGGCTGCCACGCCGGATCAAGCTATCGGGCGGCTCTCTTCCGGAAACGGCTTTTATCGAGCCATGCAGATGCAAGAAATTTAAAAAGGCGGACCCATTCCTGAATCAATCTCCTCAAGATAGATTATGATCTAACCTTCAGGGATGAGTTCAGAAATGGCCCGTCTTTTTTTGTTTACGATAAAACGGATAAGCTTCGCCATGGTTTCTGAAACAAGGTCCATTATTTTTTCAATTTTTCACAAATTTCGACTATACTTTCGCTATAAATAAATGGAAATGCATGATGGATTAGGGAAGCAGGGCCATGAATATCAAGATCACGCTAAAAAAAATCGCGCAGGAAGCCGGCGTCTCGCAGGCGACCGTATCCAGAATCGTTAATCAAAATACCAACGTCAGTCCGGAGCTTACCGAAAAAGTCGAGGCCGCGGCGCGGAAACTCGGCGTAGAGCTTCCCAGAGAACACGACAATATCAGCCAGACGCACGAACGCTGCCACGTTGTCGGGATCCTCTTATCCGATCTTTCGAACCCATATTTTCAGGAGATTCTGAAAGGAGTTGTCGACGAGGCGAAGCTCCTGGATTACGGAGTTCAGGTTTTCGAAACGTACGAGGACCCAAGATCCGAAGAGGAATCCTTTCAGCATATCGGCCGTTTCAACCTGGACGGGGTAATCATGTGCGCATCACGGTTATCGCGCTACCGGCTCCTGAATTTTTATCAGAAAACGCAGCTGCCGATGGTCCTCGTAAACCGCTATATTAAGAATTCAAATATCTGCTCTATCCTGATCGACTATGAAAAAGCCATGATTCAGGCAACAGTGCACCTGATCGCGCTGGGGCATAAACGGATCGGCTTTTTAGCCGGTCCGGCCAGCAGCGAATCAGCGAAAGTTCGGATGAACGGAATCCGGATCGCGCTGGAACGCGAGGGTCTCCAATTGGACGAGGAGTACTGCCCGCGCTGTTTTCCAACGATCGAGGGCGGATTTCAGGCGATGACCTCGCTTCTCAGCATCACAAAGAACCGTCAGCCGACCGCGATTCTGGCGTACAACGACCTGATCGCGATCGGCGCGCTGCGCGCCGTCCGCTCCCGGGGCCTGCGAATTCCGGAAGATATTTCGCTGATCGGAATCGATAATATCGAAATGGCGTCGCATTCCAACCCGCCGTTGACGACAATTTCCCCGCCAAAGAAGCAGATGGGATCGCTGGCGATGCGGACGATTTACCGCATGAACACCGGCGACTATGAGTATAGCGAAGGATATATCGAGCTGGACGCCCCGCTGACGCTGCGCTCGTCGACGGCGGTCTGCGCCGAGAGATAACGAAAACGGCTCGGCCGAAAGACGTCCCGCTCAGCGCCCGGCTAATTCAATGCCGCAGCGCGGCCGCTTTTCCGTCGATAGCGATAAAACTCGATCGCGACGCCGACGAGAATGATGACGCCTTTAATAACGAATCGCCAATAGCTATTAATCGTCAGGATCATCAACGCGCTCGCCAGAACCGTAATGATGACACAGCCAAAAAACGTTCCGCTGAGCCGCCCTGAGCCGCCGCGGATCGACGTCCCTCCGATAATAATCGCCGCCAATGCGTCAATCTCATAGTCATATCCGGCAGTCGGTACGACGGAGCTCAGCCGCGACGCCGCGATCACCCCAGCCAGACCAGCGCTGAACCCGGAAAGAAGATAGGCGATCCGCCGCACCTTTGAAACGTTAATCCCGGAAAAATCGGCTGCCTGCGGATTTTCACCAATCGCGTAGACATGTTTCCCGAACGTAGTTTTATTCAGCAGGATCCAGGCCGGAACGTATATCAGCAGCGCGGCGACGAAACAGACAGGGATCCCGAAAAGCGTCGCCCTCCCGAGCCAATCCCAGCCATCGACGCTGACGCGCACCGACGCGCCGTTGGAGAGCAGGAACGCCGCGCCGCGAAAGATACTGAACGTCGCGATCGTGACGATAAACGGCGGGATCGTCATCCAGCTGATCAGCACGCCATTCAGCGCCCCAACCGCGATCCCGGCCGTCAGTCCCAAAAGGATCCCCAGACCGAGCGGATGCCCTCGTGTTCCGACCGTTACCGCCGCGGTCATTGCGGCGAAGCTCAGCGTCGATCCAACCGAAATATCGATCCCGCCGGACAGGATGACGAACGTCAGTCCGCAGCTGACCAGTAAGTATATCGACAGCTGCCGCAGCACGAAAACAAGGTTGCTGGGGCGAAAGAAAACGGTCCTCAGGCTGTCCGACGCAAAGATGATCAGCAGCAACGCGAGAATCGTCAGGATCGATCCGAAATTCCTGACCAGAAAGAATCGGATGTAACGAATTGGATCCCTCAAATCCGGATCCGTTTTTTCTGATAGCTGATTCATGACACCCTTCCGCGTTTCCCCACCAAACGGCTCTGGACCTCGGATAAAAATTCCCTCGTCGAAACGGCCCGCGGACGCGTCCCTGTTTCATACAAGTTGACTAAATCCTTCGTGCAGACGCCTTCGGAAAACGCCGCCAGGACAGCGCTCTCCAAACGATCGGCGAATTCCATCGGCGCCGCCGTCCCGTCGAGCTCTCCACGTTTCCGGAGCGCGCCGCTCCAGGCGAAGATCGTTGCGGCTGGATTCGTCGACGTTTCTTCTCCGTTCCGGAAACGATAATAGTGCTGCGTGACGGTTCCATGCGCAGCCTCATATTCATAGCAGCCGTCCGGGCTGACCAAGACGCTCGTCATCATCGCCAGCGAACCGAACGCCGTCGCGACCATGTCGCTCATGACATCGCCGTCATAGTTCTTGCACGCCCAGACGAAACCGCCTTCTGAACGAATAACGCGCGCAACCGCGTCGTCGATCAGCGTATAAAAATACGAAAGCCCGGCCGCCTCGAATGCGGACTGGTACTCGTTCTCGTAAACGGACTGAAAAATCCGCCGGAACGTCCCGTCATACGTCTTCGAGATCGTATCCTTCGTCGAAAACCAGAGATCCTGACCAACCGACAGCGCGTATGAAAAGCAGGCGCGGGCAAACGATTCGATCGAACCATCTTTATTAAACGTACCCTGAAGAACGCCGGGAGAATCGAATTCGCAAACCGTTTCCGCGCTGCGCCCGCCGTCCGCGTCGGTAATGACAAGCTCCGCCTTCGATCCGGCGGGAACGCGGAGCTCCGTGCCTTTATAAACGTCGCCGTACGCATGGCGCGCGATCGTAATCGGGAACTTCCAGTTCCGGACAGCCGGCTTAATCGGCGCAATGACGATCGGCGTCCGGAAAACCGTCCCGTCTAAAATCGCGCGGATCGTCCCGTTCGGACTTTTCCAAAGCTCCTTCAGGCCGTATTCCTCCTGACGCTGACGATTCGGGGTAATCGTTGCGCATTTAACCCCCACGCCCAGCCTTCGGATCGCCGCGCCGGCTTCCTGCGTGACCCGGTCGTCGGTTGCGTCGCGGTTCGTCAGCCCCAGATCATAGTACACTGTCTTCAGTTCAACGAACGGTTCGATCAGCATTTCTTTTATCCAACGCCACAGAACCCGCGTCATCTCGTCCCCATCCAGTTCAACAATTGGGGTCTTCAGTTCAATTTTCGTCAGCTTCTCGCTCATTCACGGTCCGTCCTTTGCGCCGCAATGCGCATTGCATAGTAGTTCATCAAGCTTCCTGAAAGCAGGATTTCTTTTTCTTCGGCAGTCAGCTCGCCGATCCGCAGTTCAATTTCATCGAATCCGTCCACGCGGTACACCCGCGCCGGGAACGTTCGCTCGTCCTTCTCAAGCTTCTCGCGAACCGATTCCACCCAGACAATATCGCCGGCCGCATAATCAAACGAATCGGACGATATCAGAAAAGGAATCAGTCCCCAATTAATACAATTGCTCCGATAGCGTTTCGTCGCATACTCGATCGCGAGATTCGCGTTCCCGCCTAAAACCCGTTGACAGGAGGCAGCCTGTTCCCGGGCCGAACCGTCGCCGGGCTTTCTCGCGAAGATCGCCGAGCCAATCGACGTTTTTTCCCAATCGATCGCCGCCGCCTTCAACCGCTCTAATTCCGCCTGGAGCCTGAGAGAATCGATATCGCCCTTTCGCCGGAGCGCTTCGAGCTCCGCGATCCGTTTCGCGTCGCCAACGTACGAAGGGACGCGCCGCGACAGCGTAAATTCGGCCAGTTTCAGCGGATTTGACCGGTATGAGGACGTTTCTCCCGAAGGGATCAGTTCGTCGGTCGTCGTGACCGCGTCCTGAATAACCGCCGCAAGGATCATGATCATCCCCTCCGCCATCGGATACGCCTTCGGCCAGGGCGTAATATTCGGTCCCATCCGCAGCGATTCAGCGGCAAGCGGATTCCCAACGCCGCGATACACGCGCTTCCGATAGATTTCGCCTTCAAACTGATACGGAAGCGCTTTCTCCTCGTAGTCGATGTCCGCGGCCGACGTCAGCGCGCCGCCGCGCGCCGCGGTCGCTGCGATCGACCGTGCGTCCATGAGCGCCACGCCGGTCGCCTGGCCCTGATCCGGCTTGGAGCCGTCCCGGTTCGGGAAGTTCCGTGTTGTATGGCGGATACTGAGCGACTGATTCGCGCCGATATCGCCCGCGCCGAAACAGGGGCCGCAAAAAGCCGTCTTCGTCACAACGCCCGCCGCCTGGAGTCGATAGACGACCTGATTCTTCGCTAACGCCGCGTACACGGGTAAGCTTGACGGATAAACGCTGAGCTCGAAAAAGCCGTCGCCGACCGAACCGGTCTCGATAATATCGGCGGCAACACAAACATTCTCATACATCCCCCCGGCGCAGCCCGCAATCTCACCCTGATCGATCCGGATTTTCCCGTCGATAACCTTATCCGTCAGCTTTAATCCATGCCCCGCGCCATAAAGCGCCTCGGATTCGATTTCAACCGCGCGAAGATGGTCTCCCGGATTTTCAAGCAGCTCCCGGATCGGGAGCGCGTTGCTCGGGTGGAACGGAAGCGCGATCATCGGTTCAATCTCCGAAAGCTCGATTTCAACCAGCCGATCATAAAAGCTGCGCTCTCCGGGTCGAAGCGGACGATACGCGTCCGGTCGGCCATGAAGCGCGAAGTAATCCCGGACGCTGCCGTCCGTCGCCCAGATCGACGACAGGCAGGTCGTTTCCGTCGTCATTACATCGATCCCGTTCCTGAAATCGATCGAGAGCGAAGAAATTCCCGGTCCGACGAATTCGAGAACGCGGTTCTTGACGAACCCCTGCGAAAAAACCGCCTGGATCAGCGCCAGCGCGACATCCTGCGAACCGACGCCATGCCGCGGCGCGCCCGTCAGATAGACGAGAACGACCTCAGGATCGTCGATATCGTACGTATTTGCCAGCAGCTGCTTAACCAGCTCCGGACCGCCCTCGCCGATCGCGATCGTTCCGAGCGCGCCATAGCGCGTATGACTATCCGATCCAAGGATCATCCGACCGCATCCGCTCATCATCTCCCGCTCAAACTGATGAATAACCGCCAGATTCGGAGGAACGTATATGCCGCCGAATCTGCGCGCGGCTGACAGTCCGAAAGCATGGTCGTCAGCGTTGATCGTCCCGCCGACAGCGCAAAGACTGTTATGGCAGTTGGTCAGAACGTACGGGATCGGGAACCGGTCCAACCCGCTGGCAATCGCGGATTGAATAATCCCGACATACGTAATATCATGCGAAGTAATCGAATCGAACCGGATCCGGAGCTTTCCCGGAAGCTCTGACGAGTCGTGCGTGCGGAGAATTTGATAGGCGATCGTATGGCTGCGGAGCGCTTTCAGCGATTCGATTCCCTGTCCGGTCTCGGCCTGAACCTCGGACAGAGTTCTGATACGGTGCCCGTCGGCAAGAATAACGGGGGCGGATGTCAATCTGATCATAAATAACACATGTCCTGCGGGAATGGCCGGAGCTTATCCGGCTTTAGTTAAGAAATCGACAATCTGCTGCGCGTTGGTGTCCGGCTTCGCGCGTGCGAAGATCTTGATAACGACGCCATCCGGATCGATCACGAACGTAGAACGAACAACTCCCATCGTCGTTTTCCCATAATTCGTTTTCTCCTGCCAGACGCCGTACGCTTCGATCGCCGTCCGCTCCGGATCCGCGCATAAAATAAAAGGCAGTTCATGCTTTTCCGCGAATTTGACATGCGATTCGACGCTGTCCCTGCTGATACCGATAACGACCGCGTTCAGCGACCGCAGCGCTGCGAACGAATCGCGGAACGCGCAGGCCTGCCGCGTGCATCCGGGCGTATCGTCCTTCGGATAAAAATACACGATCACGGTCTGACCCCGAAAATCTGTTAACCGCCGAACGATCCCGTCCTTATCCGCCAGCGCAAAATCCGGCGCGGTCATTCCAACCTCAAGCTTCATCGTTTTTCCCTCCAGTTCAGAACCCTTATAATCATATCATCGCGGAGAACAAATCTGCGAATCAGCATACAGATCATAACGAATCCAGTCCCGGCAGGGCTGTCTTTCGGCTGGAGCGCAGCCAGACAAAACTGCTATCCGGTCATAATTTATCGAAGCTGCGGAAATTATCGGGTAGAATAAAATCTGCGCTTTGCGCTACCTCTCTTAAAGGGCGAGGGTAACGAGAGGAACGTTCTCGTGAGAGGCGCCCGAAGGATAAAAAAAATGGAAAAAATGTTGATTAATGCTGAGAAGCGAACGGTCTTCGGTAAGAAGGTCGGCGCTTTACGCCGGCAGGGGCTCGTTCCCGGGGTTATTTACGGTCATCATACCGAACCGCTCTCGATCCAGATGAACGCGCGCGAATTAGCCCGCTTCCTGACCAAAATTACGTCGTCCAGCATCGTCTCGGTTTCAGTTGACGGCAAGGCCCACCCGGCGCTCGTTCGCGAACTTCAGCGCAATTACATTCGCAACGAAGTTATCCATGTCGACTTTCAGGAAGTCTCGCTTAAGGAAAAGATCCGCACCCGTATCATGATCACGCTGAGCGGCGTTGCGCCCGCGGTCAAGAATTTCGGCGGGATTGTGCTGCACGAACGCGAATGGGTTGAAGTCGAAGCGCTCCCGACCGATTTACCGGAACGGATTACGGTCGATATCTCTGGTCTCGAAAATATCGGAGACGCGATCCGCGTTTCGTCGCTGAACCTTCCCGACAGTATCACAGTCCATGCCGAACCGGAAGACGTTATCGTCTCGATCAGCGGCGTTTCAGCCTCCGCGGAAGTTGAAGAAGAAGAAGAAACCGCGGTGGACGAAGCTGAACCCGAAGTCGTCGAAAAAGGAAAGAAAACCGAGGAAGAGTAGGTTTTCTTATGAGGATAAAAAAATGGACCCGGGCCGGGTCCATTTTTTTATCCTCCGTCGTCAGCCGCGAATATCGTCATAAAAATCCGGTTCATTGATAAAATCATGCCTTTGGCCCTTTCCCGCGTTGAGATCGTCAATCGCCTTCTTAAGTCTTCCAAGATTCTCTTCACTATAGAAAGGATCTGTATCCACCAAGGAACGGCCAAAGATCAGGTAGCCTGTATGACCGACCATACGATCGGACGGGCGGAACTTCGCCGCATCCGCGCGGTAATACCGGAGCATGACCTCGCACACCTCGATAAATCCGAACCGGTTCGTCTCCAATGCTTCAATCAGGAGCGAAACCTGGTTCGCGGTCGGGAGAAGCGATCCGAAAAAGCCGCCCGATTTCAGCGCGCGTTTAACCTGCGGCAGGTAGTCATAAGCGTTCGGGACGTCTAAAAACAGCGCGTCGACGTTCCGCTCATCGAACCCATCCTCGATGTTGCGGATTTTGAACTCGACGCGCGATTCTAACCCGATGCGCGACACGTTCAGCTTCGCTACCTGCTGGAACGGTTCCTTCGCCTCGTACGAATAAACTCTTCCAGTCTCACCGACCGCATTCGCGAGCGCGATCGTCATCGCACCCGAGCCGCTCCCAGCCTCGATCACACGCTGGCCCGGAGCAATCGCCAGATTCAGCAGCAGAAAGCCGATATCCTTCGGATAAAGAATTTGCGTTTTGCGCGGAATAAATTTAATTAAATCCGCCAATGCCGGCTGAAGCGCGCAGAAACGATGGCCGTTATGCGTTTCAATAATCGACCCGAACGGCTTCCCGAGAATATCCTCGGCACGGATAATCCCCTTATGCGTATGGATCGTTTGACCAACGTCGATCTTTACGATCTGATGAATATGACCTCGGCCAACGATCTCAACCAGATCGCCAACCTGAATTTCGCCTGACGCTTCGTCCGCAGGATTCGTTTTCAATTCGTCCATTTACATACCATTCCAAAGCAATTTGAACTAATCATAGTTGATTTTTATCGTCCCGCCTGAAAATCCGTGCAAATCGATTGTCCCGTTTCCGTATTCTCCCCAACGCGCATGTCCCGGAACTTGAGTACAATAAAAGCATTATTCGCCGGTCGGCCCGTCCTTCCGGTTTTCTATATCAATCGATTCAAAAGAGAACAGGGAGTCCGCAACTTTGAACCCATCTTCGCGAAAACGAATTATCTCCGGTCTGATCTCGTATATGTTCGCGCTGTTCGGATTGATCGCCGCCGTTTACGTCCTGACGGTTGTCCCCATCCCGAGACAGTTTGGCCTGATCTTTCGGCAGGAAATTTATATCCTGCCCTTCGTCGTCATTCTGGCCATGTTCACGTTCTCCATCCAGAGCCCGTTTCTCAAGCGGATCGGATATGCGATCCTGATCGCTTTTTTCTTCATCCCGATTTCCGGACTGTTAAACAGCGGAACGTCGGATCAATATATTCTCGGCGGAACAATTCCCTGGTCCGACGCGTTTACGAACCATATCAATGCGCTGCGCTTCCTGTATGGCGGAGAAATGAGCCAGGCAACCGCCCTCCGTCCAATCTCAGCTGTTTTTTACGATTTTATTCTATATATTTCAGGGAATAATTTCCTGACGCTGCAGCTAACCATTACCCTGCTGATCGGGTTTTCCGTCATCCTCCTCGTTCAGAAAATCGAGACCGGTTTCAGCGGGATCGCCGCTCTTTTTGTTTACTGCAACGCGTTTTTTTATATTCGCCGTTATCTCGGAACGTTCATGACCGAGCCGGTCGGATTCATTCTCGGAAATCTCGCGCTGTATTTCTTTCTGAAAGCAATCCTTGACGGGAAACAGCAGGCTTTCATTTTCGCCTGCTTTCTGCTGTCGCTGTCTCTGAACGCGCGTCCGGGACCAATGCTCGTTCTTGCGACGGTCGGGATCTGGTATTTCTTCCGGTTCGCGAAATACGAGCGGCGCCGCGTCCTCCTCGCCGCGTTGGCGCTCCTCGCAATGGCGGCCGGTTTCGCGGGCAACGAACTCAGCGCGAAAATCGTCACCCACAACGCGAAACTCGTCAACCGTCAGTTCGCCGAATTCGTTTATGGGATGTGCCTGGGCGGAAAATCCGGCTATGAAACGATGTTCATGTCGGAAATGAGTTCGCTCGACACCTCGCCGCAGCCAACCGCTGAACTGATCCGCCTCTGCCGCGAGGCGATCCGCGAAAATCCGGCGAATCCGCTCCGTTCGCTCGTTGAGATATTCAAAGTCCTGATCTTTGATCCGGTCCGCGGCGCGTTTTCCTACTTTGACGGCGGGAACGCGCTGCTGATATCCGCGCTCCGATATTTATCGATGACGCTTTGGCTGTGCGGGGCAGGCATCGCGATCCGGAAACGACAAAAACCGCTCTATTCGTTTTTCATAGCAGCTTCTCTCGGTTTCCTGCTGTCGCAGCTGATCGCGCCGCCGTTCGCCGCCTTCCGGATGCGTTACCATGCCAGCGTCATTGCGTTTCCTGCGATCCTGGCCGCGCTCCCAATCGAATTTGCCTACGTTCGTTTTTTTAAAAAAGGCGACTATAAAAAAACCGGCGCGGGATCGGTTACCCAAAGCCAGACGAATTCAATCGGCCCCGACCGCTTTGCCGCCGTTATCTCGATCCTGTTAACGATCCTGATTTGCGTTTCGCCGTTCCTGATCCGCGCGAATCCGCTCCGTCCGCCGGAAGGCGCGCTGGAGCTTCGCTGCGCCGGGAACGAGGTCCGACTCTTCACGCGGATCGACCCGGGTGCGTATTTTTACATGATCCACCAGGAAAATCTCCGTGCGGATCATTACCCGAATTTCCGTCTCGCTTACGTTCGGCAGGAATTCCATAACAGCGCTTCGATCGAGATGTTCGGATTTACCGACCTGATCGACGAAGAAACCGCCGTTTTCCGCGGGCTTGATTTTGATACGTATCAGGACGCGCTCGTCTTCGCGCCGCTGACGCTGGTACGCGGAAAAGAAGGCTATGCGCAGCTCTGCGGAACCTGGATCGATCCGCCGATTCTTCGAAATGACCGCTTCTTTATCGCGACCGACGCCGTTTTTCTATCCGATCTCGAAGCGCCCAAAACTGACTCGCCAAAGGAACTTGACTGAAATGACCCGTTTTATCCTTCTCCGCCATGGACAAACCGACTGGAACGTTGAACGCAGATACCAGGGACAGGCCGATATCCGCCTCAACTCCGTCGGCGTTGAACAGGCGCATAAAGCCGCCGAAGCGCTGAAAGACGAAAAAATTGACGTCGTGTACAGCTCAGATCTCAGTCGCGCGCTGGATACCGCCCGGGCCGTCCTGAAGTATCACGCGGGTACAGAATGGATCGTTGACCCGCTTTTGCGTGAACGTGCCTTCGGCGAGCTTGAAGGAACCTTTTACCAGCGGGACCTGCTGAACCCGACCGTCCGGAATCAGATCGATCAGGATCCGTACGGATATCGATTCGAAAATGGCGGCGAGTCGCTCCGCGACGTTTACGCGCGGGCGGAGAACGCATACCGAAAAATTTCGGACGAATCGCCGGATAAAACGGTTCTCGTCGTTTCGCACGGGACTTTTCTAAGCTTATTCATGGTCATCCTGAAAGGGCTCCCGATTTCCGCAAGGAAAGATTTCGTCGTCGAGAACGCAGCGCCGATTTTCGTCGGACCGAACGGTGAAACCGATCCGAAAATCATGGCTCAGCCGAAATAAAGCGCAGCCGCTGACCCCGATCAAGAGCGCCGGCGCCATCCCCAGATCAGCTCGGGCGCTTTTTCCCCGGCGTTCAGCAGCAAATCGAGGATCGAAACCGCGGGATAAAATTCGCCCGACCGCTGCGGATAGGCAGGGTACCCGGCGTAATCCTTCCAGATAACTTCGATCCCCGCCTCCCGGAACGCGGGAAGCTCCAGATACGACCGAGCCGCCGGCCCGGATACGTACGTAGACGCACCGGCTGACTTCAGCAGCGAAAGCAATTTTTCGCTCCGCTTTCCCTGCGACGGGAAATCGCTGCTTTGGCAGAACTGCGTTCGAATCCCCAGAAAATCGCGCGCGATCTTTTGGATCAGCGCCTGATTCAGCGCTGAAAGCGATCTCCAGTCCTGCCGGTAGACTTCTTCCAGCCAGGGACGATACATTTCGAAAAACGGCGCTTTCCCGTAATACGTGCGCAGCGCCTGATAATGCTTCTCGCCCCAGCGGCCCGGAACGATCTCAACCTCGCGAATCGATTTCCCAGTCGAACCAAAGACCGGAACCGTCAGCCACTGCAGTCCGTTCGGCGTAACGATCCGGTTACGGTTGCGCCAATCATTTTTAGTATATTGAACCTCGTCGTAAAAAATAAAAACGTCGACGTCATGGATCAGGTCGAAGTACCCACGCCAGGGCACGTAATTTGACTGCAAAACCGCAACGCGCGGCCCGCCGGTATCGCCCATTCTCAATTCTCCCGGTAAAAAGCCTCGATCGCCTCGGCGACCGTCTCGACCTGATCACGGCGCAGCCCGTAAAACAGCGGCAGCCGCAGCAGGCGGTCGCTTTCACGCGTCGTAAACAGGTCTTCGCCATGGAAAACGCCGAACTCGCGCCCTGCCGGAGACGAATGCAGCGGAACGTAGTGGAAAACAGCTTCAATTCCACGCTCCTTCAGCCAACGCAGCAGCCGCGTCCGCTCGTCCAGGTCCGCCGATTTGATGTAAAACATGTGCGCGTTATGCGCACAGCCGGGAGGAATCGTCGGCAGCGTGATCCGGCCGCTGGACGCCAACGGCGTCAGCAGCTCGCAGTACAGCTTCCAGCTGCGCATCCGATCCGCGTTAATCAGCTCCGCGTTTTCGAGCTGCGCCAGAAGATAAGCCGCGTTGATATCGCTGGGGAGAAACGACGAGCCAACCGAGACCCAGGTATACTTGTCGACCTGCCCGCGCCAGAACTGACTTCGGTTCGTACCTTTTTCCCGGATAATCTCGGCGGCTTCGATCCGGCTCTCGTCCTGAATCAGGATCGCGCCGCCCTCGCCCATGCTGATATTTTTCGTTTCATGGAAGCTCAGGCAGCCAAACGCGCCAATCGTTCCCAGCGCCCGGCCTTTATAGCTCGAGAAAATCCCCTGCGCCGCGTCTTCGACGACGATCAGTCCATGCATATTTGCGATCCGCATGATTTCATCCATTTCGCAGGCGACGCCGGCGTAATGAACCGGGACGATCGCGCGCGTCCGCGGCGTCAGCGCAGCTTCGATTTTCGTTTCGTCCAGGTTCATCGTGTCCGGACGAATGTCGACGAAAACGATCTTCGCGCCGCGAAGGACAAACGCGTTTGCGGTTGAAACGAACGTATAAGAAGGGCAGATGACTTCGTCACCGGGATGGATATCGGCGAGCAGCGCCGCCAGCTCCAGCGCGTCGGAGCAGGACGTCGTCAGAAGCGCCTTTTTCGATCCGGTCTCCGCTTCAAGCCAGGCGGCGCAGCGTTTCGAGAACGCGCCGTCGCCGGAAATCTTTCGCTGCGCGATCGCCTCCTGGATTTTATTCATTTCAGAGCCGATAAACGGCGGGACGTTAAACGGAATTCGAATTTCCAATTCTTTTTATTTAACCAGCCTTTACGTTAAAATAATCCTGTCAGTCCTGCTATTATACTATCGAAGCTTTTCAAGGAGATTCATGACCGCGTCCTTCCCCTCGCAACAGGATATTTTCCCGATCACAACTGAAGTTCCCGCCGACGGAGCGATCCGTATCGCCGGGCATGACCTGAGCAAGTTAGCCAATGATTTCAAAACGCCGCTCTACGTTTACGACGCCAGGACCGTCCGCGCGCAGATCCGGGACATCCGCCAGGCGCTCACAGATTTTTATCCTGGCGAATCGTCGATCGCTTACGCGGCCAAGGCATATTTTTCAGCGAAGTTTTCATCGCTGATATCCCGGGAAGCGATTGAACTCGACGTCGTTTCTTACGCCGAAGCGCGCCTCGCGCTCCTTCACGGGTTCAATCCTGACCGAATCCACCTGCATGGCAATAATAAATCCTATGAAGAACTGACGTTAGCGGTTGAAAACGATTTTCATTCAATCGTCGTCGATAATTTCGACGAAATCGAGATGATCGAGGAAGTCGCGAAAGGGCTCGGGAAACGGGCGCGTGTCTGGCTTCGGATCACCCCGGATATCCGCGTCATGACCCACCCGTACTTCGAAACTTCGACGAAAAACAGCAAGTTCGGCTTCCATATCGTCAACGGCGACGCGGAATCCGCGATCCGCCGGGTCGAGCTCCAGCCAAACCTGACGCTTACGGGGCTGCATTTTCATCTGGGTTCGCTCCTGTTCGACGCGGACGTTTACGTCGCCGCAATCGAGGAGCTTTTCAGCCTGGTTGAAAAAACGGGAATACGGCTCGAAGAGCTGTCGCCAGGCGGGGGCTGGGGAATCCGCTATACGCCCGCCGCGCCGAAAAATCCGGTTGAAAACTGGATCGCGCCAATCGCGAATACAGTCGTCGGCAGCTGCCGAAAACGCAGGCTGCCGCTGCCCCGGCTTTCGCTCGAATCAGGGCGCTTTATCGTCGGGCGCGCCGGGGTCTCGATTTACACGATCGGAACAATTAAAGAAGGGCTGGACGGAACGCTGATCGCGGCGATCGACGGCGGCATGGCCGATAACCCACGGTACGCGCTTTACAATGCGGCATACTGCGCCGCGATCGTGGAAAACCCATTGGGCGAAGCGGCCGACCGACCCGTTCGCGTCGTCGGGAAATTCTGTGAAAGCGGGGATCAGCTTATCGCCGCAACTGAACTCCCCCGTCCGCGATTTGGCCAGCGCCTGGCGATTCCCGCCTCCGGCGCGTACCATCTTTCAATGGCGTCGAATTATAATCTGGCGCCGCGTCCCGCCGTTCTATGGCTGGAGGAAAACGAGCCGCCGATGCTTCTTCAGTATCGGGAGAAGCCGGAGATCAGCTCCTGGTGGCTCGCGGATTAGGAAGGAAAGCTTAATTGTTGGACAAATGCCACATAAAAAATGTTACAGGTGTATCTTGCTTAGAACAGGGTATTTGTCGTACAATTAAAGTTATCAAATGAGGGAGATTGGCGTGTCGCCGCGTTTCCCGAACAATCAAACCACGGAGGCTCAGGAATGAAACATAATTTCAACGCAGGACCGGCAATACTACCGGAATATACGATTCAGAAGAGCATTGAAGCGATCCAGGACTTCAACGGCAGCGGCTTGTCGCTGCTCTGCATCTCGCATCGCTCCAAGGATTTCGACAAAGTCATGGACGACGCGATTGCGATGACGAAAAAGCTCCTCGATATCCCGGAAGGATATTCGGTCCTTTTCGTCGGCGGCGGCGCTACGACGCAATTCTACAACGTCCCGTTCAACTTCTTTGGAAAGAAAGCGGCCTATTTAGATACCGGCACGTGGCCGAGCGGCGCGATCCGCGAAGCGAAAATCTGGGGCGAGCCCGAGGTCGTCGCGAGCTCAGCCGACAAAAAATACAACTATATTCCTCGGGGCTATACGATCCCGGCCGACGCCGATTATTTCGAAATCTGCTCGAATAATACGATCGAAGGCACGGAAATTTTCGAAGACTTTGATTCGCCGGCGCCGTTGATTTCGGACATGTCCAGCGATATCTTCAGCCGTCCGGTTGATATCTCGAAATACAGCCTGATTTTCGCGGGCGCGCAGAAAAACTTCGCTCCGGCTGGCGTCACGATGGTCATTATTAAAGATTCTTTCATGGAAAAACAGGTCCGGAAGGTCCCGACCCTCAGCAACTACAAGAAACTCGCTGAAAAGAAATCCATGTTCAATACGCCGCCAGTATTCCCGATTTTCGCCGGTTTGAAAACGATGGAATGGATTGACGCCGAAGGCGGCGTCAAAGAGATGGAAAAACGAGCGATCGCCCGTTCGACCAAGGTCTACGACGCGCTCGAAGCCTCGAAATTCTTCGTCCCGAATATTCCGGATCCGCGAGACCGCTCGCGCATGAACATTACGTTCTCGATGAAACCCGGATACGAAGATCTCGGCGCCGATTTCCTGGCGCTGAGCAAGGAACGCGGCTGCGTCGGACTCGCGGGTCATCGTTCGGTCGGCGGCTTCCGCGCTTCCTGTTACAATGCGCTGCCGATGGAATCCGTCGACACGCTCGTCGCACTGATTAAAGAATTTGAAGCCGCCCATTAATTCCGGACGGAAGAAAGGAAATCATGAAAAAAGTTCTGATTGCGACCGTAAAACCGTTCTCGAAGGACGCGGTGAACGCGATCGTTAAAATCTTAAAAGACGCGGGACACGAAGTCGTCCTTCTCGAAAAATACGCCGATGCCGCGCAGCTTCACGAAGCGGTCAAAGACGTCAACGCCATGATCGTCCGCTCGGATATCATCGACAAAGCCGTGATCGATCACGCTGAAAAGCTTGAAATTATCGTCCGCGCCGGCGCCGGCTACGACTCAATCGACACCGCATACGCCGCCGAAAAGGGGATTATCGTTGAAAACACGCCGGGGCAGAACGCCAACGCCGTGGCTGAGCTCGTTCTTGGATTAATGATCGCCAACGCGCGCAACTTCTTCGACGGAAAGTCCGGAACTGAACTCAAGGGCAAGAAATTAGGGATCCTCGGCTTCGGCGCCGTCGGTTCGCGAATCGCGGCGCTTGGCTACGGCTTCGGAATGGACGTGTACACGTTTACCGGAGACGGCGTCTTCGCCACGATCAGCCCGGAACAGAGCTACGTCAAGGATCTGGATAGCTACGACGCGCTCTTCAGGGAATGCCAATACCTGTCCGTCAACCTGCCGCTCGACGACCTGACGCGTCATTTAGTCAACTACGACCGTCTGATGATGTCGCCCAGGAACGCGACGATTATCAACTCCGCCCGCGTCGAAATTATCGACGAAGCCGGATTAGCGAAGGCGATGGAAGAACGCGCGGATTTAATTTATCTTTCCGACGTCGCGCCGAAGAGCTACGCGGAGCTGAAAGAAAAATTCGGCGCGCGGATTTTCGCGACGCCGAAGAAATGCGGCGCGCAGACGGCCGAGGCGAATAATAACGCCGGCACCGCCGCCGCCAATCAGATCAACAGCTTCTTCGAGACCGGGAAACCGAAGTTTAAAGTCAACTGAATCAGGCCATAGAAGGCGTAAGACGGCGCGGGACATGCCGCGCCGTCTTTTTTTTTCATATGCCCATGCCTGAGACAAAACAGCCGGGAAACCAGAATTGCAAAATTGAAACAATCCGGGCATAATTATCAAAAACATCGATCAACCGCGCTGAAATCGCCAGGATCAGAGATAAAGATGAAAGAAATCCAAAGAGATATCTATCTGAACAAGCTCATTCAACGAAAAGAGAACAACTCGATCAAAGTCATTACCGGAATTCGGCGAGCTGGAAAATCGTATCTGCTGTTCAAGCTGTATTATGATTACCTGATCTCATCAGGGATCGAAGAAAGCAGGATTATCTGCGTTGCCCTTGACGACGAAACGCACGAAGAACTGCTGGATGGGAAGCGGCTGGGGGCATATATCCGCGGGCAGGTAAAGGATCAACAAGTTTACTATATCTTTCTTGACGAAATTCAGCTCGTTTCCGATTTCGAAAAGGTTCTGAATGGGCTGAACCGGCTCCCGAACCTTGATATCTACGTAACCGGCAGCAATTCCAGGTTCCTGTCAACTGACGTCATCACCGAGTTTCGCGGGCGCGGCGACGAAGTCCGCGTTTACCCGCTTTGCTTTGCCGAATTCGCCAGCGCATTCGAAGGCGACGTTCATAACGCATGGAAAGAATATTCCACCTATGGCGGGCTGCCGCTGATCCTGACGAGAAAAACGGATGAATTAAAATCGAAGTACCTGATGGACCTCTTTCAATACGTCTACCTCGCGGATATTCTTGAACGCAACGCGCTCGAATCCCCCGATATCATGGATATGTTAATCAATTGTCTGGCTTCCGTCGTCGGATCGCTGACCAATCCACGTAAGTTAGCCCGAACGTTCGCAGCTTCAGGAATCCTGCAAGCGACGGATCAGACAATCAGCAGGTATATTGGCTGCCTGATGGACGCGTTCCTGATCAACAAGGCTGAACGATACGATATTAAAGGGAAAAATATATCGGCGCGCCATCAAAATACTACTTCAGTGATGTGGGGCTGCGAAACGCCAGACTTAATTTTCGGCAGCAGGAAGAAAATCATATTCTCGAAAATATTATTTATAATGAATTGATCGTTCGCGGATTTAATGTCGACGTCGGCATCGTTGAACGCATGCAGCCAGACGAAGCTTCAGGGAATGAGACCGAAAAGCTATACGAAGTCGATTTTGTCTGCAACAAGGCGAGCCGACGATACTATATTCAATCCGCTTTCGCGATCCCGGACAGAGATAAACTCAGACAAGAGACGCAATCTTTGCTCAACATTCAGGATGCGTTCAAAAAATTCATTCTCGTCAAAGACGATATCAAACCATGGCAGAATGAAGAGGGGATCATTGTAATGGGCGCGCTCGATTTCCTGCTCAATCCGAATAGCCTGGATTATTAGAAACAGGATTTCACGCGGATAAAGCCTGTGGTTTTCAAGGATTTTCCGTTCGGAACCGGCGAATTCGATATAATCAGAGGCACCAAAGAAACGAGGCAGGGAAAGTCCATGATCGTAAACGAAGCAGAAGACCCAGTCGGGCAAGTCCTCTCCATCGGCGATGTCGTCCAAATTTCGGATTTCGCCGCTGAATTCGAAATTGGCGAAAGCTATGACGTCTCCGGAATGAAAGGAGTCGTTACGGAGCTCTTCTCCGAAGACGAGGATCAGGTCCGGATTACGCACGCAATGATCCGCTGGACGGCGGAAACGATCCGCACGATCCCGGAAGCCTACGTCAGCCAATGCGTTGAGAACGAGTATTGCTGGACGATGACGAACGTTCCGGCGGATCGCCTCGAAATAACCGGCGAGCTATTCGACGAGATCGAATGGCAGTGGACCGTGAACGAAAAAGCTTCAGAATTCTTTTGGGGAGCTTCGCCGGAAGGCCGAAAACTACGGCAGCTGTTCCAGGCTGCGGACCGGAAGAAAGCCATGATCCCGGGCCAGGTTATTCTGGATTTTCTCCGGGATCAGGCCCGTCTCCCCGCGAGCGCGGTCATCAGCTATGAATCGCCGGATCCGGAAGACGTCAATCTGGATGCCGGAACGAGGGTGGAGCTCGTGTCGTTCAACAGCGCCGATATCCGAATGAATCTCTACTGTGAGGTTGTTGAGAGCGGACGTTCTTACCTGCTGCCGTTTGAGGACCTCGAATCAACTGAAAAAAGAAGCTCGAAGAATTCGCGGCTGTTTGAAATTTATGATCTATGGGTATCGTCGCGTCTATGACGGGTTCGCTCCGGGACCCGATTCAGATCGGGGCCGTACGTTTTGACGCGCGAATCGTTTTAGCTCCGATGGACGGATACAGCGACCTGACATTTCGCATCCTGACCCGGCGGCTCGGCTCGGGCGCTTCGTTCACCGAGTTTATTAACACGATCGAAGTCATGTCGAAAAATACGAAATATCAGGACCGCTGCAGGTTTACCGACCCAGAAAAACCGGTCGCGATCCAGATTTTTGACGATGACGTCGATCGACTGATCGCGGGGGGGATTCGGATATACGAACGCTTCCGCCCGGATATCGTCGATGTCAACATGGGCTGCTCCGTCAATCATGTTTCCAACCGCGGCGCCGGCGCCGGTCTTCTCCGCCATCCGGATAAAGTCGAACGGATTATCGCCGGACTGGTCAAAGCCCTGCCCTGCCCGGTTACCGCGAAAATCCGACTCGGCTGGGACGAGGCATCCGTCAATTATCTCGAAATCGGGAAAATCTGCGCGGATCAGGGCGCGGCGCTCGTCACGCTCCACGCCCGTACGCGCGAACAGCTTTTCAAAGGCAAGGTCGATTGGGACGCAATCGCGGCGCTGAAATCGAGCCTGTCAATCCCGGTTTTCGGGAACGGAGACGTTCGGAGCTTCGCTGAAGCCGAACGCATGGTTAAGGAAACCGGCTGCGACGGCGTCATGATCGGGCGGGCCGCGATCGAGAACCCATGGATTTTCGCGGGCTGGGACCCGGAAACCGTCCCGTTCGCGCTGTTTTACGAGACCGTCATGGACCATTACGCACTCGTCAAGCAGCGTTACGCGCCGGAACGGGCATTTATCGTCTTCCGGAAATTCGCGAAAAAATACCTGACAAAGCTGGGGACGCCAAAAGACGAAATTCATCAAATCCTGACGATGAAAAATCCAGATGAATTTGAAGCCGCGCTGGGCCGTCTCGCCTCGGTCGACCGCCGCGGCCACACGCCGGGTACCGGAACGGACGAGGAAGGCGTTGGATGAAGCTGCGCCAGATTTTCAGCGACGAAGAATGGGAACTGCTCTGCGATCAATGCGGCGTATGCTGCTTTTACAAGATCGAGGACGAAGATACCGAAGAAATCTTCTATACAACGGTCTACTGCCCTTTCTTATCGCTTCCGCTGGCGCGCTGCGAAGTTTATCCCGAACGGTTCCAGCGGATGCCGAGCTGCGTCAAGATCGCGCCGGAAACGATTCAGCGCCAGGCGAAATGGATGCCGGCGAGCTGCGCCTATCGCCGGATCGTCGAAAATCGTCCGCTGCCCGCCTGGCACCCGCTTTTCAGGCAAACCGACACGGATTCGCTCCGACTGATCGAGAAGCTGAAAGGAATGGGACTGACGCCGGCCGGACCGCCCGGCGGAGATGAACCGGCCGGAATCCGAAAGCTGAAACGAAGGGCAAAAAAAGGACGTCCCGACGATCCGGATTTCGTCGACACGCTCACCAGCAGCGTTTTCCCATACCCGACTGACGAGACAGATCCGGGCTGAACGCCTGTTTGAATACGCCGTCCCACCAGCGCACCAATTTCGGCGGAACCGCCCTGTTCAACGCAAATTTCGCTATAATATACTTTGTGCAAGATTTCAGTAACGAAACACAAATGCGTCCTGTTCATATCGCCGCTTTCATCTCATCCCATGGCTTCGGACATGCGTCCCGGGTATCCGCGATTATCGAATCGATCGTGAAAAAGAACCCGGCTATTAAAATTTCAATTTTTACCGAAACGCCGCGCTGGTTCTATGAAGACTCGCTGAGCTGCCCCTTCGCCTACCAGAAAGCCCAGACTGACGTCGGAATCGTTCAGCTGACGCCAATCGAGATGGATATTCCGAGAACGCTCCGGAAGCTCGAAACGTTTATCGCCGAGCTTCCGCTGAACGCCGACGCGACCGCGGAGAGACTTCGGAAAGAAGCGGTCGACTTCGTCGTCGCCGATATTTCGCCGCTCGGAATCGTCAGCGCGAACCGAGCGGGGATTCCGGTACTGCTCCTCGAAAATTTTACCTGGGACTGGATTTACGAACCGTTCTCACGAAAATACCCGCGCTTCACGGAAATATCCGCCGCGATGAAACGCATTTTTGAATCCGCTTCGCTTCACGGCCAGTATCTCCCTGCCTGCGTCCCGAGCGAGAGCTGCGACTTCGAGCTTCCGCCGGTCAGCCGGAAACCGCGAACTTCCGCAGACGCAGTGCGCCGAAGGTTAGGCGTTCGGCCAGACGAAAAATTAGCGATCGTAGCGATGGGCGGAATTCCCGCCGAATACCGAACGCCGGATCGGATCCGGAGCGCTTTCCCGGACGTCGTTTTCGCCTTTACCGGCATCTTTTCGGAAATGAAGCGAAAAAATAACGTGCTGCAAATTCCACATCATTCCGATTTCTTTCATCCAGACTTAGTTCAGGCCGCTGATTTCGTATTCGGGAAAGTCGGCTACAGCACCTACAGCGAGATTTACAATCTGCAAAAGCCGTTTGCGTACCTGCTTCGATCAGACTTCCGCGAATCGCCAGTCCTGAAAGAAGCGTTAACCGCTCTCCCGTCCGCGTTCGAAATCGATCAGCTTTCTTTCAACAACTTCGTTTTCGATCCGTGGTTAGAAAAAATGGCGTCCTGCGCGAAGAACCCCGTCGCGACGAACGGCTGCGACATTGCGGCGGATAATATCCTGTATTTTATTCAATCGGGAAAACAGCGTCCGGTTCTGTCGCCGTATGCGCCGGACGGACTGCGCCATTCGTCAAATTAACGACCGCGTTTTCGAACGCCGAAAAAAGCTGCGTCAGGATTCGTCCGCGAAGCTGGACCCGATCGCTAAACGCCTCGCCGAGCGACTGAATCCGGTAATCCGCCGCAAGCAGCAGATAGCGATCGTACAGTCCGTAAGGAAGATCGAGCGAAAAAACGGTCGCGGATTTCAGCTCGCCGCGCTTTGTCCGCTCCAGCACAGCTTTTCCAGCGTCCCCATACGCGCGGACCAGACCGCCAATGCCTAATTTTGTTCCGCCGAAATAGCGCGTCACGACGATCGCAGCGTCGCCAAGCCCGCTCCCCTGTAAAACGGTCAGAAGCGGCCGTCCCGACGATCCCGACGGCTCGCCGTCATCCGAACAATAGGCCATGGTCGAATTGCCATGTCCGATCAGATATGCCGGAACGTTATGGGTCGCGCCAACATACTTTTCCTTCATCTCGCTGATAAACGCCCGAGCCGCTTCGCTCGTCCGGACTGGCTCGATCGTCGCGATGAAGCGCGAATTGACGACGGTAAGCTCCGCTTTCGCGCGTTCAAGCGGAATCATCCGGCAAGGCTCTTCGGGGCCGATTTCCGTCGGCGTTTTTTCCTGCGATCGCTTTTTCGCCACCGGGACAGCTCTATCTTTCACGCGATTCGGAAATAAGCCGTTCCCAGCTTCCGACCCATGGCTTTCCTAACCGATGATTCTCGGAGACGGTTGTATCCGAAAGCGCCTGTCCCAGGCTGACGAGGTCCGGAACCAACCCGGCGACATCCTGCGCGAGGACCTTCGGGCGGATCCGTTCGGCTAAAATCGGCGCCCAGCTCCATTCCCGCCGAAACTGGTCGGCTTTCAGCCAATAATCCCGTTTTTCCCAGGCTTCAACCGACAAATCGATCGTTTCGGTAATCCGATCCAGCGAAAGCAGGATATAAGCGATCAGGTCGCGCGCGTTGTCGTCGACTTCGCGCCGCCGCATGAGTTCCCGAATTGCCAACGCCATACCCTTTTTCAACCGGGTCCGTTCCGTCCGGACGCTATCGGTAGCGATAACTCTGCCCATTCATTTCACCTCTGTAATACGCTGCCATCATCGGCTTTATTATATTGTATAAGGTTTCGCCGTCCAAACTTTTCGGAAGAAACGGTCCAGGCGCGTCGATATCCGTTAAAATTCAGATTGGAATTTTCTATGTCAAAAGCTACTCGAATCGGTTTAATTTTCCTGGCCTGCTCGCTGCTCTTCATGTCAGGATTGCTTTTCTTCCTTGCGCGCAATCGCTTTGATCGAGTCTGCGCAGAGCTGCCGGACGGTTCCACGATCGGCGCATACCCGATTGCCGGACTTACCGACGAGCAGATCGTCGAGGGAATAGAAGCGATTTACAATTCGCCGGTTGCGATAAGCTACCTTGAAAACGAAATCCGGCTTTCCGCGCCCGAGATCGGACTGACGCTGATCGACCCGGACGCGATCCGCCGCGATCTTCAGGCCGCCCGATCGGGACAATGTGGCCGGGGGGCGTTTCTAAGCGCCCTCTTCGGGAAAAAGGATGTCCAACCGATCCAGATCGAGATTCACTGCAGCGCGGAAAAAGCGCCGGTTCGGTCCTGGCTCGAACGCGAAATCGTTCCGCGTTACGACAGCGAACCGCTTTCAGCTCAGCCGAATACGGAAGGCGTCGGGTTTTACCAGAGCCGTGAAGGGCGGGAAATGGACGTCGACGCCGCCGTTGACCGGATAGCGGGAGCCCTTTGCTCGGCTTCCGAACGCAGCGCCGCGATTCCGGTCAGAACGGTCGCAGCCCCGCCCCCGGTCCTCGATAACCTCGCGATCCAGGTTCGATCGGTAATCGACCAGCTCCAGGACGCTGGCCAGATCACCGAAGTCGTCCTGATCGATCCGAAAACGGAAGCGGGCTTCGATATCGCCCGTCAGGATCGGGCCGACGTTCCGCCCGAAATTTCGTTTACCGCCGCGAGCACGATTAAGGTCCCGGTCATGATCTCTTCGTTTATCCGCATGGACGACGAACCCGACGCGCTGACAACCCGCCAGCTGACGCTGATGATTACAGAGTCCAAAAATGACCAGACGGACTGGATGATGGAAAATCATGCCGGCGGAAACCTTGCCCCGCTGACGATCACGGAAGACATGCGCAAGCTTGGGCTCGAAAACGTCTTCTTAGCCGGTTATTTCTATATGGGCGCGCCGCTGCTTCAGGATTACCGCACGCCCGCGAACAGCCGCGTCGATATCGACCTGAAGCCCGACCGCTATAATCAGACGACAGCGTCGGATATGGCGAAGCTGATGGAAGGATTATACCGCTGCGCTGAAAATGGAACCGGGCTGCTGATCGAGACCTTTCCGGAAGCGTTAACCCAGCGGGAATGCGTCATGATGGTCGACCTGCTGAAAAACAATAAACTGCCCTACCTGATTACCGCCGGGATTCCCGACTCCGTCGAAATCGCCCATAAACACGGCTGGATCGAGGAAAGCGACGGCCTGCTGCATACGATGAGCAATATCGCCATCGTTTTTTCGCCGAACGGCGATTACATACTCAGTATTTACACCTGGCACCCGACCAATCTTATATTTGAAAACGGGAACCGCCTGTTCTCCGCAATTTCAAACGCCGTCTATAATTATTTCAACCCGAATCTCGAACGATAGGGAACCAGCTTGCGGAACAGGCGCTTACAGCCCGAATCTCACAAAAACCGGTCCGAACGCCCCTCTTCAGCTTTCTCAAACATATTCTTTTAAATTATGCTCGACGGCGTAAGCCGCCGCCTCTGCGCGGTTGCTCGTTCCCAGCTTTGACAGGATACTGCTGACATAGTTGCGGACCGTCCCCTCGCCGAGAAACAGCGACTTCGCAATCTCCCGATTCGTCTTCCCCTCGGAAACCAGGATCAGGACATGCTTCTCCTGCTGAGACAGGACGGCAAACGCCGAAGCCTCTTCTTCTTTGACCGCGCGCCGGACTTCCTGGAAAACCCGCTGCGTGACCATGGGGTCCAAAAGCGCCGCGTCGCCATGCGCGACTGAATTCAGCGACCGGATCAGGTCCTCACTGCTGATCTGTTTCAACAGGTAGCCCGAAGCACCGGCGCGAATCGCCGCAAACAGCATCTCGTCTTCCGCATATGACGTCAGCATGACAACCTTCACGTCCTTGTTTTTCTGCGTAATCTCTTCGCAGGCCTCGATCCCGGACATTCCGGGCAGGCGGATATCCATCAAAACAATATCAGGCATGATCTCAGCGGTTAATTCAATGGATTCTCGCGCGTTACTGGCTTCTCCGACAACCTCAAAGCCCTCGCTTTGGTTCAGTAAGGCTCGAATCCCTAATCGTACGACCTCATGGTCATCTACGAGGAGAACACGTAATTTATCCATAAAATTTTCCGCTCCCTTTAAGCATGTTTCCATATCCGTCATCATTCTTTTTTACAAATGTCACTTTCAGACCATGTCAAATGTTTTAAAATAACCTGACAAGTTTCATTGTAATCGAATTACTTTTGTAAGGCAATAAAAATGAGGGTGTCAATTTTAGGAGCAGGCGCATCGGGAATCTTCTCCGCGCTGGAAATCAAACGGAACACAGCGATCGAGACGACAGTCTTCGATCTCAATCCGGCGCCGGGGAGAAAATTAGCGGTCACAGGCAGCGGCCGCGGGAACCTGACCAACATGAATCAGGACGAGAGCGCTTACCGTAGTTCCACGGTCGAAAACGTTTTCCGAACTTTCCCGCTCCTCGATCCGCTGGAGCTTCGGAAGCGCCTCTTCGACCTCGGGATTCCCACGGACCAGACTGCGGACGGCTGGGTCTACCCGCTCTCCTACTCCGCCGCAAACGCGGCGGCGACGCTCCGCGCGCAGCTATCCGCCTCCGGCATCCGATCCGCCGCAAATACCAGGATCACGCGCGTCATCGTTGAGCATGACGGGAAATTCACGCTCCAGTCCGATCAGGGCGAAACCTTTGCCGGCTTTGACGCGCTCGTCATCGCAACAGGATCAGAATCCTATCCGCAGCTCGGCGGCGACGCTTCGATCCTGAGCTCGCTCCGCGCGCTTGGGATTCGCGTCACGGAGTTTCAGCCTGCGCTTACGGGCCTGATCCTCAAAAAAAAGCAGAAGCGTCTTTCTGGCGTCCGCCTTGATGTAAAAGCCTCGCTTCGCGCCGACGGGCAGCTTCTCGGAGAGGAAGCCGGGAACCTGATCTTTACCGACTTCGGCGTGAACGGGCCCGCCGCGATGAACCTGAGCCACCTCGTTCATCGTCCGCTTTCGCAGCAAAAACCGACGATACTGACGATCGATTTCCTGACGGACAGCGCCGTCGAAACCGCGCAGCGCTATTTTCGCTCGCGTGCGTTCCGCCGAATTCCGTACGCAGCGATCTGGCGCGCGTTCCTTCCGGATAAGCTCTGCGCCTTTTTTTTAGATCGCTGGGGCGCGGCCGCGGATCAGCCCGTCGATTCCGTCTCCGACGAGCGATTCAAGACGCATCTCCGATCGCTCGCCGCCTTCGACCTCCCCATCGTGGGGACGAAATCGTTCGCCGACGCGCAGGTTTCGGCCGGCGGCGTCGATCTGAACGAAGTAAACCCCGCGACAATGGAATCCAAAAAAATCCCCGGGCTTTACTTTGCCGGGGAAGTTTTAGATTGCATTGGAAAATGCGGCGGGTACAATTTGCACTGGGCATTTTCAACCGGCGTTATCGCCGGCAGAGCCGTTGTCAACAGCGCCGCAGGCGGCTAAGCGCCCTCGATCCGTTCCCGTTCCCGACGCTGCGCTTTGCCGCGCTCTTCCGTATCCAAAATCTTTTTTCGGATCCGGAAATTTTTCGGCGTCACCTCTAAAAGCTCGTCGTCCGCCAGATATTCGATCGCTTCGTCGATGCTCATCTGCCGTACGGCGTTTAACCGGACCTCGATATCCTTGTTCGATTGCCGCATGTTGGTCAGATGCTTCTTCTTGCAAACGTTGACCGCCAGGTCCGTCACGCGCATCGACTCTCCGATGACCATGCCCTCGTAAACCTCAACGCCGGGGCCGACAAACAAAACGCCGCGCTCTTCCGCGTTCTTCAACCCATACGTCGTCGTGATCCCGTTTTCCCAGGCAACGATCGAATTCGTCAGCCGCGACTGGATCGGGCCCGCATACGGCGCGTATTCAAGGAACGACGTATTGAGAACGCCCATGCCATGCGTCGCGGTCAGGAACTGGTACCGGAACCCGAGCAGACCGCGCGTCGGGATAACGTACGTCAGGTGCGTCGAACCATCCGGATTATCCGACATATCCTGCATCCGCCCGCGCCGCGCGCCCAGCATCTCGACAATCGTCCCCACCGACTCGGGCGCAGTCTCGATATAAACTTCCTCAAAGGGCTCCAGCGTCTCGCCGTTGTCGCCGGTCTCCAGAATAACCTCGGGCCGCGATACCTGAAACTCGTACCCCTCGCGGCGCATCGTTTCGATCAGGATCGCCAGATGCAGCTCGCCGCGACCGGCGACAACAAACGCATCCGAGGTATCAGTATCCTCAACGCGAAGCGCAACGTTGTTGCGCAGCTCGTTATACAGTCGTTCCCGCAGGTTGCGCGACGTACTGTACTTTCCTTCGCGCCCGCCCATCGGCGACGAGTTAATCGCAAACGTCATCTTTACCGTCGGCTCCTCGACACGAATAATCGGGAGCGCTTCCGGCGTATCCGGATCGGTCAGCGTCTCTCCGATCGAGACCGCTTCCAGCCCCATAATCGCGATAATTTCGCCCGCCTCCGCCGATTCAATATCCACCCGGCTCAGGCCGTTGTACGTCATCAGGTAGCGGATCCGCTCCGAAACCGCCACGCCGTCAAAAGTGATCCGAGCCAGACTCATCCCCACTGTCGCACGGCCGCGATTGATCTTTCCCAGCGCGCTCAGGCCACGATATTCGTCGTAAAAAATATTGGTAACCATCATCTGGAACGGCGCGTCGACGTCCACCTCCGGCGGATCGATCTTGCGTAAAATCGTATCAAACAGCGGCTGAAGCGAATCGGAAAGCGTCGGCGTGGCTCCGGCGCGGCCCTCGATCCCATTCGCGTAAATAACCGGGAAATCCGCCTGTTCATCGCTCGCGCCCAGATCGATAAATAAATCGAACGTCCGGTTCAGCGTCCGTTCCGGATCAGCGTCCTTCCGGTTCATTTTATTAATGACGACAATCACCTTCAATCCACGGTGAAGCGCTTTTTTCAAGACAAAACGCGTCTGAGCCATGGGCCCTTCAGCGGCGTCGACAAGGAGAATCGCCCCGTCAACCATATTCATGACGCGCTCGACCTCGCCGCCGAAATCAGCGTGCCCCGGCGTATCGACAATATTAATTTTGACCAGCCCGCCCGATTCCGGATCCGGAATCGTAATCGCGGTATTCTTCGCCAGGATCGTAATCCCGCGCTCACGTTCAAGCGCGTTTGAATCCATGATCCGCTCGTCAACCTGTTGATTCTCGCGGAATACTTTCGCCTGTTTCAGCATCGCGTCGACCAGCGTCGTCTTACCATGATCGACATGCGCAATAATCGCAATATTTCTTAAATCCGTTCGTTTTCGAAGTCCCATAAAGTAAAGCGCTTTCCCCTCTTATTCCAAATCCGAACCTTCACCTTTTCCAAGATATATCATCGGGATACTGACCAGCGTCACGGCAAATTTAATCAGGACATTGCCGTAAAAAATCTGCATGACAATATCTAACGGAAACAATCCGTAAAACGCAATGAACGCGAACAACAGCGAATCAACCGGAATCGACGCTGCGTTCGACAATACAACCCGGGCCCAAATATGTCGATCGCGGAAACGCCGGACGTAAAGCGCATAAATCTCCGTATCAACCAGTTCCGAAATCAGCTCCGCAATAATCGAAGCAATCGTAATTCGCCAGACCGGCGTCAGGATCGCCGCCCATTCCATTCTTCCGCCGCCCTCAACGTTGATCGGCAGCGCCGCGACCAGATAAAAGTATGCAGCCATCAGCGCATTGATCGCCGCCGCGGCAACCACAACGCAGCGAACCATACGCTTGCCTAAAATCCGATGCGCCAGGTCGCGAAGCGTAAACGAAATCGGATAAATAAACGTCCCGGCGTCGAGCGCCAGTCCAAAAACTGTAACAACCTGGAGGGACGCAATATCGGAGATCATCTGAACCCCGATATACGCGGCAATAACAAAAACCGCGCCGCGGGTCAGCTGGATCGACGTCTCCCGGATCGCGGCCGGCCGCGATCCGCCTGTGGTAAGAAAAGTTTGGTCTTGCGCTTTTTCCATAACCGATTTATTATACATTTCTTTTCGGGACGCTTTTTGATTTTTTCCGAAACGATGATAGAAAGAGACGGGCAGAAGACGAAAAACGCCGGAGAACGCGGATGAGAAACGGATTTTCGGAATCGTTCCGTTTTTCCGCGTTTCCAAGCCAAATAACAGTTACAATTAAGCGCGTCATACGAACGAATCTTGAGGCTTACGCAACCCGGGGGGAGACTTATGCAAAAAATTGTCATCTTAACAGCAGACGCGGGCTTTGGACACCGCAGCGCGGCCAACGCGATATACGACGGATTGATGAACCACGCGCAAATCCCGCTGTCGGTAGAGATTATCAACCTGCTCGATGCGCCCGGGGTTCCAAAAGCTTTTTCGAATACGCAATCTGAATACGATAAAATTGTCAAATCGATTCCAAAAATTTATGAGTTTGGCTACACGCAATCCGACCGCACTGTACCCGCCAATTTAGGGAAAATCGGATTCTCCGCCGTGCTTTATCGCGCGTACGACGAGATGATCCAGACGCATGACCCAGACGTTATTATCAGCACGTATCCGTTCTATCAGGCGCCAGCGCAAACCTGGTCTTATATCAACGAGGAAACGTTCAAGGAACAGAACGTTTCAGACGTCAAAGCCGAAATTGAAAAAGAACTCCCCGGCGTTTTTAACCTGTTTTCCGCGAAACGCCGACCGCATATCCCTTATATCACCGTCACCACCGACTTCCTCACGCTGCATCAACTCTGGATGAGTAAAATGCCGGATATTTACACGGTCGCGAACGAAGATACGAAAAAAATCGCGGTTGAATACGGGATCGATCCCGACCGCGTCGTGATAACCGGGATTCCGGTCAAACCGATTTTTTCGCTCGAAACGCGTCCCAAACCGGAAATTCGCAGATCGCTTGGCTGGGAGCCGGAGCGAACGACGGTTATCGCTATCGGATCCAAGCGCGTCTCAAAATTGGTTGAGAACCTGTGCATAATCGATCATTCCGGCTTCGACTTTCAGCTGATCATGGTCGCCGGCGGCGACGAAAAGCTGTATCGGGAGATGAAAAGAACCGAATGGCATCACCCCGTTCAAATTTATAATTTCACCAGCCAGATGCCGGAGATGCTCCTGGCGTCGGACGTCGCGGTTACGAAGTCGGGCGGACTGATTACCAGCGAATGCCTGGCGGCGGGACTGCCGATGCTGCTGATCGACGTTCTCCCGGGGCAGGAGGAAGGCAACGCAAATTTGGTCACCACCAACCAGGCCGGAATCCTGACCAAGTCGCCGACCGAGCTGCTGGAAGCGTTTTTTGACGTCATGACCAACGATCAGGCGCAGCTGAAACGGATGAGCCTGAACGCGAAGAAAATCGGGCGTCCGCGCGCGAGCCTGGATGTCTGCGATATTATTCTGTACTATCTGAAGAAACAGAACGATGCTCAAAAATAGACCTCAGAGATGAAGGAGTCGAACTGAAATGCCAATTTACGAGTATACCTGCCCAAACTGCGGGAATCATTTTGAATTATTACGATCCATTCGCGACGCTGATCGGGACGCGGAATGCCCCGCCTGTCACGAGCCGCGAGCCAGGCGGAAAATTGCCGTCGTGTTCAGCGCGTCCGGATCAGCGAACGGCTCTTCCTCCTGCGCCAGCTGCGGCGGCGGAAACTGCTCCTGCTGCGGGCATTAGGCAGCTAAGATCCGAATCGCCGGTAAGCCCGGCGCAAAAAACGAAAATAAGGAAGAACTCATGAAACATACCGCCTTTCTATCCGTCATGGATTATTCAACTGATGAACTGACACACCTTTTCGACGTCGCGATCGACCTGAAGAAAAAGCTCAAGGCCGGCGTCCCGACGCCCATCCTGCAAGGCAAGACGTTAGCCATGATCTTTCAGAAGCCCTCGCTCCGAACGCGCGTCAGCTTTGAAATCGGGATGCATCAGCTCGGCGGATACGCGTTCTATCTTTCGCCCGACGAAATCGGGCTCGGGAAACGCGAAGCGATCAAAGACGTCGCACAGGTCATCGCCGGATATGTTGACGGGATCATGGCGCGCGTTTTCAGCCATCAGCATCTCGTCGAACTCGCACAGTATGCCGGGATTCCGGTGATCAACGGACTCTCGGATTTTAATCACCCATGCCAGGCAATGGCCGATGGGCTGACGATAATCGAAGAATTCGGGACGCTGAAAGGAATCCATATCGCTTATATCGGCGATGGGAATAACGTCGCAGTCTCGCTGATGGATATCGCCGTAAAGATGGGCGCAAATTTCACGATCGCCAACCCGGAGAAGTACGCAATGCCCGACGAGGCAATCGCGGCGGCGAAAGACGTCGCGAAAACGACGGGAAGCCGCCTGAGCTTTGAGCGCGATCCGTTCACCGCGGTCCAAGGCGCGAACGTTATTTACACGGATACCTGGGTCAGCATGGGACAGGAAAGCGAAAAAGCCGAACGCGAAAAAATCTTCGCGCCTTATCAGGTCAACCGGAAGCTGGTCGCCGCCGCCGACCCGAACTGTATCGTTATGCACTGTCTCCCGTCGCATCGCGGGCAGGAAATCACCGACGAGGTCCAGGACGGACCGAAATCGCGCGTCTTCCCCGAAGCGCATAACCGCATGCATGCGCAGAAAGCGATTCTGGCGTACCTGCTGGGGAATGCGTAAGGCTTTAATCCTGTAACGAATAACAAAAAAGCTCCGGTTCATTTGTCCCCGGAGCTTTTTTGTTATTTTCGGTATGCGCTGGCAATATTCATACGATTACCTAATATTCTTGTAATGCACACTTTATCATCTGTTATGTAGTAATAAACCGAATATCTATCAACAACCATCCTTCTAACCCCGCCTGATTTTTCCGGTTCAAAATCAACCAGGGAATATCGTTCAGGCATTTCTTCAAGGCTGTGTATGGCAACATAAAGTCTTTTTATCTGCCTTTTAGCAGAATCAACAGAAAACAACACGTTCGCAATATACGCATAAATTCTATTTAAATCATCACTGGCCTTATCCGAGATGACGAATGAAAAGCTATCCATCAGAGATCGCCCAGGATCTTCGCAAAGACGTCATCCAGATCCTTGTAGCGGCCCTCCGCAACGTCTTTCACGCCTTCCGCTACAGCGGCCTGAAGTTCCTCATCCGTCATCAACGCAGCATTCAGCTCGTCCGGAACCACGGGAACCGATAAATGAAGAGGGATCCTCCCTTCAAAAGCGATCTGTTTCAGGTACATTTCTACAGCCGCCCGCATCGGAATTCCCAACTTATCCAAAATCCGTTCCGCGCTTTCTTTTACGCCAGCCTCAACACTGATATTCAAAACTTCTGTTTTTTCCATATTCCATCCCTCCGTATATTAATTCTACCGCAACTGGTCATAACATTCACGAAAGGCTTTCCCCTTAGCTATCGTCATCTCAGATCATCGACGCAGCCGACTGAAGCAGGATCAGCAGGAACCAGAACGCCATAAACGCCATATCGAACGGCCCCGCCTGCGGAATGACGCGCCGGAGCGGCGCCAGGAAAAATTCGACAACGCTGTCAACAAAGGCGCGGAAGCGGTTATCCGGCGGGAGAAAAAACGGAAGAATCACGTAAACGATCAGGACCGCTTCCATCACGTTCACGAACGTATTGATAAAAACCGCGAGAAAACTCATGATTTCCGCCGACCGTTAAAAAACGCTGAGAAGGATCCGCTGAAAAAACCAGACCAGCAGCAACAGGATCATCGGCGAAAAATCGATCCCATTCCCCGTCGGGAAAAGGCCGCGAATCCGATCCAGAACCGCGTCCAGCACGTCGGCGACGGGACGGAACCAGCGCTGATTCCGGTTCCCGGTATACCCTAAAATAACGTAAAGAACAACGAAGAAATAAATCAGATTCGAAAGCAGATTAACGATAATACGGATTACATGATTCATTTAACTGTCTCCTCGTCCGGGCGGCGGTAATCCCGCGCGCCGACCAGTCTCGTCCCAATTCGCACGATCGTCGCGCCTTCCTCGATCGCCGTCTCAAAATCGTCGCTCGTCCCCATTGAAAGCGTCCGCCACGCCAGCCCGAACGTCCGATTAACCCGGTCGAGCAGCTCCCGCATCCGCGCAAAATATCCGCGATTCGCTTCGGCGATCGGAGAATACGGAGGCAGCGTCATTAGTCCAAACGGAATGATCCGCGAAAACGTCAGCAGCCGTTCAATATCCCGAAAAAGTCCGTCCGCTGCGTCGCCGATTGGCCAGCCATGCTTTGAAGCTTCGCCGCCAACGTTAATCTCCAGCAGCGCCGGCATCGTTCGATCCAGTTCCGCCAGCAGCCGTTCCATCCGCTCGGCGGTTTTCACGCTGTCCAGCGAATGGAACTCGTCGAAATTCGCCGCGACGAATTTCGCTTTCCGGCTTTGCAGGCTGCCAATCATGCATAAGCGCGTGTCCGTCGGCACAGCGCGGAACGCGTCGATTTTTCCAGCCGTTTCGTCCGGATAGTTCTCGCCAAAGTCCCGGACGCCCAGCGCGATCAGCGAACGAATCACCTCGGCCGGCTTCGTCTTCGTCACCGCCATCAGCGTTATATCCGAAACCGACCGCCCGCTCCGGGCGCAGGCGTCCCGGATCGCAGCGCGAATCGACTCCAGCCGTTTCCGAACTTCATCATCGATCTCAGACATACTTCATTCCATCCAACGATACCAATACGCCGAAGCGCCCCGTTTTTCCAGAATCGCCGCGATGCGAAAACCAATCGCCGCGGTTCTGAACCGTGCAGATTCCGGCAACGTCGATCCGCTCAACGCCGCAGCCTTCCAGCGTCAGTCGATTCGCCGTCCATAGATCAAAAAAGATCCGTCCCTGCGCGTCGCGCCGTTCGATTTTTTCCCGATCGTCCGGAAAAGCGGCGCGCAGCTGCCCAGCGACGTCCTCTTTTACCTCAAAGCGGTCCGGACCGATCGACGGACCAATCCCGGCGATCACGTCGCGCGGATCACAGCCGTAAACCTTTTTCATCACGTGCACAACGTTCGCGCCGATTTTCTTTACCGTCCCGGGCCAGCCCGCATGATAAACCGCGGCGACGCGGCGGACCGGATCAACCAGAATCACGGGAACGCAGTCGCCGAACCGCATCACCAGCGTCACCTCCGGCCGGTCCGTCACGAGCGCGTCGGTTCGCAGCGACCGCGCCCGCGGATCGCGCGGCGCCGTCACGCACGTCACCGTACCGGAATGCACCTGCCAACCGTCGTAACGCGTCGCCAGGTCCAGTCCGAAAACGGAAAACATCCGCTTCAGATTTTCCAGCACGTTCTCATTCCTGTCGCCGACCGTCGTCGCCATGTTCAGAGAGTCAAACGGCTCCGGACTGACGCCGCCATGACGCGTAAAAAAACCGTGGCGCAGTTTCAATTCGCACATTGACTCAAACTGAATATATTTCAATCCGTCCCTGGTCCGCTCCGCAATTAATGACATGATCCATCCTTCTTTTCCAGAGAGGGGAGCGCCAGCCACGCCGTAGAAACGCCGAAAAGCAGTCCCGTCAAAACGCGCAGCTCCCAGGTCGACTCGCGCAGCCGCGCCTGAGCCGACCAAAACGCAGGAAAAAGCTGACTCCCGCCGTCCATCGCCATCGGCGCGCATCCGCAGAAAATCCAGATCCAAAGCGAAAGCGGACGGATCCGCCGCCGGGAAATCAGGAAGAGCGCGGTAAAAATCGCCAGGCCGCCGATAATCGCTAAATCCCGCTGGCAGAGCGCCGCTTTATACCCGAAGCGATCGTTCCCATAAAATTCCCCCGCCGCGCGGTAGATCGGTTCGCCGCTTTCGAGAACGCGCTCATAATTCATGCCGGCTGGCGCTCCCGTCAGCGCTAAAGGATAGACGCGCTGCGGTCCGAAAAGAAAAACCGACCGGTATCCCTTTTCATGGCAGATCGGCCGGTAGAGCCAATAACCAACCCGCGCCGCGCCATGCAGCCCGTTCCTCGCCAGGATCGGAGGAACAAACGCGCCGAACCAGAGAACGAGCAATCCAGCCAGCAGCAGCCAAAGGAAAGCCCCCCGTTTCCCGTGCGGGAAACCGCCTCCGTTCCCTCCGCCGTCCAGGACCGAACCGTTCAACTGACCACTTCGATAAGCGTCCCGACCGGCCCGGAAACCGTCAGGTCGCCAGGATCGTATTCCACGACCGGATTCGTCCAGCGCCAAACCCATTTCGCAACATCCGGCTTAACGTTAACGCAGCCATGCGAACGCGGCGTCCCGTAAGCGTTATGCCAGAAAACGCCATGAACCGCGGCGCCGCCGGTCGCGAAGAGCGTATTCCAGGGGACGCCGGGCGTATCCCAGCCGCTTCCCGTCAGCGAACCAGCCATATGCAGCGAGATCGATTTCCGCCAGGGATGATGTTTCCCGACCGGCGTCGAATAGTTATCGGTAACGACGCCGTCGTTCGTGTAAAGCGTTCCCGTCGAGACGCGGCTGAAATACACCTCCTGCTCATTTTCATAGGCGGTCATCGTCTGATAGCTGACGTTGACCAGGATCCGTTTATTCTCGACTTCAGGCGAAATCGGCGCGACTTCCTCCGGCGTAATCCGCCGGAACGCGCGCGCGTCGGCGTAAATAATATCGCCGAAGGAGCCGATTTTCTCGTTCGCACGGTACAGCGTCGTCGCCCCGTCGGAGGACTGCCGGATTTCATCGATCCAGAAAACCTGCTGATAATAGAGCCGCGGATTATGGTGCTGAATCTCCTGATACCAGGCCGATATCGGTTCCGCGCCGTAAATAATCCCCACGTATGGGACCGTGACCTCGGCCCAGAAGCCGGGGCCCGTCGACGACGGCGGAAGCTCGGTCTCCGGCTCATTCAGTTCAATTTTAACCAGCTGAACCCCTGGCGCGAACGCGTACCCATACGGCGTTTCATACCAGGTCGACGTATACGTTCCGGCGACATCTTCGCCGACGACCTCGCGATAAACCGGGAACAGCGTATCTTCGTAAACGATCTTATTAATCTCGGCGGTCGCGCTCGGACGAACGCGAAAATTCAGGATCCCCGCCTGACAATTCCGTCCCAGAAATTCCGCGTCGGGAAAGCTGTCAAATTGATCCTGCGCATACGTCGCGGACGCGATCTCCGGCAGTAAAAGAAGCCCGCCCGCCATCAGCGTCGTCTTTAAAAAATCTCTCCGCGATAATTTCATCCTTTATTCTTTTCCCCTGCGCGACGATTCGCGCTCAAAATCGCGTTTCGCGATCTCCTGACGTTTATCATAATTCTTTTTCCCGCGCGCGACGCCAATTTCTATTTTCGCGTACCCATGCGAGAAATAGATCCGAAGCGGAACGATCGTCAGCCCTTTCATCCGGACCTGATCCCAGAGCTCGCGAATCTCCTTTTTATTCAGGAGCAGCCTCCGCTCGCGAAGCGGCTGATGATTGAACCGGCTGGCAGGATCGTACGGTGAGACATGGCAATTGACCAGCCATGCCTCGCGTCCATTTTTAATCTGAACGTAGGCCTCGCTGATGCTGACCTGCCCGGCGCGGATCGATTTAATCTCCGTTCCCTGAAGCGCCAGTCCGGCTTCGTACGTTTCCAAAATAAAATATTCGAACCGCGCTTTCCGGTTCGTTGCGACAGTTTTCTCGCCCATGCATTCTATTTTAGCACAACGCCGCCGCAGCGTCAGACACCGCGTGCAGCCCTGTTTCCGCTCTCAGACTTCACGTTCGCTCGAGGCGCCGAAGAGACCCGCGCGTCGGAAGCCGGAGGACACTGAAATCGGCGGGGGATCGCTTAATAACGGAATCCCGCCCAAACTGCGACGGGATTCCAAACGGCTGCGCTGGATTCAGGCGCAGACTTCGACTCAGGCCTTCTTGAAAAGTTCCTTTTCGATCGTGGCCTGATCCAGTTTCTTCGTGCAGAAGAACCAATCGTAGCAATGCGTTTCGCCGCTCCGATCCTCCATGCGCTCTTTCGCAACGCCGCAGGAACCCGCGGTCGGAACGATCACGTCGTCGCCCGGGCGCCAATCCGCCGGCAGCGCAACGTTGAACGCATCCGCTGTCTGCAAGCCGACGACAACGCGGTATAACTCGTCGAAATTACGGCCAAGGCTCAGCGGGTAGTAAATAATCGTGCGGATAACGCCCTTCGGATCGATAACGAAGACGGCGCGGACCGCTTTCGTGCTGCTTTCGCCCGGCTGGATCATCCCGTATTTCGTCGCAACTTCCATCGTAATATCTTCGATAAGCGGGAACCTGACTTCAACGTTCTTCATTCCCTTATACTCGATTTTTTCGTTAATCGTGCGCAGCCAGGCGATATGACTGTACAGGCCGTCAACCGACAAGCCGACCAGTTTCGTATTAACTTTCGCGAATTTTTCTTCGAGCGACGCAAACGTCATAAATTCCGACGTGCAGACCGGGGTAAAGTCAGCCGGATGGCTGAAGAGAATGACCCAGCTGCCGCTGAAGTCAGCGGGGAAATTAATATCGCCCTGCGTCGTAACGGCGTGAAAGGAAGGGGCTTTATCGCCAATGCGCGGCATCATCACAACTTGATTTTCAACAGATTCCATGATTTTTCTCCATAACTTATGTACTTATAAAATTTCTTCCGATCCGTCAGGCTGGCTGACTGCGATCGACATAGTAGAATAACTTCTAACTTGTAATTATTATAATCTGCTCGCTGGGGATGTCAACTGAAATCACAGAACTGATGACAGCCGATTAAACCAAAAAAAGGCGCAAACGCACCGATCAAAAGCCCTTGACAAAATAGAATTAAAGTTCTATAATCTGAGATATGAAACCGATCGCCGATATCCGACCGCAGCTTCCGCTCCCGTCAGACCGTCAAACAGGATTATACACCATTTCCGGCCCGCATGCAGCCGGAACGCCGCTGCTGCAGCTGGCCGCGCATCTCGCGCTGAACCGAACCGTCCGAATCCTCGACTGCGGGAATCGCGGCGATATGTACCGAATCGCGAAAACGCTGCGCGGCCTGACGCCGGACCCGGCCGCGGTGATGAGCCGCGTCCTCCTGTCGCGCGCGTTCACCTGCTATCAGGCGGAAGCGCTGCTCAGGAGCAGCCGCGACCTGACGCGGACGCCGGTTCTGGTTCTCGATCTTCTCGCGACGTTTCTTGACGAAAGCGTCGGCGCGCCTGAGATCGACCGCCTGTCCCGCGACACGCTGGATCACCTGAAAACGATCGCGGCGAAAAATTTCGTTATCGTCAGCGTCAACCCGCCCAACGAAGCCGCGACGCGTTTCGCCGCGCTCTGGAACGGGTTGACGCGGCTGTCAGCGGAATTTATCCAGCTGGATGAGCGGAGAGAAGTGCGCCGCGGCGAACGGGTTCGGGAATCGACCGCGGACCAGCTGTCGTTAATCTGAACGAGAAGGCAAATTCTGAATTCCGAGGAGGAAAAAGAAAATGGGAAGAACGATCCGATCTGCGTCACAAACCTGGTATGAAGAAGAAAAAGCGTTAGCGCGCTTTGCGCGCGCGCTGAGGCGCGAAGATCAGCGTTGCCTGGGCGAATTGTTGGATCTCTCCAGGCTGCATATCGCTGAAGCCTCTTACGCCGCCAACCTGTATCCGATGGATATCTTTCTGATCAGCATGCTGCTCGAAACGTATAAGAAACTGGTCCGATCGGAAGCGAAAGTTTCGGAACTCTGCGCGAAGCTCGGAATCGAAGCGCCGCCGGAGCGCGAGCTTCCGATTTCGACCGATATTCAATCCCTGATCGCCTCGCTCGAAGACGAGGAGGGCTGACCGGTATGGACGAGACCGTCCGGGGCTGGCTGCTGGATCTCTATGAAGATGAAAACGACGGCGTCCGCCTCTGGTTCATCCTTGAAGACGGAACGCGCCGAATGTTCCGGCAGCCGTTTCAAATCGCGTTTTACCTCGCCGGCGCGACGGACCGGCTTCATCAATGCTGCCTCGAGCTGCGAAACGCGCCGGGCGTGCTGAAGCTCAGCCGCGCCGTCAGGCAGGACGTTTTCAAGCCGGACCCCATCTGTGTTTTAGAAATATTGACCGACAATCCGGCGCGACAGGCAGCGCTCTTCCGCCGGCTCAGGAAGCGCTACGCTGAGCTGACGTTCTATAACGCCGATCTCGCTGTCCAGATTCATCACGCCGCCCGGTACGGAACGTTCCCGCTGGCGTACTGCGAGCTGCGCTATGAAAAGGAGAGCCAGACGCTGGAAACGATCCGTGTCCTGAATTCACGCTGGGACGTCGCGCCGGTCCTGCCGCCCCTGCGCGTCATGACGATCGAACCCGACCGAAACCCGGCGCAGGAAGCGCCGCGCTTTCTTCGGATCGAAACGGCCGGAACCCGTCCGCAGCGCGTCAGGCTCGCCGAGCGGGAAAAAATTATTCCAGCGCTGAATCAGGCCGTCGCCGCGCAGGATCCCGACCTGATCCTGACGCAGAATGGCGACGACTGGCTGTTCCCGTTCCTGCTCGGCATAGAAAACGAACGGACGGACGCCGGACAGGAAGAAAAGCTCGCGATCAGCCGCGATCCCGAGCACGGCGTCCGCCAGAAAAAAGAAACCAGCTATTTCTCCTATGGGCAGGTTATTTATCGCAGCCGCGAAGCGCATCTTTTCGGACGCTGCCATATCGATACGCAAAACACGCTTCTCTGGAAAGATTACGGGCTGGATGGGACGATCGAAACCGCTCGCGTGACCGCGCTCCCGATCGAACAGGCCGCCCGAGCTTCGTCGGGCTCCGGAATCTCCGCGATGCAGATGCTGACCGCGCTCGAACGCGGGATCCTCGTCCCGGAACAGAAGCAGCAGGTTGAAACGATTAAAACCGGCGCCGAGCTCATCCGTTCCGACCGCGGCGGGCTTATCTATCAGCCGATCACCGGCTTCCATACCAACGTCGCGCAGCTCGATTTCACCTCGATGTACCCCGCGATTATTATCAACAGCAATATCTCGCCGGAGATTCCGCTCCCGGACGGACTGGAAGCAGCGTCGTCGGAACTGGGTGTCGTTCCGGCGACGCTGAAACCGCTGTATGAAAAACGCGTCGAACTGAAACATAAGCTCCTGGCGATCCCCGATAAACACGGAACGCTCTGGAAAAGTTACGCCGCCCGGGCTTCCGCGCTGAAATGGCTGCTGGTCGTCTGCTTTGGATTTCTCGGCTATAAAAACGCACGATTCGGACGGATCGAGGCGCACGAAGCGGTAACGGCCGGCGGGCGCGAGGTCCTGATGCGCGCGAAACAGGTCTGTGAATCGATGGGGTTCCGCGTGCTGCATATGTACGTAGACGCGCTTTGGATCGCGAAGCCCGGCTGCCGAACGGTCGCGGATTTCGACGACGTCCTCACCGAAATTTCCCGTCAAACACGATTACTGATCTCGCTGGACGGGATTTATCGCTGGATCGCGTTCCTGCCGTCGCGCGCGAACGACCGCGTTCCCGTTCCGAACCGATACTTTGGCTGTTTCCAGGACGGGAGCCTGAAAATCCGCGGGCTGGAACTCCGCCGGCATGACAGCCCGCCCTGGATCGCCAGCGTCCAGAAACAGATCCTGAACGTCCTCGCTTCCGCCTGGGACGTTCGCCAGATTTCCGATCTCCTGCCGAAGGCGTTCCGAATCTTTGTCGACGCGCTGGACTGCTTGAACGAAGGGAACGTCGCGATCGAGGAATTGATCCTGACGTTCCGGATCAGCCGCGAGCTCGAAGCGTATAAATCGCCGACCGCCGCCGTCCGCGCCGCGCTGCAGCTCCAGGAGCGGACAGGGAAGCGCACGGCGCCGGGACAAAAGGTGCGGTTTCTATTCGTTGAAAGCGCATCCGGCGTTTATAACTGGGACCAGCCAATCGAGCAATATCCGCCCGAGCCGATCGACCGGCCGAAATACCGTGAATTACTCGCCCGCGCGGTCAGCTCGGTTCTTTGGCCGTTCGGCATTAAAGCGAAAGACCTCAGCGACTACGCGAATCATTCGTTGCAGCTGCGCTTCGAAGGTATGTAAACCTCACGGCGGCAGCGCTTATCCGCGTGCCTTCTATAAATTAAAGAAAGGCCGCCTCTTCTATACACTGGAAGACACGGCCTTGTCGTTTCGGGTTCCGGCGAAAAAGTTTATTCCGGGATCTGCGTAAACGTTGGAACCGGGGTCGGCGTCGGCGTTACCAGGTTCACCGGAATCAGCAGGACCTGACCGGCGCGCAGTACGGCGTTCTCGTCCTCAAGCTTATTCAATTGGATAACCTCTTCGAACGTCGAATTGAAATTCGAGACAATTTCCCGCAGCGAATCGTTCAGCTTGACTTCATACTCGATCTGCTGTCCGGCGCTGTACTGGCTCAGCGCGATCGGCGTCTCCGTCGGAAGCTCGGTATCCGGTCCCGGAATAATAATCTCCTGTCCTGGAGATACGGAACAATTCAGCATTGTAAATCCGTTAATCGCCAGGAAAACGTCCATCGGGACCTTGAACTTCTCGGTTGCGATATACCAGCAATTATCGCCCTCTTCAACCGTGTACATTTGCGGGCCTTCCGGCGTCGGCGTCATCGTTACCGTCGGCGTCATCGTCTCCGTCGGCGTAATCGTCGGCGTCGAGGTCGGAACGGTCGGCGTCATCGTCGGCGTTTCCGTCGGCGTCGGCGTTGGAGACGCGAATAAACCAGAAATCATCCGGATTGGATTAAAGCTGAACCCACTCCCGGACGCCGCTTCCGCGCTTGTTCCCGGCTCCGGGTTCGCGGAAGAATTTCCGCCCGAGAACCAGAAATAAATCAACAATACGCCGCTGGCGAAAATAATCCCCGCCAGGCCCCAGATCATAAAAGGCAAAAGCTTTCGTTTCTTCTTATACGACTTAATTACATATTGTGGATTGTTTCGTCTCGCCATGTCCGCGTCCTTTCGTTCAATCGGGGCCTCCGATTCGCTTTCTCTTTGTATATTTTACACAATTGCAGGCAGTTTGCCAACCGGTCAGCGCGCGTTCGCCTTCATCAGCTCGCGTGTCTTCCGAAGCGTCTCGCGCAAATACTGCCCTGTATACGATCTTTCGACAGCCGCGACTTCGTCGGGCGTTCCGGTCGCGACAACCTCTCCGCCGCGAACCCCGCCCTCGGGGCCCAGATCGATAATGTAATCCGCGACTTTAATAATATCCAGGTTGTGCTCGATGATCAAAACGGAATTCCCTGCGTCGACCAGCTGATCCAGCACGTCGACCAGCCGGTGTACGTCGGCGGCATGCAGCCCGACCGACGGCTCGTCAAGAACATACAACGTCCGTCCGGTCGCCCGCTTCGACAGCTCCTTCGCTAATTTGACCCGCTGTGCCTCGCCGCCGGACAGCGTCGTTCCAGCCTGACCAATCCGGATATAGCCCAGCCCGACCTCCTGAAGAACGCGGAGTTTATTCCTGATCGGTTCGAAAGCGTCAAAAAATTCAATCCCCTCGTCGATCGTCATATCCAAAACGTCGGCGATATTCTTTCCTTTATATTTGACCTGAAGCGTTTCATTATTAAACCGCTTCCCATGACAAACGTCGCATTCAACGAAAATATCCGGCAGGAAATGCATCTCGATCTTGGTCACGCCCTGCCCTTCGCAGGCCTCGCACCGTCCGCCATGAACATTGAACGAAAACCGCCCCGCCGTATACCCGCGCAGGTTACTTTCCGGCAGTCCGGCAAACAGCTTTCGGATCTCGTCAAAAACGCCGGTATACGTCCCAGGGTTCGACCGCGGCGTCCGTCCGATCGGAGACTGGTCGATATCGATAACCTTATCAAGATAGGAAATTCCTTCGATCTTTTTAAATTTTCCCGGCGTCGTTTTCGCACGGTTCAGATCGCGCGCCAGAACGTTATATAAAATATCGTTCATCAGCGTCGACTTCCCGCTCCCCGACGACCCGGTAATACAGACCAGCTTTCCCAACGGAATTTCGACGTCAATATTTTTCAGGTTGTTTTCCGCCGCTCCAATGATCCGAAGCGATTTTCCGTGTCCTTCGCGAAGCCGCGCCGGAACGGGAACGACCTTCCGACCGGTAATATAATCGGCGGTCAGCGAATTCTTATTTTCCAAAATAGACGCCAGCGGACCCGAGGCGACGACATTTCCGCCGTTGACGCCCGCGCCCGGGCCGATATCGACAATCCAGTCCGCCGCTTCGATCGTATCGGTATCATGCTCCACGACCAGAACCGTATTACCCTGGTCGCGAAGCTGTTTCAGCGTCATCAGCAATTTATCGTTATCGCGCGGATGAAGCCCGATCGACGGCTCGTCCAGAACGTACAGGACGCCCATCAGCCGCGAACCGATCTGCGTCGCCAGCCGGATCCGCTGCGCCTCGCCGCCGGAAAGCGTTCCCGCGGATCGATCCAGCGTCAGGTAATCGAGCCCGACGTTGACGAGGAATTCAAGACGGTTATGGATCTCTTTGAAAATCTTATCCGCGATCTGATGTTCCCTGTCGGAGAATATTTCATGATCTTCCTCAATCTCGGAAATCCAGCGATACGATTCGGCGACGTTCTGTTCCGTAACTTCGATGATATTCTTATTCTTGACCGTGACCGCTAACGACGACGGGCAGAGCCGTTTCCCTCCGCAGTGCGGACAGGGCCTGACCGCCATGAAATCGGCAATCCGCGTCCGGATCCATTCAGAATTCGTCTCGCGGAAACGCCGCTCCAGGTTGGGGATAACGCCTTCGAACGGCGCTTCGATCGAAGAAACGCGGTTGTTCCGCCCTGAGAACTGCATCCTGATTTTCCGCGTCTTCGAGCCGAAAAGGATGACGTTCTGCTGTTCTTTTGTCAGCTTACCGAACGGCGTCGTCAGGTCAAACGCGTACGCCTCCGCGACCGCTTTCAGCTCCTGCCAGGTATACGACATGTCGTCGTTCGATCCGGCGTGCCATTCAAGAACGCGGATCGCCCCTTCCTGAAGCGATAAGCTTCGGTCCGGAACGATTAAATCCGGATCGATTTCCTGTTTGAATCCCAACCCCTGGCATTCGGGACACGCCCCGTTCGGCGTATTGAACGAAAACGAACTCGGTTCAATCTCCGGAATCGAAATCCCATGAACCGGGCAGGCTAAAAATTCGGAAAACGCGTGGTCGACGGGCGGATCCTGCGTCAGGTCGCAGACCGTCATATAGCCTTCCCCAACTTTCAGCGCGGTTTCGACCGAGTCCGCCAGCCGCGTCCGATTCTGCGCCGCTTCTTCGTCGGATTCAGCCGCGCGGATAACGATCCGATCAACGACAGCCTCGATCGTATGCTTCTTATAGCGGTCGAGCGTAATTTCTTCGTCGAGCGAATAAATCGTCCCATCGATCCGAACGCGGACGAAGCCGCCCTTGCGGATCTCGTCTAAGACGACCTGATACGTCCCTTTCCGCGCGCGAACGACCGGCGCGAGAATCAGGAGACGCGTCCCGTTCGGGAATTTTTCAATCTGCGCGATTATCTCGTCGGAGGTCTGCTTGAAGACCACCCTGCCGCATTCGGGACAATGGGGAACGCCGACACGAGCGAAAAGCAGCCGCAAATAATCATAGATTTCAGTAATCGTGCCGACCGTCGAGCGCGGGTTGCGGTTCGTTCCTTTCTGATCGATCGAAACCGCCGGCGAAAGTCCTTCGATCGCGTCGACGTCCGGCTTATCCATCTGTCCCAGAAATTGACGCGCGTAAGAAGAAAGCGATTCGACGTAGCGCCGCTGACCCTCGGCGAAAATCGTATCGAACGCCAGCGACGATTTTCCCGACCCGGAAAGGCCCGTGATAACGACGAGCTTTTCGCGCGGGATCTCGACAGTAATATTTTTCAGGTTATGCGTCCGCGCCCCGATGACGCGAATCGTATTCAAATCAGCCATAAATTCTTTTATCGTTTCCTATCCGCGAATTATCCGAACGATCGAAGCGCAGCGCGAATCCGGTCCTCGACCGTCCCGGGCGTATCCTTCGGGATCGACTGGATGGCGGCCTGCGCCTGAACCAGACTGTAGCCAAGCGCGGTCAGCGCTTCTACGACCTCGAAATCGACCGCGCTCGAAGGAACGTTCTCCGAAAACGCGCCGCTTTCCGCCGGAACCTTCCCTTGAAGATGGAGCAGGATCTTCTGCGCCGTTTTTTTTCCCACGCCCGGAACGCGCGAAAGCAATCCCGCCTCCTCGCTCGCGACCGCTCGCCGGATCGCCGCAGGATTCAACGTCGACAGGATCGCCAGCGCCATTTTCGGACCGACGCCGTTCGCGCCGATCAGGAGCTCAAAATATTCCAGCTCCTCTTCGGTCGTAAACCCGAACAGCAGCATTGCGTCCTGCCGAACGATAAACGCAGTAAATAAAAACAGCTCTTTTCCAATTTCAGCGTTCGAAATCGTCTCGATCGGAGCGAAAACCTGCAGCCCCAGACCCTGAACCGAGACGACAATCGAATCTTTTTTCTTCCGCTGAACGATTCCCTGAATACTCGCGATCATAGTTACTTTCTTAAATGATAGCCCCGCTGAACGTTATACGCCTGATACAGCATGACGCCCGCCGCCACCGCCAGATTCAGCGAGTCGCAGCTCCGCAGCATCGGGATCCGCGCGACCGCGTCGCAATCAGCGAGCTGGGTCCCGGTCAGGCCTTCCCGTTCCGACCCCATCATGACGATCGCGGTATCGGGTATATCAACCTCCAGATAATCCGACGCCGCGCTGTCGGCCGTTCCGATCAGGCGGATCCCATACTCCCGTTTCCAGTCCAAAAACGCGCCGTACGATGTCGTTACGATTTTCTGGGTAAAAACAGCGCCCATCGATCCGCGGATCGCGCCGATATCGTACGGGCTGACCGAATCGCCGATCAGGAATACCCCGCGGCAGTCCACCGCGTCCGCCGTCCGGATCATCGTCCCCAGATTCCCGGGATCCGCGACCGAATTCAGCGCCAGATACAGTCCTGGTTCGATCGTTAAATCCGCGAAAGAAGCCTGCCGCTTGCGCCCAAGCGCTGCGATCCCCTGTGGATTCTCCTTGATCGAGATGGAACCGAACGCCGCCGCGCTCAGCGTCAGGACTTCGATCCCTTTTTTCGCCGCCTCTCCGGCCAGCTCCGCCGCGAAATCGCTCCGGATCAGCTCCGGCGCAACAATCAGCGTTTCAACGGCGCAGGGGGCGGCGCGAAACGCCTCGCCGACGATCCGCGTCCCTTCCATATAAAAAAGCGGGGAATCCTTCAGGTATTTTCGTTCTCGAAGCCTGCGAATCTCTTTGATCCGGGCGTTGCCGGGGCTCTGAATGAAGACGCTATCCATTCATGACCTCCAAAAAGCGATAACTATGCGCACAGCATATCGCAACCGCCAGAGCGTCCGCTGCGTCGTCCGGCTTCGGGACCTGATCAAGGTTTAAAATCGCTTTGACCATCAGCTGAACCTGTTTCTTCTCTGCGCCGCCATAGCCGACGACCGACTGCTTGATTTCCATCGGCGTAAACTCGGCTAAAGGAAGCTTCGCCTGAGCGAAGCTCAGGAGAATCACGCCGCGCGCCTGTCCGACCGAAATCGCCGTCGTGACGTTTCGCCGAAAAAACAACTTCTCCACCGCGCCGCATTGGGGTTGATGGAGAAGTATTTTCCGGGATAACGACTCGTACAGCGTTTTCAGCCGGTACTCCGGCTTTTCGTGCGCCCCGGTTGCGATCACGCCATAGTCAATCGCCGACAGACTCCCATCCGCGTCCTGAGTTACGAAGCCGTAACCGGTCAGCGCCGTCCCGGGGTCGATTCCCAGAAATATCATCCGAAACTAATTATCGGATTCCAGCGCGGCGTAAACCTCGTCAGAAATATTCAGGTTGTGATAAACCGTCTGGACGTCGTCCATATCCTCCAGCGATTCGACGCAGCGCAGAACCTGCAGCGTGTCCTCAAGCGATAAATCCACCGGCGTATTCGGGATCATCTTCAGCTGAGCTTCTTCAATATGCAGGTTCGCTTTCAGCAGCGCGTCGGAAAGAATCTTGAAATTCTCGACCGGCGCTAAAATCTCGATCCCATCGTCGGATTCCTCGATATCGTCGCCGCCGTTTTCGAGCGCCAGCTCAAAAACCCGATCGAAATCCAGATCGTCGCCGGTCAGGAGGAAGAACGCGCGCTGGGTAAACTGCCAGGCGACCGAACCCGATTCGCCGAGCGAACCGCCCGACCGGGAAAGCTGATGCCTGACGTCGGCGACCGTCCGATTCTTATTCTCCGTGACACACTCGATAATCAGCGCCGATCCCTTCGGCCCATAGCCTTCGTAAACCGTGTTGGTAAATTCGACGCCGTCCTTGGATTCGCCGGTCCCGCGTTTGATAGCGCGATCGATGCTGTCCTTCGGCATGTTGTTCGAACGCGCCTTGTCGATACTCAGCCGCAGCTTGAAATTCGTATTGACGTCGCCGCCGCCTTCACGCGCTGCCAACGTAATCTCTTTCGCCAGCTTCGTAAATAACTGACCGCGCTTCGCGTCCCCCGCGCCTTTCTTTCGTTTAATCGTAGCCCAATGTGAATGTCCGGACATAGTTTAATCCTCTCAGATAATTAAGAATCAGACTTAAGTTTTTCAGATCGGTTTTGCACCGAACTCATTTTCTAAGAAATAAGCGCTATAATTATACTGAAAAATGAGCCGGACCGCCAACCTTCGGAAAATTTATAGGATTCATGCGGGCAAGATTATTGGAATCCTCCAAACATCGCAGCGAGCCGATTAACCAAATAAAAAGCCAACTCAATATGAACAGCCAGAACAGCGCGAAGCCAGCGAATCCATCCGCCATGTCCAGAATCTTTCATGGCGCCATGCGCATGGAGCCCCGGAACGTCCGATTCAACCTTTTTTCATGTTTTTTTCAGGACGCACAGCTGTCGTCTATTTCTCTAAAGGAAAACATCGCCTGTCGGGAAGGCGATCCCGACAGTAAAAAAAATCAATCAGGTTCTCTTGGCGGCAGGACTGCGCGATAAAGCCGCGGAGCTGATGGCCTCCTCCACGCTGTATAACCGGATGCTCAGCGAGCAGGCATCATTTTACGATCGAACCACGGCGATTCGTCAGATCGTCGCGGTTGGACCTGACACGACCGGATTGACCAGCCGCCCGATTCCCTCGATCGACGCTTCAATGATATCGCCCGATTCGAGCTTCGCCGGTCCCGCCGGCGTCCCGGTCAGGATCACATCCCCGGGCTCCAGCGTCATGATCGACGAAATATACGCGATCAGCGAATTCACCGGAAAAATCATGTCGCGGGTGGAAGCCATCTGCCGAAGGTTGGAATTCACGCTGCAGCTGATCATCGCGTCCGCGGGCTCGAATTCGGTCTCGATCCAGGGTCCCAGCGGACAGAACGTATCGAAGCCCTTCGCCCTCGCCCAGGTATCGTCCTTCTTCTGCAAATCGCGCGCGGTAATATCGTTTCCGATCGTATATCCGAAAATATACGATTTCGCCGTTTCGGCTAAAACGTTCTTCGCGCGTCGCCCGATAACGATCGCCAGCTCGCTTTCATGTTCCACCTGCGCCGCGATCGGCGGCAGAACGACCCCTTCGCCCGTCCCGATCACCGCGCTGACCGGTTTCAGGAAAACCGTCGGAACCTCCGGAAGCGGACGGTCGAACTCCTTCGCATGATCGACGTAGTTCCAGCCGACGCCGATAATTTTTCCCGGAAGGATCGGCGCTAACAGCCGCACCTTTTCGAGCGGCGTCCTGGCTTCCGCGCGGCGATATTCGGTAAACATGTTCCCTTCGATCTCGCCGACCCATTCCTGATAGATCCAGCCGGTCCGGACCGTCGATTCGTTATTTTCCACGTAGCGAATAAAGCGCATTTCAGTCCCTCAGATCGTCCCGCTGTCTAAAACCAATCCTTACGATAGAAGAGAACGACGACCGCCAGCGTAACGCCCAGCGTTACCGCCGCCAGGATCGTCGGCATGTTCGGATTATGCTGAATGACTGGAGCGAAATTAACGTTCATCCCAAAAAAGCCGGATATGATATTCGGAATACTCAGGATAATCGTCACCGACGCCAGCAGCTTCATCACAACGTTCAGGTTGTTCGAAATGACCGAAGCGTACGCGTCCATCAGGTTGGCTAAAATTGACGATGTAATATTCGTCATGTCGATCGCCTGCGTATTTTCAACCAGAATATCCTCCAGCAGCTCGACGTCTTCGTCGAAACGCTTGATTTTTTCATACTTGGATAAACGGTACAGCGCAAGCTCGTTCTGCTTCAACGCCTGCGCAAAGAACACGTAGCATTTCTGATACTGGAGCAGCGCCAGCAGCTCCGTATTGCGCATCGAGGCATAAAGCTTGCCTTCCAGATCGTCCAACACTTTCGACATCTCACGAACATCGTCCAGAAAGCTCACAGTCGCGCGCATCAGGATCCGAAGCGCAAACCGGTTGCGCTTCGTCGTCGAAATTTTCGCCGCCTGACCCAGTTCAAAGATCGAAATAATTTCCGATTCTGTCGCGCTGATCGTCACGATATACTTGTCAACGATGATAATTCCCAGCGGAATCGTAATATACGGGACCGATTCGTCCGAACCGACATAATGCGGAACGCGAATGACGATCAGGATCGTCCCGTCGTCCTCCTCTTCAACGCGGGACCGCTCGTCGGCGTCGAGCGCGTAGGTAATATAATCGAGCGGAATCCCCAGACTGACCAGGAGCTTTTTCTCGTCGGGGGTAGGCGCTACCGCGTTAATCCAACAGTTCGCGACAGGCTCGTCAATTTTTTCCAAATCGTAATCCTGATTCTTATAATAACTGAGCATGTTCTACCACCCTTATCGTTCTAATCTTTTTTCAGACAACAAAATAATTCTACTCGACCGGCGATAGTTTGACAACGTTAAATGGATGGGTTTCATGCGTGAAAACATCATGCTCAGACAATAGAAAAGGGCCGCTCCGTCAGGAGATTTCCGCCGCTGTGAACGACCGGGCTGCCCGTTGATCCAGAGCGGGCGCAGGAACGGAGCTCAGCTCGACCACATGGCTGCAGATTCGCAGCGGCGCTTTCCGATGCGTAATCATGAGGATAATTCTATCTTTGGCAATGTTTTCTTTCAGTTTAGAGATAATCTCGCCCTCCGTCGCCTCGTCCAGCGCAGACGTAAATTCGTCGAGGATCAGGAAATCGGCGTCCTTATACAGCGCGCGGGCCAGCGCGATCCGCTGTTTTTCGCCGCCGGAAAGATTCTGACCCATGTCGTCGATCCGGAAAACCTCCGGATCAGCGTCCTGAAACCCGTCCAGCTGAACGTCCCGCAGGACGCGCCGGAGTTTATCCGGTTCGTCATCGTCAAACGCAATGTTTTCTTTCAGCGTTCCCTGAAAAATAAACGGCGACTGGTCGATATAGGAGAGCCTCCGATAAAACGAATCGCGGCTGATCTCGCGAAGCTCGCTCCCGTTGATCTGAATCGAGCCGGAATATGCGTCATGCAGCTTCATCAGGATTTCCGCGAGCGTCGTTTTTCCGCTTCCCGACGCGCCGATAACGCCGACGATGTCCCCTTTCCAGAGCGTGAGCGAAAAATGATCGAGGACCGGCGAACCCGGCGCATAAGAAAAGGACAGGTCTTCCAACCGGATTTCCTGAACGGACTCGATTTTTTCGCCGCGATCGCTTTCTTCCGCCGGTTCGGGTTCTAAAAATTCTAAAACGCGGTCGACTACGCCTAACGCGACCTGAAGCGACGTAAAATAATCCGCGAGATTATTCATCGGCTCGTAAAGGAAGCTCAGGTAAAAATAGAACGAGAAAAGATTCCCGAGCGTCATTCGCCCCGACGCGACCTCGACCGACCCCAGGATCAGGATGATGATCGGGAGGAGCGTCGTAAACAATTTCCCGATGCCCTCCGAAAAAGCCGTGTATCGTTTGATCGATTTTGAACAGGTCTCGAAACCGTCTGTCTGATCTTCAATCCTTTTCAGGAAGAACGGCTCCCGCTGAAAAATCCTGATCTGAAAAAAGCCGTACAGGATTTCCCGGATCCCCGCGTTGAGATCGGAAAAGGCTTCCCGCTCTTTCCGGCTGTTCGTCTGGATCTGCCGCTGAGTGGACTGCAGGAAGACCACGTAGACCGGAACGACCGCCAGGATCACGAACGATAACCGCAGCGAAATCGTCGTCATGAACCCAAGGACCAAAGCGATCCGGAGGATATTCAGCGTCAGCATCGGGAACCCGACCCCGATCTTCCCTGCGACGACCGCGCCGTCGTTCAGGATCCGGGAATGCAGGTCCTTCTGCTTCTCCCGGATCAGCGCCGGGCTTTTCCGGAAAGCGCATTCCATCATCCGCAAGCGAAAATAATCGCCATATTCGATGCTGAACGAATGCCACTCGTAATTCTGCCAGACGTCTAATAAGATATCGAGAATCCCGAGAGCGAAAAGAAACGCGCCGTACCGAAGGATCGCCGCCAGCGGTTCGAGCTCCTGAACCTTCGTAACCAGGTTTCCGAAAAGCGCCGGCAGGACCGATCCCACGATAATTTCCAATCCGCAGAGACCCGTCACGTAATACCGCCGCAACCGGTACGGCCCGATATAGGATTGGATTTTAAGCAGCTTCCGCCAGGAGTTCATCGGCATACCTCATAAATACTTCCCGTTCCACTATATAAGCGGTCACTGGGAACCCTCTCTGACCAGAAAGAATCTCGGCCATCTTCCTGTCATATGGGTTCCGTCCGCACGCCAGCCAACACTGCGCCATTAATTCCTTTTTTGATTCAGGAAATTCCCGCCCCAATCGCAGCCACGGCACAAAACAGAATCAGAAATCAGTTCGGATTCATTTATTCCTCCTTCAGCGAAATTCACACCAGATCTTTGTGTAATGAATCAAAGTATAGTCAAATCTACTCCCTTGTCAAGCGAAAAATCGAATCGGATCGCCAAAAACGCCGGAAACCTCTTTATAATTAGGGCGAGGAAAAACAGGATGAATTTACTTCAAACTTCTTCGCCCAAAGGTTCGTCAGCGCGGAACCGGCGTCCGGGTCTCCCGGGCGTTCGGTTGCTCCTGACCTTCGGCGCGGTGTTGCTGGTCGCTGCCGGCTGCAACCTGCCGTCGGCAAACATCGCGGCCCCAACCGCCGCGAGCGGAACGGAAGCCCTCGCTGAAACCGACCTGATGTCCACCGCGCAGGCGCAGGTTCTCAGCGAGCTCCCGACTCAGGAGCCGCCGACGCCGACGCCCGGCCCGACCGAAACCGCGGCGCCTCCGACCGCCGACCCCAACCAGAAGCCGCCGGAGCTCCCGGAAATTTTCGTCTCCGAATTGCTGAACCCGCTCGACGTTCCGCATACGTATGAAAAAGACGTCTGCACGTTCCTGAAAAATCGCTGGGACGCCGGGAAAGCCGCGCCCGGAACTGCCGTCATGGTCGTCATGTATCATTCGATCGTCAAAGGCGACGATTCGAGCGTCAGCTTTGATAATCAGGTCACCGCTGAAAAGCATAACCAGTTCATGGAAGATCTCAAAGCGCAGGGCTTCGAAGCGATCGACATGACGCAGTTTGTCAACTTCATGTACAACAACGATTATATTCCGGAACGATCCGCACTGATTATTTCGGACGACCGTCATCGCGAAGGCTACTGGCGGGATCATTTTAAACCTTACTATGAAAAATACGGCTGGCGCGTCGTCAACGGCTGGATCAGCGCCCCGGACACGGGCGCCGACCTCTGGGCCGAGAACCAGAAGGTAGAGCAGGAAGGCTACGTCGACCACCAGGCGCATGGCGTTATTCATAATATCACGATGAGCGACGCGTCGACCGACGAATTCCTCTACGGCGAGCTTCAGGGCTCCGTCGATAAAATCCAGGAATACTTCGGGAAAAAGCCGATCGGGATTATCTGGCCCGGCGGAAATTTCGGTTTCCGTCCGATCGAAATCGCCAAAGAAGCCGGGTACAAAGTCGGTTTCACCGTCAATCCGCGCGGACCGGTCATGTATAACTGGGTTCCGCTGGTCGACGAGAGCGACCCGACGCGCCCGTCCTTCTTACCCGACGGGAAACAGGACCCGCTTTTCGTCATTCCCCGCTATTGGAACACCGACGGAAGCTACCATATCGATACCGTCCGCCAGCTCAGCAAAGCGGCCCAGGATTACATCTACGCGAATCGGGAAACCGAAATCGCCTATTATAATATTGTCTGCGCGCCTGTATCAGGCCCACTCAAGGAGACACCATGAGCGAAAAAGATCCGAACTGTATTTTCTGTAAAATCGCCGCCGGAGAAATCCCCGCGGACGTCGTCTATGAAAACGAATCGGTGATCGCGTTTAACGACGCGTCCCCGAAGGCCCCGGTTCATGTCCTTGTTATCCCGAAGAAACATCTTGCATCGCTGCACGCCGCCGGGAACGAAAACCGGGAGCTTTTAGCTGATCTGCTCTTTGCCTGCAGGGAGATCGCGGAGAAGACCGGCGTCAGCGAAAGCGGGTACCGCGTCCTGACCAATATCGGTGCAGATGGCGGCCAATCGGTACGCCACCTGCATTTTCACGTCCTGGGCGGACGGAAGCTCGGACTCGACGTTTAAACGGGACCGTTCTGATTTCAGGCTGCGAATCGAATGAAACCGCTGTGGAACCGCTATGCGCTGATTCTGGCTGGCTGCTTCCTGTTCGCTGCCGCCGGGTGCGCCCTGTTCAGGCAGCCGGAAAGCCAGATCGCGACGCTCGACCTGAGCCATTCGATCCAGACGCTGACCGCGGCGGCTCCAACCGCCGTCGAAACGCCGACGCCGTCCGCGATCCCGGCCCCGGAGACCGCGGCAGGTCAAAACGAAGCAACGATCCTCCTGATCCCGATCCGGACCGACGATCCGAACGCAGAGCCGACGCTGATACCGACATCGACGCCGAAACCTGCGGCAGAAAACAAAGACGGAAGCGATCAGACTACCGCCGTTCAGGAGGCTCTCGCCGACAGCGGCGTCTATAATCGGAACGGCCGTCGCCCGACGCATCCGGTTTTTCGCCTCGAATCGATTCCAACGCCGCGGACCGAAGACATCACTTACACAGTCGTTTCCGGCGATTCCGTCGCGGCGATCGCCAACGTTTATCAGGTTCCGGTTTCCGCGATTCAGGATCGGAACAATCTCGCCAATCCGGAGCTGATCCAGATCGGGCAGACGCTGATCATTCCTGCGGTTGAACCGGAAGCGCTTTCGATCGGCTCCGCGATCGTCCCCGACCGGGAAATCGTCGACGGGCCGTCGACGTTTAACCCGGAGACATTTTTATCCGACTATCCGGAAAACCTGCTGACGAATTATATCGAACCGACGCCGACCCCTTATCCAACCGCGGAACCCGGCGATCCGGTCCTGCCGGCCCCGGTTTTCAACGCGCGCGGCGGTCTCGAAATCCTGAACGAAGTCGCGCTCGAAAACGCGGTTAACCCGCGAATCCTGATCGCGCTCCTGGAATACCAGTCGCAGACGATTACGAACGATCCCCCCCGGCGCTTCCTGATCGAGAATTATATCGGCGCGTTGGGCTGGCGGACCTCGCTGGATCATCAGCTTTCCTGGGCGGCGAACACGCTCAATTTTGGCTATTATCAATGGAAGAACAACCGCATTAACCAGTGGATATTAGCGGACGATAGCGTCGTTGCCGTCGATCCGTCGGTAAACGCCGGAACCGCGGCGCTCCAATACTTATTCTCGAAGCTTTATGGGCGTGAAGACTGGATCAACGCGATCGGGCCCGACGGCTTCCGCGCAACGTTCGAATCGCTTTTCGGGACGTTCACCGACGCGGAGCTCAGTCTTCACGACCCGCCCGAATCGGAGCCGGAATTATCGCTCCCGTTCAGGGCGGAGGACGAATGGTTCTTTTCTTCCGGACCGCACTATGGCTGGGCGTCGGGCTCACCCTGGAGCGCGATCGATTTCGTTCCCGGCGACGCGATCGGCTGCAGCGCCAGCTCGTATCCGGTCACGGCGGCCGCGGACGGCCTCGTCGTTTATTCCGACACGGGGCTCGTCGTCGTCGATCTGGATATGGACGGCGACGCCCGGACCGGTTGGACGCATTTGTATCTTCACGTCGGATCGAAGGATCGCGTCGCCTTAAACGCGCGCCTCCATCAGGGCGACCCCATCGGTTACGCTTCCTGCGAAGGGGGCTTCTCTTCCGGAACGCATCTTCATTTCGCGCGCCGTTATAATGGGCAATGGATCCAGATCGACGGGGCGAATCCGCTCGTCCTCAGCGGATTTGAAGCTTTTTCGACCGGTACGGTATACGACGGATATTTAGTCAACGGCGATCAGGTCGTCGAGGCATGGTACTATCAGAACGATGCGAACCGGATTGACCGTTAAACAGCGCGCCGCGCTGACGCTGATCGGTTTAATGTGCCTGGGGGCGACCGCTGGCTGCCGGATGACGCGAGTCGCGTCGTCGCCCGAACGCCTGACGCAGGCGGCGATTCGCTATGAACTCACGAAAATCAGCCGGCAAACCGAACGGCCCTTCTACGAGACACGGTCCGCAGCGTCGATCGCGAACGGCCCGAGCCCGACCCTGACGCCGCGCCCGACCGCCGCGGCAGCGGGGCCGTCCGATTCGCTTTCTCCGACCGAAACCGCGATCCCGATTATCGCGTTCGACCCGCCGGCCGCCGCTCCACGCCCAACGGAAACGCCGCGGAACGTTTTCCCCTCCGACCTGAGTATTACCTCGGAACCGATTTACCTGTCTCCCGTCCCGGACGATCCCTTCCTCGTTCCCGGCGCGGAACATTTCGCTCAAAGCGAAGCGCCTGCTCCGCCGACTGAAACGCCGCTTCCGGACCTGGAGCTCGCCAGGAGCGAACGAAAAATCTATATCACCCAAAACGGCGACACGCTTCAAAACGTCGCCTCCCGCTTCGGAACCGCGCCGGAACGAATTTCGGCGCTTTTTCCGATTCCCGGCTCGCGCTTCCTGAATCCAAACCTGACGCTATTCGTTGAATCGCCATCGGATCGGCAGTACGAATCAGCGGTTAAGATTCTCCCGGATGAATATGTCGTTTTTGCCTCGACCGCTTCGAACTATGATATCGAAAACGAAATCCTGAACGCGAACGGTTTCTTAGCCCGCTATACGGAAGAAACTTCGACCGGAACGCGTTCCGGAATCGAAATCGTCAAGCAGGTCGCTCAGGATTACTCAATCAATCCGATGATCCTGCTGGCGCTGATCGAGTTCCGGAGCCACTGGCTTTTCGGCGAGCCGAACGGCGCCGCCGAACACGATTATCCGGTAGGATGGCATGAAGCCGCCAACAAAGGCCTTTACAAGCAGGTGGCCTGGGCAGCGAACACGCTTTCCACCGGATACTACGGCTGGCGCGGCGGAACGCTCAGCGAAATTCCCTATTACCGGAACCCGAAACCGATTCAGCCGATCTATTTTGATCCGTCCCTGAACGCCGGATCGGTCGCGCTTCAATATCTGTTCGCACAGCTGTACGACTGGCAGGATCTCGACGCGGCGATCTACGCTGAAACCGGTTTTCTCAGCGTCTTCACCTCTATTTTCGGGAACGTCTGGGAAACCGCCGACCCGCGCGGGATCGGACTCAACGCCGATCTCGATATTCCGGTTATTACGCTTCCCTTTACGCCGGGCGAACGCTGGGCGCTGACCGGCGGGCCGCATCCGGTCTGGAGCACGGGAACGCCCTGGGGAGCGCTCGATTTCGCCCCGCCGTCGACGGAAACCGGCTGCGCCAGGTCGGACCGCTGGATCCGCGCGGCGACAGACGGGGTCGTGACGCGCGTCGGCGTTGGCGTCGTCATCGTCGACGCCGATTCTGATTTCAACGAGCAAACCGGCTGGGTTTACCTGTACCTGCATGTCGCCACCGCCGAGAAAGTCCCGGTCGGGACCGTCCTTCATGCCGGCGACCCCATCGGCCATCCTTCCTGCGAAGGGGGAAACGCGACCGGGTCGCATCTCCATCTGGCACGAAAATATAACGGAGAATGGATTTCCGCGGCCGGGCCGCTCCCGTTTAACCTGAGCGGCTGGATCCCGTATAACGGACCGGTTCCGTACCTCGGAGGCCTGATCCGGGATAACGAGATTTCGGTTGCGAACCCATATGGATCGGGAGAATCGCTGGTCTGGTTCTGAACGACCGGTTGCGGACGCGATCCAGAACGTTTACCCGAATATCGCGGATCGGATCGCGCTTTCTTTACGGAACGAGCGCCCGCGCATGGTAGGATTAATCCGTCATGAAACTATTGAATCCCGCTTTTTTTTCAGCTCACCCATTCCGCGCCATAACCCGAGCTGTTCTCTGCGCGCTGATTCTGACGAGCTGCACTCCGATCAGCCCGCCAACTCCGCTGCCGTCCGAATCGACAGCGCCAAAAGCGATCGAGCCAACCCCGCCGCGCCCGGAAGAACCGACTCCGCCCAGCACCAACGACGAGGTCGAAATCCTGATCGAACCGTTCCATTTCAACGAGCGGAACGATCCGTCCGCGGCGATCGATCCCTCGCTCCTGATCCAGGGCGACGCTGCGCCAGACGGCAGCGAAACCAATACCTTCACGCAGCGGCCCCGTTATCTTCCCGGAGAACTCGTCGATTACGTCGCGCAGCCCGGCGATACCGTCCCGGCGCTGGCCGCCCGATTCAACACGACCGAAGATCAAATCATGCGCAATAATCCGATCATCCCAGTCGGCGCAACAACGATGCCGCCCGGATTCCCGATGAAAATTCCGATCAGCTATCGGAACCCATGGGGAAGCGCTTACCAGATTCTGCCTGACGCGCTTTTTGCCTACGGACCGTACGACGCCAGCTTCAACGCTCGCGCTGAAGTCGACCGAAAGCCGGGCTGGTTTAAATATTATTCAACTTATGTCAGCGGACGGAACCGCCGCGGCGGCGAAATCGTTCAATCGATCGCCGACGACTACTCGATCAGTCCGAAGCTGCTGCTGGCGATCCTGGAATATCTGACCGGCGCGCTGAGCGAGCCGCGTCAGCCGGCGGAGCAGAAGCTGACCGGCGTTTTCGGGTTCCCCGGCGTCAATTCGCAATCGCTCAACGCCCAGTATAATCGCCTCGCCGATTACCTGAACGCCGCGTTTTACGAATACCGCGAGGGAAGAATGCTGACGTACGAGCTGCGCGACGGGCAGTATTACTGGGCCGACCCATGGCAGAACGCCACGTCGGTCGCGCTGATGCAATACTTTTCGCGTGTCCTGGAACCGGACGCCTTTTTCAGGGCAATCGGACCCGACGGCTTCCGCCGGACGTACGAAACGCTCTGGGGCGAAATTCCGCCGAACGCGGTCACGATTGAGGGCAGCCTGACGCAGCCGGAGCTCCGCCTCCCATTCGAGGACAATCAAAGTTGGGCGTATACCGGAGGCCCGCACGCGGCCTGGGGATCAAGCCAGCCTTACGCTGCGCTCGATTTTGCCCCTCCCTCCTCGAAAACCGGCTGCACGCCGTCGGATCTCTGGGTCGTAGCGCCCGCGGACGGAACCGTTGTCCGAACCGCGACCGGGTTGGTCATCCTTGACCTCGACGGCGACGGAAGCGAACGGACCGGCTGGAACCTCCTCTTTTTGCACCTGCTGACTACATCGATCCCTTCGACCGGGACGGTCGTCAAAACGGGGGATCCCCTCGGGCACCCCTCCTGCGACGGGGGACGTTCAACCGGTACGCACGTTCATATCGCGCGGAAATATAACGGCGAATGGGTCTCGGCGGGCGGAATTCTTCCGTTTACGCTTGACGGCTGGCATGCCGAATATGGGATCGGGCCTTACGTCGGCTACCTGAAACGGCATTCGGCTATCGTCATCGCCAACTCATCCGCCGACGTCTCCAGCCTGATCCATCGCGGTCCGGCGTACGTCCCGACTCAGACGCCAACGCCCAAGCCGCGCAACGCCCGATAGAAAGGGATCCGCCGATGCCACGTTTACGCGATTGATACCCGCGACAGCGGCCATGTCGGCAGCACGTCGAAATCCTCAGCTTCAAAAAGCTTTTTCTGATAACGCTGGTAACCGGCCGCTCCGATCATCGCCGCGTTGTCCGTGCAGTACTTCAATTTCGGGATAAAAACCGGGAAATCGCGCTGGCCTTCGAAAAGCGCGCGAACTTCCGCGTTCGCCGAAACGCCCCCGGCGACGACGATCGCTTTCGCCCGTTTTATTTTCGCCGCCTCGATCGTTTTCCTGAAAAGCGTATCGGCGATCGTGCGCTGGAAACTGGCCGCCAGATCGGCGACCGGGAGCTTCGCTTCCTTTCCCTCTTCCTCCGCCGCTGACAATCCCTGAACCGTTCGCAGCACAGACGTCTTGAGACCGCTGAACGAAAAATCGAATGGATTATCGAGCTTCGCCTTTGGGAAACGGAACGCCGCCGGGTTCCCGCCTTTCGCCGCCGCCTGAATCGACGGACCGCCCGGATATGGAAGCCCGATCAGACGCGCCGACTTATCGAACGCCTCGCCGGCGGCGTCGTCCAGCGTCCCGCCCAGCCGCTCGTATCGCAGGTGATCGCGGACAAAAACGATCTCGGAATGTCCTCCGGAAACGAGAAGAACGATTAAGGGGAACTCCGGCTCCGCGGCCGTTTCTTCGTCTTCGTTAAGGAGCCACGCCGAATAGATATGGCCTTCAAGGTGGTTGACGCCAATTAACGGTTTACCAGTCGCGAACGACAGTCCCTTGGCTGCGTTGATCCCAACGACGAGCGATCCGGCGAGACCGGGACCGCGCGTTACCGCGATCGCGTCGAGCTCGTTGTAATTCAGGTGCGCCTTCTGCATCGCTTCTTTAATCACGGCCGATACAACGACGACATGCTGACGCGAGGCAAGCTCCGGAAAAACGCCGCCGAATTGCCGATGGAGCTCAATCTGCGACGCGACAACGTTGGATAAGATCCTCCGGCCGTCGACGACGACCGCGGCCGCCGTTTCGTCGCAGGAGGATTCAATCGCTAAAATACGGACCGAAGGCTTGTTCATGCCGCGATCATTCCTCAACCGTTTCATACGGCGGGACGTCGATCCCGAGCTGATACGGGTAGGGAGCGAAATAGCGCGCGTCGCCGTTTTCGTCGATATAGAGGGTATCCTCTAACCGGATTCCGAACGGGACGTCCGCGTCCGGGAAATACAGACCGGGTTCGATCGTGAAAACGGTCCCGGGCCGAAGCTCAGTCAACTTCGGATCCCTCCCACGCGTAAACGGCGGCTCATGCACATCCAGGCCCAACCCATGCCCCACCGAATGCACGTATCCATTCGTGCATTTCGCGTCCTTCCGAATCGTCGCATACCCCATCTCCTCAAACAGGTCGCACGTTTTATCCTGCAGCTCGAAAGCGATCTTTCCCGCCCTCGCGAACGCAACGACCTCATGATGCACCTGCTTGACACGGTCATACGCCTCCTGCAGCCATGGAGGCGGCGTTCCAATATACCAGGTTCGGGTAAAATCAAAGAAATATCCGCTCTCCCGACAGGGGAAAAAGTCAAAGACGATCGTCTTTCCGGCCTCAACCTGCGCTTCGTCGTTCCCGGCGTTATGCGGAACGCCGGCGTCACGGCCGATCGAAAAAATCGTTCCCTCCGGGTTTTCGGCGCCAGCCTCGGTCAGCATGAGATTGATCCTGCGCTTGATTTCACCGATTCGAACCGGTTCGCCGCGCTGCGTTACCAGCTTACCGTCCTTAACACGGCACTCCCGGATCAACGCGTTGATCCTCCCGACGATTCCCGTGACGACTTCGCCCATCGCGCGGATCGCCGCAAGCTCGCTTTCGTCTTTCAGATAACGGGCATCCGCTAAAGCTTTATCGCCGAGCTCCGCTTCGACGGTATAGTCCGGGAACGCCTTCCGGAACGTCTCAACCGCGGCGAAAAACTCACCGAATTCAAAGCGGCCGGAAAACGCGACCGTTCCCCGTTCGACGCCCGCCGCGATCAGGACCCGCCGCAGCGTCGCCGCCTCGCCGTTCCGAACCGGGAGTCCGTCCGCTCCGAGAATCTCCCCGCCCGGAAGCGCCTCGATCCCCATCCTTTTCATCCCGGTTTTCGCCGCCGTGTCCCGTTCCATCGTCCGATAAAACAGGATCGGCTCCCCGCCGCGCGGAATCACGACATACGCCTTGGTAAACATATTTGACCCGGTAAAGTAATTCATCGACGGATTATGCGAGCTCATTCCCGTGACGACGACCGCGTCCAATCCGTACCCTTCCAGTATCTTAGCTAATTCAGCTTTCATCTTTAATCCTCTTCATCCGTCTCTTTCACATTATTTCGATCCAATAAATCGCTCATCCGCAGCAGAAGCTCAATCATGACAAACCCACCGACCGTCATAAAAATTACCGCCGGCGTCAGCGCCCGCCCGACCTGGAACCAGAGCAGAACCGCCGCGACGATCCCAACCGCGAGCGATTCGCGGACGACCGAAACGCTGTCGATTTCGCCCGTCGGCGAAAACGTCCGGTAAAGCCATCCAAGGATCGGAAGCGCAGCCCCGGTAAAAAACGTAATGACCAGAAAATACATCAGCCCGCGCTCCGGCAGCTCCGGAAGCCGCTCCGTCACCAGCCATACCAGCGCGTATGCCGACAGGACCAAAAGAATCAGTCCCAGGACCAGGAATGAACTTAACCGACGCATCATATTCCCCAACAAAAAATATTATAATCCTTGAAAAGCGACTCGGCGTCCTCCTTCTATCATTTACGGCCGGTTCAGCGGCGCGCGATCGCGAAAATAAAAAGGATTACGGGAAAACCGCGTATGCTGTTGGGAATCGATATCGGAAATACGAATCTGACGATCGGACTCTTCGAGGGCTCCGAAATTATCATGCGCTGGCGGATTGCGACCCATCGCGACATGATGCCGGATGAATACGGAATGCAGTTCCGCTTCCTTCTTGAGCATAACGGGATCCAGCCGCCCTCCATTGAAGGAATCTGTATCGCGTCCGTCGTCCCGGTTGTCACCGGACGCGTCGTCGACGCCTGCGGCTACTATCTGGATCGTCCGATCGTCCTGGTTGATTATAAAGGCAGCCTAGGGTATGAAATCCTGATCGATAATCCGCGCGAACTGGGTCAGGACCGGATTATCGACGCGATGGCCGTCAGGCACCTGTACGGATATCCGGCCTGCCTCGTCGATTTCGGGACGGCGACGACGTTCAACCTGCTGAACCGCGACGGGAATTATATCGGCGGGGCGATCGCTCCCGGGATCAACACGTCGGCCGCGGCGCTGACGCAGAAAACCGCGCAGCTCCCGACCGTCGCAATCGCCCGGCCGCCGTCCGTCCTCGGAACCAACACGATCGATTCAATTCAGGCCGGACTGTATTACGGCTATATCAGCATGGTAGAAGGAATGGCCGCGCGCTACCGCCGGGAAATCTCGCCGGACATGAAAATTATCGCGACCGGCGGACTGTCGAAAGTTTTAGCGAAAGATACCGACGTTTTTCATGACGTCAACCCGTGGCTGACCCTGACCGGACTTCGATTATATTGGGAAAGAAATAAATGAACCCTGTCTACGGAAAACGAATTATTCTCGGCGTGACCGGCTCGATCGCGGCGTACAAAGCCGTTGAAATCGCCTCGACGCTGACAAAGATGGGCGCGCTCATCGACGTTATTTTATCCGCGGGCGGCGAAAAATTCGTCACGCCGCTGACGTTCCGGTCCGTAACCGGACGCACTGCCTACACGAATGAAAGCCTCTGGACGAGCGAAGACCATATCCCGCATATCACGCTGGGCCATACCGCCGACTGCGCCGTCGTCGCCCCAGCTTCGGCGAACGCCATGGCCGATATTGCGCTTGGGAAAGGCGATACGCTGCTGCCGCTGACGATTCTCGCGTCGGACTGCCCGCTGCTGATCGCGCCGGCAATGGATGGGCATATGTACCAAAACCCGGCGACACAGGCGAATATCGAAACGATCCGGCGCCGCGGCGGGATTTTTATCGGGCCTGAATACGGTCGCTTCGCCTCCGGAATGACAGGTCTCGGGCGATTTTCCGAACCGGAAAAAGTCGTCGGCGCGATCCGTTACCAGCTCTCGCGCTCCAGCGATCTCCGCGGAAAGAAAATCGTTATCACGGCCGGCGGAACGCGTGAAGCGCTCGATCCGGTCCGCTTCCTGACGAACCGATCGAGCGGGAAACAGGGCTTCGCGCTGGCTCAGGCAGCGCTCGACCGCGGCGCGGACGTCACGCTGATCACGACAGCCGAAGCCCTTCCCGAGCCCTGCGGCTCGGCGGTTCAGAAAGTCGGTTCCGCGAAGGAAATGCTCTCCGCGGTTCTCGAAAATCTTCCGGGTGCGGACGCGCTGATCATGTGCGCAGCGGTCGCGGACTTTCGTCCAAAGACCGTCGCCGTCCAAAAGATAAAAAAGACCGGGGAAAGCCTTACGGTCGAACTGGAAGCGACGCAGGACGTTCTCCTCGAAGTCGCAAAAATCCGCGGCCGATATCCCGGGCTGAAAATCGTCGCAGGCTTCGCCGCTGAGTCTGAGGATCTCCTCGTGAACGCGGAAAAGAAAATGAAACGGAAGCGTCTCGACCTGATCGTCGCCAACGATATTTCTGCGAAGGACCGCGGAATGGGAGCCGACGATAACGCCGCGACGATTCTTTTCTCCGACGGATCGCGAAAAGAAATCCCGCTGATGAAAAAAGACGCGCTCGCCGCCGAAGTGATTGAAGCGATCGCCGGAAAGCTTCGGTAACCGGCGAACAAGCGGGAACCTTTCGCCCCTGGATCGCGTCCTGAAATTAAGTCGTTCAAATCCAACACGAACCGCTTGGAAAGCGGAACGCTGAATCATAAAAAAGGAGTCATTCCCATGAATCTACCCTGTTATCGTAAACTGATCCGTTTTTTTCTTCTGACTTCTCTGGCGCTGGCGCTGACCGGCTGTGGAAGCCGTCATAACGACCGTCCTTCAGGCCTTGCCGCGCCGGAATCCGCTTTTCTGGAGGCCGGGCAGGCCATGGATCGGAATTACGACGAATCCGCGTCGATGTCGGAGAAAAAGTCCGCTGATCTGGCCGGATACACCCCTGACACGCCCGCCGCAGCCGAGGGATCCGGTATCGAGCGCATGATTATTAAAAACGGGACGATCTCGATTCAGGTCGGCGACCCGGCCGCAGCCTCGGATCAGGTTCGCGCGATCGCCGCGGCCAACCAGGGCTACGTCGTTTCCGGATCGGTCTATAAATCCTACGCAACCGATAAGCCCGAAGCCGACATTCAGATTCGCGTCAGCGCCGATTTATTCGAAAAAGCGATCGCCGAAATCGAAGCGCTCGTCGGGAACCCGGGAAAAGACATCCTGAGCAAGCAGGTCTATGGCGACGATATCACCGACGAATACGTCGATCAGGAATCGCGCCTGAAAAGCCTTGAAGCGAAGAAAGCCAAGCTGGAAGAGATCATGGAATCGGCGAAAACGGTCAAAGATACGCTTTCCGTCTATAACGAAATCGCCGACGTCAACGAGGAAATAGAAATCAGCAAGGGCCAGATAAAATACATGGAGCAAAGCGCGCGGCTGTCTTCAATCTCGGTTCAGATCCTCTCGATTCCCGACCCGATCGTTATCGCTGGAAACGAATGGAACCCGAACGATACGGTCCGGGGCGCGGTCAACGACTTCATCAATACCGGGCAGGATTTCATCGACGCGCTGATCTACTTCGTCATCGCAGCGCTGCCATTCCTGCTGATCCTTATTGTCCCGCTTATCCTGATCTTCCGTTGGCTGATCCGCCGCGGGAAGCGGTCGAAAAAGACCGTCGCGTCGTCCGTATTAAACGATACCGACAAACCGAACTAAGCTCACAGGGCGGGGATCAGGGCGCAATCGCTTCAGCGTCCTGATCCCCGTTTTCGCACTGCTCTCAAAAATTAACGCGTTCCATGCAGAAAAAGCCGTCCGAATTCAAGCCCGATCCTGAGCTCATCGTCTACCGGAAGCGTTTCGCCGCCAGAGAACCGGAATTCGTTCCGTTCCCCTCTTTCATCGACACGCGGATCAGGCTCCGCCTCGCCGAACGCGGGATCCTCAGCGTCTATCGGCATCAGGCCGAGGCGCTCACCGCGATCTATAACCATGACGACATCGTTATCGCCACCGGGACGTCGAGCGGGAAGAGCCTCTGCTACCAGGTTCCGATCCTTGAGCAGACATTGCTGTCGCCAGTCGACTGCGCGCTGCTGATCTTTCCGACGAAAGCGCTGACGCAGGATCAGTTGACGTCATTCCGCCGGCTCCTGCCCGAATTCCGTTCGCAGATCGCAGTCTTCGACGGCGATACCGACCCGCGGTACCGGAGCGTTATTAAGGAAAACGCCCGGATCCTGCTGACCAATCCGGATATGGTTCATTTCGGCCTCCTTCCGTTTCATCCCGGTTGGGCGCGCTTTTTCCAGAACCTGAAAATCGTCGTCGTCGACGAAGCGCATGTCTATCGAGGCGTCTTCGGTTCGCATACCGCCAACGTTTTCCGGCGCATGAATCGAATCTGTTCTTTCTACACGAAAACGGCGCAGCCACACCGTTATATTTTAGCGTCAGCGACGCTCTCAAACGCCGGAGAGCTGGCGGAGAAGCTGACCGAACGCCGCTGTAAAGTTATTCTCGACGATCAGAGCGGCGGCGGCGAACGGGATATCTATTTCGTCAACCCACCGATCGTCAACCAGGAATTCCATCTCCGCGCCGGAAGCGTTTTTACCGGCGCCAGGCTCGCGCGCGAGCTGACCCAGGCCGGACGGCAGACGCTCGTCTTCCTTTCCTCGCGTCAGTCGGTCGAATCGGCCGTCCGCCGTCTCCGCGATTTCGGCGTCCCGGCGCAGGGCTATCGCTCCGGCTACCTCAAGACTGAACGGCGCGAAATCGAAGCCGGACTGAAATCGGGGGAGACCCGCTGCGTCGCGGCGACGAACGCGCTGGAACTTGGAATGGATATCGGCGGAATGGACGCGGTTCTCTCGATCGGCTACCCCGGTTCGATCGCCGCTTTTTACCAGCGCCTCGGACGCGCGGGACGCAACCGGCGCGATTCGATTTTCTTTTTCGTCCCGTCTCAGAACCCAACGGATCAGTATATCGTTTCGCATCCTGAATTTATATTCGGCCGCAGCGTCGAACCGGCGCTGATCGATCCGGATAATCTGCTCCTCCTGTACCAGCATCTTCAATGCGCGCTGTTTGAGCTCCCGTTCGCGGCCGGCGAACGATTCGGCGGCCTGTCGCTCGACGCGACGCAGGAGATCCTCGATTATTTTCGAACCGTCGGCATTGCCCATTTCAGCGGCGGGAGGTATTACTGGATCGCCCCGGACACGCCGCAGCGGACCGTCTCGCTCCGCAACAGCGGTCTCGACCGGATACATATTCGAAGCGAAAACTGCCTGGGGAAGATCGAGAAAATCGGCGAAATCGACCGATCCTCGGCTTATTGGATGATCCATCCGGGCGCGATCTACTTTCATAACGGTAAGGCGTATCGGATCGAGGAGCTGAATCTCGACGAAAATTCCGCGCTCGCCGTCCCGACGGTTCCAACCTGCCTGACGCAGGCGGACCAGCAGCGCCGGATCAGCGTCAATGAAACCGAACGCGAGCGTGAATTCGAAAATGGGAAAACGCTGATCGGGTCGGTTACCGTCACGACACAAGTCGTCGGCTATAAAAAAACCGATATCGAAACCGGCGAGTCGCTCGGCGTCTTCCCATTAGAGCTTCCGGCCGATTCGATCGACACGAAAGCATTTCTCCTCATCCTTTCCGCCGCATTCCGCGACCGGCTCCGAAACGAAGGCGTCTGGACGAACGACGCGAACGACTACGGCGAAAACTGGCCGCAGATCCGAAAGGCTGTCCTCGCCCGCGACCTGAATACCTGTCAACTCTGCGGCAGGGTCGGAAAAGACGACTTTCTTCACGTTCATCACAAGATCCCGTTCCGAAGCTTCGCTTCGCGCGAGGCCGCCAACGCGCTGGAAAACCTGTCGACGCTTTGTCCCGAATGCCACCGGCGGGTTGAAGAAGCGGTCCGGATCAAATCCGGCCTCAGCGGATTCGCAAACGCGTTCCATCAATTAGCCGCGCTTTTCCTGGAATGCGATGTAAATGATTTGAACTGCTGGTGCGATCCGGAATACCCCGTTTTCGATGGACTGCCGACGCTTTTCCTCTATGAAACGGTTCCCGGCGGGCTGGGGTTAAGCCAAACGGTTCAGGACCGGTTCGGCGAACTGGCGCTCGCTGTCTGCGACCTGATCGAGGGCTGTGGCTGCGTCGAAGGATGTCCCGGATGCGTCGGCGCGCCGGGAGAGGAAGGGTTCGGCGGAGTCGCGGCGGCGCTCGCGATCGGGCGCGGCTTTTCTGAGCCGGGTCCGGAGCGTCCGGACCGGGTATAATGAAGCTGATTTACAGAATTCTATCGCGGAGAGTGAGAATACGATGATTTATGATTTCGATAAAACCGTCGATCGCAGCCACAGCGATTCGTTTAAATGGAAAACCTATCCGGCGGACGTTCAGCCGCTATGGGTAGCGGATACCGACTTCGAGGTCGCCCCCGAAATTGTCGCCGAAATTCAAAAACGCCTGTCGCACCCGGTTTTCGGATACGCAATTGAAATTCCGGGCTTCAAAGAGACGATCGTCCGGCGCATGGCTGATCGTTACCAGTGGGCTATAAAAGAAGAAGACGTATTCCTCGTTCCTGGGATTGTCTCCGGCTACAACTTTGCCTGCCGCGCGTTCGTCCGCCCGGGTCAGGCCGTCCTGATCCAAACGCCAGCCTATCCGCCTTTTTTCACCGGGCCGCTGAATAACCAGGTCGAATCCGTTTTGAATCCGCTCACGTTCAACGTCGAAAGCGGCCGCTACGAGATCGATTTTGAAGACTTTGAGGCCAGGATCCGCACCGGGAAAGTCGACATGTTTGTCCTCTGCAACCCGCAGAACCCAACCGGCCGCGTCTTCACGAAAGACGAGCTGACCCGCATGGCGGACATCTGCGCCGCGCATCGTGTCGTTATCGTCTCCGACGAAATTCATTCGGATATTATCTACAGCGGAGAAAAACATACGCCCATCGCCTCCATTACGCCGGATATCGGCAGCCGCTGTCTGACGCTGATCGCGCCCAGCAAAACGTTCAATATTCCTGGATTCGCCTGTTCCGTGGGAATTATTCAGGATCCAACGCTGCGGGAACGGTACGCAAGGGCGCTGAGGGGGCTCGCGCCGGAAGTCAGCCTGCTGTCACAGTACGGCGGACTGGCGGCCTATCAGCACGGCGGCGAATGGCTGAAGCAGATGAACGCGTATCTCGAAGCCAACCGCGACTTCGTTTTTCAAACGGTCGCGGCAGAGCTCCCAGACGTCCGGCAATCCAGACCGCAGGCGACGTTCTTATCCTGGCTCGATTTTTCAGAGACGAAAATCGCGGACCAGCCGTTTAAATTCTTCCTCGACAACGCGAAGGTCGCGCTGAACGACGGAAAAACCTTCGGAGACGCATATGGAAGCTTCGTCCGGCTGAACTTCGGAACGAACCGCGCGCGTTTAAGTCAGGCGCTCGATAAAATGATCGGCGCGTACCGAAAGAAATAAGCGCCCGGTTACCACGTCGATTCCGGCATGTCAGCGCAAATAATGCCCCGTTCCAATCGCCGCCCTCGTTCCCGGCTCTTCCTCGTGATCCTGATCGGCGTGGTCGTGCTTTTTCTCTGCGCGGGCGAATACCTCGTGATCGACAGCGATCCCAGGCCCGCCGACCTGATTACGGTCCTGAGCGGGAACGATTCGGTTCGCCTCGAAAAAGCGGCGCAGCTTTACCTCGATGGCTACGCGCAATCGATCCTGCTGACGAATACCGGGCGGAATTACGGCGATTATCAGACGCCGTATAACCAGCTCCAGGTCGAGCAGCTTCAGGCTCTCAACGTTCCCGGCGGAGCGATTTTCCTTTCAGACTTTATCGCCAAAAATACCGGACAGGAAGCGACCGCGATCGTTGAGCGCATGGTTGAATTGAACGCGAAATCGGTTATCATCGTGACCGACGCCTGGCACCTGCGCCGGACGCGGATTATCTACAGCGATACCTTCGCCAATACCGGTTATGACGTCCAATACGTCGGCGCGGACCGCTCCGAATTCAGCGTCCTGACCTGGTGGACGTCGGTTCAGGGCTGGCGGACCGTCTCAGGCGAGTACGCACGGATTATCGGTTACTATATCAAGCGCGAAACGCATATTCCCGATTATCCGATCCTGCGTTTTTTTCGCGCCAAACCGACAGCCGAACCGGAGAAATAAAACGGGAGATAAAAAGCCGATGACGCAGCGGAAATATCCGAAGCCTGACCCGGGATCCGGCGCCCAGCTCCTGACGCATCCGTTCGAACCATTCCACGACGCGGAATCGACGCGCCTGATCCTCGGGACGTTCCCGTCGCCGAAATCGCGTGAATTCGGCTTCTACTACGGCCATCCGCGCAACCGCTTCTGGACGGTCCTGTCCGCCGTCTTCGGGCTGCCGCTTCCGGGAACGATCGAAGAAAAGAAGGCCCTCTGCCAAAACGTGGGAGTCGCGCTCTGGGACGTCGTCGGAGCCTGCCGGATCGTCGGGGCGTCGGACCAAACGATCTCCTCCCCTGAGGTCAATCCAATCGAGACGCTGATCCAGGGGTCAAAGATCCAAACAGTCTTTACGACCGGAACAAAAGCGTACGAGCTCTATACGAAATACTGCGAAGCACGCACGGGTCTCCCGGCCGTACGGCTCCCGTCGCCCAGCCCGGCAAACTGTGCAATGCCGCTGGAGATACTGATCGAGCGGTATCGCGCGCTTCTCCTGGACCTCGAATCGAGCCGGTTTCAGCCGAAAGCCCGGAAATTGAACTAAAATAAACCTGAGCCCGCTGGGCCGCGCTGAAGAGCAACCATTTCGTTTTAAAGGCTGATTGAAACATGGAAGCAAGACAAACGACAGCATCTTTTACAACAAAAAATAAGCTCCTGATCCTGATCCTGCTGGCTTTCGGGATCGGACTGCGCTTCGCAGGGCTGGCGGATTTAACCATGACCGAGCGCGAAGCGATCAACGCCTCGGCCGCGCTCGCGTCAGTCGAGCCGAATTTTCCCGCGGACGGAACGCAGCCGTTCTACCTGTTCCTGACTTCGCTCCTTTTCAAGCTTTTCACAGCGAATAACTTCACGGCGCGGCTCGCTCCGGCGATTTTCGGGATTTCTCTCCTCTTTTTACCGTTCGCCTTCCGTCAGAAGCTGTCGCCGAAAGTGCTGACGCTGTGGCTGCTGCTGCTCGCGCTCGATCCGGGATTGATCGCCTGGGGGAAGCGCGCGGACGAAGCGTCGATTGTCATTGCGCTCGCCGCCTATCTTGCCGCCGCGATTTTCAACCGCGCCAATCGCTGGATTCCGGTCCTGACCGGCGCGCTACTCGCCTCGCTTCAGCGCAGCCTCCCGCTCGCGCTCGCGGCAGCCATCGTGACTACGGTCGTCAGTCTCCTCGACGCAACGCTTTTCAATGGCGAATTTCAGCCGCACCGCAGCTTCGCCCGTGCCTTTTCGTCCCGGACGCTCTGCGTCGCGTTCGCGCTCGCCCTCCTCTTCGCCGTTTCGTTTTTCGCGAATCCCGCCGGAATCGGGATCCTCGGCTCAGGTCTCATCGCAGCGTTTAACGATGCCTCTGTCCAGCTTCCCGGATCGGTCTGGCTCCTCCTCGCGATCGTTTACGATGGATTCGGAATCGTTTTAACGATTGGCGCATGGATCGAAGGGAACCGAACGCAGAACCGAACGAAGCTGCTGCTGTCCTGGGGATGCCTGATGGCTGTGCTTGCGCTCCTGCTCTTCAATCAGGGCGCGCTTGTCTTCGTTTTCGTCGCTCCGCTGATGACGCTGATCGGGGCGATTGAGCTCGACTCGATCCTGAATCGGGAACCGTGCTGCCGCGGATTCCTGGAAAAGATTTCGATCTTTATTCCGATTGGCTTCCTGTTAGGGATATTCCTGACCGCGAGCGTCGCGATTCGCTTCGCCAAACAGGCGAATACGCTGACGACGCTCGCCGCGCTTGGGTCGGGGGCGCTGCCGTTTACGCAGGCACAGCAGTTTTTCATTATTTCGACAATCGTCCTGATCGCGGTCCTGTTGATTGTGCCGATGGTCCTGCGCTATTTTTCCGCCAGGAGCCTGCGCCCGCCGCTGACGGTTGGGTTCCTGATCGCCGTGCTCGCCGTTTCGATCGCCAACGCGTGGGACGCCGCCGGCTTTTCGCATCAGAACGATTCCCCGGCCTCGGCGAGTGACGCGGTCCTTCCGCTGATCGGGGACCAGCGGTTTATCGACGACAGCGTCCTGATTTCGACGCTGAACGAACTCAGCAGCAAGTCGCACCGCAGCCCGACAGAAATTCGCGGCATGGTCGTGCTGTCCGGCATGCCGTCCGCAGAAGCCGGGTACCGCTGGTCGCTCCGGGCGTTTCCCAAAGTCGTTTTTTCGCCGTTCCCAATTAAAGAAACGCTTGCCGATCTCGATTTCTACCTGACCTTTGGCCAGCCGCAGCAGCTCCTGCATTCCTACAGCGGCATGGATCTCGTCCGGGCGCGGAGAACCGATTTCGCCGCGCTCAGCGATCTCGACTGGCTGAACTGGGCCGTTTATCGGGACCTCCCGGCCGCGCCTGAAATCCTGACGCTCTGGGAGAAAACCTCCGCGCTGTACGCGAACTGAAAGAATACACAGGAAAGCACGCACATGACGAAACGCCCCTCTCAAATCGCTATCGACGGTCCCGCCTCCTCAGGAAAAACCTCCGTTGGAAAACGCCTTGCTCAGCGTCTCGGCTATCTTTTCTTTGATACAGGGCTCGTTTACCGCGCCGCAACCGCCGCCGCGCTCAACGGAGAAGAGACGCTTCCCGAAAGCGACGAAATCGTCCGCCGCGTTCGCGCCATGTCGTTCGAGCTGCGAAACGACCCGGCCGGCAGCGAAACGCGGATCTTCCTGAACCAGCGCGATTGCAGCGATCTGCTGCATCTTCCGGTCATCGACGCTAACGTTTCGACCGTAGCCGCGCTTCCCGAAGTCCGCGCCTTGCTGACCGGGCATCAGCGCCAGATCGGCCGCCTTGGCAGCGTCGTTTTAGTCGGACGCGATATCGGAACCGTCGTCCTTCCCGAGGCAGAGCTCAAGATATTTCTCCTCGCGTCCGCGGAAGTCCGCGCCCGTCGGCGGCAGGCGGAAAATATTACCAACGGAATCGATACGACTTACGAAGCTGTCCTGAAAAATATTCAACAGCGGGACGAAAACGATTCGAACCGCGCCGTCGCGCCGCTCGTCGCCGCTCCCGACGCGATCCAAATCGACACGGACGATCTCGACCTGAAAGGGGTCGTCGACGAAATCCTGAAATGGGCCGGCTGACCGTTTCCGGACGCCGATCTTTTCGAGATCGTCCGAACGGACGAAAGCGGGACTGCGCATGAATCAGAAACAGCAGCAGAAAATCAACCGGATGCTCGATACGCTTTTCGCGTTTAATCCGGTCAGCCTGCGATTAATCCTGATCGATTCGAACGATAAAAGCGGAAAAGGCGTAAAGAAAAGGGAAAAGCGCTACTCGTTCCTCAGGGGAAGCAACAATTCACTCCTGGAAGCGCTGGACCTGAAATTTTCAGAAATCATGCGCAGTCAGACTGAGCTGACGATTCCGGACATATCCAGATCGGAGCTCTTCAGCGGTCTGACGATGACCGGCTGCGGCGCTTTTTTCTGTTCGATCTTCGCGAATAAAGCTTACGCAGGCTTCGTCTGGCTGATTTACCGATTGGAGGACCGCGACGAACGCCTCCCGAAGCTGACCGCGTCGATCTGCGAATGGATCGTCGACGAAATCAGCGCCTCGCATCAGAACGACCTGACGACGCAGATGCTCGCCAATACGTACGTCGAATTTCTCGACAGCCTGAATTCGCCGGCGATGATTTATATTCCTGCTTCGTCGTTGACCGCCGCGAACGTCACCTTTGAAACGCTGCCGCAGAAGGTCGCGTTCTATAACGCGTTCCGGGAACAGGTCCGAGGCGAGCAGCGGTTCGACCGTCTCGCTGCCGATTTTCATTTTCAGCTGGTCGACCTGCTCTTCCCGGACGGAAAGACCGGCAGTCTTTTCGTCTTCGCAAACCATCCGGACCGCGATCTGTTTACACGGTTCAACACCAACGAACTCGAATACTTTCAACTCCTGGTCCAAAAAATTCACTCCCAGTTCGCGCTGATCGAAAGTATCGGCGTGATTCCGGTTTCCAGCCGCGAACCGTTCGATAAAGCGAAGGCCGACCTGAACCGCCTGGCGAAAATATTGAAGCTTGACGAGCGACATTATCAAAACTTCCCGCAGCCAGTCGAGGGCGCGATGCAGAAAACGAACGTCCGCGATATCCTGCGCGACGTTGTTAACGACCTGCGGACCGCCGCGGCGAAAAAAAACCTGATGATCGAATGTGAACTGGAGGAAATCGAAGGCGTCATCGTTCAAAACGGCGAAGTTCTTGGCGATCCCTGGCTATTAACCTTAGCAATCTATAATATTCTCGATAATGCGATCCGGTATTCGAAAACCGGAAGCGATCCGATTCATGTCGAGCTGACGTTTTCTAAAACCGACTGGTATCTCGAAATCAGCGACAAAGGCCCGGGAATTTCATCGATCGATCTTGAGACGATCCTGAGCAGCGCCAATATCGAAAAAAAGACTGAGCGAATTAATGGCCTCGACTTCGTTCAGTACGCCATGCGCATGCATCGCGGGAAGCTGGAGATCAGCAGCCGTTTAGGCCAGGGAACCACGGTAAGACTGACCGTTCCAATCGTTTAGCGCCGGATTCCGGTAAGAAAGGGGGTCTCCATGAAAATCGTCATCGCCGGCGGCGGCCAGGTCGGAGAAAAGCTCTGCGAAGTCCTGACCCGGGAAAATCACGACGTCGTCGTCATCGATACCGACCTCGAACGTCTCGATCAGCTCGGAACGATTTACGATATCCTCTGCGTCCAGGGGAACGGCGCGGTTTTCAGCGTTCTTAAGGAAGCCGAAGTTCCGCAGTGCAGCCTGTTCATCGCGGTCTCGCCGCATGACGAAGTCAATATCCTCGCCGCGATGACCGCGAAACGAATCGGCGCCGACTACTGTATCGCCCGCGTCCGGAACCCCGAATACATGGAACAGGTTTATTTCATGCGCGACGAGTTAGGGATCGACCTGATTATCAATCCGGAGATGGAATCCGCGCGGGAAATCTTCAACGTCGTGCGTTTCCCTGAGGCGGTCACAGTAGATCGGACGAAAACCGATTCGATCTGGGTCGTCTCCGTCCGGGTCCCCGGTCCTTCCGTGCTGGCCGGGCTCCAGATCCGGGAGATCAACTGGAACGCGAAAAAGTGCCTGATTGCGGCGATCGAGCGTGAACGCGAAATCCTGATCCCCAACGGGCTGACGCGGATCCGGGAGGGCGATCGGCTCTACGTTATCGGGACGGTTGAAAACCTGAATCATCTGAACGAAATAATCGGGATCAAAAAGCCGCCGATCCAATCCGCGCTGATCGTCGGGTGCAGCCGGATTACGAATTACCTGATCCCAATGCTGATGAAGATACTGGACCGGATTAAGGTCATCGATTTACAGAAAAAAGCCCTGGACCAGCTCAACGAAAAGTACCCGAAAGTCATTACCGTCATTGGAGACGGCGCGAACCTGAACTTCCTGACCGAGGAGCGGATTCAGGATTACGACGCAATTATCACGCTGACGAATTCTGACGAAGAGAACATGATTATTTCCATATTCGCAAAGCTGAACAACGTCAACAAAACGATTACCAAAGTCAACCGGCTGAACCTGCTCGGGCTGCTGCGCGAGATGGACGACGAAACGACGGTAACGCCGCATGAAATTATCGCCGAGGAAATCCTGCGCACCGCGCGCGTCCTCGACCAGCGCGGCAAAACTGATATTACCGGGCTGGTCCGCCTCGCCGGATCGCGGATCGAGCTCAGCGAATTCAGCATTCAAGCCAGCGATAAAGTCATATATAAACCGCTGACAGAGCTGAAATTCAAGGAAAATACCTTGATCGCGATGATCACCCGCGGAAAAGAGACGATTATCCCCTCCGGCACAACCGAGATCCAGCCGGGAGATTCAGCGATAATTATTTCAACCGACCGATCGATTCGCTCCGTCAACGGGGTCCTTCAGGGAGACGCGTCTTGAACTATCGCGTTATCGCGTTCATGATCGGACGGCTGCTGACAGCGGCGGCGTTGACGATGGCGCTGCCGATCATCGTCGCGATTTATTACCGCGAGCCGCCCGCCGCGTTCACCGCGTTCCTGGTTCCGATGGCGCTGATGGCCGCGCTGGGGAACGCGCTGACGAAGCTGCCCGGAGAGAGAACCGCTTATTTCGCGCGCGACGGCCTCGTCATCGTCGGTCTGGGCTGGGTCCTGCTGACGTTCTTTTGCGCGCTCCCTTACGTCCTGCTCCAAACGGGAATCAGCTTCACTGATGCTTTTTTTGAATCCTGCTCCTCGCTTTCGACGACCGGCGCGACGGTTTTCTCCGATCTGAGCGTTTTTCCGCGATCGCTTCTTTTCTGGCGAAGCTATTCGCTCTTTCTGGGCGGGCTCGGGATCCTCGTCGTCGTCATTACCGCGCTCCCGACGGCAGGATCGACCGGCGTATATATCATGCGCGCCGAATACCCGGGAAAGAAAATCTCCGGACGGGCGCGAACCTCCGTCTTTATCTATTATCTTATCTACATTGTGATCATGCTGAGCTGCATCACCGCGCTGATCCTGACAGGAATGCCTAAGTTTGACGCGCTGCTGATCGCGTTCTCGCTCAGCGGGACCGGCGGCTTCTTCACGAGCAATCGCCGGGAAGCGGTCTATTCGGCTCCCTCCGCCGTCGTTGTTATGACCGTCTTCATGTTCCTGTTCGCGATGAACTATGGCCTGTTTTTCCTTCTCTTTACCGGGAAATTCAAAAAGCTCTTCCGGGATGAAGAGTTCCGCTGGTACCTTGGGATCGTCCTGATCTCCGGGGTCCTGATTTCGCTCGACCTGCGGCCGCTTTACCGCGATCCGTTCAAGATGATCCGAGAGGCTTTTTTCACTGTAACCTCGATCCTGTCGACAACGTCATTCAGCATCACTGACGCAACAAAATGGCCCACTTTTTCGCAAATCATCCTGCTGCTGCTCGCCTTTTCCGGCGGGATGTCCGGGTCTACGACGGGCGCGATAAAAGTTTATCGGATGATCGTCTACCTGAAATCGGCCGTTCGCGAACTCCGGCTCGCGATTTATCCGAACCGGAATATCCCGATCCGCCTCGACGGCGAAATTATTCCCGATAAAAAAATATCGGGAATCCAGCGGTACCTGATCGTGTATCTGATTGTATTCTTTACGATGCTGCTGCTGACGAGTTTCAGCGCGCCGAACTTTTCGAGCGCGTTCAGCGCCGTCGTCGCTACGCTGAATAATACGGGGCACGGACTGGACCTGTTCGGGACCGCCGCCGATTACAGCGTTTTCAGTCCCTTCGCAAAGATCGTTTTCTCGTTTGGAATGCTGATGGGGCGTCTCGAAATTTATCCAATCCTGATTTTACTGTCTCCTTCGACGTACAAGAAAGGATAACGGACGGAGCCGCTGATAACGGCGCGAATGTCGAACAACTATGCAAATGTCGTAAAAATGCATGACATTTTGATGACTTTTTTATATTGCGGATGACTTGACAATAGACTGCCGCAACACTTACAATCCACATAAGCTCAGTCGGAACGAGTTAGACATTATCTACTTATCAAACGCCATTCCATCGCGCTGTTCCAATGTTCACAGGAAAGGAGGTTGACCCCAAACGAGATCTTGACAAGGAGGGAGCTGCGCCGGCGAGTCTGTTTTTACGTCCGTTCAGGCTCCCTCGTGACGCACAGTTTTATGCAGAATTGTTATATATGCAAATCTGTTTTGCTGTAACGAAAAGGAGAATTCTCAAATGTCCAAATCACGAAATAACCTGTTAAGCCTGCTGTTAGCGCTCTGCATGCTGTTCAGCGCGGCTCCCCCCGCCTTCGCAGACCTCAGCGTCCCTACTTCAGACGAAGTATCCGAACATGAAATCAGGAGCGCGGCGATCTCGCTCCAGCTTGCCACAGAAGCCGTCGTGCTGCTGGAGAACGACGGCACGCTTCCGATTGCGAAAGAAAATACGAAAATCGCGCTTTTCGGCCCCGGCGCGATTCAGACGGTTAAAGGCGGAACCGGCTCCGGCGCGGTCAACAACCGAGTCGTTTATCCGGACGGAACGAAAAAAGACGGCGTGTCGATTAGCGTCAGCGTTTTAGAAGGCTTTGAAAACGCCGGTTATGAGGTCCTGACTGCTGATTTCCTGCGGACTTAGGACGAAACGCACCCATCGCAGTCCACGGGGATGATGTCCGTGGCGCTCGCGCAGGAGGAAATTCTGCCCGTCGATCTTGTACGCGAGACAAGCGCCGAAACCAATCTCGCGATCTACGTCATTAACCGGAACGCCGGCGAAGGCGCGGACCGAACGCCGACCAAAGGCGATTATTACCTCGCCGACGCTGAGTTGGGAAACATCGCGCTCCTCCGCCTTGCGTTCGAAAAAGTCGTCGTCGTTCTTAACGTTGTTTCGATCGACGCGAGCTGGTATGAGGCTTCCGGCGCCAACGCGTTGGTCCTGATGAGCAATCTGGGGCAGTTGGGCGGCGACGCTTTAGTCAGCCTCCTTAACGGGACAGTCACGCCATCGGGAAAACTGACCGACACGTGGGCATCTTCGCTCGACGATTACCCCTCGACCAAATATTTCGCCGCAATCAACCCGGACGATCTCTACGCAAGTCATATCGAGCTCTATACGGAAGGTATCTATACTGGCTACCGTTACTTTGACAAGTACGCCGCCGATAAAGTTATTTATCCGTTCGGATATGGCCTGAGCTATACGACGTTCGACATGACCGTCGACAGCGTTGAAGTCGACGGCAGGCAAATCAAAGCAGCCGTAACCGTCACGAACACGGGCGATACCTACGCCGGGAAGGAAGTCGTCGAAGTCTACTTCTCGGCGCCCGCCGTCGAACTGGATAAGCCGTATCAGGAACTCATCGCGTTCGGGAAAACCGACACGCTCGCCCCGAGCCAAAGCCAGACATTGGAAATCACGTTCGACGCTGCGGAGATGTCCTCCTACGACGAAGAAAAAGCCGCTTACGTCATGGAAAAAGGCGACTACATCCTTCGCATCGGTAACAGCAGCCGGAATACGAAGCCTGCCGCCAGGCTGACGCTCGTCGATTCCGTCGTCACGGAGCAGCTCGCGAACCAGATGGTCCGGACGCGCCCGGGCGTCAACGTCGGCGCGGCGCCGCAGCGATCCGTTCCGCCCTACGTTCCGACAATCGATACGACCGTCGAAGCGGTTGAAGCCATGTTCCAGGAAGAACTCGAACTCTTCCGCGAGAAGATCGCCGAAGGGACTGCGCTCGACGACCCGGCGACGACCGACGTTACGATCGCGCTCGATCCGGCCGCGCTGGAAAACCGCGAACCCGTGTACGCCGACGGGGTCAACGAAAACGTCCACGAATATATCTCCGCGACGACCGACCGTGTCAACGTCAGAGGATACAACTACGAGACGAATACGCCTTATGAAATCATCCGGATCTATTTCGACCAGAACGGCGCCGCCGTAGCCGAAGAACCAGCTGAGTTAAAAGACTTCCGCGTCAAAAGCGGCAGCGAAGCCGACGGGGCAGCGGAATACTACACGCTCCTGGACGTCCGGAACGGCGTTCTGACACTCGAGGAATTCGTCTCCGGACTGACGATTTCCGAGCTGGCGAACTTCGTACAGGGCGGCAACAAGTCCCCGACAGCCAACGGGCAGTCGGCGGGCGGCGGATCGCGCGACGGCGCGGCCCTCTCCGAAGAAGACGCGAAAGCGATCGACGACGCATACGTCCGCGGGGAAGCCGGCGAAACGAACGGCTTGATGATCTCTTCCCGCCTGATCCCCAATACGACGAACGCCGACGGGCCCGCCGGGCTGCGCCTGACACAGTCCTTCGAACATGAAGGCAAAACGTACTATCAGTTCAATACCGTCTATCCGGTCGGGAACGCAATCGCGCAGAGTTGGAATCTTGATGTTGCCTATAACATGGGCGCAGCGATTGGCGATGAAATGGTCGTATCGGGCGTTACCATGTGGCTCGCGCCGGGAATGAATATTCATCGCAACCCGCTCTGCGGACGGAACTTTGAATATTACTCAGAGGATCCATTGCTATCGGGGATGATGGCAGCGTCGGAGACCAGAGGGCTGCAGGCCAAAGAAGGCGTCGGCGCAACCATCAAGCACTTCGTCGCCAACAGCCAGGAAACCTCGCGCGCCCTGTCGAACTCGTATATGGACGAACGCGCGATGCGCGAAATCTACCTGAAGGGCTTTGAAATCGCGGTCAAATCGGCCCAGCCGATGGGCGTCATGAGCTGCTACAACTCGAACAACAGCGTACCGGGCAGCTCCGATTATGAGCTCCTTGAGAACATCCTGCGAAAGGAATGGGGGTTCCAGGAAATGGTCATGACCGACTGGGGCGGCGCAGGCGGTTATTCCGACGCGCGATCCATGCACGCCGGCAACGATATCATCATGGCAGGCCATAACACATCCTACACGCTCGGATATATTACCGACGTTGGACCGGATATTGCGCTCGACGAAGCCGGCCTCTCGATCGACGGCGGCTACCCCAAGACCGTCGCCACGACGTTCGCCTTCGGAACGTTTATCCTCAACCGCGCTACGACTGACTGGGGCGATTACAAGCCTGATCCAGAAGGCAAAGCTTATGTCGTCAAGACGAGCAAACAGGCATTCGACGAAACGATCCTGCCGACGGTTACCGATAACGTCTTTACCGACAAGTCCGTCCGCGAAATCGTGACCGAAATGAGCGACGCCGGAACGGCTTCCTTCGAGGAAGACGGCGACGTCGTCACGATCACGTATAAACTCGTCAAGGTTTCCAGCCTCGATAACGTCAGCAGGGGCCATCAGGACTGGCCGGACACAACCGACCTGTTGGGCGATCCGGACGAGAACACGCTGGCGCTCGGCGATTTGCAGAAAAGCGCAATCCGTATTCTGCGCATGGTCATGAACTCAAATCAGTTCGCCGATCTCATCGAAATCGACCGCGCGTCCTACGGCGCGACGGTTGAAGCCGGACTGAAAACGTTCTTTGATGTCGCTGCGTCGGAAATCAGGTAATCCTGATCCTTCGCTTCATTAGCGCTCAGTTACAAAAGCGCGCGGGGCCTCTTATCGCCCCGCGCGCGCTATAACCTCCCAGATCAACTCGACATCGATAACGCTGCGCCCGCGGACGCAACCGTTCGGTCGTTTCAAAACTTCCGGCCCAACACGAAACGCCACACTCAGGACCAGCTCCCATATCCTCAGGATCGTCAGACGCTGATCTCGCCGGTCTCGACGTCGCTGTCTGGAAGCGGTAACGAGTCCAGGAATTGGTCCACCTGTTCCGCGGAGCGGCCGACAAAATCCTCAGGACGCAGCGCCGCTTCGATCTCCGCCGCCGAAAGGTTAAAACGATCGTCCTCCGCCAACAGCTTCAGTAAATCAAGCGTTTCGCCGTTCTTGGCCGCGTCGGCGACAGCCAGCGAATGCTCCCGGATAATCTCGTGGCTTTCCTGACGGTTCCCGCCTTTCTTCACTGACGCCATCAGCAAATTTTCAGTCGCGATAAACGGCAGCCACTCGCCGACCGCCTTCGCGATCACCTTCGGGTAAACCCTCAGCCCGCCGGTCACGTTTTTCATCAGCCGCAGGATCGCGTCGACGCAAAGGAACCCTTCCGGAAGCGATATACGCCGAATCGCCGAATCGTCGAGCGTCCGCTCAAACCACTGAACCGAAGCGGTCGCCGGTCCGTTCAGCGCATTCGTCATCGCGTAGCGCGCCAACGAGCAGATCCGCTCGGAACGCATCGGGTTCCGCTTATACGCCATCGCGGAGGAACCGACCTGAGCCGATTCGGACGGCTCTTCGATCTGACGCATGTGCTGAAGCAGGCGCAGATCGTTAGCGAACCGGTAGCAGCTCGTCGCAATAGCGCTCAGGCAGTTCAAAACCTGCGCGTCCAGCTTACGCGGATACGTCTGGCCGCTGACCGCAAAAAGCTTCTCGAACCCGAACGCATCGGCGATCATCCGGTTCATGCGATCGATTTTCGTCGTGTCGCCATTAAAAAGCTCGACGAAGCTCGCTTCCGTCCCCGTCGTCCCACGGCAGCCCAGAAATCGCAGCCGGCCTGAAACGCCGTCAAGCTCCTCTAAATCCATCCATAAATCCTGAATCCAGAGGCAGGCGCGCTTCCCGACCGTGACCAGCTGCGCCGGCTGCAAATGCGTATACCCCAGTGTCGGCAGCGCCCGGTACCTCCGCGCAAAGTCGCGCAGATTCCGCAGCACGGGAATCAGCTCCGCGCGGATCAGCCTCAGCGCGTCGCGATAAAGGACGAGGTCCGCGTTGTCCGTCACGTAGCAGCTGGTTGCGCCCAAATGAAGAATACCGGCCGCGTTCGGACAAACCAGCCCATACGCGTAAATATGCGCCATGACGTCATGACGGATTTCGCGCTCCTTCGCTTCGACGACCGCGTAATCGATATCGCCGACATGCGCCGCCAGCTCGTCGACCTGCTCCTGGCGGATCGGAAGCCCCAGCTCGCGTTCCGCCCGCGCCAGCTCGACCCAGAGCTTCCGCCAGGTTTCATGCCGCGTTCGCTTCGAAAACAGCCGAAGCATCTCCTCCGACGAGTACCGGCCGGAAAATGGACTCTCGTAAACGTTTTCCATCACGCTCTCACGCAGTACGCGTCCCGTTCCGGACCGACCGAAATATAGCCCATCCGGCAGCCGATTTCCGCCTCGACATATTCGATATAGTCCCGGGCTTCCTTCGGCAGCTCCGCATACTTCCGCACGCCGGAAATATCCGTTTTCCATCCGGGCAGCGTTTTGAAAACCGGCTTCGCGTCTTCAAGAACCGAATGATACGGGAAGTCGGCGACGATCTCGCCGTTCAGCTCGTACGCGAAGCAAATCGGGATTTCATCCAGATAAGATAAGACGTCAAGCTTCGTAAACGCGATCTCTGTCGCGCCCTGAACCTTAACGCCATACCGCGTCGCGACCAGGTCGATCGGACCGACGCGGCGCGGCCGGCCGGTCGCCGCCCCATATTCGCCGCCCGCCTCGCGCAGCTTATCCGCCGCATCGCCAAAATATTCAGCCGTAAACGGCCCTTCTCCGACGCAGGACGAATATGCCTTGACAACGCCGACGACGCGGTCAATCCTGATATCCGGCGCGCCCGATCCGACCGGCGCGTAGGCGGCCAGCGGATTCGAAGAAGACGTATACGGATAAATCCCGTAATCGATATCGCGGAGCGCCCCCAGCTGCGCCTCGAAAAGGATCTGCTTGCCTTCGGCCTTTCCTTTCCGGAGAATCGCGCCGGTATCGGCGATAAACGGCCTGATCTTCGCGCCGAACGTCTCGATCCAGCTCCACATGTCTTCAAAGAGGAACGGTTCCGCGCCGTAAACCTTCTCGATCGTAATATTTTTCCAATCGAGAACCGAACGAAGATGCGCCCTGAGCTTCTCGGGATACAGGATCTCGCCGACATGAATCGCTTTTTTCATATATTTATCGCCGTAAACCGGAGCGATTCCGCGTTTCGTCGATCCATACGCTTTATCCGCGAGCCGCTTTTCTTCGAGCCCATCGAGCGCGACATGATACGGGAAGACCAGAACAGCGCGATCGCTGATCGCGAAATTCGCCGGCGTGATCTCGACGCCCGCCCCCGTCAGCCTGGCGATTTCACCGCTGAGATGCTCCGGGTTGACGACGGTCCCGCTTCCCAGAATATTGATAACTTCCCTTCGAAAAATCCCGGATGGGATTAAATTCAGCGCGAACTTTCCATAATCATTAATCACTGTATGTCCGGCGTTATTCCCGCCCTGATAACGAACGACAATATCGTAATCCTGAGCGAGTAAATCGACCATTCGCCCTTTTCCCTCGTCGCCCCAATTCACTCCGACAATCGCACATGTACTCATCGTATAATTCCTCCCGTTCCGACTTTCTTCCGCTTAAATTATAGTTTGAAACGCCCCTTTCCGCCTCCTGAGGCGGCGAAACCGGGGAGGATAGATGGTAAAATTTAATCGTTGTTCCAATGATCATGATAAAATCGAAAGGCGCTTTAGAAACACGATGAATATCAACAACGAAAAAACCGACATCCTCCGCGTCCTCTACAGCCAGCAGCAAATCGAGGCCCGCGTCCAGGAACTCGCGGATCAGCTTTCCTCCGACTACGCTGGGAAAGATCCGCTCCTCGTCTGCGTCCTGAAAGGCGCGTCCTTCTTTTACGCTGATCTTTGCCGGAAAATGTCAACCCGGATTTTCATGGATTTCATCGCCGTTTCCAGCTACGCGAATAATTCCAAATCAACCGGCGTCGTCCGGATTATCAAAGACCTCGACAAGAATATCACCGACCGCCACGTTATCATCGTCGAGGATATTATCGACTCCGGCCTGACGCTGCAGTACCTGACCGACCTCTTCAAGTCGCGGAAACCCGCCTCGGTCAAGACAATCACGCTCCTCGATAAAATTACAGAGCACAAGCTGGTCATCGCGCCGAACTACTGCGGCTTCGAGATACCGGACGATTTCGTTGTCGGCTATGGACTGGATTACTCGGATTACTACCGGAACCTTCCCTATATCGGCGTACTGAATCCCGCCGTCTACAAGTAAAACGATCGGGTTTAAATTCCGTATATTAAAATAGGCAGAATATCCGGAAGAAAGGAAGTAAAAAACCACATGGAAAACTATACGCCTGAAAAGAAAACCGCCTCCACGGGCAGCAGCCCGCGAACCCCGAAGAAAGGGCGCGCTTTCCCGAAAACGTTCGGGATCATTCTTGCCGCTGTTGCGGCGGTCCTGTTTATTCTCGTCGTTTTTCGCCCGGTTTATATCCTGAAAGGCCTGGGACAGCAGGAAATGGGCGTTAAGATCCGCGCCGGAAAAATCAATGAGATCGTCGGGCCGGGCGGCGTCTATCAAGATATCGGCCTGTTCGTGCGAATGGAAACGTACAACATTGAAGGCGTCCCGTTTATCGCCTCCGACGACGAGGTCTTTACCAGGGACATGCAGCCCGTTTTCGTTGAAATCCGCGGACAGGTTTTTCGGCCGTCAAAAACCTCGGTCAAACAGATCGACTCTGACGGAACGCCAATCCTCTTCAGCGAAGATGAAATCAAGCAGCATTACGTCAACTATCGCCGGATTTACACCTCCGACGACGTCATGACGACCCAGATCGACGGCTTCTCGAAGCAGGCGATGAAAGTCTGCGTCGGTCAGAACGACCTGCGCGGGAACGCGGTCGCCGAAGGGCGCGATTTCCTTCGCAACTGCATCGAATCGGAGCTTGAAAAACTTACGCGCGATATCGGCCTGTACATCAATAATATTGTCGTCACTGACGTCCGCGCCTCGGAACAGGCGATGATCGTTATCAATGAGACCAATCAGTACCTCCTCGACGCCAAGAAAGCCGAAGCGCAGGCGCAAAAGCTCGAAGCCGAAGGAAAAGCCAACGCCGTCCAGCGCGAGGCCGAAATTCGCGTCCAGCAAGCCGCGGCGCAGGAAACCGCCCGCCAGCAGGTTATCTTAGCCGGACTCGAAGAAGAGAAACTGATCGCGAACCGCGCCGTTATCGAAGCCGAGAAGGAAAACGCAATCCTGGAACAGGAGCTGAATAAGGAAAAAGCGCTCGCCGCGGCTGAGCTGGCCAAAGCCGAGTTGGCGAATACCGTTCTCCTGGCGCAGATTTATCAGGAGAACCCCGCCTACTTCAATTACCTTGTCGCCGAGCTGAACGCCGCCGCGATCAAGGAAACGGATAAGTTCATGATCCTCCCCGAAGGGACGATCCCGAACCTCGTCCTTGGGAAAGACGTCTTGCCAGTGATGAACGTGGAGCCGGTCGACAGCGACCAATAAAAAAACCTGAAAGAGAGGGCGATCTGAAACCGACGCTCTGGACGCGCAGCTTTACCCGCCTGATCGGCGCTACGGTTCTCGGTGCGGCGGGGGGAATCGCCGGTAATTTCGCACTCTCCTTTTTAGTTTTCGACGAAACCGGGAGCACCTTTGCCGCCGCCCTTGTCATCACGGCTCAGATGCTCCCCGATTTTTTTATCCCGCTGTTCCTCTCGCCGCTGATGGATCGGCTGCCGCGGAAACCGGTCCTCGTCGCAGGCGATACCGCGAACGGCGTCCTCTACACACTGGCCGGGATTTATCTCCTCAATTTTAAGTTCTCGTACATCGGATACCTTTGCTTTTCGCTCCTGATCGCCTGCCTGTCGTCGTTCGATTCGCTGGCGTTCACGGCGATTTTCCCGAAAATCATTCCGGAAGGCTGTGAAGAAAAAGGCTATACGATATCCGGAATGGTTTATCCGGTCATGAAGGTCGTCATGATGCCGGTCGCTGCCTGGCTTTTCGGAGCGGTCGGCGTTGCGTGGATCCTGATTTTCCAGGGCGCCTGCTCCATTTTCGCCGCGCTCATCGAAAACAGCATCCGCATCACAGAGCAGACCGACCGTACACAGAGAAAAAATTTTTCGTTGCGGCAATGGATAGAGGATATCCAGGAAGCCGCCGTCTTTCTTCGCGATCATAAAGGCCTGTATCGTATTTTTTCCTATATGGCGGTAACCAACGGCGTCGCTACCGGTTACGCCCCGATCATCATAGCGTTCTTCCGAACCGCGCCAGGGTTCTCCGTCGCGATGTATTCGTTCTTTTCGATCGCCGAGTTTGCAGGGCGTTCGCTCGGCGGACTGCTTCATTACAACGTTTCGATTCCACCAAAGCGAAGATTCGCCATGGCATTCCTGATTTATCAAATTTATGAACTGATGGACATGATCCTGCTTTGGATTCCTTATCCGTTCATGCTTGCCAACCGGGCAGCCTGCGGCTTTCTGGGAATCAACAGCGCGTCCATGCGCCAACACGCGGTTCAGGGGACAATCCCGGAAAACATGCGCGCCCGCGTCAACGCTTTCGATTCGATGATCATGTCCGCCGCACACGTACTGCTGTCCATCGGCGTCGGCTATCTGGGCGAAATCCTCGATTACCGCGTCTGCGTTACGCTCTGCGGCGCGCTCGCGGCGGCCGCCTGCTGGCTCCTGATCTGGGGAAACCGCCGCGACGTGATGGCAGTCTATAACCGCGAAGACGGACCGTGAAATGTTGAAAGCTGAAATTCCTCAGGGTTTGGAACCGTTTTTTTTAACGAATCCCAATCACCCATTCGCTTTCGTCCTGATAAATAACCGGTAAGCCTTCGGTTAATCGCGTCACCCAGTTGTCCCCTCCCGCCGGATCGAGCCAATCGCCGATTTGAAAAAAAACGAGGACCGCTTCTCCGGAAAGGACCTGCCGCCGAATTTCGGCCTGGGTCCCGGCGTAGCCGGGACGTTCCGCGTCGCTGGATGGATCGATCGGATCCAAAAGCGCGTATGCGCCGCGCCCGGTCCAGAAACTGACCGCTTCCTGTTGATTCGAATAGATAACCGTCTCCGCTGGAAACGATCGAATCAGGTTCATCGCCGGAGAATCCCGCCAGCCGGACCATGCCCAGCCGTATTGAAGCGAACTGAATTTTGGTATGAAAGCCGCCGTTTCGGACGCGAAAATAACCGTAAAAAAACCCCAGATCAGGATCGGGACCGCGCGAACGAACGTTGGCGTTGTTGAGAAAATCTCAGTCAGCAGCACAATCGCAATCAGCGACAGAACCATCCACAGCGGATATAAAATCCGTTCCTCGATATTGACCGAAGCATCCAGGAACGAGATCGTCAGGTATACCAACGCCAGATACCCGAAGCAGTAGACCAGCCCGGCCCAGACAAACCGAAGCCGATCGGGAATTTCCCGTCCGCGCAGCGTCAGGATCCAGCCAGCAAGGCAGTACGCCGCCGCAAGTACAGCAAATAACAGCACTCCGGCGCGCATCCAGGGAACCGGCGCCGTCAGCCCTCCGTAGCGCAGCGGGTTCAGCCATTTCCAGAAAATCAGGACGCCGGTCTGAAAATCATCGAAGCCTAAAAGATGAACGCCCGCCGCGCGGTTCATCGTATTTCCCGCAACGAGCTGATTACGAACCAGCCAGCCTGCCATCCAGGGAAGCGCGCCAAGGAAACATTGTCCCAGCGCGTGGAATTTCCGAACCTGACGAGGAGCGATCATCAGGATCGCAGCAAGCGCCGCGCCCAGGGACGCAGCGCCGGCATAGCGGGCCAGAAACGCCAGTCCGGCGAACGCTCCGCTCATCAGCCAATCAAACGCCCGATCCCGGCCCAGCCCGCGCCACAGGAAGAAAAAACTCCAAAGCGTCGTAAAAAAGAATACCGACTCGCTCATCGCGAAAACCTGAAAATATAAAAACGGTTTTGAGACGAGGAAAAGAATTCCGCCGAGAAGTCCGACCCATCGATTGCCCGATACGCTCCCGATCAGAATGACAATCGTTATCAGGTTCAGAAGATAAAAAATCAGCGCGACCCACCATGCCGCGGCGGCTGCGTCCAGTCCTGCGAGAAGGAACCCGGATAAAATAATCGAATAGAGAGGCGGAAAATTCGTGATCGGCTTGACGCTCTGATTCCCGCTCAGGCGCGCGTACCCACGCCCCTCGGAGATCAGCCTCGCGCCGTTCAGATAATTAACCGAATCGCTGACCAGTCCTACGCCAGACGCCGCCGTTTTCAAAAAAATGAAAACCGCCGCGGCACAAAGCAGCAAAACGCAGCCGGTAAATAGCCAGCCAATTCCTTGCCGCCCGCTTCTCCCGTCACTGCTTCGAATTTTATCCACCGATTCTATTTGCATTCTTTCGCGACATGCTCCGCATATGTTTCTGAAAAGTTATGGCTTTGCAGGTGATCGCAGCTCGCCCGAAAATACAGGTAATTCGATCGAACCGGATTCGCGACCGCTTCAAGCGCCTCGATTGAAAAATTGCTGATCGCTGTCGGCGGGAACCCAGCGTAGACATACGTATTGTACCGGGAGTCGACCGCCAAATCCTCATACGTCAGCGCAGGCTTCCACCATACGGCCAGTTCCGGATCGTAGCCCAGCGCGTACTGGACCGTCGGATCGCATTGATATTTCATTCCCGCGTGGAAACGGTTGATAAAAACTGAGGCAATCAATCTATACTCGGAGGAAAGCGCCGCCTCCCGTGTCACCATCGAAGCCAGAATAACGCCCTGATCGAGCGTTAATCCCTGCCGTGCCAGCCCGTCGCGGATCTCCGGCGTGATCGCTTCTTCGAACGTCCTGACCATCCCTTCCAGAAACGATTCCGGCGAGATTGCCTGATGGATCAGGTAGTGGCCGGAAAGCAGGTAGCCTTCCAGCGACGTTCCCCCGGTCGGATGCCGTGAGGCAGGATAATTCCGCGCCAGCGTCAGGAAATCCTCGCCGCTGAAACTCACTCCATAACTTGGAAACGTTGCCGCGATTTCTTCGAGCCGAAGCCCGGGTAAAATCGTATATTGCAGCAGGCGCTGGTCCGCCGAAATCAGCGCCTCCGCCGCTTCCTTCAAGCTCGACCGTTCCGGAATCACGTACTGACTCGGGACGAGACGGCGATCGATTCCACGGTACACCAGATAATCGAGAAACAGCGTCTCGTCCGTGATAATTCCCGCCGATTTCATGTGCGCGGCAACAGCTTGAGGCGTGTCCCCTTCCCGGATCGGGACGACCGCCCGCTCGGTCATCGCTTCGTTTGGGGCGAGGATTTTCTCACGCTGCGTTTCGAATTTCAGCGTAAAGACAACCTTCTGATATTTACTGAGATACGCTGCCGGCGCGCCGATTACTCCCCAGAGCTCATTCGTCAGTTCGCGATAATAAGCGTAGCCAATCGCCGCGATCAGCACGGCAATTAAAATCAAACCAATCCGAACCACACCGAATCGTTTCTTCCCGGAACCCGCAGCCCTTCGCGAGGCTGAAGCCCGGTCCGGACGCGCTTCGCCGGGTTCGGACGCTTCCGGCTCGCTCGTTTCAGGTTCGATTCGCTCCGTTTCGGGCGAATCGTCCAGTTCGTCTTTATCCATCCGATCCATTTTCGTTCCCTTCATCTCTATTGTCGGTCGAAAACTGCGGCGGCGCCTGCCAATCCAGATAATCCTGAAGGATATACGCAGCGGCGCGATCGTCAAGATGGCCCCGGCGATCCTTCCTGGGAACCCCCATTTCAATATACAGCCGCTTGACCGCCCGCGTACTTCCGGATTCGTCCCAGAGCCGAACGTCGCCTTCGGGAAAAACGTCGCGAATCGCCTGAGCGACTTTGGCCGCATGCCGCGCGGAAGGGGTCTCTTCCCCGTTCGGACCGAGCGCCTGGCCTACAATAATAACGCTCGCGCTCTCCGCGCGCGCGATATCGGCGAGCCGTCGCGCGTCTTCCGCACGATTTTCATGCCGAAGAACCCGGTACGGCTTCGCAATCATTCCCATCGGATCGCTCAACGCCACGCCAATATTCTTCTCGCCCAGATCAACTCCCAGATAACGCGTCATGCCTTTATCTTATCTCAACCTGAATATTTACTGAAGCGATCGGGAGATTTCGATACTGACCCGGGGCGAGATAAATTTCCGGGTTTACCGCCTCGCCGTAAAGCGTCCGCAGCGTATTCTTCGCCGCCTCGATCCCCATCCCACGAATCGCGTCCGCCGCCATCAGCGGATCGATCTCCTGATACCCCGGCTGAACCGCGTCCACCTTAAAATATACCTGCTCCGATGTCTCGTCCGGGGGAATCGAACGGATTTCAACCGCGATCGAATCCGTCCCGGAACGAAAACCGGCGACCGGACTCGACGCGAAAACCATTTTCGCCTGCTTTCGGATATCCTCCAGCGCGATCAAACGGATCGAAAAAATCGCGTCCCGCGTCATCGTCAGGCGCTCGCCCGCATATCCAACCGGAGGATTCGTGTCTTCGTCGTAAACCGAAACGAACGACAACGATTGACGGAGCGCCAGATGCGTTTCGGTCGAAAAATCGCTGACGCGGTCCAGCGCCGCCTCCGTCAGCGCAGCGTCAAGCTTCGCAGAGACAGCCTGATAATCGCGTTCGCTGACCGCCGGCTGCGACGATTCCGCGCCGCCGGAAAACGGATACTGCTGCTCAACGATGACGCAGCGATCGAACGGCGGTTCGACAGTATGAATCGTTCCCGGCGCTAAATTTCCGCTCCGTCCGGCCGTATTCGCCTGCACGACAACTTCCCGTGTCGCGCCGGATGGGATCGCCGCCTCATGAAGCGAGCGGAATTCAGGATCGTCGGCAGCCTCAGAAAGGAAACGCGTGCCCGTCGGAACGTGCCGCTCCAAATCGCAGCGGTTATACAGCAGCAGCGTTCCCTGCGCAAACGTTGGCGGCAAACTGTGCGACCCGCTCGCCGAAGCCTCCGCAGAAGCCTGAACATGGAAGCGGACCTCGGTCGAAGGGACACCGCCCGACGTCGTCAGCTCGCTCAAATCTTCCGCCGTCCATAAATAAAACGACAAAGACCGCTGTGATGGGATCGGCGACAGCACGACCGTTGCATGCGGAACGATCGTCAGGAAGACAAAACCGCTGAACCAGACGCCGATCAGGAATAAAGGAAGCGCGAGCCAGCTTGACCGCCTCGGCTCACGAACATATTCCGCCTGCTGACGCAGGTAAACCAGGTCGGCGATTCTCTTTGCGCTCAGCTTGAAATCCGCGGCCCCCATGATCCGCCGCTGAATCGCGGTTCCGTCGTCTGACCGGGGAGAAAGAACCGGAATACCGCGCTCTTCGGCGCGTCCCCGAAGGATCGCGTTCTCGGTCAGAAAGACGACCTGGACACCGTGGGAACGCCCCCATCCCGCGACCCGGCCAAACTCAACCGGATCAGTAAGGATCCGGCCACGCCTGGGAAATTCGAGAATCAGCCGATCCAGGCCGGAAACAGCCTGATAAACCTGATTCATTTTATCCAGCACTGAGTCGAAATTATCGAACGGAAAGAGCCGGATTCTTTCGCTTTTCATGTCTGAAATTATACCTGATCCGCGTTCTGATCAGAATCTGCGCCCGGTACAGGTCCATACGTCGCCAGGTGAATATGATACGAATCATGCCGATCGATCGAGCCCCAGCGCCAGACGGCCCTCCACGTCGCCGATATAAACCGATCGTCCGCAATCGGCAAAACGCCGTTATAATCCTATACTAATGAACGAATCGAATCTGCGTACAACCAATCGCCCAATCGAACGGGCGTTTCTCGTCGGCGTTGAAATTACCAGCGAACCCCAACCGCTCCCGGTCGCTGATTCTCTGGAAGAATGCGCATTGTTAGCCGAAACGGCTGGGCTCGAGGTCGTCGGTGAAACTGCGCAGAGACGTCAAGTCCCGGATCCGGCAACCTACATCGGCAAAGGCAAATTAGATGAGGTCAGGGCGCTCTCGGAGGAGCGTATGGCCGACGTCGTCATTCTCGATACCGAGCTTTCGCCAAGACACCTGCGCGAAATCTCAAAGGGGCTTGGGAATTCGCTCCGTGTCATCGACCGGACCGCACTGATTCTCGATATCTTCGCGCAGCACGCCCAAACGCATGAAGGCAGGCTGCAAGTTGAACTGGCGCAGCATGAATACCGTCTTCCGCGCCTGTCGCATGCATGGGGACACCTCGAACGGCAGGGCGGCGGCGCGTCCGGGCGTTCCGGCTCCGCGGGCGGCGTCGGACTTCGCGGCCCCGGCGAAACGCAGCTTGAAGTTGATAAACGGGAAATCCGTAAACGGATTGCAATCCTCAAGAAACAGATCGGGAAAGTCTCGGAACATCGCGAACGCTATCGCGGTCAGCGAAGGCGTTCGCGTATCCCGATTGTTGCGATTATTGGCTATACGAATGCCGGTAAATCAACTTTGCTGAATGCGCTCTCAGACGCCGACGTTTATGTCGCCGATCAGCTTTTTGCGACGCTCGACCCGACGACGCGCCGCGTCCGGCTTCCCGGTGGACGCTACTGCCTGTTTACCGATACGGTCGGATTCATCCGCAAGCTTCCGACCCAGCTCATCGCGGCGTTCCGTTCCACGCTCGAAGAAATCGTCGAAGCTGACCTCCTGATCCACCTGATCGACGTTTCGCATGAGAACGCCTTCGAGCAGTTCGAAAGCGTTAAAGAGACGCTGAGAGAAATCGGCGCGGATCATATTCCAGCCTTGAACGTTTTCAATAAAGCGGACACGCTTGAAGACGCCGCCGCAACGCGCGAACTGCTTGAAAGGACCGAGCCGGAGGCATTCCTGATCTCCGCGAAGTCTGGAGCCGGATTAGAAGAACTGAAAACCGGGATCATGGAAGCGCTGTATGAGAAAATGATCGAGGTCGAACTCTTCCTCCCATATCAGGAAGGCGCCCTGATTGCGCTTTTTCATGACGAAGGACTCGTAACGATGACCGAAAGCCGGACTACCGGCGTGGTCATTGCAGGCTCAATTCCCGGACGCTATTTCGTCCGTTTTCAGCCCTATCTTAAATCTTCCTTGGACGAAGAAACTGCGTAAATAAAAAAGGCCGCCTCCAAATGAGGCGGGCTTTTTTAAAACTCGGGTTTACGCTTCAGGCGGCTTTTTCGTCGCTATTGACCTTGACGACTTCGCGGCCTTTGTAAAATCCACAATTCGGGCATACCGTATGCGGTAAGCGAACTTCGCCGCAATTGCTGCAAACAGTTAAATTGCTCGGCGTCAGGAAATCATGCGCTCGGCGTCGATCGCGTCGCGCGGCCGCGACTTTTCGTTTTGGAAGTGGTGTCATTGATCTTGCTCCTTCGTGCTGCCCACCGTAATAAACCCAATTTTCAGGCTTGTCTATTATACCGTTGTCCTGCGCTGCCATACCGGAAGTTATGACATGCGCACGGATGTCCGTTGCCTGTGAATTGACAAAGTAAATACAACCGGGACCGCAAAAAGCTGAAGTTCATCAGTGGCATATACTTTTATCAATTAGCCGCTGCGCATGGGTTTCTTTAATCCGCAGCCATTATCCGAAAGAAATACTGTAAAATTAATCGAAATTCCGAACCGGACTCTTTCGAGACGGCACTATTTCAAGAAGAGCCGGAATACTCCGGGAGGAGACGTGAAATGTTGGATATGAACCTGATCCGTGAGAATCCTGAACTCGTAAAAACCGCAATGAAACACCGGCAGATGGACAGCGAACCAGTCGATCGCGCTGTCGAACTCGACGTCGAACGGCGGACGGTCCTGAGCGAGGTCGAAGCGCTTAAAGCCGACCGCAACGCCGCGTCCAAAGAGATCGGGAAGATCAGGGATCCCAAAGAACGCGAAGCCAGAATCTCGGCGATGAAAAGCGTATCCGACCGGATCGCCGAGCTCGACGCGAAGGTTAAAGCCGTGGAAGCCGAGCTCACCGGGATCATGGCGATGATCCCGAATATTCCGAACGCCAACGTACCGATCGGGGTCGGCGACACTGATAATCCGGTTCTCCGAACCGAGGGCACGATCCCGACTCCGGTTTACGATCTCCTGCCGCATTGGGAATTGGCCGAAAGACTGAATATCATCGACTTCGAACGCGGCGTTAAACTGACCGGGAGTCGTTTTTACGTCCTCAACGGAGTCGCCGCCCGTCTCCAGCGCGCCCTGATTGCGTTCATGCTCGACCTGCATACGAGCCAGGGGTACGTCGAACGCTATACCCCGTTCATGGTCAAAGAGGAAGTTCTCTACGCGGCTGGCCAGCTTCCGAAATTCAAGGAAAACCTCTATCGGGACGCCGAGGAGGATTATTGGATGGTCCCGACCGCCGAAGTACCGCTGACCGGATTATACATGAACGAAATCATCAGCGAAGAGAAGCTGCCGATGCGTTTTACCGCGTACACGCCCTGTTTTCGGCGCGAGAAGATGAGCGCGGGGCGCGACGTTCGCGGGATCAAACGCGGCCATCAATTCGATAAGGTCGAAATGTACTGCTATTCGCATCCGGACCGATCCGCGGAAGAACTCGACCGAATGCTCGCTGCGGCGGAAGAGACGTTAAAACGGCTCGATCTTCCGTATCGGATCGTCGCGCAATGCACCGGAGATTTAGGCTTCAACGCAGAAATCTGCTATGATATCGAAGTCTGGGCGCCCGGCGTCAAAGAATGGCTCGAGGTATCGTCCGTTTCGAACGACGGCGATTTTCAGGCACGTCGCGCCGGGATCCGCTTCCGCGATTCCGCTACCGGGAAGCCCCGCTTTCTGCATACGCTCAACGGGTCTGGACTGGGGCTGCCGCGGACATTGATCGCCGTTCTCGAAACATATCAGCAGCCTGACGGATCCGTCGTCGTTCCCGCGGCGCTGAAGCCATGGATGGGCGGAATTGATCGGATCATGGAAGAAAAATAACCGGCTGGAGACCATGCCAAATAACCAATCGGACGCAAATCTTAAAATAAAACGCATAAAATGGTAAACTCTAATTACAATCGGTAGGAGTCAGCATCGTGTCGTCGCCGAGAGATTTATAAGGAAGAATTGGGGTCACCTCATAACAAATGCGTCGAGAACGGATATCCGATAACGTTTACTGGTTTCAGAGCGAAGAGTACGCGCAGGTTACAGCCGGAGTCATCACAGGGCCGCAATGGGCGATCGTGGTTGATACGCTCGCTTTTCCTTTCGAAGCGAAAGCAATCCGCAAGTTCGTCGTGGAAGAATTAGGTCTTCCGGTTCGTTATCTGATTAACACGCATTCCCATTCCGACCATGCATGGGGGAATTGTTTCTTTCCCGGCGCAACCATCATCGCGCATACCAAATGCGCCGAGTATCTCCGGACCGTCGGAATCCCTGCGCTCGAGGAAACGAAAGCGAAAAACCCGGAATTCGCAGAGTCACAGATCGTCATTCCGCATCTGACCTTCGATATCGGCGAATTAACGCTTAAAGTCGGAAAGAAAAATATTACGGTCATCCTGACCCCGGGGCATAGCGACGACGGGATTGGCGTTTTCGTCGAGGAAGACCGGATCCTCTTCGCCGGCGACAGCTTTTTAGGCATCCCGCAGTTTTCCGGCGGCTCGTACAAGGACAGCATCGCCACCATCCACAAAGTCGCAGCAATGGGGCTCGAAAATATTATTCAGGGCCACGGAGATATCGTGCTGCGCGGCGAAATTGACTCGGCCGTTGAAGAGAATTTAGCGTACCTGACGAAGTTAAAACAGATCGGAGAAGACGCGCTCAAGTACCGGAACCCCGCGATTTACCTGAACCAGTTCAGTATCGAATCCTGCGGGAAGTCCCGCGTCCTGATCAGCGGTCTGGCGACCTCGATTCATACTGCCAACCTGATCGCGATTTATAAGCATTCGCTGGCTGAGCTTGGACGTCCTGCAGAGGAAGACCTGATCAACAACGACGAGGATGACGACGATTTCGGAGATTTCTTCTCTTCCGAAGAAACGCAGTACCAATCGGACGGAGGGGGATACGACGAGGATGACGACTTCGAATACATCGACAACTACGACAAGCTCGACGATTTTTAAACCCAACTGCTTTCATCGGGCATAGGGTATCTGAAGGAAGCCGGAAGAACCTGCCGAGGCGGCAGGTTCTGGTAACGTTTAAAGACAAGCCATAGATGATAAGAAGGGGATAAGATGGCGGAAACGGTCATCCGGGAAATCCCGGTAAAAAGCGTCGCTACCAAATCAAATCTCCCGGTCAGCGATTATTCAGTCAACCCGTATGTAGGCTGTACGCATGCCTGTAAGTATTGCTACGCCTGTTTCATGAAACGGTTCACGAATCATGCGGAACCGTGGGGTGATTTTTTGGACGTGAAATTCTGGCCAGAGATTCGAAAACCTGAAAAATACGCAGGCAAAGAACTATTCTTCGGCTCTGTCACCGATCCGTACCTGCCGCAGGAGGAGACATACCGGCGCACTCGCGCCCTGCTGGAACAGCTGCAGGGCGCCGCCATAAAGCTGAGTATCCAGACCAAGTCCGACCTGGTGCTGCGCGATATCGACCTGATCAGGACGTTTCCGAACGCACGAGTGGGCTTTTCCATTAATACGCTGGATGAGAACTTCAAGAACGATATGGATCAGGGGGTCAGTATCGAACGTCGGGTCGCAGCGATGAAAAAACTTCACGACGCGGGAATCCGCACCACCTGCTTCATTTCGCCGATTTTCCCGGAGATCACCGACTGCGAGGCGATTATCGACCGTGTCAAGGATCAGTGCAACCTGGTTTGGTTGGAAAACCTGAATCTGCGCGGAAGCTGCAAGCCCGTAATTTTGGACTATATCCGGACGCGGCATTCAGAACTGAGTCCTCTTTATGAAGAAATCTACAGTCATGGAAGCCGCCTGTATTGGGAAACGCTCAACGCCGCTCTCCGCGAATACGCAGAAAAGAACCGTCTGGAATATGTCCGGAACGACGATTCCATGCAGAAATCCTTTGACGCGGCCCCGACGCTTGTCAATTTCTTCTATCATGAAGAAATCAGAAAGTCCGCAAAGAAAAGAGATTGACGGTATCGCTCTGAGCGTCCGAC
>CALIHP010000033.1 GCA_938020565.1 uncultured Anaerolineaceae bacterium | reverse complement strand
CTGTTGCGCCGGGGATTTCTTTTCCCGCGACCATCCATTGGTAGCTGATATTGCCTTGCACACCGTCGCTATCGTGGATGGCTGCCTGCAAGACTGCACCCGTCGCCGCTGTGCCGCTGATGGCGGCAATGCCGCCGTGATTGGCCGTGCCTGTGATATTGGCGGTCGGGATCAGGTGGATGTCATCGGCGATGATACGGGCATCTTCGGTATAGAGGCCGATGGTACCGCCGGTGTAGGGATTTTCATCATCGGTAAAGGTGGTAATCACCTTGCCGTTGATGCTGATTTCCACGGTGTTGCCGCTTTTCGTGACGACAAAGTTTTTGGGCTCCGCCAACGGCCAGCTTTCGCTGCCGGTCGCCATGAAGCGCTGACCACCGCTGTAAGCAGGGTCGCGTTTGCCCAGTTCCCAGCCGTTGGCGCGGGCGACAAAGTAGTAATAGTGGTCGTTGTCGCTATGATTCCACACGAGCCATGCCGTTTCCCAAGCATTGGGTGTCGCACCCTGACGCAGTTGTTCAGGGGTGGCGATAGTGCCGCTGTAAGTGAACTCATCCCCCGTCTGCACGGTGCTAACAACCATTGTGGATGAAGTCTCTGTCTGCCCGCTACGCGCCATCGGCTTTAATTGCAAGGCCTGATTGCCACCACCGTTATCAATGATTTCAGCGTTGCCATAGCCGGCAAAGGCCACTTTCCACGCGCCAAAAGTATCGTTATCGACGTAGGTCTTGTGCAGCGGGTAGGAAGAAAAATCATCGTGCAGCAACGGCGCGTTAGCATTATCTGCCACACTCACCGTTGCCTCGCTCGTTGGGCTTTCATCATGCCCTGCGTTGTCTTTATAGGTCGCCTGCACGCTGATTTTGTGTCCGGCATCGTCCGGGGTCAGGGTGTAGGTCTTGCCATTGGCTTGGGCGATCGGTTGCCCATCGCGCTGCCATTGGTAGGTCACGCCAGTATCCGGTACGCCATCGGCATCGCTGATGTTGGCGGTGAGTTCGCTGCCGACTTTGCCTTCACCTGTGATGCTTACCGAACCTTCGTTATTCGGCTGCGGCTGCGGATTCGGATTGACGTTGGGCTGCGACGTTGGATAGACGTAATTGGGATTCGACGGCGCGGTCGGATACACCCAGATCGGCGGAACATACGGCACCGGCGTCGCGGTCTGATATCGCCAATACGGGGTCGCGGTCATCCAGTTGCGCTGCGGCGTGGCGGTAGCCCAGTAGAACGGCTGGCTCGTTGCCGTGACCCACTCAATAATGATAGGACCGGTGGTCGGCGGGACAGGCGTTGGGGGAATGACCGTGATGACGATCGGTGTTGGCGGGACTGCGGTTGGTGGAATGACTGTAATAACGATCGGCGTCGGCGGAACGGCTGTCGGCGGAACGGCTGTCGGTGGAACGGCCGTTGGCGGAACGGCCGTTGGCGGAACGGCTGTCGGTGGAACGGCTGTCGGCGGCTCCGGCGTGTCGGTCGGAACTTCGGTCGGGATTTCTGTCCAGGTCGGCTCCGGCGTGTCGGTCGGAATTTCGGTCGGGATTTCTGTCCAGGTCGGCTCCGGCGTGTCGGTCGGAATTTCCGTCCAGGTTGGCTCCGGCGTGTCGGTCGGAATTTCAGTCGGGATTTCTGTCCAGGTCGGCTCCGGCGTATCAGTCGGGACTTCGGTCGGAATCTCGACTGTCGGCGGGCTTGCCAGTACGACGCCGTCGATATTTTTATCCGGAATCATTTCTAATTTGGCGATAACTTCGGGGTGATCGGTCATCAACGGCTGCTCAGTGTTATTGTCGTTCAGGAAAAGCGAGCCCAAGGACCATAGATACGTCATTTCGTATGGCAGCGCGCCGGAAAGGTTGTTCCCGGAAAGATCGAGCCGGCTCATTACCGATAAGCCTCCGATCGACGGCGGAATCTGGCCGTCGATTCCGGGCGTCAGATCGATTTCCCGATAGGGGTCGATCGTCAGGTTCGCCTCACATTGCGCCAGATTGGGCCGTTCGTTCAGCATCTGCTGTTTTTCTCCGGTCAGCTTATTTCCGGATAACGTAAGATTTTGCAGGCCTGGAGCGTAGATGTTTTCCGGAATTGGCCCGGTCAACAGGTTATTGCTGAGGTCAACCTGTTCGAGGGTATCCTTCTGAAGGAAATTATCCGGAACGACTCCGCGGAGGAGCGTGTTCGTCAGGTGGATTTCGCGAAGCGCCGGAAGCGCCGTTAAAGCGGACGGTATTTCGCAGAAAAACTCGACGTTATCGAACGAAAAGCGGACGATCGAGCCGTTTTCACAGCCTAATCCCATCCAGGAACAGACATCGGGGTTCGCGCCGAACCAGCCGGAATTCGAACGCCCGAATTCAGTCATCTGGTTATAGATCTGGTCCAAAGCGGCGAGATCCTCGGCGCTGACGCCGAAGTATCCCGTCTCGGCGGGAGTTTCGGGCGGGAATTCAGCGTTCTCGTCGGGGCTTTCAGGATTGGGGTATTCGATCGGGTCTTCTTCATCGGTTTCAGGCTGCTCCTGCGCGCAGGCCGCGGCGAACAGCGTTAAGACCGCGAGAACGGTCAGGAGGAGGTATAGAACTTTGGCGGTTTGGTTCCGGTTTTTCATTGTGGGGACACCTGCTTTCTTCTTAGAATCGATGCGCTTTCCAATCATATTGTACCTGAGGAATTATCTGCCGATTGCTATTATGACGTGGAAACGGCGCGAAAAGTTCCGGGCAGTTCATTTTTCTTTTTTTCCCTTTTTTCCTGTCCGCGGCGAATCAGGTATACTATCAGGATTGACGAACGAACTATGGACCAACTTACGGAAGCGCAAAAAAATATCGCTGACGCGCCGTTAACCGAGCGCATCTTTATAGAAGGGATTCCCGGCGCCGGAAAGACGACCGTCGGCTGTGCGCGCGTCCGGCGCATGCTTGACGCCCAGCGGGCTGGAAAGCGGACGCTCGTTTTTACGCCGGTCGCGTCCGCCGGGGCGGCGTACCGTGAGATCCGGACCGAAGATGGACGAAGCGCGTGGGTGACGACGTTTAACGGCTTCGTGCAGCAGAATCTCAACCTGTTCTGGCCGCTGATCGCGGAGGAGGCGGGTTATCCGGCGGGCGGATCCGCGCCTTTATTCCTGACGATCGAAACGGCGCAGGTCGTTCTCCAATCGGTCGCCGAACCGCTTTGGGAAGGCGGCGCGTTTAACGTTCTGCAATGGACGCCGAGCCGGTTCCTGAATCAGGCGACGATGGCGATGCATAAAATGGCGGCGGCGGGGTTTCCGTTCGAGACGTACGCCGAACGCATGAAGTCGAGTTGGAGCGGCGACGGGACGATGCGATCCGTTTTCGACCTGATTCAGCGGCTGGGGCTCTCGTTTAAAGAAACCTGCCGTGCGGATAACATGCTCGATTTCGCGCTTCAGCTGGAAATTTATCAGCGGTGCCTGGCGGGAAATCCGCTCTACCGTCGCTGGCTCCAGGATCATTTCCAGTTCTTTGTCCATGATAACGTCGAAGAGGATATCCCGCTGGCGCATGGATTCGGGCTCGTCATTCGTGAGATCGTCGATTCCTCGCTGGCGATTTACGATGAGCTTGGAGGATTCCGGACGTTTATGGGCGGCGATCCGGATTCGGCCCGGAAGCTGCGCGACGGGGTGGATCGGATCGGCGTTTTGAGCGACTCGTTCGTTTCTTCCGGTCCGGTCAGGGCGCTGGCGGCGGTGATCGAAAATCCGGGCGCTTCGCCCGCGTCGCTTCCGGGGAACCCGAATGAGGCTTTCCGTTTCCACCTGACGCATTATTACCCGCGCATGATTAAGGACGCGGCGCGCGATATCGCTGCGCTGGTTCATGGACAGGGGGTTGACTGCCGCGATATTGTGATTATCGCGCCGCTGCTTTCGGACGTAACGTATACGATGTTCGAGCGGGAGCTACGGCTGCAAAACCTGCATGCGTTCGCGTATCGGGCGTCGCGCGGTCTGGCGGCGGAGATCGAGTCGCGCTGCCTGCTGACGTTTCTGGCGCTGCTGCGACCCGATTGGGGGTATCCGACCCGGAATCTGGACCTGATTCAGACGATCCGGTTTTTTATCCCGGGAATCGATCCGCTTCGGCTTCAGCTTTTCGTCGTCAAAGCGTTTGAAACGGCGTCCGGGCCGGACGGAACGATCCGGTTTACGCCGAAACGGCTGAAGGAGATGGCTGCGAAGGATTTGAAGGAATGTTCCCCCGGGTTTTTGAGCGCGTTTGACCGCATGAGCGAATGGATCTTAGCGCGTCGCGACGACGAGACGCCCCCGGATCAGGCCGTCTCCGATTTTTTTCATAGCGTCCTGACGCAGCCGGGTTTCGCCGCGCATGGGACGGTCGCCGAATCGTTTCCGCTTTGTTTTATCAAGCTGATCGATTCGCTCAAAAAGTATCGGAAAGCGATGGAGGCGCTTCCGGAAGGCCGACTGACCTGGAGGATGTACATGCGCGCGGTTGCTGACGGCATGGTTTCTGCGACGGTTCGCGATAACGCGGCGATATTTCCGGAAAATTCGATCCTGATGACGCTTGCCGGCGGTTTTATCGGGCTGAACCGGCCGTTCCGGTATCAGGTCTGGCTGAACGCCGGGTCCCCGCGCTGGTGGGAACGGATCATGGGAACGTTGACGAACGACGCCGTCCTCTCGACGGGATGGCGCGAGGGCGACGTCTGGGACGATTATCGGAAATATGAGCGGAACCAGGTTGAAATGCAGCGGCTGGTGCAGTCGCTGCTGGCGCGCTGCGGCGAGCGGATATACGTTTACGCGAGCGAGCTCAACGAGTCAGGTCTGGATCAGAAATCAAACCTGCTGTACCTGTTCGCCGACCTGAGCGCGCGGCTCCAGCCGATACTCCCGATCGAATACATGCCTCCGATCGCGGGCGACGATCCGGCGGAAGCCGGGCTTTGGGACGAAAACTGGTTCGAAACGCTCGCTCAGGACGGGCCGGAAAGCGAAACGGAAAGCGAATGAAATTTATTCCGCGCAAGGCGCAGGCTGAAATTCTGACTTATGAAAGCGGGACGCTGGGGGTTTCCGCCGTTCCCGGAAGCGGAAAGACGCATACGCTGGCGATGCTGGCGGCGAAGCTGGCGGAGACGATTATTCGTTCGTATAGCAATTCGTTTGTTCCTGGGACGGAGCCTGTCGTTCTCGTCGTGACGTTTTCGAATTCGGCGGTCAATAACTTCAAGGCGCGAATTGCCGGACTGATGAGCGAGCGGGGACTGGTTCCCGGGGTGGGGTATGAGGTCCGCACGCTGCATTCGATGGCCGCGGATATCGTTCGCGTTGGCGGCGCGAATCTGGGGCTGGACCCGGAAGCGACGATTATCGATGCGCTGACTTCGTCGTATATTTTAGAAAAGATTATCGATCGGCTTCCGACCGCGCGGCTGCGGGAGGCCTTTGAAGCGGTCCGGTCCGATTCAATGAAAGAGAGCTACCTGGAACAGGTTTTTCAGGATTCCTGGAAGGATAAGGTTTTATCGATCTGTCAAAATACGATCAAGCGGGCAAAAGACCTGGGGATCAGCGAACGCCGACTGCATGACGCGCTGGCGGAAGCGGAGGGCGATGAGCCTGGAAATTACCGGCTGCTTTCGCTGGCAGCGGACGTTTACACCGAGTATCAGGCGAAGCTGGCGGCGTATCCGGGACTGGATTATGAAGATTTGATGACGTACGCGTATCGGATCCTGAGTTCGGACGGCGTCAGCCTGAAGCGTGCGCAGGAGCGTTGGCCTTTTATTCTCGAGGACGAGGCGCAGGACAGCTCGGCGATTCAGGAGAATGTGCTGCGGCTGCTGGTCGGCGAGCGCGGGAACTGGGTTCGCGTCGGCGACCCGAATCAGGCGATTAACGTTTCGTTTACGACGTCGAATCCGGCGTATCTGAAAAACTTTCTGGAGGAGGCGGACCGGACGGTTGATCTGGATTGTTCCGGGCGGTCGACGAAGTCGATTCTGCGCTGTGCGAACCGGTTGATCCGCTGGACAATCGAGGATCATCCGCTCCCGATGATGCGCGCCGCGCTGACGGAGCCGTATATTCACCTGACGCCTCAGAACGATTCGAGCCCGAACCCGCGAGACGAACCGCTTCGGGTCGTCTTTGATCCGAAGGGGTACACGGCGGATCAGGAAGTTACCGTGATTGGAAATTTAGCCGTTCGCCATGCGCAGCTTTATCCGGATGAGACGATTGCGATCCTGGCGCCGACGAACGATCGCGGGGTCAGGTTTTCCGACTATCTGCGGAGCGGTGAGATCGAGGTTGTCGAATTCCTGCAAAGTTCGCCGCAGGACCGCGACGCCGGGAAGATTTTATCGACAATTTTTAAATGGCTGGCGCGTCCGCGGGTGATGAAGAACGAGTTTCTTGACGTCGTCAAGGTTTTATTAGACCGTCCCCGTGAGCTCGATTTTTATCTGACCGAGCCGGAACGGGAACAGGTTTTCCGAATCCTGACACAGTTCCGGCAGGAAAAGGTTGTCGATTTTTTCTATCCGACCTCGGAAGACGATTTCGAGACGCGTCTCCGATCGATCGGCGGGGACGAGATCGTTTTCCAGACGATCGTCCGGATCCGGGAGCTGGCTCGGAAATGGCTCGAAGCGCGCGGGATCCGGATCGACCAGCTGGTCCTCCTGATCGCTCAGGACGTTTTTGTCGATCCGGTCGACCTGAGTATTGCCAACCGGCTGGCCGGCGTGGTGCTGCGCGCGACGCAGGCTGACCCATTCGCGAATTTCGATACCATGGCGGAGCAGATCATCGAAGCTTCAAAGCGTCCCGAAGTCGTCGCGGGACAAGGCGGCGACGAGGGTGAGTTTGACCCCGGGCTATATCGCGGGAAGATCGTCGTCACGACGTATCATAAAGCGAAGGGTCTGGAATGGGACCAGGTGTACCTGACTTCGCTGAATAACTATGATTTTCCGATCGGAAAAGGATATAAAGAAAACGGTTATACGGAGTTTTATCGATCTGAAGTCTATTACGCCCGCGGACGTTTGGACCTGCAGTCGGAAACGATCGAGCAGATGGTCTGCCTCTGTTCCGAGCCGCCCCGGACCTATCTTGAAGGGGAGGCGACGCGGCGGAGCGCCGACGCCTACGCGGCGGAGCGGCTGCGGCTGCTGTACGTTGGGATTACCCGGGCGAAGAAAGGTTTATATGGATCGCGGAACCTGGGGAAAATGCGGACGCCGATGTGCGAGGCGGTCGCGGTTCGCGCGCTCCGGGAAAGCTTCGGCGGAGCGGGTCGGGAGGAGAAAGCGAAATGACGTTGGAATTCAGCGCGTCGCAGGTTTCTGCATTGCTGAGCTGCCGCCGGAAGTATTATTATGGCTCGGTGCTGCGGCTGGATTGGCCGGAGCCGTTCGATCGCGATTATCTTAAAGCGGATCAGCTGACGCGGATGGGCTCCGAGTTTCACCTGACGGTTCAGCGAGTCGCGCAGGGGATCTTACCGATCGAGCGTGCGGTCAGCAGCGCGAACGGCGAAATACAGCTTTGGCTCCGGCGGTTCCGTGATACGGTTCGGTTCCCGGTGGAGGGAGCCGTCTACGCCGAAATGCGGCTGACGATGCGTCAGGCGGACGTTCTTTGGAACGGGAAGATCGATTTATTGATCGTAGAAGACGGTGGGCTGACGATTTACGACTGGAAAACGGCGCGGAAGCCCGCCCGGCGCGAAGCTTACGCCGCCGCGCCGCAGACAGGGCTTTACCGCGCGCTGGCGGTTGAAAACCGCGCTGATCTGGGGCTTCCGGCGGACGTTTTTCCCCGGCTGCGGATGGCGTACTGGTTCGCGAATTTCCCGGATCGTCCGATCGAGTTCGATTATTCGGAGACGGCGTATTGTGAGGATTTGCACCGGCTCGAGGCGTATGCGGCGCTGATGCGGTCGGAGGATGAGGCCGATTATCCCCGGACGCAGGATTTGAAGACGTGTTCCTGGTGCCGTTATCGGACGTACTGCCGTCCGGAGGAACCGCCGGCAGCGTTCGACGAAGCGGATTTTGAGCCGGAGCCGGACGATTTTCTCTTTCCGCCGGATAGCTTCTAACAGTTAAAAACGGCGGAATTGCTGCTTGTGAAAAGCGTAATCCGCTGCCTGACCCAGTGGAGCCGAGTGGGTATCCGGCGTCTTTTGATCTCGTTGGGATAAAATATGAAATAAGATGGCTGCGCTTTTCCTGAGGTTCGGGAAGAAGGTTTTTTCTCTTTATCTATGCAGCTGTCAACAACGTTCAGGAGGCTGATATGAAGGGAATTTGGGCGCATGGCGCCGGCTGGATCCTGATTATTTTTGCGGTTTTTGCGTTTGCGGCGAACGTCCGGGCGGAGGGAACTGACGAGCGTCCGGATCGAATCGATATGACGAAATGGCTGTATAACGCAGACGCGGACGTGTATTATCAGCTGGGCGTGGTTTATTGCGCTGCGCCGGTAGATACAGCGTATCAGACGATGGGTTTTTTCGTTCCGGGCGCATATTTTAAGGGAAGCGATAACGGAGACGGGACGTATCGCTGCGAACTGAATCCGGAGGGAACGGTCGGCGGCTTCACGCCCGAAACCGCGCCGATCGTCCTTCCGGTTAATACGCCGGGCTATTCGGCGATGACCGCGCCGACGGAATACGCCGATTTCAGCGAGTTTACTGATGCCGGGTTCGTCGTTCTGAATCCCGGCTGCCGCGGGCGGGATCATGGCGCGCCGGCGGGCGTGACCGATTTGAAGGCCGCGATCCGATACGCGCGTACCAACGCGGAGCTCCTTCCGGGGGATCTGGACGCGATCTTTACATATGGGATGAGCGGCGGCGGGGCGCAGTCGGTCCTGATCGGCGCGAGCGGCGACAGCCCGCTCTACGATCCGTATCTGGCGCAGATCGGCGCGGTCCAGGACGTCAGCGACGCCGTTGCAGGCTCGATGAGCTGGTGCCCTGTTACGAATCTGGATCATGCGGACGAGGCGTACGAATGGCAGCTGGGCATGACGCGAAGCGGGCTCAGCGACGAAGAGCAGGCCATCTCGGACGCGCTCGCGGCCGCATATGCAGACTATATTAACGCGGCCGGGTTTTCCGACGCGGAGGGGAACGCGTTAACGCTGGAAGCTTCCGGGAGCGGGATTTTCCAGGCTGGAAGCTACTATCAGTACATGAAAGAGGTCGTTGAGACGTCGCTTGAAAATTTCCTCGCCGACACGACGTTTCCCTATGAAGCGTCGTCGGGCGCTCCGGGCGGGACGGGCCGGTCGGCAGGCGGGCCGGAAGGGACGCCTCCGGATTTTGACGCGGCGAACAGCAGTTCAGACGGAGAATTAGTCGAGGCGGTTTCTTACGAAGCGCTCGATCATATCTCGCGGACCGGATCGTCTTCCGGCGGGCTGACGCTGACCGGGACGTATTCGACGGCGCAGTCGTATATCGACGCATTGAACAGCGAAAACGAATGGGTTCGGTACGACGCGGAGAGCGGCGAGGTCGAAATTACAAGCGTATCCGATTTTGCGATGGCGTTAAAAACCGCGTCGAAAGCTTTAGGCGCGTTCGATCAGCTGGACGCCGGACAGGGCGAAAATACGTTATTTGGCTATGGCGACGGAAAGGGCGCGCATTTCGACGCCGTTCTGGCGCGGATTCTGGCGGACCTGGGATCTTCGTACGCCGGGGATGCTGCGGCGGACCTGGCGCGGACAGACGCGCTCGGGAGTTCGGTCGCGGTTCGGGTATCGATGTATACGCCGCTATATTACCTTCTCCCCAGCGAGGCGGGCTATCGAACGAGCAAGGCCGCGAAATACTGGCGGATCCGTTCCGGGATCAATCAGAGCGATACGGCGCTTTCGACGGAAGTCAATTTAGCGCTGGCGCTGGCGAGATATCTGGGCGTTGAGGAGCTGGATTTTGCGACGGTCTGGGGTCAGGGCCATACGGAAGCCGAGCGCAGCGGCGATCCGGATTCGAATTTTATCGAGTGGGTTAAGCGCTGCGCAGGGGAATAAGCTCCGGCCTTGCGCTGAAAAGAAGCGGTATCTGGCGCAGCTCCAGACGCCGCTTCTTTATCGGCGGCGGTCAGAAGTCGACCTGGAAAAGGAAGGCGCGCGAAACGATATACAGGAAGTACATGATCATCAGGTAGACCGCGACTTTCTTTCCGATTCTCCCGTTCGCTTTCAAAAGGATCAGCCAGAGGACCGCGCCGGTCAGCGTTTCCCAAGGCAGGTCCCAGCGGACAAGCGGGAGCGGGACGGCGTATCCGGAAATCAGCGCGCCGCCGCCAATCGCGAGGAGCGGGTTGACGATATTTGAGCCGACGAGCGTCCCGAGCGAGATTCCGGCTTCTTTTTTCCGGATTCCGACGATCGCCGTCGTGAGTTCGGGTAAGGCGGAAGCGAGACCGAGCGTTACGACGCCGATCAGCGATCCGGCAATCCCGGTTTCGTTGACGATCCGTTCGGTTAGCTGAAGAACGACAGAAGCGCCCGCGATCGTCAGCAGCAGCATCAGGACTGCTATCAGGATATCGCGGAAGACTGCTTTCCCGCTGGTCGGGACGCCGGCGGCGACGGCTTCGTCCTGAATCTGATTTGCGTCTTTATTGTAAAATTTCCGTTCGTCCTGGTAGAGGTAGAAGCTGTATAAAATAAAGCTGCCGAAAAGGATCGCGCCGTCAATTCGGGAATAAGTTCCGTCCAGCCCGAGCAGGATACAGAGAATCGTTGTCCCGACCATGGGAATCATATTTTTCCAGACGAAGTAGCGGCGATAGGTCAGCGATCCGGCGAGAAAGACGACAAGCCCGAAAATCAGCGTCTGCTGAACGACGTCGGATCCGATATTCGATCCGAGGACGATCGCGGATCCGGTTTTATAATCCATCCGCCCGGTCAGGATTCCGACCGACGCGGTAAAATGCGCGACGATTTCCGGGAGCGACGTCGCGATCGAAACGACGGTCATGCCCATGAACGTACTGGACAGGTCGAAATAGGAGGCGATCCCGATGAGTTTGGTAACGGCGTGGTTGCTGGCGAGTATCATGACCGCGAGCGCAATAAATCCGACGACAACAGCAAGGAATAATGAATCAGGTAAAATAAGCATTAACGTTTCCTTTCATAGAAATTCCTATTATATGCCTGAAAACAGACCGGATTTCAGCGAATGCGGCGCGGATTATGACAATCGAGGACGATTGTTACAAAAAAGGCAGGGATAAAAAGAACGTTCCTTTACCTGATCTTTAATTGTTTCGACTGCTCAGGACGAGTATAAATGAAATGGGAGAAAGAACGTACGGTCTCTTTCTCCCATTCCGGTTTCCCCGAGCAGGTGGTATGAAAGGAGGTGGAGGTTTCGGGGAACTCCGGTAACTAATCGGTTACAACGAGGTCAACGAGCTTCAGCGGGCTGCTGCCCTTCAGTTCAACCAGACCATGGTTGCTGATCCTGAGTTCGGGAATAACGATCAACCCGATCAGGCTCATTGTCATTTCGATCGATTCGCTGACCGCGCCGGCCTTCCCGAGCGCTTTTTCGATTGCGTTCAGTTTCGAAGCGGTTTCCTCGATCGATTCAAGGCTCATCAATCCTGCCAGCGGAAGCGGCAGGACCGCGTCAATTTTCCCGTCGACGACGATCGCAATTCCCCCGTTCGCTTCGATGACGGCGTTCGCCGCCAGCGTCATTGCGTCGTCATCGGTTCCCACGACAAGCAGGTTATGGCAGTCATGTGAAATCGTTGACGCATAGGCGCAGCCGGGGCGGAATTTCGTTCCGCGGATAAAACCGGCTCCGCGCGGCGGGATCGACGGATCAGGTTCGTGCCGATAGAAGATTACGCCTTTGGCGATATCGTTCCCGGCGTCGGCAACGAAGAATCCGTCTTTCGGTTCAACGATAAGCTGGCATTCCTTAGCGACAACGTCGCCGGGGCGGATTTCGATGACGCGGATTTTCTGCGGCGCGTTCGACGGCGCGGGAATCGCGAAATCGGATTTTTTTCGCGGCCCCAGCTTCATCGTTTTCAGCGCGGCTTCCGGATATGAATACGGCGTCAGTTCGATCGTCATCTTTCCGTTTTCAGCGACGAGGACGCCATCCGAATAGACCTGATCTACTTTGAAATTGACGAGATCGCTGAGGATCAGGATATCCGCGCTCCGTCCAGGCGCGATCGAGCCGATCCGCCGCGCCTTTTCGATCAGCTGCGCGTTGTTGAGCGTCGCCATCTGGATCGCGGTTACCGGCGGGACGCCGTTCCGGATCGCGGCGCGGACGCAGCGGTCCATCTGCCCTTCGCGGACGATCGTCGCAGCGTTGACGTCGTCGGTACAGAGGGTCAGGAAGCGTGTATCCGCGCTGGGGTTATCCGTATAGGCGCGGATCGTATTCGGGACGTCGAGCCAGGCCGACCCGTAGCGAAGCTGGCTGTAAAAGCCGATTTCGCTGCGTTTCAGGACCTCTTCAGCGCTGCGAACCTCGTGGCAGGCGTTCATTCCGGCGGCGGCGAACGCGTTCAGCCCCTGATCCAGCTCCATCGAGGAATAGTGCCCTGTCATGACGACGCCGGCATCATGCGACGCTTTCAGGATTTCATGCGTTCCCGGATCGCCGTAAATCACGCCGGGAAAATTCATTTCTTCGCCCTGGAGCTGGGCCCAGCCGTTCCTGTAGGCTTCGGCGACTTCCTTTCCGTGAATTTCGGCGCCGGTATTTTCGAGCCCGGCGACGGCGGGAACGCAGACCGGCATTGCCAGGAACGACTTGATCGGCAGGTCCTTAAGCGCGTCATGAAAGAGCCGGACGGCCTCGAGGCCGAGGACGTTGGTAATTTCATGATTATCCGGGCAGATGGTCGTCGTCCCGTGGGCGAGGCAGCCGGCGGCGAAATGAACCGGGTCGACCATTGACGATTCGATATGTACATGCGAGTCGATCAGTCCCGGCGCAACCCAGCGTCCGGCGGCGTCGACGACGATAGTTCGATCGTCGTGCTGGATTTTCGATAGGGCGTCTTTGCCGATGTAGACGACGTATCCGTGCTTGACGACGACGTCCATGTCCGGCTGAATCCGGCCGATATTGACGTTGACGAGTCGTCCGTTAATGATCATCAGATCGGCGGGCATGCGCCCCATCGCGACGGCGACGAGGTCCTGCGTGACCTCTCCGATCGGTATTCTACGGAAGGTGGGTTCCGTTTTCATAAGTTATTTTCCTTTCTCTCCGCGGGAGTAAGGTCTCCCGAGCGCGGAGGGCGTACCGATATGTTTTTTCCTGGCGCTGTTGGCGCCAATAATCATTACGACCAGCGTAAAGATATACGGGAGCATCTCCAAAAAGAACGTGTAGTTCGGATGAAGGAAGAAGGGGTTGGCGACGAAGCCGCCGAAAAGCGTCGAAGGAATTTTCAAGTCGAGAACAAGGCGCGACAGGATCCCGAAAAAGTATGCGCCGAGCGCGCCGCGTACCGGATCCCACTGCGCGAAGATGACCAGCCCGACGCAGATCCATCCGCGTCCGTTGACCGTCAGTTCGGAGAACCAGCCGGAGTAGATTCCGATCGAGATCGCCGCGCCGCCGATTCCGGCCAGCGCCGCGCCGAAAATCGTGTACACGTAGCGCAGTCCGTTGACGTTAACGCCCATCGCGTCGGCCGCTTCCGGATTTTCGCCGATTGCGCGCAGGTGCATCCCCGGCCGCGTTTTCTTCAGGTACCATTGTGCGATCGGGATAATCAGGATCCCGAGGTAGACCATGACGTTCTGTTTGGTCAGGTAATATAAGCCTTCACCGAACCAACCGTAATTCAGCAGGCCTGGAAATTCGATACTGGGGAGGAGCGGAACTTTCCCGACCAGACTCGCCAGGTTCGCGCCGAGAACGAGGCTGACGCCGGTTCCGACAAAATTGGTCGCGAGACCGCTGACGACTTGATCGGCTTTCAGCGTGACGCAGATGATCGCATGCAGGATTCCCAGAATCGCGGCGGAAACCGCGCCCATCAGCAGGCCGATCCAGGGATTCCCGGTCGAAGCGGAGACGGAGTAGCTGATCGTCGCGCCAAGAAGCATGTATCCTTCGATCGCCAGGTTCATGACGCCGGAGGTTTCGGTGAAAATTCCGCCGAGCATTCCGAATAACAGGACGGTCCCGCCGGAAAGAGCGGCGGCTAAGAGTTGAAAGAGCTGCATCAGGCTGTCTCCTTTTGTTCTTCTATCATAGATTGGCTGGAACTGACGGACGTGATCCGGATCCGATAGTTCAGGAAGAAATCGAACGCAATCAGGCAGACGAGGATGATTCCCTGAATCATCGTCGGGATCCCGGAAGGCTGAATTTCGCGTCCGGCGATAATCAGCCCTCCGAAGAAGAGCGATACAGGAATCGTCAGCAGCGGGTTCAGCTTCGCCAGCCAGGCGATAATAATCCCGGTGTAGCCGTAGCCATCGGAGATCGAGCCCTGGAAGCGCTTAACAACGCCGGAAATTTCGGTTGCACCGGCGAGGCCGGCGATTGCGCCGGAAACGACCATGATCAGCACAATATTGCGGGAGATATTGATTCCGGCGTAGCGCGCGACTTCGCGGCTTTCGCCGAGGAGCTTAATCTCATAGCCCCATTTGCTTTTGTATATCATGATGTAAATAACGATCGCCATGAAGATTGCGAAAAAGAGCCCCAGATGCAGCGTCATGCCGCGCAGCGCTTTAATATCGTAGGTTTTCGCGATGTCCGAGAGCCGCGTCAGGAGCGCTTCCTTCGGAAACTTTTTCGACATCTGGAACCCCTTATCGGACCACATCCCGAACAGGAAGAAATTGTTCCAGGCGATCGCAATATAGTTCAGCATTAAAGTTGAAATGATCTCGTTGACGTTTAATTTGGCTTTCAGCAGGCCAGGAATGACGCCCCACAACGCGCCGAAAACCATACCGGAAAGCATCATGACCGGAATATAAACCCAGGCGGGCGATCCTTCGGGAACGATCGGGGCGAGGACGACGAGGCTGGCGCCGAACGCTCCAAGGAAGAATTGCCCCTCCGCGCCGATATTCCAGATCTTCATCTGAAACGCCAGCGCGCAGGCCGTCCCGCAGAGAATCAGCGGGATCGCTTTCGTAAACGAGTCTGAAAGCGCGAACCAGGACCCGAACGCCGCTTTCCACATGCGTGAATACGTGTACAGCGGATCGCCGCCGACCGACGTGATCAGGATTCCCGAGAAAATCAGCGCGGCGATCACGGAAACAAGGGTCAGGAACGGCGAAAGCCATTTCGGCGATTCGTCCGTCCTTTCCTCGACATTGATATGGTACGGAAACTTGAGGCGGTTTAGAAGAGTTGATTTGTTAGTCATATTCCGATTATATCCTTATTTTTCGGGAGTTTCGGCCTGAGATACGACGGCAGGGTCTTCATCAGGAATGTCTTCAAGACGAGTTCCGGTCATCATCAGACCGATTTTCCGGATATCGCCGTCAAGAATTTCGCCCATGATCTGTCCTTCAAACATCACGTAGATTCGGTCACTCAGCGTGACCAGTTCTTCGAGCTCTTCGGATATCAGGAGCACGCCTGCGCCGGCGTCGCGCTGGGCGAGGATCATGCGCTGGATCCCTTCGATCGCGCCGACGTCGAGCCCTCGGGTTGGCTGAACGGCGATGAGGAGCTGTTTCATGTTATCCAGCTCGCGGGCGAGGATTGCGCGCTGAATATTCCCTCCGGAAAGGAGCCGCATCGGCTTATCGATGGTCGGGATAGAGATTTGGTAATCGTCCTTAAGCCGTTCGGCGTAGGTCCGGACCGCGGGCTGGTTAAGCTTCCAGCCGGTCGAAATCGGTTTTCGATCGTAGCTTTTCATGATCACGTTGTTGGCGACGCTCATGTTCCCGGCGGTTGCGACGTGATGACGGTCTTCCGGAATATAAGCGATCCCGTCCAGGATGGCCTGCTTGATTGTGGCTTTCCCGATATCCAGCCGGTCAGTATGAATCGTTCCTTCGGTTGTGGGGCGCATTCCGGCGGCGCACTCCGCCAGAATGGTCTGGCCGTTGCCGGCGACGCCGGCAATTCCGACGATCTCTCCGCTGCAGACATGCAGCGAAACGCCGCGGAGCGCCGGGAGGCCTTTGTCGTTCAGCGCTGAAATGTTGTGGATGTCAAGAACCGGATCGCCACAGTGGCACGGGTTTTTATCGAACGAAAAGATGACCTTCCGCCCGACCATCAGCGACGCCAGGTCTTCGCGCGTGATATCCCTGGTGGAGACGTCTTCCGCCGTGATTTTTCCATGCCGCAGGACGGTTACGCGGTCGGCAATTTCAAGAATTTCATTCAGTTTGTGGCTGATAAAAATAATTGATTTCCCGTTCGCGGCCATCGTCCGCAGCGTATTAAACAGGACTTCGATCTCCTGCGGCGCGAGAACGGCTGTCGGTTCGTCCATGATCAGGATATCGCAGCCGCGATAGAGCATCTTCAGAATTTCGACGCGCTGCTGTTCCCCGACGGTCAGCTGCCAGATGAAAGCGGCGGGATCGACTTCGAGGTTGTTTTCTTTCCCCAGCGCACGAACCTGTTTTTCGTATTTATGAATGTTCATGATGAACTTCGGATCGTCCAGTCCAAGAAGGATGTTTTCGGTTACGGTCTGCGTCCGAACGAGCATGAAATGCTGGTGGATCATGCCGATCCCTTCCTGCATCGCCAGCTTCGGCGATTTCAGGAGGACCGGCTTGCCATGGATTTTAATCGAGCCGGCTTCGGGCTGATATAGTCCGGCAAGGATATTCATCAGCGTACTTTTCCCAGCGCCATTTTCCCCTAACAGCGTATGAATTTCGCCTTGGCGAAGCGAAAAATTGACGTTGTCGTTCGCGACCATGCCGGGGAATTCTTTCCGGATGCCCTTCATTTCAACGACATAAGGACGTTCATTCTGCATAGATTTACTCCCAGAACAAAAGAATATGTTGAGGTCCTGCTTTTTAATGCTGCGTTTATTGGTGATTCGAATCAACTTTCAAAGCGGCGCGCCACCGCACGAAATCAAGTTTCTGATGAAAGTTGATGGAAATCGTTAATAAACCTCGTCTCTGCCTGAGAAGCGCGCCGGGCGCTTCCCGCGATGAATCATTTCCCGAACGGCGGGCCGGCTTATTCGGTCGGCCCGCCGATTTAGATTAACCTGAATCCCGGTCTTTACGGGAGTTCAGCCTGAATTCCGTCGGCCCACCAGTGCATACCATATTTGCAGCCCATTTCGCTGCAGTCAAAAGTATCGAGGTCGGCGTCTTCCATCTTTTCGCCTGCGGCGATGACGGTGTTGCCCTTGTTGTCGACGATCGGACCGGCGAAGAGATCAAAGCGGTTGATCTTTCCGGCTTCGAGATCGGCGATGTAATTGCGGACGTATTCAAGCGTTTCTTCCGGCATGTCCTGAAGGCCCTTCGGAAGTTCTTCGCCTTCCATGAAGCCGACAAGGCCCAAGCCTTTGGCGTCGCCGTCGAAATAATGGCGTCCCGGAACGTAGCTCCCGTCGACGATTCCTTCGACGATCGAGGCGTAGATCGGACCCCAGTTCCAGTAAGGCAGCGTTAAGCAGCGGTCGGAGACGCAGGAGCCGGACCAGTCGTACGGGATCCCCCATTTGCCGTTGCCGTCCGTGTAATCCTTAGCCATGTCGGCCGGAGCGGGCGTATCGGCGCCGGTGAAGACGACGTAAGCGCCTTTATCGAAGAGCGCCTTGGCGGCTTCCTTTTCGGCGATCGGATCGTGCCAGCTGTTGATCGGGGCGACGATCATCGTGCAGTCCGGGCAGGTTTTCTTCGCGCCGAGCATGAAGGCGTTGCCTAAGCGGAGCTCTTCCGGAATTGGGAACGTGTACATGTAACCGAGGATGTTTTCGCCGTCCATCGCCGCGCGCTGACCGGAGAGGTAGCCGGCCAGGTATTTCATATGTTCCATGGCGCCCATCAGGTTGCCGAAGTTCTTTCCGTTGGATTTATAGCCGGAGAGATGAATGAAATACGTGTCTTCGAATTCTTCCGCTACGGCTTCCATCGCGTCCATGAAACCGAATGAGGTGCCGAAAATAACGTCAAAGCCTTTCTGCGCCAGCGAACGGAAGACCTGCTCGCTGTTGGTTCCTTCTTCAACGTTTTCAAGGTAGACAACGTTGGCGTTTTCAAGGTTTTCTTTCATGTAAACGGCGCCGTCGTAATGGGCCTGCGACCAACCGCCATCGTTGATCGGGCCGATCAGGACGACCGCGACGTTCGTTTTCCCTTCAACGACTTCCGGGATCTGAACGCCACCCTGAGCGAAAGCGGGAACGATAGCGACGAGAAGCGCAACAAAGACCAACAAAACTGAAAACTTACGTACCATTATTTACTCCTTACTTACAGATTTGGGTTGATGATGCATCCGGCCGGGGCCGAAGTGTCAACAGATAAATAATACTCCTTCAGGGGATAAAAAACGAAGACTAATCAAACCTCCTCCGTTCCGGGGAATGACCGGCCCGTTTGATTCAACATGAAAATTATAAGCGTAATTGTCTGATAACATCAGAGTTTTTGGGCTCCGATTTTGGGAAAAGTGCAATTAATCACATAGTTGTCAGACATCAGCCGCTCTGATGAGGGGGATTCAGTATAGACAACTATTACTCATTAAATAAGTAATTGGTGTGCGCAGCTGGAGAAAATGCGAAGCCTTGTGGCTGTCGGTCTTCTTTCAGATTTTTTAGGGATCTGCGCTCGGCGACGAGGATCGGCTTTACTCGCTTATTTCTTTTGGAGCCAGGCGGCGGACTCGCGCGCGAGGTCGCGAATCGAGCCGCGTTTTTCGGTGCAGCGAGGTATCGAGTTGATAAAATCCTGTCCATAGCGTTTCGTCAGCAGGCGGGAATCGAGAACGGCGACGATCCCGCGGTCGCCCGACGCGCGGATCAATCGGCCGAACCCCTGACGGAATTTCAGGATTGCTTCCGGTAAGCTGTATTGCGCGAATGGGTTATCGAAGCTTTCGGAGCGAGCGGCGATAATCGGATCGGAGGGGACGTCGAAAGGAAGCTTGACGATAACGACGCAGGATAATTTTTCTCCCTGGATATCGACGCCTTCCCAGAACGAGCGGGTTCCGAGCAGAATAGCTTTTTCGGACTTTCGGAAGGTTTCGAGGAGCGCGGTCGGCGACGCGCCTTCGCCCTGCTCGAAGATTGAAAAGCCATCGGTTTTCAGCGCGGCGGTCAGCGCGATCGACGTCCGTTTCAATTGCGCATAGGACGTAAACAGGACGAGCATGCGTCCGTGTGTTGCCTGTGCGAGGCGGGTGATACTGGTTTCGACCATGTGCTGCGCCGCGCCCTGGTTGGGCTCAGGGATATCGGTTGGCAGGTACAGCAGGACGGATTTCTCATAGTCAAACGGCGAGCCGACGACGAGTTCCTCCGCTTCATGCGCCCCGAGCCGGTCGCGGATGTAACCAAAGCTGTTATCCGCGGTCAGCGTCGCCGAGGTCAGAATGACGCATTCTTTTTCCATCCAGAAATAGCGGTCGATCATGTCCCCAACCTGGAGCGGGGCGGCGTTGAGCGAGAGGTAATTCTGGACCGCTGTAATTTCGAGCCAGTATATATAGCCCGGCTTCGGTTTCATGATCAGTTCTTCGAGCAGCGATTTCGCTTCGTCGATATTTCGGATTAATTCGTTCAGGATATCGGAGATTTCGACGAGATCGTCGTCGGTTTCGCCGAGGTCCTCGAGCGCTTGCTGGATTTTTTTCAGCCCGGAAAGCCGTTCGCGGAAAACGGATTCGGCTTCGTCCCAGACGATTTCGACGTCGGTCCAGTTCGACGATGTCCGCGATGCGGGGGTCAGGCGCTGCTGCTGACCGTATACGGTCAGTTCCGCGCCATCCCGTTCGTTTCGGAGATATTCGCCGAATACGTCGAAGAGCGTTTGGATCCGACGCTGCATTTCGCCGGCGGTTTCAGACGCGGCTTGAACCTTTTCGGCGAAGCCGGCGGACTGGTCCGGGGTTGTCCGGTTGATGAGCGCGACGAGGAGCCGTCCGAGCGCGCCGCCGGTTGGACCGCCGATTTCGTTTTCGAGACGGAGGAGGTCAAATTTCGTGAGGCGTTTTGAAAATGCGTTCGTCGCGGCGTTTTCAAGATGATGACCTTCGTCGATAATCAGGTAGCGATAGTCTGGAAGGATGCGGTTGCCGATTGCCATGTCCGAGAGCAGGAGCGAATGATTCACGACGATCAGGTGGGCCCGGAGCGCTTCGGCCTGCCGCGCGAAATAGGGGCAGCGGTGATCACGGAAAAATGGGCAGGCTGTCGGCCGACAGCCTTCGGTTTCGGCGCTGAGCTTCCGCCAGATATCACGTTCGTAGGGCCCGATCAGCGTAATTCCGCCGCGGTCGCCGGTACCGCCCTGACTCAGCCAGACGAGGATTTTCGCCAGGACCCGGAATTCGTCCGGAGCGTCGGCTCCGCGCGTTTGCAGCCGCAATACATTCCGCGGGCAGAGAAAATTGACTTTTCCTTTAAGGACGACGGCGCGAAGATCTTCGTCGAGCATGCGTTTCAGCGCAGGGATATCTTTCTGGATCAGCTGATCCTGGAGATTGATCGTGTTGGTTGAAATGACGACGCGTTCGCCGTTCAGGAGCGCCCAATTCGCCGCCGGGATCAGGTATGCGAACGATTTCCCCGTTCCGGTTCCGGCCTCGATCAGCTGGTGATGACCCTTGGTGAAACCGTTGGCGACGGCATGGAGCATTTCGATCTGCTGCGGGCGGCTTTCAAAATGGTCGATGCCTCGGTTGAGCGCGCCGCCGGATTCGATCAGGGAAGCGGCTTCGTTGGCGTCGAGCGGCAGTATGATTTCGTTCGGTTCGAGAATCGGGATGTCGCTTGAAAACGTGTCATCGAACGACGAAAAGGGAATCGCGTACCTTTTTTCGGCCTTTTCCCCAGCCTGGATCCGAGCCGCTGCGACCTGGTTCAGCAGCGCGGCCTCGCTCCATCCGATCCGATCGCCGAGCCGTATCAGGACCATCAGCAGCGTCAGCGGGAGGCCATAGGCTTTTTCGATGAGCTTATTGAAGACGCGAAACGTGGTCTGGCAGTCTGCCAGCGCGCGATGAGCTGTAGGAACGGGAATTTCGAGCTGCTGGGCCAGGGCGGCTAAGTTATATCTTGGGGCGTCGGGGATCAGGACGGACGCCAGCGCGTAGGTATCGTAGAAGGGATTGCTGCGCAGGATCCCGCCCTGTTGCAGGAAAGAGAGATCGAACGTAATGTTATGGCCGACGACCGGTTCGCGGCCGACGAAAGCGCCAAATTTCTCAATGACTTCGAGAACCTGCGGAGCGCCACGGACCATGTCGTTCGTAATATGCGTCAGGTGGATAACGTTTTGAGGAATGGGGCGGTTGGGGTTTACGAGCGATTGGAATTCGTCGAGAACGGCGTCCCCTTCGAATCGGACGCCCGCGATTTCTGTTATTTTATCTTCTTTCGGGTTTAATCCAGTCGTTTCAATATCAATCGCGATCATGTCCGTTTGTCTTTTCCTGCTTTCCGCTGCGCTGCCGTCGGATTGAGCCGAAGGCTGGGTTCGCCTGAATCCGTGGATTTCGTTTTATTATACATGTCACGTCGGGCGGCACTTCTTTTTCCCCGCGGTTCAATGTGCCGAAATCGATTTATGCTCAAATAGGTAATTTTGTTACATATTTTTCTGTCATAACCAATGAATTGCGAAATGGGCTTGTGTTAGAATGATATTTGTCATGTGACTTTATGATTAAATGCACCATGATTACAGGAGCTTTTACATTTCAAAGGTTCAATGAGCCGAATTTTGAATGTAATGCCGAGGGGAAAAATGCTGGTTTGTATGAGAATGGTTCATCCTGCGATTACCGTCAACGCGCGCGCCTCCATCCGGACCGCGATCGACCTGATTGGAGCGGAAGGGATCCGAACTTTACCTGTCGTCGATCGTCAGGGGCGTCTCCTGGGAATTACGACGGATGAAGACCTTGAACAGTTTGTCGAGCGGCATTCAGAAAATTCGGCGATTGTCGACGATTCGGTCGTTGAAGAGATCATGGAGCGGGATGTACTGACCGTGACGGAGAATACGCCGATTGAAGAGGCTGCGCGGATTATTGTCGATTATGGGGTTTCGTCGCTCCCGGTTGTTCGCGGAGGGTTTGTCGTCGGGATGATTGATGACAGCGCGATCCTGCGGATGGTGATGGAAATGGCGAGTTCGCGATTGGACGGCGTGCGCGTGACGTATACGGTGGATAACGATCCGGATGTGATTAAAAATCTGCTGATGACGGTTATGGAACTGAACGGGAACGTCCGCTCGCTGAGTACCTTTACCCCGGACCAGAAGGATTATCAGCTGGTTACGGTGAAGGTCGACGGGGTGGAGAAGTATGACCTGAAGCAGGCGCTCGCGTCGCATGTCCGGGAGATTATCGATATCCGCTGAGAGCTGCCGTTCATTATTATTCCGATCGAAAATTAACTTGGCGAACTGTAACGCATCCTTTGCGGTCTGAAAGGTGCAAATCGGATAAGATTATTTGTTAGTATAATAAATTTTTTTATAAGCATATTGATTTGAAGCGCACAAAGAATAATCTCGTTCTTTTAAAGTTCGTTTGGGGGATATCGATTCGTTTATAATTAATGCATAATATGGATGCGGGGACTTATCATGAACAGAATTTTTTTTACAATCACAGGAACAAAATATCATTATGGTCAGGAGTTCTTCAAGCCTGGCATGACCGTTAAACTCATTAAAGAGCCTGACAACGAAGTTGATAAAGAAGCCATCAAGGTAGAATTGGAAGGTCTTGGACTGGTCGGATATGTAGCTAACAGTCCTTACACTGTCGCAGGGGAGAGCTTCAGCGCTGGCCGTCTCTACGACAAGATCGGTGACGCTGCGGAAGGTACCGTGCTGTACGTTCTTCCCAAGTGTGTACTTTGCTTCATTAATGAAGGCAGCCTTATTGAGCGAACTGAGGACTAAGCATGGTACGGGGAGGCGATTACCTCTCGCATTTGGGAAACAGCCCTTTTCTTGTTCTTTACGCTTGAATCGGGCTGTTTCTTTCTCTGTACCCGGCAAAGTTGAGAATATATTAGGCCAGCAGCGTTTTGATAAGGGTATTTGTGGGCCCAGAATTAAACTGTGGGTTTGGTTTATGATATTTTCTGCGACAATGCCACAGACTATTCGCATATATCAGATTCTCCCCAAAAACAGGGTTGACAGCGAAGTTAGTATATGCTAATATAGTTCCTATGCGGTTTGACGCAGCTAATTTTTATCGCCGCGGGTTAGAAATCTCTAACCACAGGAGGCCAGCATAACCGAGGAAATTCTTATTCATCATTGTGCGCCGACGCTCGCGGGGATCAAGGTCGGCGCGTTAGTCGCGACGGAGATCGACGATCCCGAATCGCTGGCTGAATGGATCGACAGGGTTAATCAGGAGCTCGTCAGCAAGGGCGTCAACGTTCAGGCGCTCCGTGTCCGGAAGAACCGAGCGCTGGTTTATGTGTACCGGCCGAAGCAGCTCCGCTTAATTTTGGAAGATCCGCAGGCGCGCGGCATGTTGGAGCGGTTTGGCTATCGTGAGACTGACAGTGTCACGGATATGGTGAACCGGCTGGCGGAGAACGTTCGGAATCGTGAAACGTTTCCGCATGAAATCGGACTTTTTCTGGGCTATCCGGTCGAGGACGTTCGCGGGTTTATCGAGAACAAAGGTCTTGGAGCGAAGATGACCGGTATCTGGAAGGTTTATGCTGACGTGGAATCGGCGGCGCGTTGTTTCCGCCGGTTTCGTAAATGCAGTCAGGTCTACGCGACGAAGTTCCGCGAGGGTTATTCGCTTTCGCGGCTGACGATCGCGATCTAAAAATCAAGGAAGGTTATCATGAAGAAAGTTGCAGTTGTGTTTTGGAGCGGTACCGGTAATACGGAGCAGATGGCGAACGTTTTAGCGGACGCTATTGTTGAAGCTGGCGCGGAGGTTAAGGTTTTCACGGCGAGTGAATTCAGCGCTGCCGAGGTCCCGAATTATGATGCGATCGCGTTTGGCTGCCCTGCGATGGGGAACGAGGAGCTCGAGGACAGCGAATTTCAGCCGATGTTCGATGGCTGCAAGCCGGAGCTCAAGGGAAAACCGATCGCGCTGTTCGGTTCGTATAGCTGGGCGGAAGGCGAATGGATGCGGACGTGGGAAGCGGACTGTGTCGCGGATGGCCTGACGTTGGTCGGTTCGCCGGTGATTTGCTTTGAAGCTCCGGATGAGGACGGCGTTGAAAACCTGAAAAAACTGGCCGCGGAGCTCGTGAAGTAAGAATACTTCTTCTCTGAATCTTTCGTGTAGACGCTGTTTCCCTTTTGCTTTATCCCCAGGGTTTTCAGACGGATACACGGTATGGATTCGGCAACTATTTCTCCCTTCTTACAGAACTGCCAGACGAACAGCCTGGCAGTTTCCCGTTCTGGTATTGATGAACCGCTGGCGGAAACGATGATCGGGTGGGTCCTGACCAGGCTGGTAATGATTCCGGCAGGATCGGACGCTGGTGGATTGAAATCTCCGTAAAATACGTTAAAATAGTTTGGCATAACTGCACATCGGTATTGACGGGAATTCGGCAGCTCGAAGTTTCCGGAAATGGGGGACGGTTCCTTTTAGTTAATCCTGGGAATCTCCCTCCGGCGGAGAAATTGCCGCGATGCGGGAAAGGTTCGGATAGACCGATGTTACTGGATGATTTAATCAAGAGTTTACCGGAATTTTATACGCAGGTCGATATTGATCTGGTTCGGCGTGCTTATGCGTTTGCGGAGCGTGCGCATGCGGATCAGATCCGCGATTCAGGCGAGCCCTATATTACGCATTGCGTCGCGGTTGCGATGATTCTCGCGGAGATGAAGCTGTCGGTGACGATTATTGCCGCTGCGCTGCTGCATGATACGATTGAAGACAACGAAGCGGTTACCGACGAGGTCCTGACGGAGGAGTTTGGAGAAGAGATCCACCTGCTGGTTTCGGGCGTGACGAAGCTTCGGCAGATTAAGCGAATGGAGCATGACCGGTCGACGTTCGGGCCGATCGACCGGGATCGGATCCCGCCCGAAACGGAAAGCGCGCCGGAGGCTCAGGAGCCAGAGGCGAAGGAGCGGGCGCGGAAAAAGGCGCTTAAGACAGAGAATACGCGGAAAACGATTTTGGCTATGGCCGACGATCATCGCGTTATTTTTATCAAGCTGGCTGACCGGCTGCATAACATGCGAACGCTCGGATATACGACTCCCGAGAAACAGAAACGCATTGCGCAGGAGACGCTCGATATTTACGCGGCGCTGGCGAACCGGCTCGGTATTTACCGATTTAAATGGGAACTTGAGGATTTATCGTTCCGCTATCTCTATCCGGAACAATACGCCATGATCACCGAATCGATCGCCGCGACGCAGTCGGCTCGCGAACGGGAGATTCAGAAAATCCAGGCGAATATTACGGAGGTCATGGCACAGGCGGGGATTAAATGTACCATTAGCGGGCGCTCAAAGCATATCTATTCGATTTATCAGAAGATGATGGATCGAGGGAAGCCGTTGGAGGAGCTTCGGGACTTACGCGGGCTGCGACTGATCGTTGACGATATTCCGAGTTGTTACGCGGCGCTGGGCCAGATTCATACGCATTGGCGCCCGATTCCAAATGAATTTGACGATTATATCGCATCGCCGAAGGAGAACTCTTATCAGTCGCTCCATACCGCGGTTGTTTATTCTGATGGGAAACCGCTTGAGGTTCAGATCCGTACCGTTGAGATGCATAAATTGGCTGAGTATGGCGTTGCTCGTCACTGGCGGTATAAAGATCGCGGAAAAATTGACGAGATGACGCTGAAAAAGGTCGAATTCCTCCGACGCGCGAAAGACCTGGAAAAGGACGGAAAATCGGCGGATGAGTTCATGGAGCATATCCGCGAGGAATTGAAGGATCGTGTCGAAGTTTTTACTCCAAATCAGGACCTGATTAACCTGCCGATCGGTTCAACGCCGATCGATTTCGCATATACGATTCATACGGAAGTCGGCAACCGCTGCCGGGGGGCAAAGGTTAATGGGAAAATGGTCCCGCTGAGCTATAAGCTTAAGAATGGGGACGTCGTGTCGATTACGACGACGAAGTCGGGCGGGCCAAGCCGGGATTGGCTGAATCAGAATTTAGGGCTGGTCAATACGCAGCGGGCCCGTTCCAAGATCAATAGCTGGTTCAAGAAGCAGGACCGGGAACAGAATTTAGTTCAGGGCCGCGACATGGTTCAGAAAGAGCTGAAGCGGCTGGGCCTGACAGAGCCGGATTTCAACGAGCTGGCCAAATCTTTCGAGTACAAGAACGCCGATGATATGTTTGTTGGCGTCGGCTGTGGCGATTTATCGATTTTCCGAATTATTACCCGTCTTTCCGAGGCGCAGAAGCCCTCCGATCTTCCGTTCTCGAAGGGCCAGGCGGGCGCGTCGAGCGGTATCGCGATCGAAGGGCTCGGGAAGGGAATCTATACGACGCTGGGAAAATGCTGCAGCCCTGCGCCCGGAGATCCGATCGTCGGGTATATTACGAAGGGACGAGGCGCGACGATTCATAAAATTGACTGCCCGAATTTAGCGCGCGTCCAGAATCCGGAGCGGATCCTGCCCGTATCCTGGGGATCGGGGACCGTTCGCTATCCGGTCTCGATTACGATTCAGGCGTATGACCGAAAGGGCCTGGTTAACGAGATTACCAACCTGCTGGTCAAGGAGAATATCAACCTGATTAATTTTAATGTCATGGTGACGCATAATTACGTGACGATTAAGTCCGTTATCGAGGTTATCGATATCTCAGAGCTGATGAGGATTTTGACGAAGATTCATGGGCTGCCGAACGTTGTCGACGCGTACCGGGATCGCCCGGGGTGATAAAATTTCCCGAATGTTCTTTACAGGTTATCCGCTATCGGTTAGAATAGCGGCACAATCGAGGGAACAGAAACCCGGAAGTCAGGTTTTACAAAACAGGAGAGGGAAAATGGCGAGAATTCGATGTAAATATTTGGAATGTGAATTCTTGGATGATAACTATTGCAGTGCGGCTTTGGTCGAATTGGATTCGAATCGCGGCTGCCTGACGTTCACTCCGTCATCGAAGAAATCGGTCGAGGATATGATCGACACGGTTGACGATATGGACGATTGGTACAAGAATGACGCTGACGAGGAGGAGCTCGACGTCGAGGATTGGATTGAAGATGAGCCGGAGGATGAAGACGAGGAGGACGACGAAAGCTATTAACTCCGCCTCTGCCATGCGAATCGCTGGCAGCAGGAACGTTTTATAAGTGATCAAACCAAAAACCGACGAATACGTCGGTTTTATGATAGCTGGGGACAAAGGATTCGAACCTCTACATACAGATTCAGAGTCTGCTGTCCTGCCATTAGACGAGTCCCCAATCTTTAACGGCTTCATTTTAACACGTTTTTGGAATATGTAAAGAAAATCGCTGGAATAACGTGCGGCGGGGAAAACCGACTTAGAATGAAGGAAAATCGCCGCGGGGATTCTTTTTCGCCCCCGGCGGATTTGGAGGGAATATGTACGCTGTTAAAAGGATATCTTTAAAAGATCGGCTGCTGCCGAATTATACGTCCGGAGAAGAGCTGTTCCATATGATTTCGCATATCGTCGGCGTCCTTTTCGGGATTACCGCCTTCTTTGTTCTGACCTGGCGCGCCATGTGGAAGCATGATTTATGGGCGTTCGGCACGGGCCTGGTCTACGGAATCATGATGACTCTGTTGTATACGATGTCGAGCGTTTATCATGGGCTGAGGCCTGGGATGGCGAAGAAGGTTTTTCAGGTCCTGGATCATTGCTCAGTTTTTCTGCTGATCGCGGGAACGTATACGCCGCTGCTGCTGAACGGGCTGCGCGCTGAGCGTCCGGGGTTGGCATGGTTAACGTTTGGCGTGATTTGGGGCGTGGCGCTGATCGGGATTACGCTGACCGCGATCGACCTGAAAGCCTTCCGGATCTTTTCGATGACCTGTTATCTGGGATTGGGTTGGGCCGCGGTTTTCGTCTGGGGGCCGATGACGAAGGCATACGCGCCGGTTGTGATGCGGCTGCTGTTGGGTGGCGGCGTCGCTTATACGGTCGGGGCTATCTGCTATATTATTGGGAAAAAAAGGTCCGTTCGCTACATGCATGGGGTTTTTCATATTTTCTGCCTGATCGGAAGCGTCCTTCATTTTATTTCGATCCTGCGATTGGGGTAGGATTGCTGGTGGGAAAGGATAATCCAGGGAACTCCAGCGCGAGCTCTGGATTATCCTTCGGTTTTATGCTGTAGCGAATCCCCAGACCTGCCTGCGTTCTATGGGTTCAGCACGACCTTGACATAATCTCCGTCGCTGGCGTACAACCGCTTAAACCATGCGTCGCCGTCTTTCAGCGGAGCGGTCGCGCTGATAATCTTATCCAGCCGGATTGTTCCGCGTGCGATCATGTCCAGGCAGGCAGGATACTCGCCGGCGGATGCGCAGGAGCCGCGCAGCGTCAGTTGGCGGGTAACGACCCATTGCATGGGGAAGTTGACGATCGGTGTAATATTTCCGACAAGGACGATCGTCCCGCCTTTCCGCGCTGACTTGAGCGCCAGGTCAAAGGCTTCGTCGACGCCGACGACTTCGAGAACGATATCCGTCCCTTCGCCGTCCGTTTCCGAGCGGATCGCCTGGACCGCGTCCGGCTCGAAATCGAACGCCTGATCCGCGCCCATCTGCAGCGCGAGTTCCCGATGAAACGCGTTGCGGTCGACGACGAGGATCTTTCCGTATCCCGCGGCGCGGAGCGCCTGGACGATGAGCAGCCCGATTTTCCCTGCGCCGATAACTGTTGCCGACGCGTTCAGCTCGCGCGGACAGAGGTTGACCGCATGCAGCGCTACCGAGAGCGGTTCGACCAACGACGCCTGATCAAAGGTGACGTTGTCCGGGAGTTTATAGAGAATATGCGCCGGGACCGCGACATATTCGGCAAACGCGCCATCCTGACGATAGTCATCGCAGGAGACGCCAAGGACGCGGCGGCTTCCGCAGAGGTTGACGGCCCCGTGCATGCAGTAGCCGCAGTGATTGCAGTAGATCGTCGAATCGAAGGTGACGCGGTCGCCGACGTTCCAGCCTTCAACGTTCGCGCCGACGGCTTCGATGACGCCGGAAGCCTCGTGGCCCATGATCACGGGCGGCTGGCGCCGGCCGGTCGAGCCGTCATAACCATGAACGTCTGAGCCACAGATTCCGCAGGCTTTCACACGAATCAGGACTTCGTTTGCCTGAATCACTGGTTTGGGAACCTGCCGATAGACGAGCTTTTTGTACTCGGTCAGAACTAAAGCGTTCATCATTTCATTCATGCTTCTCTCCTCAGGAATTCGCGCCGATCGTGCGCGAGTATAGCAGATGGCTCGTCCGTCCGTCGAAATCAGGTCCGAATTCGGGCGCGAGCGGGAATCGGACAGGCCGGTGGTCGCGCTGCGAACGGTAGATTGCGGTGATCAATTCGACGGTTTTCCGCCCGGCGATCCCGTTAACGAGCGGTTCGCGGCTGTTTGCGACCGCGTCCAGGAACTCGCGCAGCTGCAGCTCATGATAGTAGCTCATCGGGTCATGCGTTTCGGTAAAGGCGGCGTCTTCGGCTTTCCAGCCCGCCAGGCGATTTTCTTCGCCGGGAACCGTCCAGATATCGTTGAACGGTGGCTCGACTTTGGCGGTGACGCCGGAAATAAACGAAGATCCGCCTTCGATCTGCGCGCCAACCGACGCCCCGTTGCTGCCGTGAACATGAAGTTTCCCCCACAGTCCGGGCTTCTGCGAATTGGAGACGTAAAGCTGCCCGATCGCGCCGGATTTAAAACGGATCAGTGCCATAGCGCTGTCCTCGATTTCGACAGTCGGATGATTAAAGTTATCCCAGAGACCGAACAATTCGTCGACGTCTCCCATGAGCGACAGGAGCAGGTCGATCTGGTGCGGCGTCTGGTTGATCATGACGCCGCCGCCTTCCTCGATCCATTTCCCCCGCCAGGGGTCCATCTTATAATATTCCGGGCTGCGCCAGCCCATGACTTCCAGCGTCGCGGAGATCGGCCGTCCGATTTTCCCGGCGTGGATCGCTTCGACCATGCGCAGGAATGGCGGATAAAAGCGGCGTTGGCTGATAACGCCTAATTTTACGCCGGCCTTTTCGCAGGCGGCGATCGCCAGATCGCAGTCCTGTAAAGAGGCGGCCAACGGCTTCTCACTGATAACGTGCGCGCCGTTTTCGGCGGCATTGACGATATGGACGGCATGGAGTGGATGCGGCGTGCAGACCGAGACGGCGTCAATTCCGTTTTCGCGGATCATTGCTGTCGCGTCCGTGTACGCGGGAACGCCGAATTCCGCGCCGAACGCTTCCGCCCGCGCGCTGTCAACGTCGCAGACGGCGCTCAGGCGGCTCGATTCGAGCTTATTGAAACACTGCGCATGCGTCATTCCAACTTTTCCGCAGCCGATGACGGCTGTCTTGAACTCCTTCATGGATTTTCTCCTTATCCTCCTCTGGAATCGATGGACGGCGCCGCGCCGTCCGTTTCGCCGGGTTACTGAATTTTCTGGACGCGCGAGCGAATTTCGTTCAGCATGCCGGTTTTCAAATCCCAAAGACGTTGGGACAGGTCGACATAATAAACATGCGGATTTTCCAGACGTTTAACCTCGTCCCAAAGTTCGGCGATTTTCTGCGCCGATTCGCGCCGAATCGTTTCCAGATCGGGGAGCTGATAAACGAGTTCGCCTTTTTCGAAGATCGGAACGAGCAGTTTTTTCGCGTAGAAGTTGACGACGGTTTTCCGCTTCGACGGTTCGATCGGATCGAAAATTTCGCAGGGAACCTCGTCTTCGATTATTTCGTCGGTCAGCGTTAATACGTCGGCGACCGGATGACGATCGCCTTTTTCGTATAGCCGCCAAACATCTTTGAATCCGGGCGTCGTAGCTTTTTCGAAGGTGTCGGAGAGCTTGATTTTCGGTGTAATCGTTCCGTCTTTCTCGATCATCGCGACGAGTTTATAAACGCCGCCGAAAACCGGCGAACTCGCCGCGGTAATCAGCTTCTCGCCGACGCCGAAAACGTCGATCTTGGCGTCCTGAATCAGGAGCGACCGGATGATTCGTTCGTCGAGCGAGTTGGAGGCGAAAATTCTGCAATCCTGTAAACCGGCTTCGTCGAGCAGCTTCCGTGCTTTTTTCGACAGATAGGCGATATCGCCGCTGTCAAGGCGGATCCCGACCAACCTTTTTCCCATCGGTTCGAGAATTTCTTTCGCGACTTTAATCGCGTTTGGGACGCCGGATTTCAGCGTGCTGAACGTGTCGACGAGCAGGTTGCAGTGATCCGGGTAGGCTTTCGCGTAGGCGGCGAAAGCTTCATATTCGCTGTCGAAGGATTGGACCCAGGCATGCGCCATCGTTCCGTTCGCCGGGACGCCGAATCGGAAATCGGCCCAGGTATTCGCGGTTGCGCTTGCGCCGCCGATGTACGCCGCCCGCGCGCCGTAATTCGCTGCGTCGAAGCCTTGCGCCCGGCGGGTTCCGAATTCGAGGATCGCTCTCCCCTGAGCCGCACGGCAGATTCGGTTCGTTTTTGTCGCGATCAGGGATTGATGGTTGATTGTCAGAAGGACCATCGTCTCAATCAGCTGCGCCTGAATAATCGGACCGCGGACGCGAACGATCGGTTCGCCGGGAAAAATCGGCGTGCCTTCCGGGATCGCCCATACGTCGCACTCAAACTTGAAATCCCGCAGGTAGCTGATAAACCCGGGCGAGAAGAGTCCCCGACCGGTCAGGTATGCCAGGTCGTCTTCGGCAAAATGCAGATTCGTGAGGTATTCGACGACCTGTTCGAGACCCGCCAGGATCGCGAAGCCGCCGTCGTCGGGAACTTTCCGGAAGAACATATCGTAGACGGCGATCTGATCGCGCATCCCCTGCTCAAAATAAGCGTTTCCCATCGTCAATTCGTAAAAATCGACGAGCAGCGTCAAGTTGCGGTTATCGTAAGTTTGCTTATGCGTGTTCATCATTGGTTGTTTTGAATCCATTCAGGAGATATTGGGTCTGGTAGAACTGATTGATTTCGTCGGCGTCATGCCCGATCGCGTCGTACGTTTCGATCAGGCGGAGCGGAAGGATGAGATGCGGAACGCGGCGGATCCGATTGAAATGATATTCCGATTCGAGGAATTTCTGCGTGATAATCGCGAAATTATTGACGCAGAGATCCGTGCAGCAGCCGACAATATAGATTTCTTCGAAGTCATCCCAGTTAAATATCGGGTTTGTCCGTTGATACTCGGCGAGCTCGAAGAATCCGCCGGTTGTGTATTTCGGGACGACCCAATCGCAGAGCGGGGCTAATTCGGGGACGATTTCCGATTCGCCGCTGGTGGAAAGACAATGCGGCGGGAAGACGGTGAATTCATGATCCGAAGGCGCGTGAGTATCGGTCAGCGCGAGAATTTTCGCGCCTGTTCGCTTCATTTTTTCGCAGAAATGAGCGATCGGTTGGATAAGGGCTTCCGTTCGCGGGCTGTAAAGCGCGCCGGCTTTCGCGAAACCGATATTCATGTCCATGATCACGATCAGTCGATTCATTTTCTGTTCCTTTCACGTACGTTCATCGCCGGTCTGAATTCGAACGGCGCGGCGGTTGTGCGATCAATGTAAATTATAATGGGATTATCATCGAAAAAAAAGGATGAGAACGTCTATGCTTCAGGATATCCGCGTTCGCCAACGCGATCTGTTATTGCAGCTGATCCGGCTGATGACCCGCGAGCTCGATTTAGATACGCTGTTGGGACAGATTTTAAAGATATCGATCGAGATTTTATCCGGGACGTCCGGGTTTATTGCGCTGAATAACCCGACGACGGGCTGGGTCGTCAAGGCCGCGTCCGGTATGACCGGAGGAATGGTCAAATATATTGAAACGTACCTGGAATATTTCCAGACCGGCGATCTCGCTGGATCGGACAGCCCGATTGAGATTGACTTGCTGATCGACCGGGTTCGGAATAACCCCGATTTTAATGGGGCGGAGGGGCTTGGGCTGCCGCTGATGTATTCCGGAGTGTGGCTGGGAATGATCGTTATTTTCCGGACGTTTTCCTCGGATTTCTCGACGAACGATCTGCTGCTGCTTCGCGATTTCGCGGGCCAGGCGTCGGTAGCGGTCCGGAACGCGGCGCTGTATACCGACCGGCTGCGCGCAAAGGTGCAGACGGACGCGATTCTGAATGCGCTGACCGACGGGATTATCGTGACGGATTCGCGGGGCGTTGTTACGCGCGTCAACCCTGGACTTGAGCGTATTTTTGAGATGCCCGGGGAACGGATTATCGGAAAGACGCATGACGAGCTGATCCGGCTGACGGGGACGGTCAGCGGAATGACGCTCGCGGAAGGAATCGCGGGAGGCTGGCCTTTTACCGGCAGGTCGCAGCTTTCCGTTGAAGGCGATCTGATTATTGCGGACGAACCGCTGCGAACGGTTCCGGTTTCGATTCAATATGTTCCTATCTTAAACAACACGAATCATCTTGTCAGCATGATCGCGTCGGTTCAGGATATTTCGAAATTCCGCGCTGCCGACGCGCTGAAGAATACGTTTATTTCAACGGTCAGTCATGAGCTGAAGACGCCGGTGGCGTTGATTAAGGGGTATGCGTCGACGATGCTGATCGAGGACGGAGAATGGGATCAGGAGGTGCTGCGCGAGTCGCTGCGCGTGATTGAAGAGGAAGCCGATCGCTTGGCGGAGCTGATTAATGACCTGCTGGACGCGTCGCGGATGATGTCAGGAATGCTGAAATTAAACCGCGTTGAATTCAATCTGCGCGATCTCTGCGTTCGGGTTGCGGGGCGGATGCAGTCGCAGACGAATCGTCATCAGCTTACGACGAGCTTCCCCGACCGGTTCCCCAGCGTTTACGCCGATCCGGACCGGATCCAGCAGGTTTTAACGAACCTGCTGACGAACGCATTGAAGTATACGGAGGAAGGGACGGTCGAAGTCCGCGGAGCGGTCGACGGCCGGTTCGTTCGGATTTCCGTCTCTGACGAAGGGGGGGGGCTTCAGTCCCGCGACATTCCGCACCTGTTCGACAAGTTTTATCGAACGGAAGAGACCGCGCGGCTGGCGAAGGGCGTAGGGCTGGGATTGTATATCTGCAACGCGATTATTACCGGGCATGGCGGAAAAATGACGGCCGCGAATCGAACCGATGGGAAAGGAGCGCTGTTTTCGTTTACGCTTCCGCTGGACGACGCCGCCGGCTCGGATCATTTTTCGCTTCCGGCCGGCGACGCGGCTTCGTCCGGGTTTAGCGGCGTGTAGACGCAGCGGAAGCCGCGGTTAAAGCCGGCGGATGCGCCGCTGTGAACCTGCCGGGCGCTGATTTCGAGCTGATTCGGGAAATCGCTCGATCCGCCGCCTTTCAGGAGGTTCTCGTCTCCCCATTCGGGATTTTCGTTGGGAACGGTATCGCTGACCCATTCGCGGATATTTCCGGCCATGTCGAGAACGCCGAATGGGCTCGCTCCGGCAGGGAGCCATCCGGACGGAATCAGGCCCTGATAAAGTTCGTCGAAGTTCGCGCGCTGGATCGTCGGCGGATCCGCTCCCCAGGGGTAGCGGCTGTTGTCCAGCTGTGCTCCGGCTGCGTCCTCCCATTGCGCCGCGGTGGGGATCGTTCCGCCCTGCGCCGCGCAGTATGTCCGTGCCTGCGAAACGGAAACGTAGGTCACGGGGAAGTCACGGTAGAATGGATTGCGGATGTATTTCTGGAAGTAACCTGGATAGTGTGGCGGGCTGCATTTTCCTGCGCTGACACAATCGAGGTAGGCGCGGATCGTGACCGGGCGCTGGTCTATTTCGAAAGCGATCCTGTCTCTCGTCTTTTCTCCGGGGATCAGGAGAAGTCTGGTCCCTGCGATCGTTCTTGAACTGATTCCGATTCGCGCTCCGAAAAATTCGTAGGGACGAAGGAGGCGGTACGGTGAGGTTTTCAGCAGGACGATGGAAAAAAAGATGACAGCGACTATCAGCGAAACTCGGGAGCCGGCTGATATCAAGTGGCTCCTGATATGGTCTGTTTTTTTTATCCAGCGCATATTTATTGAAACTGAACCGTCAGCGCGCTGAGCTTTTCAAGGATGGAACCGATCGTTTCCCCTTCCATCTCGATCAGGAAGTTCCCGACACGGAAAAGCGAGCCGTTCGGCTGAATCGGAGATTTTCTCAGCAGTTCGTAAGCGGTCAGCAGGCTTTCTTCGTCGTCGAATTTAAAGATAATTCCTTCGTAAGGGATGCCGTTGTCTTCGAGGATGAAGTTTGTCGCGGCGGAGACGAATCTTCCGGCGGTCCCGAGGCTGTCTTTCGGCAGGTCGAAGAAGAATTGCCTGACCTGGTACCCGCTGAGTTCGAGCTGCGCAAAGATGTCTTCAGGTTTGTAACGGTTGAAGCCGATCGGGGTTATCGTTGAATAGGGAATCGGCTGAGGGACGGTCGGCGCGAGCGTTGGGGTGACGACGATATATTCTTTGATAATGACGGTTTCAACGGTGACGTTAACTTTCTGGTAAGCCGCGACTTCTTTAATCTTTGCGGATACGGTTGCGTTGACTTGATCGGTTGTGTAAAGCGGGGTGCAGGCTGCGCCCAGTGCGAGGATCAGGAGGAGAATAAGGGGGAAATGTTTGAATTGCATGGCGTCGATCCTTTCAGATAGTCCGGGTTTATTATCTCATATTTTTTTGCGTTGACAGGAGTTTCTTGCGGGATCCGCGGGGTGTGGTATAATTTTCGCCGTTGTACGGAGGCTGTAGCTCAATGGCGGAGCGCCTGACTGTGGATCAGGAGGTCGTGGGTTCGACCCCCATCAGCCTCCCAGTTTTTGTATCCGTGTTTTTATCGTTCAGTTTTAAAAAGACGGTTTTGTTGATTGATTCAGTTATTGTTCTGATGAGCTGATTTAAACGGAATTCCAGCGCTTGGATCTCCGGGTTTTTTTTAAACATGGATGGCATCCAGATATACCGCTGCGTATATTTCTTCCAACAGCCGCGATTGCCACTCACGCACTACCGGCATGATTTTATCTGTGATCCGGCTGATCATACTGCCTGACACATCTACACTCCATATGTCGCTGAGATGTCTTGATATACTCTCGGCTGTTTTCCCCCTGTTATTCACTTTTCAAGTGAATAACCTATGGCAGGGAACTTCTTTAGGAAATTTGAAACAGACGCCCTTCTTTTTCGCTCATGATTGTTTTTCAGGTTCTTCTTTCTCCGTTTTCTGTATCCATTTCGAGTCCCTGAAACGAGCTTCTCGAAAGGTTCAATATATGGCCGAATCTCGACATGACCATTATAGAGAAGTACCCGTTCATTATAAAGTCTACATCATCTCCAGTGTTAAGCTCTGCCGTAAGCTCGATTCCTTTCGGCGGCGCGAACATATTTCCGTCTGCTCCGGGCTTGGTCACATTGAGCCGCACAAGGTACTTAAGCCTCAGTGGATATCCAGAGAATGCTGAAAAATCGTGCGCAATCTTCATCCCTAGGGGCGAGCCGCTCTTTATGCTGATAAAGCAGACCGGTGATCTGAAAGATCCCTCTTTACAATAAACTGTACAGAATTTGACCGGAAATTCCGGGGTATTTCCTCTGTCAAATGTGACGCTCCTGATACTGTCTGCGTCGATCTTGGACGGTTCATATTGGCTTTCCGCTGAGATAAACCAGAACTGCGTTTCAACCGGCAGTGTGAACCATCTTATCTCTCCGCCGCAGTCCGTAACCTTAAATTTTCCCTTGCTGTATTCTATTTTTTTCATTTCGAGGAACTGCATCATATTGGTGAGTTTATAATCATTATTAATATCCGGCGTGTCGAGACCTGTGTAAAGGCACTCGTTTCCCATAGTGCGCTTTTCCATTCTTGTTGCTTTAAGCACAAACGAATTGGCGATACCAGTCATAACTGTTCCATCCTTAAGTTCAATGACCGCCGTGCCTTTCGGCTCGAAATCGCCGGCAGGATGTTTATCTTTCAAATTTTTTGGCGCTCTCTTTGTTTCGGGTTCTGCAGGCTGTGAATTTGGCGGAGCGTCTGGCACATAGACTTCCTCGGCTATATCAGAAACAAAATCGATATGCGCAATCTGTTCGGGCTTCAGTTCGATAACGCCAAATTCGTCCTGACCAAGCACCAGCAACCAATCAACGAGCGCAAATGTACCAAGCTGTCTTCCATCTCTGAATGAAAGACCTACCGGCAGCTCGCTGATCCATTCATCCGACCAGCTGTCTTTTTTTCTTATCGTATTTCCAAAAGAAATCGAGTTCAGTTCGCTTAATCGGATTTCGTATCCCCGCTCGGTTTTTATTCCCTCTGGCCATTGATAATTTTGATTCCAACTCATTGAGTTTGCTGACGGCTGTTTTCTCGTCGCAAATATCAACGTGAAATCCGGCATCATTACCACATCGCCATTTTTCAGATGGACTCTTGCAAATCCTGGCCACCGATCCATACATTCTTTTTTCCAGTTGATCGTCATTTCAGCAACGTCGCACCAGTTTATGGTAGTAACTTCATTTTCATTCAGGAAAGACAATCTGGAAGACGCCGTCTGAATATCTACATCATAAGTATTACCGTCCAGATACGTTATATGAAATATCTTGTGATAATTATTGTTGTCATCCGGATGTTTTTCGGCGATCAATTTTTTGATCTGAGTGAACATCGAGCGCTCAATATGCGAGTCTATTTGGGTCTTCAAGCCCTGCGCAATGCCCATGCCTGCTTTTGTGAACATGCTGTTCGCAGGAACCGTGTATGTTCGGCCGTTAACATCTGTGATAAACGCTGTTCCCTTCGGCTTTAACGACTTGTATTTATTTGACTGAATCGTCACCGGCGCTACCTTGCCTGCAGGCGCCTTTGCCGCCGCAGCCGCGACGGCAGCTCCCGTTACGGTGGAATACCGCTCTTTATATGCCTTGATCGCATCAGGCACGGGAAGTCCGAGATGCTCAAACGCAAATGTGTATTTATAAAGGAATTCCTCTTCTGACATGTTGTACTTGAGAATCGCCTGCTTTGTCCCGACGCGCAGTTTCAGCCCGCCCGTAAGATCCGTTTCTTTAAGATGAATTCCCAGGAATGGTTTGTTGTCGTTGATAGCGAAGTTTATTTCATCCCGCACGTTTATTGATTTTTCGGAATCGGGAGTCAGGAACACCAGGAAAACTGCGGCTCCTTCAAGCGCATCCGCGATCTCGTTCGTCCATTCGTTCCCCGGCGCGATTCCCTCATCGTACCAGATGTGGTAACCCTGATCGTAAAACTGTTTGATTATGGGAAAGACTGTGTCGGCGTCTGCATGCGCATAGCTTATGAAAATATACGGCTCGTTTCCCCTGTACGCAGGAAACGGTATCCTGCCGACCAAAGGCACAAGGCTTGAATCTGCCCCCTGCGTATTCAGAACCCCAGTCAAATTTTTTCGAGGCTGTGCAGGTGTCTGATCTATCATGGTTTCCTGCAGATGTACGGGAGATTCCTCCGCCTGCGGCACAATGTTTATATCAGTTTTTGAATTTGTTTTATTCTGTCTCTTGAATCTGTCAAAAAATGCCATATCGCTTCTCCTTTTTCCTGCGTCACAGGTGTTTAATCCAGCCTGTAAATTCGAAGCCCATCGAACTTTTTTATCAATTTTAGCATGCTGTTGAACGGCTCAAAGTCTTTCTTTTTTTCCTCTTCCGGAAGCGCCTCGTAGTGAGCGAATATTTCCCATCTTTTCGGCTTGCCGTCCATCGCCAATTTGTGCATTCGCAGTTGTTCGCGGAGGGCTTTCCTTGCGGTTATCTCATCGCCATGTCGTTTCAGAAATTCGTCCGGAAGCTTTGCCGTCTCATACAGATTTCCGCTGATCCATCCCATAGAGATATGCTCCCTGATCCAGCGCTCATGCTCCATCGGAGCAAAGACCTTCATCTGTTTTTCCGTAAAAGAGGTAATCATCTCATAATCCACTGGCCTATCCGTATAGAAGCAGCCCAGCTCATCAAGATATCGTGCAAAACTTTTCGCCTGATTGATATTGGAAATCTGGTATTCGAGCGACAGTGCCTCAAATTCCTTTTCCAGAGCCGAAGTTGCTACATTCTTCTCGCTTCCTTGATAAGAATACCGTGCATTGAGGGCAACGGCGAAATCATACAAGTGCAGGAAGTTGCTGCGGGAAAGATAGGTGTGCTTGTTTTTTCTGTCCGTTTCTTTTGTGTTCGGAATGACGGTCAGCGAAATGTTCGATGTATCCACAATCTTTTCGATGTCAGCGGCAAAGCGCTGCTCTTTCTCCGCCATGTCGCTGTATGCTTTTAATCGGGGAGCTTTTCCCTCTTCGCCGCCATCCTCCCATCTGCGGTATTCCGTCTTGAAGGTATCGATTTTTTCCTGCTCTTCTTTATCATAGTAGTAAATGGCATGGATCGCGTTATTCTTGAAATCGAAATTCGTTGCCATCGGGTGAAGTTCCGTCCGTGAATTTCGCCCATATGCCGTGCGGTCCCAGCATTGCAGCTCATCGCAAAGCATCAACAAATATGCCAGTGGATGTGATTCCATACGCAGCGGTTCTTTATGATTCTTCTCACTCTTATAAAAAGAAATAGCAAACTTAAATAGACTGTTATGCATTAGGATTGCAGTCAGAGCATCCACATGTTTTTCATTAATCTTGTTTATTCCAATGGAAGTCTCGATCTCGCGGTAGAGTCTTGTGGCACTGAAATAGGCATGATCCATGAAGTAACCGAATGAGTTCGGCGCAATGGGTTTATCATGGATCTTTTTGTATATGTATTCTTCTGTAAAATCATAAGCTGCACCAAGTTTTTTGAAGATATCATAGGCAAAAAGATCTTCCACGGTATCAAAGACAAGACCATAGATCTTTTTGAAATGATCGCTTGCTTCTGTGCTTAATTGTGTAAGTGCGTCCAAATCGTGGTAGGCAATATAAAGGCTGCCTTCCCCGCGATTTGTCCCGCCAACTTCAAAGTATGACAACACTTGCTCAAAAGGGAGCTCAAAGGGATAGCCGATGTCATGAAAGAGGGAAGCCAGGCCCCAACATTCAAGGAAGCAACAAGCAGCCCTACGATCTTCATCCTTATTAGCGGTATCTGTATCAAAGCCATAGAAGCTTTTGAATTTTGAACGATACGTGGCATTGGACTCGTATATCGCGAGCCCCAGTGCAAACACATAAACGGAATGAGAGTAATGATCTCGGTGTTTCATGAGAAGAGAGCTTCCATTGGCTTCAAATTCTGAAAGCAGCTCCACCATTTTTTTGGATTTACCATAATGCCCAAAGAATATTTCCAGGTAACAATAATAGATGGTGTAGGCGTCTTCAGCTACGCCGGAATCGATGAATTTCTCCAACTCACGTTCCAGGCACAATCGATTAATATCCATCTGCATATTGTATGGGATCTGATTATGTAAAAAACTTGTTCCGTAGAACTTGCCCTCTATTGTTTCCAGTGCGTCTATCTCCGTATTAAAGCCAAGGCCTTCACATCTTGTATGTAAGAATCTTAAAGCCGTTGCTTTTAACCCAGGATCGATTGTGTCGTAGTGCCTATCGGGATGCAACGGTCCGACACCTTTCCCAAAAAGTTCTTCATTTTTATTTTGCATTTGTTTCAAAGCCGTGTATGCCATGGTATTCTCACTCCTGAAAAAAATATAGTTGAAACGTCGAAATGCCAAGAAACGTGTTCCTAAGAGTCTGTTTCAAATTCCCATGGAATTAAAGAAGTTCGCTGTCATGGATTATACTCTTGAAATGTGAATGATAGGGAGAAGACATTTTTCCGCTCTTACGAATCGGGAAAGAAGCGGCAGGATCTCATCCTCCCGGCGCTTGAGATCATCAGTTTTCTGTTTCCAGACAGCCATTTCTACCGGGGCAGGCGATAGCGGCTCGAATCTCCACGGATTTCTTTCCACGCGGGTCTTTCTGAAGTCTGACGTGAATCCCATCCGATTCGCCGTATAAGATTTCGATTTCGATCTTTCCTTTTTCTTCTGGAAAGGAAAGCCGATCCGATTCCGCGATCCGACCGCTGACACGATGAACATCCCGCCCGAGGGTGGCTGGACTGACTTTAGCGCCGGTTATTTGCGTGCAGATCATGGCCGCGTTCCGGAAATTTGACTGCGCGGCGAGGATATTTTCGATTTCCTGCACGCGTTGGTCCCGTCGAATGTACGGTTCTAAGCTCCTTCTGGTTGGTCTAAAACTTATTACAGGAACTTCTTGTTATTTTATCAAATAATTGGAGCTGGCTTTGTATTGTTAACTGGTTCTTATCTTGACTGCGGAAATTTGAAACGCAGACTTCACTAAGACAATATCACAGACTGTTCACAAATTTCTGTCCCGGAAAATCGCCGGGCTTGACAATCGAGCGCGAACCGTTATAATAACGTTCGTGATTTGCGCTGGTGCTGGAACTGGCAGACAGGCATGGTTGAGGGCCATGTGTCGCAAGACGTGGGGGTTCGATTCCCCCCCAGCGCACAATCGATTTGATCTGGGAGCCTCTCGATTGAGAGGATTTTTTATTTCCGGCTTATAATTAGAAGATGATACCGTTTGGTTTCGTTCCGACTTTGAAAACGGACAGGCAAGGAGGCCGGCGGCGAAGACGAAAAGCCGCGCGAATCGTTTCGGCGCGGTATGTAAACGACAGCTTTGAGGGGATAAAAAACAGGAAATGGCTGAATTTGACCTGAAGAAAATATTCGATACGAATTTACAAATTATTAAATGCAATGTGCTCGCGGAGGTCGCCAGGCTTGCGTTTGATAACGATTTCGATTATTTCAGGATATCGGGTATTCCGGAAAAAGTTATTCGGGACGATTCGCCACGCGTGCGCTGCTGCGTTTATAAAGAACGCGCGATCGTTTCCGAACGGGTCAAGCTCGGGCTGGGCGGGAATAAGAACGATCCGACGCTCGTTGAGGTGATCGATATTGCCTGCGACGAATGCCCTGTAGACGGGATTAAAGTGACGGATTCCTGCCGCGGCTGTATTGCGCATCGCTGTCAGAGCGTCTGTCCCCGCGACGCGATCGAGATCGTCGATACGAAAGCGCGAATCGATAAATCGAAATGCACCGAATGCGGGCTGTGCATGGAGGTCTGCCAATACAGCGCGATTATCCGCAACGTCCGGCCTTGCGTTAAATCCTGTCCGGTGAAAGCGATTTCGATTGATCCCGTGAATCATCAGAAAGCGATCATAGACGGTTCGAAATGCATCTCCTGCGGCCAGTGCGTGTATCAATGCCCTTTCGGCGCGATTTCGGATAAGTCGTTTATTACGGACGCGATTCGGATTTTGCGTGAGTCGGAGGAGAATACGGCATATAAAGTTTACGCGGTCGTCGCTCCGTCCGTCGTTTCACAGTACGAAGCCTATCCGCAGATTACCATCGGCATGATTTTTTCCGGACTGCTGAAGCTTGGGTTCTATCGGAGCGTTGAAGCGGCGCTGGGCGCGGACCTGACCGCGCTGAACGAAGCGAAGGAGCTGGTTGAAAAGGGCTTTTTGACGTCGTCCTGCTGTCCCGCGTTCGTGAATTATATCCGTTCCTATGTCCCGGGTTTGAAAAACGATATTTCGCATAACCTTTCGCCTATGGCGCAGATTTCGTCCGTCCTGAAGGATCAGGACCCGGACTGCAGGATTATTTTTATCGGTCCCTGTATCGCGAAGAAGAACGAGATTACCTGGAGCTCGGTCGCGCCATACGTCGACTGCGTCCTGACGTTTGAGGAAATGCAGGGGATGTTCCTTGCGAAGAATATCAATTTACTCGAAATGCGCGATTTTAACGTCCGGGACGCGTCCGGATTCGGACGCGGGTTCGCGCGCTGCGGCGGGCTGTCCGACGCCGTTGCGCAGGCGATCAAGGAACAGCACCTTGCTGACGACGGTTTCGAGCTGCGCGGGGTCATGGCGAATGGGTTCGACGAAGTCCGGCGCGAGCTGCTGAAGGCGGCGCGCGATAAAAAGACGAATAACTTTATCGAGGGCATGTTCTGCGCCGGAGGATGCGTCGGAGGACCGGCGACGCTTTCGCATTTCGGCAAAAAGCGCCGCCTGGTCGAGAAGTACAGTTCCGCCGCTGGAAACCGGGAGATGATCGGGGCGATTCGCGTGCTGCGGACGTCGTCCGTTCCCGTTTCCGAAGCGAAAGAAAAAGAATCGATGAGTTAGCCGAGCTTCAGCGTCTCCGGGCAGCGGATCTTGAAAACGAGTTTTTTATTGGTCCGCGGCGCATGGAGCGTCCTGCCTGGCATATGACCGTCAGGCGGGAAGAAAACCATGAAGTTCCCGGCGCTCAGCGGGACTGGCGTGCCTTCGCCCTGATAAAAGACATAATCCCGTTCCGGGTTCTCGTCGATTTTTGTCAATCTGTCGATGTGCTGCCAGACGACGGTTTCCTCGCCGTCAACGAGGTATTGGAGATCGATGTAACGATGGTGCGATTCGAATTTTCCCGCTTCGGCTGGCGCGGTTTCGTATGTCTGGACCAGGATGAAGAGGTTTTCGGATACTTCGATCCGGCCGTCCGCGAGGGATTCAGGCCGATTCCCGGCGAGAAAGCGGACCGCGTCGGCGAATCCTGCGCCGAGTTCCGCGTATGCCGACAGGTTTTCGATTGAGTCTAAGATCATAGTTCCTCCGACAGAATGAGTTGAAACGCATGAAGCAATCGCTCAGGCGGAATATTTGGTCCGTTCGCGAAAGCTGACTATACTTAACGATTATAGCCCAGTTCGGACGGATTGGAACGGCGCCAAAGGGCGGATGGAGGAGGAGAAATGCAGTGAACGAAAGAGGGTATCCGAGTCGGGAGGAGGCGCTGGCGACGTTGGCCTGGGCGGAAACGCGGAATCCGGGCAACTGGATCCGGCACAGTCGCGTCGCTGGCGACGCGGCGTTTCGAATCGCTTCGGCTGTTCCGGGGATGGATCCTGAGCGGGCGTCAATTTGCTGCCTGCTGCATGATATCGGGCGGTACGTCGGCGTTGTCCGCGCCAGGCATCAGATCGAAGGTTATCGCTTCTGTATGGAACGGGGGTGGGACGAGGCCGCGCGAATCTGTTTGACACATACGTATCCGCTTCAGGATATCCAGCGTTATAACGAGTACTGGGATATCGACGAAAGCGAAAAGCGATTTTTAGCCGATTTTATTCTCGGCGCCGACTATACCGCGTATGACCGCCTGGCGCAGCTCGTCGACTATCTGGCGCTCCCGGTCGGGTTCTGTATTATCGAAAAGCGCATGGTTGACGTGGGCCGGCGGCATGGCGTCGACGCAGGGTCGGTCGCGCGCTGGAACCGCGTTTTCGAGTTGAAGGAAGAATTTGATCGGGAAACTGGCGGGAATATATATTCGCTGCTCCCCGGAATCGCGGAAAACTCAATGGCTTAGCGCAGGAAGCGTCGGGCGGATCAGGGAAGGAATGAAATCAGGCATGCAAATCAGTTATTATCCGTATACGCATAAGACGCAATATTACGAAACCGACCAGATGGGCGTTATTCATAATTCAAATTATTTCCGCTGGTTCGAGGAAGCCCGAACCGATTTCATGGAGCGGGTCGGGCTCCCCTACGCGAAGATGGAAGAAATGGGACTGCGGATCGCTGTGACGGATTCCGCCTGCTCCTATAAGTCGCCGGTCCATTACGGTGACGAAGCGGTCGTGGAACAGCGGATCATCTTTTTTAACGGTTATAAAATGACGATTCGGTACCGCGTCTTCCGGAAGTCGGATCATGCCTTATGCGCGCTGGGTGAAACGCGGCACGCGCTGCTTTCGGCGGACTGGAAACCGGTCCGGCTGACGAAAGAGCGTCCGGAGATCTACGAGCTGTTCGCGGGGTATGCGCTGCCGTTCGAAGCGGACGAGGACGAAGCCGTCTGGCGCGACCGCTGAGGCGGGGTTAATCGCTTTCGAAGTCGACGGCGACGCGCGCCGCGGCGATCGAAGTTATATATTCCCCGACCTTGACGTGGTCGGGATGCGTTCGGTATGTTTCGAGATCTGCGAGCGAATCGAACCTGGCGACGAGCGCAAAATCGTAGGACGCGCCCGTATGCAGCATGTCGGTTCCGGCGGAGATCGCGCGGATTTCCGGGATCAGCGCGGGCAGACTTTCGAGTTTTTCTTTGACAATCTGGCCGACGGCGCTATGCGCCGCGCCGATTTCCGATTCCGGCTTGAATTTCCAGGCGACAAGATGCGTAATCATGATAGGTGGCTCCTGTTTTTTTCATTGTACCTGCTTTTTGGGGCGCAAGCGGGGAGAATGCAAGGTATGGCGGTCATGAAATTCTATAATGTGTCAGATTTTGAAGAAGGCGATATATTCAGAACGATTATTCCGTTGAAGAAGATTGCGACACAAAAGGTTGGCAGGGAAAATGTCCCTCGAATGTCCCTCGAAGGGATGGAAGCTGCGATAATTGATATAATAGAAAAAGATAATCATATAAGTTGGAAAGTTATGGCTAAATCATTAAATGTCAGCGAAAAGACCATCTCAAGATATATCAAAGAAATTCCAAATATTCGGTTTGTTGGGAAAGGAAAAAATGGGCACTGGGTAGTAGATAGATAGTAGAGTACGATACAGAGCAGAAAGAATTTAATGGAATTTAATGAATAAAATATATATCAAAAAACTAAAATAGTGATATGGATGCGGAAGCCGGGACTGATTCGAAGGCGCACGGTCCGATTCGCCCGGGGACGGTATAATACAGGATTATGATAGAAAGGCGCAGCCGCATGAATCGAAAAGGAACCCGAAAAGAAACGCCGCAATCTGAAACGCATCTTGAGCAGCTGATCCGCATTGCTTACGAAGCGATGCGCGAGCGCGGGCTGGCGCCAGCGTTCCCTTCGACCGTGATCGACGCGGTTCGACGGATCGATGGCCCGGAACGTCCGGAGCCGGCGGACCGGGACTTACGCGCTTTGCCCTGGTCCTCGATCGATAACGACGATTCGGAGGACCTGGACCAGCTTTCGGTCGCGCTTCCGGGCGGGGAGGGGGCGATCCGCGTCCTCGTCGCGATCGCCGACGTCGACGGGCTGGTCCCGTTAGGCTCCGTGATCGACCGGCATGCATATATTAACACGACGTCGGTTTATCCGCCGGGACATGTTTTCCCGATGCTCCCCGAGCGCTTATCGACGGATCTGACATCGCTCGATCCGGGCGAAGACCGGGTCGCGATCGTGACGGAGATGGAGGTCGACGGGGAAGGGAGGCTGGTTTCGGAGGAGATATACCGCGCCTATGTTCGGAACCATGCCAAGCTGGCGTATAACACGGTCGGCCCCTGGCTGGAAGAGAAGGCGCCGGTTCCGGCGTCGGTTGCGTCGGTCCCCGGATTGGCGGAAAACCTGAAGCTTCAGAATCGGGCCGCAAAACGGCTTCGACGGCTCCGCGAGGAGAACGGCGCGCTGAATTTCGAGACCGTTCAAGGAAACGCGATTTTTAAGGAGGGGCGGATCGTCGAGCTCCGCGTCGAGGAGCGGAACGACGCGAAGGACCTGATCGAGGATTTAATGATTGCCGCGAACGGCGTGGCCGCGCGAACGTTGAAGAGTAACGCCTTCCCGACGCTGCGGCGGGTCGTTAAGACGCCGAAACGCTGGGAACGGATCGTCTCCGTCGCTGAATCGTATCAAACGCGGCTCCCGAAAAAGCCGGATTCGAAAGCGCTGAACGCGTTTCTCGAAGAACAGCGGCAAAAGGACCCGCGGCGCTTTCCGGATTTATCGCTGACGATCATCAAGCTTCTCGGCTCGGGCGAGTACGTCGCCGAGAAAGCGGGCGAGAGCGGCGAAGGTCATTTCGGCCTCGCGGTCAAGGATTACGCGCATTCAACCGCGCCGAACCGCCGCTATCCCGACCTGATTACGCAGCGGCTCCTTAAGGCGTTTATCGCGGGCGGGGAATCGCCGTACACGTTCGCGCAGCTGACGCGCATGGCGGAGCGTGTGACGAAAATGGAAGACGACGCCGCGAAGGTCGAGCGCAAGGTATATAAAGCTGCCGCGGCGCTCCTTCTTCAGGATCGAATCGGCGAAACGTTCGACGGCGTCGTGACCGGCGCCGCGGAAAAGGGGTACTGGGTACGGCTCCTGAGCGTTCCGGTTGAAGGGAAGATCGTTCAAGGGGGACGCGGGATCGACGTTGGGGATTTTGTCAGGGTCACGCTGGTTTCCGTGGACGCGGAGGCGGGTTTTTTGGATTTCCGCCGCGTTCCGGACCGGCGTCCCTGATTTAATGATTCTGTAAATCGCAGGTAAAAATAGATTCGGAAAAGAGGCTTAAAAGAAGAATGAAACCGGTTTATCAGGATTTTATGATCGATACGATGATGAAGCTTTTGGCGGTCGACAGCCCTACCGGGATGACCGACGCCGCGGCCGATACCGCCGCGGAGATGATTCGAGAAATCGGATACGATCCGGTCCGGACCGAAAAAGGCGGGCTGGTCGTTGACTTAGGCGGGTCGGGCGATGCCATCATGCTCTCGGCTCATCTCGATACGCTGGGCGCGATGGTCGCCGAGATCAAGCCCAACGGGCGGCTTCGCGTCCTCCCGTTGGGCGGGCTCCGCGTCGAAAATACTGAGGCGGAGAATGTGCGCGTGTATACGCGCGGCGGCCGGGTCTATACCGGGACGTACCAGCTTTATAACCCGTCGATTCACGTTAACCTGTCGTATGATACGGAGCAGCATACCTTTGATAACATGGAAGTCGTTTTAGACGAGTTCACGAGCTCGCGGGAGGAAACCGCCGCGCTGGGGCTCGAAAACGGCGAGTTTGTCTGCTTCGATCCGCGCCCGACGGTTACGGAACGCGGCTACCTGAAGAGCCGTTTCCTGGACGACAAGCTCTGCGTGGCGATCCTGCTCGCGTATGCGAAGGATCTCCGCGACCGGGGGGCCGTTCCGGCCCGGCGGACCTATCTGCATTTTACGGTTTACGAAGAAGTCGGGCATGGCGGCGCGGGTTCGGTTCCGGCGGATGTCACGGAGTTCCTCGCGCTGGATATGGGCTGCGTGGGCGAAGGGCTGCGCTGCACGGAGCGGAACGTATCGATCTGCGCCAAGGATAAGCATGGCCCGTACAGCAGGCGCATGGTCGACGGGCTCGTCGCCGCGGCGAAGCGGGCGGGGTTGGATTACGTCGTCGATGTGTATCCGCGCTATGGGTCGGACGCGGACGTCGCGCTGAAAGCCGGTTACGATATCCGGCACGGCCTGATCGGGCCGGGCGTTTACGCGTCGCATGGCTACGAACGTTCGCATGTCGACGGCATGAACCAGACGTTCGAGCTGGTTAAAGCGTATATCGGCGAACGCGCGGCGTAATCCTTTACGGCCCGATTTTATCAGGAGGGACATTTCATGAGCACACCGCATATTAATTGCAAGCCCGGCGATTTCGCGAAAACGGTCCTCATGCCAGGGGACCCGCTTCGCGCGAAAAAGATCGCCGAAACGTTTCTGGAGAACGCCGTTCTGGTCAATAACGTTCGCGGCGTCCAAGGTTATACCGGCTTTTATCAGGGAAAACGCGTTTCGGTCATGGCGAGTGGGATGGGCATGCCGTCGATCGGGATTTACTCATATGAGCTGTTTAACTTTTTTGGCGTGTCGTCGATTATCCGCGTTGGTTCGGCCGGGGCGATCGATCCGGAGCTGAAGCTTTTCGATATCGTTTTGGGCCAGGGCGCGTCGACCGATTCAAATTTCTTCCGGAATTTTAACCTGCCGGGGTCGTTCGCGCCGATCGCCGATTTCGGACTGCTGCGGGCCGCTGCGGATGGTTGCGAACGGATGGGGTTCCGCTATCGCGTTGGGAACCTGCTGTCGTCCGACGTATTCTACGGCGAAGCCGGGCTCGACGGATCGTTGGCCTGGTCGAAAATGGGCGTTTTAGCGGTCGAGATGGAAGCGGCCGCGCTGTACATGAACGCGGCGCGGGCGAAGAAGAAGGCGCTGGCGATTTGCACGATTTCCGACGTCCTGACGAGTCAGGCGGAGGTCAGCCCCGAAGAACGGCAGAACGCGTTTACCGACATGATGCGGCTGGCGCTGGAGGTCGCGGAAGCGTAGCAGCGGAGGACGCGGCGAGGAGCAGCCGCTCCTTGGCTTTGATGAGCTTGCTGATGCGCGGGCGGTTGTATCGCTGCGTGATAATCGAAACGAAGTTATTCAGGAACGCATAAACGACCATCATCCAACCGAGGTCGGGCGGGTTCCAGAAAAAAAAGAGAAATCCGGGCGGGATCATCGTGAGATGGCAGAATTCCGCCCGGCAGCTTTCCCTCCGCCAGAGCTTAAGGTTTTCCAGGTCGAACGATTTCAGGTGTTTTATTTCATAAGCGTCGCGGTAGAACGCCGCGCCGGAAAACAGGTATTTCTTCCAGGCCCGGACGTGGAAAAATTTCTGGTAAATTTCGCCGTCCTGTTCCCAGGGCCTGGTTCGGAAGATTGCGCTTTCCGGGTTAAACCGCTGAATCGGGATCCGAGAGGCGAGGAAGCCGATTCCAAGATGGAGGGCGACCCAGATGACGACGTCAAGAAGGATCGTCTGACCGTGTGAAAGAAAAATCAGTTGCATAGCTGAATTATAGCTGAATTCGCGGAGAAGGCGGAACCGTCCGCGCGCGGTTGGTTCGGAAACCGTTTCATCAAATTTTATTTCATGGGAGCGTCGTTAAAAGGTGGAGCTCCGGGCATAGGCCGCAGAAATAAAATTTTATTTCATTGACAAGCGCATTCAGACCGGTTAAAATAGATTAAACAGTTCTCAAAAAGGAGAAAGAAGATGAAGATGTTATCGAAGGGTAGTTTATTGTCAGTCGCTTTCCTGTTGCTTGCGTTCGTTTTCGCGCCCGTCGCCGCTGAAGACGTCACGCTCGAATTCGCGCAGTGGTGGGAACCCGAATTGCCAGCGGGCGAGTTCCGCGCGCTGATGGACGCGTTCGAGGCGCAGAACCCCGGCATCAAAGTTGAATTATTAAGCGGCCCGTATTCCTCGACGAAGGAGCAGGTCGTTGCCGGCGCCGCCACGGGTACGATGTCGGACGTCGTCGGGCTGGACGGCGCCTGGGTCAGCGATTTCGTCAAACAGGGCGCGATCGCCGATCTGACCGCGATCATGACCGACGCGGAATATGACGATTCGCAGCTGGCGTCGCAAATCCAGCTGAACGGATCGACCTTCATGATTCCGGTCGTCAATTTCGTATATCCGTTATTCGTCAATAACGCGATTCTCGAAGCCGCGGGCGTCAGCGAGATTCCGACGAACCGAAGCGAATTTTTAGCCGCGGCCAAAGCGGTTACGAGTAAAGACGGAAACGTTTCCGGCTGGATTTTGCCGCTGTCGCTCGATACGCCGAACGGAATCCAGAACGACGTTATGGCGTGGGTCTGGGCTTCGGGCAAATCGATGATGAAAGACGGGGCGCCGGACCTGACGAACGAAGACGTCAAGGCGGCCGCTGAATTTATTAAGACGATGTACGACGAGGGGGTTATCGCTCCCGGCGCGTTCACGCTCAAGGAACAGGATAAGGTCGAGGAGTTCACCAACGGCCGCGTCGGAATGACGATTACCTCCCTGGCGCATATTAACCTGATCCGCGAACGCAACGCCGATCTCGCGTTCAGCATCGCGGCAATCCCCGCGATCGACGGTTACGAAGGCGAACGCGGGATCCCGTACGCCTCCTGGGGGATCGGGATCGCCGAAAACTCGGAACATAAGGAAGAAGCCTGGAAGCTGGTTTCTTTCCTGATGAGCGAGGAAGTTAACAGCAAGCTTTCGACGATCGCGCACGCGTTCCCGGGGAACACCAGGTCGGTCCCGGACTACGTCAATTCCGATCCGACGTTCGCCGAAGCCTTCAAGATTTATCAGGACGGGTATCCGGCGAACGAATTCGTCGGCCTTCCAGTCGCTGAAGAACTGATGCGCATGTTCGACGAGCAGTTCCAGCTTTACCTGGAAGGCGAGATTACGGTCGACGAGATGCTGGCCGCGGCGCAGGAAGCCTGGCTTCCCGAGTTTTCGAAGTAAATCGGGCCCCGCTTTAGACGAACCGTTCGCCGCTGTAAAAAAGGCCTGCCTCTGAGCGAATCGTTGCGGGCAGGCGGAGAAAAAGGAGCGGTTCAGGGAAATTACAGCTTCCGGATCGGGGCTTCCCCCGATCCGGAAGCGATCGGAGCGAACCAGCATGGTTAAACGTGAATCAGCGACCCTGATAAAATTCAAAAAAAAGATAACCCCGTATTTCTATTTAACGCCGACGCTTTTACTGATGTTTGTTTTGATGGTCATTCCGATCGTCATGGTCATTCAGTATTCCGTGATGGACAACGTCATCATGAACAAATCGCCGCGGCTGATCGGAGCAGGGAATTATTTCAAAATTCTTACGGATAAGAATTTTCATACCGCCGTTTCAAATACGTTAATCTTTACGCTCGTCAGCGTCGTCGCGCATATGGCGATTGGGTTGGGGTTTGCTTTAATGCTGAATTCTCCGATCCTTGGGAGCCATACGAAATCTTTTTTCAGGGTGATTTATATCCTGCCCTGGGTTTTTACCGCCGCGATTATCGCGATCCTCTGGCGGCTGCTCCTGAACCCGAACGGCGTCGTCAATTATTTCCTCGAAACGCTCGGACTCGTTTCAGAGAAAGTTGAATGGCTTGGATCGCGGAAGACGGCGCTTGGCGCGCTGACCTTTATTAATATCTGGTCGGGATATCCGTTTTACATGGTCAGCCTTTTAGCGGGGCTGCAGGGGATTTCCGCCGATTTATACGAGGCGTCGGAGGTGGACGGCGCGACCGGCGTTCAGCAGTTTTTCTATATCACCGTTCCGCAGCTGAAACCGATTATCGTCAGTATGGCGATGCTGGATTGTATCTGGACGACGCAGCAGTTTTCGCTGGTTTGGATGACGACCGGAGGCGGCCCGATCCGGGCGACCGAGATGATCAGTACGTTTACCTATAAACTCGCGTTCAGTAAGTACGAGTTTTCCATGGCGTCCGCGAGCGCGGTTTTCATCCTGTTGATTTCGATGATCCTGTCGTTCTTCTACGTCAGGACGCAGGTTTCGAGGGATTAAATAATGAAAGCGCAGAAAAAAAAGACGCCCGTCTGGGTCAAAGCTGTCCTGTTGTTTTTTCTTTGCGTCGGCGCGATTTACGCGGGGTTCCCGATTTTCTGGATGTTCGTTTCGTCGTTCAAGCCGAATACGGAAATTTTTGCGTATCCGCCGCGAGTCTTTTCCGAATCGTTTTCGTTCGACGCTTATTTGCGGATTTTTCAGGATCCCGCGAAGGTTCGCTTTTTTATCAACAGCTACTTTGTCGCCGGCGCGGTCATGATTCTGACGCTCGTCGTTTCGATCCTGGCGGCCTACAGTTTCAGCCGCTTCGATTTCAGATTCAAGAAGATTCTGAATATGCTGATTATCAGCGTTCAGGCGGTCCCGCCGATTACGCTGCTGATCCCGTATTTCGGGCTGATCGTGACGCTGAAGCTGTTTAATACGTATTGGGCGTTGATCCTGACGTACATGGTTTTTACGCTTCCTTACGCGATTATCATGATGACAGGGTATTTCAATACGCTTCCGAAGGATCTGGACGAAGCTGTTATGATTGACGGCGGGAGCCGTTTATTGGCGCTTCGCCGCGTTCTCGTCCCGATTTCGATCCCGGGACTGATTTCCGTCGGGCTGTATACCTTCATGCAGGCCTGGAACGAATACCTGTTCGCGCTGACGCTGACGAAGACGATCGACATGCGTACGGTCCCGATCGGAATTCAGCTTCTCATGGGCCAGCATTCGTACGAATGGAACGAGATGATGGCGATGAGTATTTTAGGCAGTCTGCCGGTTGTTATCCTTTTCCTTTTCTTCCAACGCCATTTTATTGGCGGGATGACGGCCGGATCTGTAAAGAGTTAGGTTCGATATATTAAAGAAATAAGAGGATTTTTATTATGTTGATGAATATGAAGGATTTGTTGTCGGTCGCTCAGGAGCATCGTTTCGCCGTTCCTGCGTTTAATATCAGCGATTATTCGATGTTCAAGGGGATTATGGAAATCTGCGAAGAGAAAAAGGCGCCGGTTATCCTCGCGATTCATCCTGACGAGCTCAGCTTTACCGGGACGGATATCATGAAAGCGCTGATCGAGCGCGCGTATAAATCGCCGGTCCCGGTCGTTATTCATCTCGACCACGGCGCTTCGCTTGAGCAGATTCTCGCGGCGATCCAGGCCGGCTTTACCTCGGTCATGATCGACGCGTCGCATTTGCCCTTTGAAGAAAATATCGCGATTTGCCAGCGCGCCTGCGCAATCGCGCATCCGGTCAACGTCTCGGTTGAGGGCGAGTTAGGGACGATCGGTTCGACCGATTCCGAAGCGGAGGCCGGCGCGGATCATATTACCTTCACCGATCCGAACGACGCGCGGATTTTCGCAGAACGGACCGGGATCGATACGCTGGCGGTCGCGATTGGAACGTCGCATGGTATTTATCCGAAGGGCTTCAAGCCGGAGCTGCGGCTGAACCTGTTGAAAGAGATCGACCGTGAGGTCCCGATTCCGCTCGTTCTCCATGGCGGTTCGAATAATCCGGATTCGGAAATCGCCGAGTCGGTTACGCTGGGGATTAACAAGATCAATATTTCCAGCGATATTAAAGTCGCGTATTTCAATAAGATGCGCGAGGTCCTGAAGGACGCCGGGCTGCGCGAGCCGAATACGATCGAACCGGCCTGCATTGCGGCAATGAAAGAGGTCGCGGCGCATAAGCTCGAGCTTTTCCAGACGATCGGTAAAGCAGAACTTTATAAATAATATGTAAAAATCGGAGAAATCACGGCATGCGCGATAACGGGCTGGTTTTAGGGCTGGGCAACAATATCGATTACGAGTTCGAGTGGTCAGGGTTGGATTTTCAGTCGCGGATCGATTCTTTCGGAATCGAGTTCCGCGAAATTCAATCCGTTCCTCACGTCGTCAGGTCGGAACGCGAGCTCGTTATCGCCGTGCTGAATCGGATCTACGCGGACGGCGGCGGGGAGTTCTTTCTCGAATCGCCGTCGCTGGCGAGCGAATTCGCTCCCGGCGCGCCGAAGAAAATTACGATGGGCGGGACAGGGATCCGCGCCGCGATTGCGCTCGATCGGATTGGGATCGCTTCAACGGCGCATTTCGTGACGATGAACGATGACGTCCGTCGCTTGACGCCGCGCGGCTGCCGCGTTATCTGGGCCGGGACGAAGGAAAATCTCTATCCGCACCTGATTTTCCAGTATCCGGAAGGCGCGGCTTTCCGTCTCGCCGACGGTCGGACCGTCCGTTCGCAGCGGTCCAACCGGGTTATCATGAGCAACGATCAGGATAATATCGACCTTCCGATTTCAGGGGCGCTGGGCGAGGCGCTGAAATCGGCGCGCGTTTTTCAGGTCGCCGGCTTCAACGTTATCAGCGACGAAGCGCAGCTGATCGACCGCGTGGAACGCCTGAAAAAAGCGATCCTGGAGATTCCTGCGGCTGGAATTGTTTTTTACGAAGAGGCCGGATTTTACCGTCCGGAATTCCGCGATCGGATTTTCTCGATCCTGGACGGGCTGGTCGATATTTACAGTCTGAACGAAGACGAGTTTCAGGAGCTCGTTTCGCCGGAACCGGATTTAAACGATCCGGCGTCGGTCGTCGGCGGGCTGGACGCGCTCCGGAAAAGGTTCGGCGTGGACACGATCGTGCTGCATACGAAGGACTGGGGACTCGTCCGCGGAAAGAACGCTGGAAAATACGCCGGGGCGCTTTCCGCCGGAATCCGCATGGCGGCGACGCGGTACGCGAAGGGCGACGATTTTACCGCCGCCGACTTCGCCGCGACCGCGGATGAAATGAAATCGCCGGAGGGACTGGCTTTTCGGGAAAAGATAGACGGGCTGAACCTTCCGGAGCTTGTCTGCGTTCCGGGGTATCGTATAGAACTAGAGGCGGGAAAGGCGACGACGATCGGATTAGGCGATTCGTTCGTCGGAGGTTTCCTGTCTGACCTCTGATACAGGAGCGAAACGTGACGGCGGATCAGGAAAAATCGGTTATCGAGCGGATCAGCGAGCGGAAAGCGGATATTTTCAAAGCAGAACAGAAGGTCGCCGATTTTATCTTAGCCAACCCGGAGGAGGCCGTCCAGCTTAACGTGTCTGAAATCGCCCATGCCAGCGACGTCAGCGAGGCGACCGTGATCCGCTTCTGCAAGCACGTCGGGTTCCGCGGCTATAACCACATGAGGATCAGCCTGTCGCGGGATTTAGGGCGGCGCTACTATTTCGCGGTCGATCCGACGTCGGCGAGCGCGGACAGTGAATTCCAGAATTTTTTCAAGGTTATCGCAGCGAACATGCTGAAAATCGGGGATACGATCGACAGGCAGGCGCTTCAGGACGCGGCGGAAGTGATCCGTGGGGCGGCGCTGGTTCATGTCGTCGCTGTAGGAAATACGAATCCGGTCGCGCAGTACATGAGCTACCGGCTGAATCGGCTGAACGTACGGAGCTTCGCCGGTTTCTCGCCGGAATATTCCCTGATGCAGATTCACCTGTCCCAGCCGGGCGACGTCATTCTGGCCATTTCGCAGTCCGGCTGTTCCAGGCAGGTCGTGAACGCGCTGACGCTCGGAAAAGAGCGGGGACTCCCGATCGTCGCGATCACGGCGCACCGGTATTCGCCGGTCAGTAATCTTTGCGATTACCTGCTTTTGGCGTCGTCCGGAGACGATCATCAGTATTATTTTAAAAGCTATTCGCACTTGAACGAAATGGCGGTTGGAGACGCGCTGTTGAGCTGCCTGATTAATCAGGAGACCCTGAATCGGTCTGAGAACGATAAGCTCGAGCTGAACATGGCGGATTCAAAGCTTTAGAAGGGGCGCGGCCTAAATTTATAGAGGAGATATCGCATGAAACGATCGGAGATCAACCGGATCCTGAAGTCGTCGGAAGAATTTTTTATGTCGCAGAACTGGCGGCTGCCGGTCTGGGGGTACTGGTCCTGGGACGAATGGCTTACCAGGAGCGCGGCGGAGCTGGACGAGATCCTGACGCAGGAGATGGGCTGGGATATTACCGACTTCGCGTTGGGCGATTTTGAACGGAAAGGGATGGTCCTGTTCACGGTCCGCAACGGTTCGACGCCGGCGACCGGGTACGACAAACCGTACTGCGAGAAGCTGATGATCGTGAACGACGGGCAGCTCTGCCTGACGCATTTCCATTGGGACAAGGTCGAGGATATTATCAATCGCGGCGGAGGGACGCTGAACCTGCGGCTGAATAACGCGAACGCCGACGAATCGCTCGATATGGCGAATCCGGTCGTCGTCTACGTTGACGGAATCCGCCGGGTTCTCGATCCCGGCGCCGTGCTGTCGCTCGCGCCCGGAGAGAGCGTCACGCTTCCGCAGCGGAATTATCATAGCTTCTGGGGGACGGGGCGCGTCCTGATCGGGGAGGTCTCGAAGGTCAACGACGATCATACGGACAACCGGTTTCTGGACGATTCGCCGCGTTTCCCGAAGATCGACGAGGACGAACCGATTTTCCGTCCGCTGGTCGGGGATTACGCGAAGCTCCGGACGCTTCTCTCCTGCTGATCCGGTCCAACCGTCATTCGAAAAATGGGATGAAATACAGCTTGGAACGGCGGAGATCGCCTGTATAATGAATTACATCCGGCGTCCGCGTTCTGCCCTGGCGGGTCGCCGAAAATAACCGAGGTTGGAAAACGTCGGAAATTCTGGAGGAGTTTGTATGAAGAAGTCAGTCGTTTTAATTGTTGTTCTGGCGATGGCGCTGAGTTCCGTGCTTGCCGTCGCCGCCGACGACCTGTACACGGTCCGAATGGTGTATTGGCCGGGTCCGGAGTCGGACGCGATGGACGTTGTCCTGAAATACTGGAACGAGAACATGGCGGAAGAGGCCGGTTTCTACGTTGAACAGGAGCTCTTCGGGCGCGATAACATCATGCTCAAAGAGGAAGCGCTCATGGCGGCGGGGTCGTCGGACGTCGATCTTTTCTTTACGGCGTCGCGCTGGCTCGGTAAATACTGGATGCATTTTGAACCGTTGGAACCGCTGATTACCGATCCGGAAATCAATATTTACGGAACCGACCTGACCGCGCGGATCCCTGCGACCGTCGACGGGATGCGTTGGACGGACGGAACGCTCTACGGCGTCCCGATGGACCTTTCGGCGCATTTCCTGTATTATCGTTCCGACCTGATTGAGAAGCTGCTGGCTGACGCGGATTGGAAGGAAACCTACAAGAAGATCAGCCTGGAGCAGATGGGCGTTGAAATGACCCCGAAGCATCCGGACGAATGGACCTGGGACGATTACCTCGCGACCTCGTTCTTCTTCACGAAGCAGTATAATCCGGATTCGCCGGTTGAATACGGGAACTTTACCCATGGGAAGGTCATGGGGCCGACGGCTTTCCTATGGACGAACGCGTATTGGAGCTTCGGCGGCGACTGGTTCGACGCGGACGGAAAGGTCGCGTTCGATAACGAGGCCGCGCGAAAGGCGCTTGAAATCTGGAAAACGAGCTTCGGGAAAGGGCTGACGCCGCCGGGATCGGTTAACGGCGAATACGCGGAAGATAACGAGGCGTTCCTGGCGGGTCAGGTCGCGCTTTCGGTCCACTGGAACGCGGCTTATCAGACGCTCGACGCCGAGGATTCCCCGATTCACGGGAAGATCGCCGTAACGGCGCCGCCCGCCGGACCGGAAGGCCGCTTTGCTTATAATCATACGCTCGGCGTCGGGATCAGCAAGTACAGCGAGCATAAAGAAGACGCGGCCCGCTGGGTTGCCTGGCTGTACGGCGACGAAGCCGCGAAGCTATACGCTGACGCCGGCGGGATTCCGCCGTCTATTAAGGTTCTTGCCGACATGGCGGAAGCGCGCCCGGACTTCGGGTACATGGCCGACGTTGTTAATGAGTATGGCCGCAACCTGCCCCCGACCGCCGGGATTATTGAAGATATCGCCTGCGGCGGGCTGTCGAACGCCTGGACGGACGTCGTTACAATCGACGAAGGTCTTGCGGCGGTTCAGGCGGACTGCTCGGCGGAAATGGAAAACTGGTAACCGTTTCCCGGGCTGATGGACCTTTATCGGAGATGACAGCCGTCATCTCCGATAAATTTATAGCCTGTCCCTGAGCGGCGGGGTTTAACGCTATCGGAGGAACCGAAGTCATGAGCTTTTTTAAAGTCAATAAGAAGAAGATGATCAGCCTGCTCCTGCTCGCGCCGCTGACGATCTGGCTGGTATGTTTCGCGCTGTACCCGATGCTGTATGGACTAAGACTGAGTTTCTTCAACGCGCGGATCAATAATATTGGAAATCCGAACTTCATCGGGCTGAAAAACTATATTAACCTGTTTACCAACGCGGATTTTGGAAAATCGCTGCTTTGGAGCCTGCGCTTCGCGGTTATTTCGACGACGATTCAGATGCTGCTGGGCGTCCTGATCGCACAGCTTTTCAACCGTGCCTTTCCGGGAAAAAGCGTCGCGATAACGCTGCTGCTGCTCCCGATGGTGGTATCGCCGTTCCTGATGGGGACGATGTTCCGGCTGCTTTTTAACGAATTCGTCGGCCCGATCGCTTACCTGCTGGCCGGGATTACCGGCACGACTGCGATGCTTGGGGTCGGCTTCGTGAACCAGACGATTATCGGCGCCGATACGGTGAACCGGATGCCGTTCGTTTTTATCAATACGTATTCGTCGATGCAGGGGGTGTCGAAGGAGCTGATCGAGGCGGCGACGGTCGACGGCGCGAACGCGTTCCAGCGGCTGGTTCATGTGACGCTGCCGCTGATTTCGTCGATTCTCTGGGTGACGTTCCTGGAAAAATTACTGGCGTCGTTCCTGATTTTCGAGCTGGTTTTCGCGATGACCGCGGGCGGGCCGGGAACGTTTACGCAGAGCGTCAGTATTTTTATTTACCGGCGCGCGTTCCAGCGCAGCGATTACGGGATGGCGAGCGCGGCTTCGTTCGCGCTGGCGATCATGCTGCTGATCCCGTCGCTGTACCTGGTCAGGCGAACGATGAAAGGATATAAATGATGATCTCGAAAAAGATTCGTTCGATGCTGTCCATGGCGCTGGTCGTCGCGCTGATCGCGGTGATTATCGTTCTTTTCGATATCGGCGTTTTTACGAATTTCCTGACGTCTTTTAAGTCGAGCGCGGATATTTCGGCGTACCCGCCGAAATGGATCTTCCGGCCGGTCCTGGATAACTACCTGAACGTCCTCGGAAAGGGTGGGTACGATTTCGGAAGATTTATTTCGAACTCGTTTATTATCGCGCTGGTTTCGTCGTTCCTGGCCGTCGCGGTGACGATCCCCGCCGCTTACAGTATTGTCCGTTACCATGGCTTCGGCGATACGATCCTGAGCGCGACGATGCTGCTGCGCCTGATGCCCGCGCTGGCGTTCGCGATCCCGGTCTTCCTGATTTTCAACAGGCTCAGGATGCTGGATACGAAGACGTCGATTATCTTCATGCATACGTTGTTTATTACGCCGACGTCGCTGCTGCTGTTTATCGGGTATATTCAGGATCTTCCGAAGGAGATCGAAGAAGCGGCGATGATCGACGGGGCGAGCACGCTGCAAATCCTGGCGCGGATCCTGGTCCCGGTTCTTCGTCCCGGAATCGCGTCAACGGCGATTTTGGGTTTTATTACCAGCTGGAACGAATATTTATTCAGCGGTATCCTGAGCTTCAAGAAGGCGGTTACGGCGACGGTCGGGACGTCCTTTTTTATCACGTCGTATCAGGTCGAATGGGGGAATATGGCGGCGGCGATCATGGTTTCGTCAATTCCGACGATTCTCTTTATCTTCGTTGCGCAGAAATCTCTTGTCAGCGGAATGACGGCCGGATCGGTTAAGGGATAGCCTTTTTTCTCATGTTTAGGTATACTCTTAGGCGGCGGACTATGTAGAAGAGTCCGTTTATATATCGAAAGTGAGGATGAGAGAATGGATTATCGGGAGCGGGTTCAGCTATGGTCAGAGAAGCTTGCGGCGGACGACCCGCTGCGTGTGGAATTGGTTGGATTGAGCGGGAACGATGCCGAGCTTCAGGAGCGGTTTATTGCCGACATGACGTTCGGGACGGCGGGACTTCGCGGGAAAATCGGCGTTGGAACGATGCGGATGAATTATATTACGGTCGGACGCGCGACGCAGGGGCTAGCCGATTATATCAGCTCGTTCGGGGAGGAAGCGAAGCAGCGCGGCGTCGTCATTGCGCATGATCCGCGTCATTTTTCGAAGGAATTTTCGCGGTTCGCCGCCGGTATTTTCGCCGCGAACGGAATCCGGGCGTACGTTTTTCCGGAGCTCCGCCCGACGCCGGAGCTTTCGTACCTGATCCCCGTTCTGGGCGCGATTTCGGGCGTCAATCTTACCGCGTCGCATAATCCGCGTGATTTTAACGGCTATAAGGTCTATTGGGAAGACGGCTGCCAGGTCAGCGCGGAAGTTGCGGACGGGATTTTAGCTTGCATTGAACGTACAGATTACTTCGACGGGATTCGGTCCGCCGATTTCGCGGCAGCGCTGGCGGACGGACGGATTACGATGCTGGGGGCCGCGGAGGACCGGCGCTACCTTGACGAGGTCGAATCGTTAGCGATTCACAGCGGCGAAGAACTGGATTTGTCGATTCCGCTCGTGTACACGCCGTTAAATGGGGCCGCCTCGATCCCGTTCCGCGAGATGCTCCGCGACCGTGGTTTCGGCAACTGGCATATTGTCGCGGAGCAGGAAGACCCGGATCCCGATTTTACGACGGTCGGGTATCCGAACCCGGAGGATCCGAAAGCGTTTAAGCTTGCCGAAGAGCTGGGCAGGCGCGTCGGCGCGGAACTGCTCATGGCGACCGACCCGGACGGCGACCGGTTCGCGATTGAGGTTCTGGGCGACGACGGCCGCTACATCCCGCTGAACGGGAACCAGACGGGCGTCCTGCTGGCGAATTATATTCTGGAGGGACGGAAGGATGCGGGAACGCTGCCGGCGAAGGGCGCGATGGTCAAGTCGATCGTGACGTCGACGATGTCGACGGAGATCGCGCACGCATACGGGGTTGAGATGTTCGAGGCGCTGACCGGGTTTAAGAATATCTGCGGTCGGATTCCGGAGCTGACGGCGCGCGGGTACCGGTACCTTCTGGGGTACGAGGAATCGATCGGTTACGCCGCGTCGCCGAACGTTCGCGATAAAGATGGGATCAGCGCGGGCATGCTGATCGCGGAAGCGGCGGCCTATTATCGGAAGCAGGGAAAAACGCTCTGGCAGGTTTTAGAAGGCCTGTACGAGCGGTACGGCTGGTTCGCCGAGGAAGGCGTCAGTCTCGTATTAGAGGGTTTAGCCGGGGCGGAACGGATCCAGCGGATGATGATCCAGCTTCGGAAGGACCTCCCGTCCGAGATCGCGGGTGTTAAGGTCGCGAGGGTTATCGATTACCAGCAGGGCTATCAGGACATCCCGGCGTCGAACGTGCTCCGGTTTTTCCTCGAAGACGGCGGCTGGTTCGCGATTCGTCCGTCCGGGACGGAACCGAAGATTAAATTCTATTTTTACACGAAACAGGACAGCCGCGAGGCGGCGCTGGCGGCGAACCGGAAGATTCGCGAAAGTGTCCTCTCGCTTGTCAACGCAATCGCGTAGCATAAATTATTTTGAGGAGAGAAGACGAATAAAATGATGATTACGGAGGAAGATCGGAAGGCCTGCGGGGTACATCTGGGGGAGGACGGAAGGAGCGTCGTCATCCTGGACCAGACGCAGCTTCCGAATCGGCAGGTTTATTTGACGCTGCGGACGGTTGACGAGATTTACGACGCGATTAAACGGCTTTCGGTCCGTGGCGCGCCCGCGATCGGGATTTGCGCCGGGTATGGGATGTACGTTCTGGCGCTGGCGAAGACGGGGCTGGACAGGGCGTCGTTCGAACGCGGACTTCGGGCGGACGGTGAAAAGCTGATTTCCTCCCGCCCGACGGCGGTTAACCTGAGCTGGGCGGTAAAACGCATGCTCAGCGTCATGGAAGCTTCGGACGGAGGTTCGCCGGCGGAGATCGCCGCGGTGATGGGGAAGGAAGCGATCGCGATTCATGACGAAGATATCGCGATGTGCACGAGGATTTCCGAGTTCGGGCTTTCGCTCCTGAAGGATGGCGACGGGGTGATAACGCACTGCAACGCGGGACCGCTGGCGACGTCGAAGTATGGAACGGCGATCGGTCCGCTCCTGCTCGGGAAGGAACGCGGGTATGCGTTCCGCGTCTTTGCCGATGAAACGCGGCCGCTTCTTCAGGGCGCGCGGCTGACGTCGTACGAGCTGGAACGGGCGGGCGTCGACGTGACGCTGATCTGCGACAATATGGCGTCGATCGTTTTGAAATCGGGGCAGGTCCAGGCGGCGTTCGTTGGCTGCGACCGTGTCGCGGCGAACGGCGATTTCGCGAATAAGATTGGAACGTCGGGGCTGGCGATTCTTTGTAAATATTACGGCGTTCCGTTCTATACGCTGGGGCCCTCGTCGACGATCGATATGAGCTGCGCGAGCGGCGCGGATATCGAGATCGAGCTTCGCGATCCGGAGGAGATCAAGAATCTCTGGTACCGGGAGCCGATGGCGCTGGCGGAAACGAAATGCTACAATCCTGCGTTCGACGTAACGGATCATTCGCTGCTGACCGCGATCGTTACGGATCGGGGGATCGTTTATCCGCCGTTCGATGTCAACTTGAAAAAGCTGTTCGGCTGAAAAGCCGGAACGATTTTTTGAGATTTACCGGCTGGCGGCGCTGAACCTGACGTCCGCCGGCTGAGGAAGGGTGCGTCAGATGGAATGTCGTGAATCGGCTTCGGCCTGTATTAAGCTTAAGGACGGGACGCATGTCGCGAAAGTGGTGCTGATGCCTGGTGATCCGTTGCGCGCGCGAACGATCGCGGAGCGGTATTTAACCGACGCGGTTCTGTTCAACGACGTGCGCAATATGTATGGCTACACCGGATTGTACGAGGGCCGCGAGGTTTCCGTGATGGGCTCCGGGATGGGGATGCCTTCGTTCACGCTTTACGCGTACGAGCTTTTCAACTTTTTCGGCGTGGAAGCGATTATCCGCGTCGGTTCGGCGGGATCGATCCGGGCGGACGTCCGGGTTCGCGATCTCGTGATCGCCGTCTCGGCGTCGACGAATTCGTCGATGCCGGCGCTGTACCCGTTTCAAGGCCAGCTCGCGCCGACGGCCGATTTCGGGCTGCTGGAGCGGTCGGTCGCGGCGGCGCGGGAGATTGGGGCGCGTTATTGCGTTGGTCCGGTTTATACGTCGGATTTCTTTTATAATCCCGACCCGGAAATCGATCGCAAGATAATGAACTATGGGCATCTCTGCGTTGAGATGGAGACGGCTGGGCTGTACCTGACGGCGATGGGCTCCGGGAAGAAGGGGCTGTCGATCCTGACGATATCCGATTCGCTCGTCACGGGCGAAGCGCTCAGCGTTGAGGAGAGGCAGAACAGCTTTGACGAAATGATGCGGACTGCGCTGATAACCGCGGCGGGGTTCGTTTCCGGCCTGGACGGCTGAGAAGTGGTTTATAAGTTATTTCGGAGAGGATCGTTCGAAGACGAACGACGCGAATCCCGGCGCGGTCCTTCCGGTGAATCCGGATTGCGCCGCGCTGGAAAACGGATCAGGATTTTTCAGGAGAAATATAATGAAAAAGTATGCGGTTGTTTATGTATTGTTGGCCATTTTGATGGCGTTTGTGCTTTCGGCCTGTACGAAGACGGCGGAAGAAGTCCCCGCGGCGACTGAAGCCGCGGTTGAGGAAGCTGCCGTTGAAGGCGCTGCCGAGGTGGAAGCTGTTCCTGAAGGCAAAGGTCTCTCGATCAGTATCGTGACCTCCTCCGGGATCGACGACGGCTCGTTTAATGAAAACTGCTATGACGGGGCGAAGGCGTTCGTCGACAGTCATCCGGACAGTACGCTCCGTGATGTCAAGGAACCGGATCTTTCGAAACTGATCGATACGGTCGCGATGCTGGTCGGCGATTACGACGCTTTCGTCCTCCCGGGCTATAACTTCGCCGGGATTGGCGATATCGCGACGGCGAACCCGGATAAATATTTCCTCGTCGTCGACTCGACGGTTACCGACTCGGAGGGAAACATGCTGTCCAACCTGCCGAACGTTTATACGATGACGTTCCAGGAGGAACAGGGCGGTTTCTTTGCCGGCGTTGCGGCGGCTTTGACGACGAAGACGAATAAGGTCGCGGTTGTTAACGGGATCGCGTTCCCCTCGAACGTCAATTATCAGTTCGGCTTCATGGCTGGCGTGAATTACGCGAACGCGAAATTCGGGACGAAGGCTGAACTCGTCGAGCTTCCGTCGTTCGCCGGAACGGCGGCGGTCCCGGTAGAAGGCATGGGCGAGAACGTCGGCGGGAACTATGTCGGGAGCTTCGCGGACGAGGCGACCGGGAAGGAAGTCGGGAAGGCGCTGATCGACGCGGGCGCGGACGTTATTCTGGTCGCGGCCGGATCGTCGGGAAACGGCGTTTTTACTGCGGCGAAGGAAGCCGGGAACGTTTTCGTGATTGGCTGCGACGTGGATCAGTATGACGACGGCGTCAACGGCGATAAGAATATTATCCTGACGTCGGCTCTGAAGATCATGGATGTTAACGTCACGCGTCAGCTCGAAGCGATTTATGACGGTAAGTTTGTCGGGATGGACGCGACGCTGGGCGTCGATACCGATTCGGTCGGGTACGTCTCTGAAGCGGGGCGGCAGCAGCTGTCGGACGAGACGCTGGAGAAGCTGGCCGAGGTTTATCCGCTGCTGAAAGATGGGACGATCGTTCCGCCGTCGAATTTTAACGGAATGCTGCCGGATAAATTCACGGGTCTTGAATAAGGCGGAAGGTCAGGGATTGGTTGTCGGGAAGAAGGCTTTAAGCCTTCTTCCTAGGTAAAGCGCGTGGTTTCGCGGGAAGCGGAGGAAATCGGAAATTTATGGCGGATGCGGAATATATTGTCGAAATGCGGAATATTTCGAAGCGGTTCCCCGGTATTTTGGCGAACGATAATGTAACGATTCAGGTTCGCCGCGGGGAAATTTTTGCGCTGCTGGGGGAAAACGGGGCTGGAAAATCAACGCTGATGAGTATGCTGTATGGACTGTACGAGCCGGATCACGGCGAAATCTATATTCGCGGCGAAAAGGTTCAGTTTAAATCGCCTTCCGAAGCGGCGGATCGGAATATTGGCATGGTCCATCAGCATTTTAAATTGGTCGAGAATTATACGGTCTGCGAAAATATCGTTTTGGGCGTTGAACCGATTAAAAAAGCGCTCGGAATTTTTCCGTATGTCGATCTGCGCGAGGCGAACGAGAAGATCCGGACGCTTTCGAAGAATTACTGCCTGGAGGTTAATCCGACCGACGTGATTTCGGATATTGACGTTTCGACCTGCCAGCGGGTCGAAATTCTGAAGATGCTCTATCGTGAGGCTGAAATCCTGATTTTCGACGAGCCGACCGCGATTCTGACGCCGCAGGAGGTTGAGTACCTGCTGAAAATCATGGAGGAGCTCCGGAACGGCGGGAAGACGATTATCCTGATCACGCATAAAATCGAAGAAATCAAGAAGGTCGCCGATCGCTGCGCGATTCTTCGGCGCGGGAAGCTGATTGACGTGCTGGACGTTCGGACGACGTCGAAGCAGGCGATGGCGAACATGATGGTTGGGCGGAACGTCGAGCTTCAGGCCGAAAAGCCGGCGGCTGGGTTTGGCGAGACGGTTCTCAGCGTGGAAGGACTCTGCGTTCGGAATTCGGATCGGGTCCAGCTCGTTAAAGACGTTTCGTTTTCGATCCGCGCCGGGGAGATTTTCGCGATCGCCGGAGTTTCGGGCAACGGCCAGACCGAGGTCGCGGACGCAATCGCGGGGCTGATCGACGTCGAGAAGGGTCGGATTTCCCTGAACGGCCGCGAGATCACCGGCGAGCCGGTCCGGAACCGGATCGAGGCTGGGATCGGCTATATTCCGGAAGACCGGCAGAAGTTCGGCGTTTTCCTGGATTTCGATCTGCGTTCGAATTTATGCCTGCGCCGGTATTATAAATCGCCGCTGTCGGAGGGGGGGATCCTGAACGAAAATGCGGCGGACGAGTACGCGCGGAAGCTGATCGATGCGTACGATATCCGAACGGGTCAGGGAACGCGGACGACGGTTCGATCCATGAGCGGGGGAAATCAGCAGAAAGCGATCGTCGCCAGGGAAATCGAGGAACATAGTTCGCTGATTATTTTTGTTCAGCCGACGCGCGGGCTGGATATGGGGGCGATCGAAAATATTCATAAGCAGATTTTAGCGGAGCGCGAACGGGGCGCGGCGATCCTGCTGATTTCGTTGGAGTTAGATGAAATCATGGAATTGGCGGACACGATCGGCGTTATTTATAACGGACGGCTGCTGAAGATTGCCGACGCTTCGACGTTGACTTCGCAGGAGGTTGGGCGTTACATGATGGGGGTTACGGAGAATTGAAAAACGACATGAGGATTCATCGCGCAGGTTTTCGTCAGGCGTTCGCCCGCCTTCTTGTTAACGAGCGCTGGACGCGGCTGACGGTTCCGCTGTTTTGTATTGTTCTGACGCTGATCGCTTCGTCCGTGCTGCTGCTGATTTTGGGGAAGAACCCGATTACGGCGTTCTATGGCTTTTTAGCGGGGAACGGGTTCGCGGTGAAGGCGAGCTATGGAGCGGGGACGGGCGTGCTGTCGGATTTTTTCCAGTTCCTGAATATCATGGCGCCGATGCTGTTGGCGGCGTTGTCGTTTATTTTCGCTTACCGCTGCGGCTTGTTTAATATCGGAATCGCGGGCCAGATGGTCCTGTCCGGATTCCTGGCGACGATTTGGGTCGGGTATAACCGGGCGCTTTCGGGCGCGATCGCGCGGCCGCTGGTGATCCTGATTGGATTGATTGTCGGCGGACTGGTCGGGATGTTCGTCGGGTATCTGAAATATAAGTTTAATATTCATGAGGTTGTTTCGACGATCATGATTAACTATATTATCAGCTACGTTACTGGTTTTCTTATTAATTCGTTCTACGTCGACCAGATCAGCCGCGCGTCCAAGGTGATTTCCGCGTCGGCACGGCTGACGTTTACGAAGACGATGATTTTCGGTACCGCCTGCAACGTTCCGTTGGGGATTGCGCTGGCGATCCTGACGGCGTTCGTAGTCCGCTTCATTTTTGATAAGACGATTTTCGGTTTTGAGCTGAAAGCGGTCGGCTCGAACCGGAATTGCGCGCTGTACGCCGGGATTCACGTCGGGCGGCAGATCGTTCTGGCGATGGCTTTCTCCGGCGCGCTGGCGGGGCTGGCGGGCGTGACGTATTATCTCGGGTATACGAATTCGATTATTCCAAAAACGCTTCCGGGAATGGGCTACGACGCGATCGCGACCGCGCTCTTAGGGAATAACAGTCCGATCGGCGCGATCCTGTCTTCGGTCCTGATTACGATTTTCCAAAACGGGAGCAGCACGATGAGCTCGATGGTCGGGGTGGCGAAGGAAATTTCGTCGGTGATTACCGGAATTCTGCTGCTGTTTACCGCCTGCGGCGAGTATTTCCGCGCGAAAGCGGGGGCGTATTCAGAGCGGCTCGACGAAGCGGACGGGGCTGGACTGGCTCCGGTCGCGGAACGGGAAAACAGGACGGACGGCGAAGCATGAATTATCTTCATAACATGATCACTGACGGTTTGGCTTTCGGAATTCCGCTTTTTATCATGGCGGTCGGCGCAATTTACTCGGAAAAGAGCGGCGTGACGAATTTAGCGGTCGAAGGCTTCCAGGGCTTTGGCGCGTTCTGCGGCGCGGTGCTGGCGACGATTTTAGCGCTGTACGCCGGACTTTCGACTCAGACGATCCTGTATATTGCGCTGGCGATGGCGTTTCTTGGCGGGGCGCTGTACGCGATTCTGCATGCGCTGCTTTGCATCCAGTTTAAAGCGGAGCAGGTCATCAGCGGGGTGGTTATTAATATCTTGGGAATTTCGCTGACAACGTTTCTCACGTCTCAGATCAGCGGCGTTTTATACGGGAGCGCTTCGAATAAATTTACGCTGGGGGTTTCGGATCGGTTTACGGTTCCCGGATTGGGTTCGGTGCCGGTTCTCGGCGCTGTTTTTACGAACGTATATCCATTCGAGGTTATCCTGCTGGTTATCAGCTTGTTCGCGTGGTACCTGATGTATAAAACGCGTTTCGGGATGCGGCTGCGCGCCTGCGGCGATAATCCGCAGGCGGTCGACGCGGCTGGCGGGAACGTCGCGCGGACGCGGTTTATCGCGGTCATGATTTCCGGCGGGCTTTCGGGGATCGGCGGGATGTGTTTTGCGTATTCGCTCCTGTCGCAGTTTTCCCCAAGTATCTATCTCGGATATGGATATCTGGCGATTGCGGCGATGATTTTCGGAAATTGGAATATTGTTCCGACCTTTTTTGTCTGCCTGTTTTTCGGGATCGCCCGGGCGGGCGGGTACCAGCTCTGTTTATTCATGGGGCTGTCGTCGCAGTATACGAACCTGTTCATGACGATTCCGTATATTCTAACGCTCCTGCTCCTGCTTTTCTTCTCGAAGCGGAACCATCCGCCGCGCGCGATCGGCGAGGCGTACGATAAAGGGAAGCGTTAGGGAGAATGCAGATGGAGGCGAGATGATTCGGACGGCGATCGTTGGGGCCGGCGGGATTGCGGAACTGCATGTTTCGGCGATGAAGCGGTTAGACGCGAGGCCGGCGGCGGTTATCGCGGAGACGGAGGACGAAGCGCGGGCTTTCGCGGCGCGGCATGGTATTCCGCGGTGGGGGACGGAGCTGGAGCTGATTTCGGATCCGGCGATCGACGCGGTTCATCTCTGTACGCCGCCGTCGACGCATAGCGGCCTGATCCGGTTCTGCCTGGATCAGGGTAAGCATATTTACTGCGAAAAACCGCTTTGCCTGGACGCGGATGAGGCTGCGGTCCTGGCGGAGGCGGCGCGAGAGCGCGGTTCCGTTTGCGCGGTTGGATTCAATGTCCGGTTTTATCCGGCCTGTCTGGCGCTTCGCGCGAGGATCCGTTCGGGTGATTTTGGACGCCCGCTGCTGATTCATGGGGATTACCTTCAGTCTTTTCACGCGCTTCCGGCGCGGTACCAATGGCGGTACGATCCGGCGATCGGCGGTCCGATGCGCGCTGTGACCGAGATCGGGAGCCATTGGCTGGACCTGGCGCGGTTTATTACCGGTCTGGAAATTACGGCGGTTTCGGCGCGGCTGGGGCGCTTTTTCCCGAAGCGGCGGATAGGACCGGATGGGATGATGTCGCCGGAGGATGAATCGGGCGAGGGAGAGGTGATTCAGGTTGAATCGGAAGACGCGGCGATAATCCACCTGCAATTCGGGGAAGGGACGATCGGTTCGATCGTTTTGTCCGAGGTTTCTCCGGGCCGCGAGAACCGGCTCACGATTGAAGCGACTTGCGAACGCGGGAATTTCTGGTGGAATTCGGAAGCGAACGGCGTTCTTTCGGTTTCGCGGAAGGGCGGTCCGATTCAGACGGAATCGTTTGGATTTGGTGAGGGTTTCGGCGATACGTTTTATTCGTCGATTGGATTATTTTATCGGACGGTTCTATCTCCGGAGCGGAGGGACGGCAGCGCGCGCCTGCCGACGTTTGACGACGGGGCGGAGAACGCCGCGGTTTGCGCGGCGATCCTGGAAAGCGACCGCCGCGGTTCGGAATGGGTTGCGGTTCGTGGGGCAGGGCGATCATGAATCAGGATTTAATCAACGCCCAGGAGATTATCGAGCTGCTGGGGCTGCGTCCGCTCGAAGGCGAGGGCGGAATGGCGCTGCGAACGTACGAAAGCGCATGGACGATCGACGGGAAGCCGGCTGGAACCGCGATTTATTACCTGCTCAGCGGCGACGCGTTTTCGCACCTGCACCGCTTGAGCGGGGATGAGGTTTATCATTTTTATCTTGGCGATCCGGTTTCGCTGCTGGAGCTTCTTCCGGACGGGAGTTTTCGGACGACGATTCTGGGGCCCCGCCTTCGGGAAGGTCATCGCGTTCAGTATACAGTTCCGGCAGGGCACTGGCAGGGATCGAGACTGCTTCCCGGCGGTCATTTCGCGCTTTTAGGGACGACGATGTGCCCGGGGTATACGCCGGAAAGCTACGAGCATGGAGACGGGGCCGTTTTAAAAAGCGCGTATCCGCGCGCCGCGGCGCAGATCGAGCGCCTTGTAGGCCCGGCGGTTTTCGGGAACTGAGCCCCGGAGCGTTTAGAAATCGCGGCGGCGGATTTGTGAAAGCTGTTCCGCGATCAGGCCGAGGAGGATCGATATCAGTCCGACCGTAATCGAGAGGAGGGCGGCGACGCTCAGCCCGCTTCCGGCGAGGAAGAATGGAATTGCCCAAAGGATACCGATCAGGACCGCGGCCGCGCCGACCGGCAGGAAAATTCGCAGCGGATTGAAAACCATCACGATATTGAAAATTTGAATCAGCGTGTCGAGCGCGGTCATGGTCGAGATCGTACTTTCGCCGGCGATTCGGCTCCGGGTCTGGATGGGCTGTTCAACGACGAGGTGACGCTGCTGGATAAAGACGAGGGTCATGACGTCGGAAAACGCCATCGACGCGGGGCAGAGCGGAAGGTATTTTTTCGCGAGCGCGGCGTCGTAGAGTTTCATGCCGCTGTTCAGGTCGTCGACGCTGAGGCTGACGAGGATTTTCGCGACGGCCCGAAGAAGGGTTTTCCCGAGGGCGCGGTAATGGTCCGCGAAAGACGTTTTCCGAGTTGAACGCGCGCCGATGACGAGGTCGGCGTCCGTTTTTTCACGGGCTTCAATCATAGGCTCGATGTCTTCAAGGCGATGTTGCCCATCAGCGTCCATCGTCAGGACGAGCGGGGTCTGAACCGCGGCGATTCCGGTTTTGAGCGCGCCGCCGTATCCGCGATTGACTTTATGCGTCCTGACGGTCAGCCGATGGTTCCCTGCGGCGAAATCGGCGAGAATTGCGCCGGTCCGATCGGTCGACGCGTCGTTGACGACGACGCAGTTTGCGTCGTGCGCTTCGCACCAGGCGAGCGTGTCGGCGAGGGTATGGGGCAGTGCGGCTTCTTCGTTGTAGGCCGGAATGAGGATGGTCAGCTGCGGGCTTGCGGTCATGGGTTTCCCTTTCAGATATGATTTTATCCGAAAATGGTGGGATGTTACCATTTTCGGATAAGGAAACGCAGCCAGCTGCGCCGTCATGGATTTATATGAGCGGAGGCGCTGATTCGGACCCTTGAGATGCATGCGGAGGAACTGACGTTATTTGACGTTACCTTGGCCAGCGATCCTCCCGCTGCGGAAGTGTGGATAGCGTTCCGGCCGCTTTATCGAGATACCAGTAGGCTGTCGCAGCGACGTCGTCCTGACGCTCGAATAAGCCTTTGAAGTTTACGCCGATTTGTTGTACGGTGACGCGGATATTTTCCGAAAATAAGATCGGATCAGGAATATGAAACCTGTAAAGTCCACGCATTGGCGGCGCGTCATCGTTATGATAGGGGTTATGGATTTTTGTGTCATGCGCACTATAGAACGGATAGCCCAGGAATGGTGTGCAATAAGTTTGTTCGACGGTTTTCCGGTCGACTTGTGCGGCGAAACTCCATGATCCGCCGAAATAATCTTCCGTTCCCGTCCCACAGATTGTCGGATAATCCCGATCTCCGTCGATATAAAATTTGAACTCGCCTTCGCCCCACCAGTAACGCTCAAGCGTCGCCAGCGCCAGATATGTTCCGACGTATTGCCCTTTTCCGCTGACGTTGTCCAGAACCGTAAAGTCCTTAGCTTTTTCCGTGATCTTTTCCCTTCTCCATTGCGCATGGAAATAGCCGATCGGACCGGGGAGATCCTTCATGAGCGCATAATCGACCTGATAGAAAAACCCGTTAAGATCGGCGGGGTGCTGATTTTCTATGACGATTTTCGCTTTTTTGAGGAAAGGCATTGGAAAATAACAGTTCATTCCTCTCGTGGGGCAAACGACGATCGGTAAAGCGTTAACGATTGTTTCGACGGCGAAGCCACAGCAGAAAAAATCTCCAAGCGGAGCGATAACAGCCGGAATTTCCTCATCATCCCAGTAGATTTTCAGGATTAAATCGCGCAAAACGTATCTGTCTTCGTCGGAGGTTCGATCAGGGACGGTTATCCAGATATGTCGGATGATTCCTGGGCCGATTATTTCGGCGATTGTTTCTGAAGTTCCGCTTTTTAATCCGATACAGGGGCGTCCTTTCCGGGAGGGTCCCAAAGGACTCGCTGCCGTTCCGCCGTGACCTTTTTCTCCCTTCGGGTTTTCCGCCGTGATTGCGCCGGACGTTCCGTCCTGTAAGATATAGATATTGCTTAGATCGTTCATCTTTTGACTCCCTGTAAAGAATTATCCTTTAATTCCGCCGGCCATAATTCCTTCCATGATCTGTTTCTGGAAGATGGCGACGAAACCGATAATCGGCAGCAGAATAATCCAGCCCATCGCGCTTGTTAAATCCCAAGGGACGCTGTACGCGTTATTTCTTGGAATCGTCGTGATCGCGACGCTGAGTACCTCGATCTTGGACGCGAAGAAGAGCGGGGTAAAAAGATCGTTGAGGCATGAAATAAAATTGATGATGCTGATTGTAGCGAGGCCAGGCCTGAGAATCGGTAAAATAATGTGAAAAAATTTCTGGAAGAAGGTGCAGCCGTCTACCTCCGCGGCTTCCTCGATCGTTACAGGGATTTCATTGAAAAAGCCGGTCAGGATAACGACGCTGAACGGGATCAGTGAACTCGTGTAAAGGAGGATTAATCCAGGGAACGTGTCGATCAGGCCGGCGCTGCGAATAAAATCGTATAATGGCCTGGCGGTTACGATCGGAGGAATGAGCGATGTCGCTAATAGACAGCCGAATACAACGGTCAGTCCTTTGGACGCATACCTGTTGAACGCGTAAGCTGCGAATGTGCAGACGATTGTTGACAGGATGAGCGAGGAGAAGGTGATGATCAGGGTATTTTTGATCTTTTCACCTATTTTTAATGTTTCGAAAAGCCGCTGATAATTTGCCAGCGTCGGGTTCAGCGGGATGTAATGGATGGGTGTTGTGAAGAGCTCGCCGGCGGGCGTAATGGATGACGTAAAGACCCAGGCAATTGGAAACAGGATGATGATTGCGATCAGAGTCGCGAGAATCCAAATATACGAACGTCTGAATTTAAGGAGCGACATTGGTTTCATATTATTATGTTCTCTACTTGTTTCCGACTTTTTTCAGTGCGGTCAGGTTAATTCCGGCGACGATTGCCATCAGGATAAAAAGGATGACCGAAATTGCAGATGCGTATCCGGGATTCAGGTTATTGAACGCTTCGAGCATGATCCGATAGCTCAGGAGTGTTGTCGAGTCGCCTGGCCCGCCGGAGGTCATCGCGTAAACAAGGTCAAAACTCGTTATCCGCCAGAGAATGAAGAAGATGCTCTGTGAGAGGAGCGTTTTAGCAATATTCGGCAGCGTAACGCTGAAAAAGGTTCGGATCGGACCTGAACCGTCAATTTTCGCCGCTTCGTATATTTCGCCCGGAATGAATTGGAGCGCAGCTAAAATCAGGATCGCAAAAAAAGGGATGTCCTTCCACATATCGACCAGGATGACTGCTGCGCGCGCTGAGCCTGTATTGACCAGCCAGTCGTAATGGAAATTTGGAAAGAACCTTCGAATCAGATCGTTGACGAGTCCGAACTGGTCGTTAAACGCCCAGCGTGCCGCGATTCCAGCGACTACCATTGGCATTGCCCATGGGATAAGAACGATCGTGCGCAATAGCTGCTGCCCTCGGAATTTATAGTTCAGCACGAGCGCAAGAATCATTCCTAAAACGAGATGCCCCAGGATTGAGAAGAAGGTGAAGATTAATGTAAACGAGATCGACGTAATCAGTTTTGGATCTGAGAACGCACGACTGAAATTTCCGAGCCCGACGAAAATTGGAATTCCACCTTTAAATCCGTTTATTTCGAACAGGCTGTTATATAGCGTTATGGCTACCGGGTATAGGGTTGTAAAGGCTCTTATCAGGATTGCAGGTAGGATAAGGCCCCATGCAGCCCAAAGTTTATTTCTCTTTTGTGTCATTGGCTCTTCCTGCCTTCTATAAATAAGGTTATTTCATTGAACGCGCGCGCTGTAAAATCCGGCGGCGCGCGCGTTTGCCTGAACCGTTAAGAATGGTATCCTGCCCTGAGGTTATTCTTTCGGCATATAAGTTTCGACTTCCTTTTGCGCCTGTTCACAGAAAGCGTCCAGCGTGATTTCGTCCGATACATACTGCTGGAACAGCGATCCGATCGCGCTGATGAATTCCATCGCCTGCGGCGCCATGTCTCGGGCAAGCAGCGTCGTATTTTCCAGATACTCCCGGAAGTCTTCGACGCCGGTCGCTTCGAACGTCGGGTCTAATACGACGTCTTTCCTCGCCGGCATGCGGGAGCACATTGCGAAATAGGCTTTTTCCCCCTCTGGAGACGCGGCCCATTTCAGGAATTCAATGGCGGCCTCTTTATTTTTCGATTCTTTATTCAGGACATAGTGCCAGCTTGCCATGTATGCGGTGTTGCGCTCGAAGGTTGGCATCGGGGCCATATGGATCCCGTCCGGGCCATACTTTCCGGAATCGATAAACGTTTGCAGCGCGCCGGTGTACATAAAAAGCGACGCATATGTACCGTCAAACATTTTCTGCATCATGGGGTCATATTGATCTGCCAGCTGCGCTTTGGCCGTGTATCCGTCTTTCAGCAGGTTATACATGAATTCGACAGCTTTCCGCGAATTCGGATTTGTCCAATCCAAGTAATCGCCTCCGAACAGATTGACGAACGTTCCGATCTCGTTGAATACATAGGTTTTCTCCCAGGCGCCTCCGTATCCAAATTTCTGGTCCCCGCTGTTGGCGCTGACGAACTGCATGAATTCGTCGAGATTTTTTGGAGAAGCTTCGAGTCCGGCGCTTTTGACCTTTGTCTCGTCGATCCAGTATGCCAGGATTTCCGTGTACATCGGAACGGAGTAGATATTTTCTCCAACCATTGCGCGAGCCTTCATGTATTCGGTCTGGAAATTTGAAAAGATGTCAGGCGTCATGACGGTTTCCTGAAGCGGTTCGAGAAAACCGGCGGATTTATACTGGCTCATCATTTCATCATCGATCGCGATAATGTCAACGCTGTCGTCTCCCGATGAAAGGATCGTTGTAATTTTAGAGAGGCGATCCGTCGAATTGCTTGGAGAAGTAATCGTCTCGATCGTCAGCCCAGTCGCAGCTTCCGCGGCTTTTCTATATTCCTCAAAGCCGGGGAAGGTTGTATCATTGGTCATGAGGATAATTTTTTTCGCAGCCTGGACAGCTCCTGGCGCGGAATTATCGGACGTTGTTTCCGGTTCCTGGCTTTTCGGCGTGCACGCTGATAATAGCAGCAGAGAAAAGACAGAAAGAAGCAATAAGGTGAGGAACTGGTTTTTTTTCATGGCGTTCTCCTTTAGTTTGATGACTCCGATTTATAGGATCGGTTTAGCGTAAGATGATGTTATCAATTGATTTCAGCCGCGGGAATACATTTTTTTTCGAAAACGTTATATTTTTTTACGTCTCTGCTTTTTGGATCGGGCTATTTTTATAATCCATGCGATAATTTGACTATGAAGCGTTCGATCGGTCCTAAATCTAAAGCGTATAATACGTTTCGCAATAAAATTCTTCTCGCTTTTATTACCTGTTCGCTCGTTCCTTTAGCGTTATTAGGTTCTTTTTCGTATAATCGGTCTTTGACGATTGCGAAGGATAGTATTTATCGCTCCGCCATGTATACGTCAAGGCAGGTCGGGCAGCTGATTTCCGCGCGCATGAGCCAGATGACGCAGGTCGCGGACGCGACGCAATATCTTCTATATCAGCTGAATACTACGGCGGATCATCCGTTTACCGGTTTTTTAGATAAATATGTTGAAATCAGGAACAATATTTCATCATTGGTCACAGCTTCGCGCTTATACAGTGTGAATGTGTTCGTTAACGGCGAAGGGATTCTGACGCAGGATGGGATCATGTTTTCCCCTATTAAAAATTCAGAGATTTACGGATTTACGGAAGCAGACCTGCTGCGGCTAATCGACGGGAACCGGAGAAACTGGACGGTGCTTTATGATGTCCCTGTTCTTCGGGTTCCGATTCAGCCTGGGAAGCGGGAAACGCTGATCAGCTGCTATTGGGGAAAAATTAATATGACTCGGGATAGATTAGATTACGTTTATTTCGTTAATCTTCAGCTTTCCGAGATGACTCGGCTGCTTCAGGGGAACCTGGAGGATGGAATCAATCGCTTTTTGATCGATGACGCAGGGGTTGCTATTGCGTCTTCCGGAGCGGAGGATATTCCGGCTGATATTCGTGAGGCGATTTCGCTGAGCTCAGCGGTTCATGAGGAGACGTCGCTTCCATATTCGGGCGGGTCTTTATTCGAGTATTTGATCGCGGCGAATAACTGGCGTTTGATCACGACGATTGATGATGCGTATATTCGAAGCAAAACAAGGGAACTGGTAAATATTTATATCTTGACCATTTTTTTTATTTCTGCGGCATTGGTTATTGCGATTGCGATTTTGTCCAGAAATCTCACGCGGAAAATAGATTTGCTGGCGAGCGCCATGCGAACATATAAGACCTCAAAAGAAAATACCGCTTTAACGGAAATCTTGAAGTTCGTTCGGCGACCGGCGGAGAAGCGGGACGAATTAGACGAGATCACCGTAGATTTTATTGAAATGGCCGAACGGCTGGAAGCGAACTATCAGGAGTTATTAAACGCAAAGCTGGAGGAAGAGAAGCTGAATTATCGGCTTCTCCAAGCGAAGATCAATCCCCATTTTCTATATAATATTCTCGATTCGATCAAAACCTGTCAATCTTTCGGTAATATTGATACTGCAAATTTGATCATTACGAAATTAGCGCGATTTTATCGGAAGCAACTCAGCAACATCGATCTTATTCCACTGGCGTCGGAACTCGAGAGCGTTTCAGAGTATCTTGAAATTGAGAATCTTTGCCGAACCGGACGTATCTGGCTGAAAATCGAAATGGAGGACGGTTTAAAGGCCTGTATGATTCCGCCGTTCACGCTGCAGCCGATTGTTGAAAATTCCGTTCAGCATGGATTAAGAGGATCCGGAAGCGAGCTAAATATTAAAATCAGAGTTTCGTGTGATGAGGATTTTATCTGCATTACGATTTCGGATGACGGCGTCGGGATCCCGGAAGCTGAGCTATGGAATGTCAGGCGGGCCCTTGAGGATCGATCGGTCTTGACAACGGCTCATTTTGGATTGAAGAGCCTGAGCGCGCGGCTTTCCTTGGTTAACAGCTGCGGGTCGGATTTTCAGTGTATCTCTATTGAAAGCGAATCGGGTATTGGGACGACCGTGACGATTCGAATCGAACCGGTTTTGCCGGATTTAGAAGGTGAATTTGAAACATGGAAATAAACGCAATTCTGATTGATGATAATCCGCATGCACTGGAGGGGATAAAAGCTTCGGTCGATTGGGGCTTGTTAGATGTTCATTTGGTTGGGGCGTTTATAGATGTTTTTGAGGCGAAGGCTTTTCTGGAAACCCGGGAAGTCAACCTGATTATTTCGGATATCAACATGCCGGGACTGAGCGGACTGGAGCTTTATCGGGAAGCTCGAAAAATCAGGCCGCTGATAAAGGTTATTTTTATCAGTGGTTACGATAATTTTATGTATGCGAAAGAGGCAGTTCGTTTAGGCGCGTTCGATTATGTTGAAAAACCGATCGATTACGATTATCTGACAAATGTGGTTAATCGGGCTGTGGATTCAATCCGGAAGGACGAAAGCGCGCGAGCGCTTCTTGAGCGATCGGTTCCGGCAATGAGGGCGAATTTTTTTCATGATTTGCTGCGCTGTAATTCTGAAGAAAGTCGTTATTTCTTGCTTGATTCGGTTACGTACCTGTCGATTCCGGTTTCTCTCTCTAATTATGTATGCATTGTTGTAAAAATTACGAATGATGTGAGCTTGCGGAAAAAAATGGGAATTGATCACTATCATTTGCAGCTTATTTCAATCCAGGAAAAGTTTACAAAAGAGCTTTCCCTGTTTGATTTTTTGTACGTAATCGGGAATCGGAATCAGTTTGTCTTTGTTCTTGGCACGAATCAATCGGCAGCCGCATTGCTTCTCGACGCAAATCGAAAATTCGATCGTCTCCTTCAAGAGGAGAGCGACAGCAGCTGGTGTTTTAATATTGGAATTGGAAGCGTTCAAAGTTCGTTTTGGAACTTGAGTTTGTCGTATAGTGACGCTAAGCAAGCGCTCAAATACCATTTCTTTCTTCCGCAGAAATGTATTTTCGACATTCGCGACTATAAGGCCATGACGCCTAATCCTCTATTTCTGACTTCGCTTCAAGAGATGGAACTGCTTCGACTTCTATCGAGTAAAAATCTTTCCGACCTAAAGGCTTTTCTGACCGGACTTTCAGAAAAGTTAGCGCACAATTTTTCCGACACAAATAGTATCTATTTATTTGCGTATGATATCATGACAAAGTCAATGAGATTTTTATCTGATATGAACATCAATGTGAATGAAATTCAGCTGGAGATCCGAGCGTTTCAGGAACGTCTCCTGAGTTATCAGAATTTACAGGATCTAACCGAGCAAATTTATCTTATTTGTGTAAAGGTTTGCCGGCTGTTAGAGCAGTCGGCGAACAGCTACCATGCGCAGCTGAACGAGCGAATTCAGGAATATATCAAATCGCATATTGAAGACAACGATTTAGGTCTGACGAGTATTGCGGCGCACGTGAATATCAGTCCGTCGTATCTCAGCGCACTGTATAAAAAGATTAATGGGATCGGGTTATCGGTTGCGATATCTGATTTGCGAATTGAAATAGCGGAAAATCTGCTGATCAATTCGGCTCTGCCGATAAAAGTTATCAGTGAAAAGGTCGGATTTAAGAATCCATATTATTTCAGCGCCTGTTTCAAAAAGAAGACCGGTAAAACGCCGTCGATGTATCGGGAGAATCTTCCTTGAAGAGCTATAGTGTCATAGGAGGCTCCTTTCGGCTTGGGTCAAAGCTTATTGCAGGAACTTTCTGTTGATTTATCAATAATTAGATCAAAAAATAGATCAAGCTTTATATTGTTGACTGGCTCTTGTCGTGACTGCGGAAATTTGAAACGCAATTCAGCCGTCTGCTTTGATTCCCTGGATTAATTACATCATGTTAAAATAAGAGCGGAAGATTTAAGAAAACGGAGGTCTGTCCAATTTTATTTATGGAGAACAACCGGCAGCAAAAAATGGATAAGGATGGGATGAAGGCGTATAACACGCGTCTCATCCTCAGCAATATTATTCGCGGCCAATCCATATCAAAGGGCGAACTGGCGCGAATCACGAAGCTCAGCGTGGTATCGGTTTCGCGGATTACAGACGATTTTATTCAGCGCGGCCTGATCGAGCTTGTCGACTCGGAACAGCAGGGCACGTTGGGACGGCCGTCGAAGGATCTTCGGCTCAACGATCAGGCGCTGCGGGCGTTCGTGGTTTACGTTGAGCGCGATGAAACATATTTCGGCGTTGCCGATTCGTCGGGCAGGATTCTGGATTGCCGGACGCTGACGGTGCATGTTTCGGATTTCGGCGTCGATGATTTCCTGCTCTTTCTTCGCGACGAAATCAATCGATATTTTAAGGATCGCCCCGATCTTCAGGTTATTCCGATTATCTCGATGATTGTGCCGGGGATCGTCGACAACGCCGATGGTTTTGTTCGCTTTTCCTCAATGCTCCGCTGGCAGGATGTGCCGCTTGCCAGCAAAATGGAAAAGCTGATGCCTGAGTTCCGGTTCCTGGTCGAGAATGATATTAAAGCGGTGGCGGTAGCGGAAATGTATTTTGGCGATTCACGTGCGTTTTCGGATTTAGTTGTATTGAACGTTGGCGATGGGATTGGCGCGGCCGTTATTATCAATAACGAAATTTATCGGGGTCAGAATAATATTGCGGGTGAAATCGGGCATATCGTAATGAATCAGGTTGGACGTTTGTGCGAATGTGGTCAGATTGGCTGCCTTCAGACGGATATCGCCGAATGGGCTATTCTTCAGGAGGCGACCGGGATTCGCAGCGATATTACGATCGGGGAAATTTTCTCGGCGTATATTGATCGCGAGGAATGGGCCTTGAAGCTGGTTACGAAGGTCGTGACCGGGATATCGCTGGCGATTAATTTAGTCGCGATGGCTTATTCGCCTGAGGTGATTATCCTTTACGGAAGCCTCGTTTATAAGTTCCCGATTCTGAGGAAGCTTCTCAAGGATCATTACCTTTCCTATATTAACGAATATGCCAAGGGAAATTTCTCGCTGCGGTTTTCGCGCTATGATCATCTCGGCCATCTTGTCGGTGGGGCGATTCAGGCGATTATCGAAAATTTCTGACGATTTACGGAGGAAAAGACGCATGGAATCCATCTTTACCCCGGAGACTGAGCGGGGGATCGAGGCAGATTACCGGGCGGCGGAAGCGCGGCTCGCTCCGTTTCACGATAAAATCGACGCGGCGTTGGATGGGCTGGATCGAACGGAAGCGTTCTGCCTGAAGTTCTGCCTGACGTTCATGCCGATACAGGACCTGATCGGCGTTCCGTTTTCGATCGTCATCCGCGTCATTCGGCATACGCTCCGGCTCGTGGAAAGGGACCCTGAAGTTCGTTCGCTTCCGTCCGGTGTCTTTTTGAATTTTTTACTTTTTTATCGCGTCAATAATGAGAGAATCGAATTCAACCGCGAATTCTTTTATGACGCGCTTCGGGAACGAGTCGAAGACAAGCCGAAACGCGAAGCGATTTTAGCGGTTAATGAGTGGTGCGGAGAGCGGGTCACGTACCGGGCGACCGACGAGCGCACGGCGTCGCCGCTGACGACGCTCCGACGCGGTTTTGGCCGCTGCGGCGAGGAGAGCACGTTTCTGGTCAGCGCGCTGCGCAGCGTCGGGATTCCGGCCCGTCAGATTTATACGCCGCGTTGGGCGCATTGCGACGATAATCATGCCTGGGTCGAGGCGTATGCTGACGGCGAATGGTTCTACCTGGGCGCCTGCGAGCCCGAACCGCGGCTGGATAAGGGCTGGTTCACGGCGTCGGCGTCGAAAGCGATCCTGATCCAGGCGCAGTCGTTCGGAACACGGTTCGAAAACGAGATCGTTTCGTCGTCGACCGATATTACCTCGCTCCTCAACCGCACGGCGAAATACGGTGAGACGCGGCGGCTGACGGTTCGCGTTTCCCGGGACGGAAAGGCGGCCGCAGGAACGCCGGTTCGCTTTGAAATCGTCAACTATGCCGAGCTTTATCCGCTCCTGACGGCGAAAACGGACGCCAACGGGATCGTCTCAGCTGAATTCGGACGTGGCACGGTTCATATTTCGGCCGCCGAAGCGGGCCAGGCGGCGTTTGGGTTTACGACGCTGACGGAGGATCGGGAGATGTCGCTGACGCTTCGACCCTGGTCGGAGCTGACTGGCTATGATTTCGTTCAGCGTCCTCCGTCCGAATCGTTCAGGGCGGCGCCTGAGACGGATGTCCTGATCCTCCATCATGCAGCTCAGGCCAGGCGCTGCGCCGCGTCGATCGCGGCATTTGAAAAGGAGCTGGCGGAGAATCCGAGGCTGGCGGCGTTCCGCGCGTCCCCGTCATATCAGGCGCGCTTCGAGCCTTTCCTGCTGGGGGCCCGTGGAAATCTTGACGAGGTGATCGATTTTCTCGCGGACGCGGCGTTTTCGGCGAATGAGAAGGCTGAGATTTTAAATCTGCTGCGCGAAAAGGACCTGGTCGATATCACCGCGGCGGCGCTTCGGGATGGGCTCTGCGCGAGCCGTCCGGTCAGGGCGCTTTATCCGGAGGACGTTTACCGGCGCGGCGTACTGTCGCTTCGGGTCGCGAACGAGACGCTCGTTCCGGAACGAGCCGAAATTCAGGCGCTGTATCGGGGATGGGGACTGAATTTTTATTCCTGCGCGGAGCTTTACGCGGACTGGTCCCGTCGGATTCGGGTAGATCGGCGCGCGTCCTATTCCGATTTATCGGCGAATGCGGCCGACGTATTGCGCCGTGGAATCGCCGATCCGAACTCGGCCCGGATCGCGTTCGTGAAAACGGCGCGTTCGCTGGGGTTCGCCGCGGATCTCGATCCGGTTACCGGCGTTCCGCGGATCTGGACCGATGGCGCGTTTCGTCCCCTGGTTTCGGATGCGGATGAAGCGGCTGCGCCGGAAGCACGGCGGGTCTGGCTTGAGAGCGCAGATGGCTCGCCGATGAGCTACTGGCGGAACCTGACGATTCAGCGGTTCGAAGAAGATGGGTTCCAAACGCTGAACTATACGGAGCCCGAAGCCACGGCGACGGCGCGGTTAACGGTTCCGGACGGTTTTTACCGGATCGTAACCGGAACGCGTCAGCTCGATGGCAGCGTTAAAACGTCGGTGCGGTTTGTTGCGATTTCAGCAGCGGGTCCGGAGCGGATTCCGGTTACGGTCCCGACTGCGGATCCGCTGACGACGTTTTTCCGGTATGTCCCGATCGGAGAGATTGCGCTGCGGACGGTGTCGGGAGCGCCGGCGGTCGTCCCGACGCGATCGGATTGCGGGGAGGTTCTTGCATTCGTTGATGTGGGCTCCGAACCCACAGAGCACTTTTTCAATGAGCTGCTTGAAGCGGAGGACGAGATTCGGCGGCGCTCCGTTCCGATCACGCTGGTTCTGCGCTCGGAGGATGACTTGAGCCAGGCGACGTTTCGACGCGTTTCAGAAACGTTTCCCAGCGTTCGCGCCTGTCGGGCGGTGGAGGCCGCCGCCGAAGCACGGCTCCATCGGCTCATGAACGCGGGGGACGAGCGGCGTCCGTTTATTCTCGCGATCGATTCGGAGGGGCGGGGGCTTTATTCGTTCAGTAACTATAACGTTGGAACGGTCCGGCTGGTTTTAGAAATATTAATGAAGGACGGTCAATCGCAATGAAAAAGGAAATTTCGGACGCGGAGCGGGCGGCGCTTCCGCGATGGTTCACGGACGGGAAGTATGGATTATTTATTCATTTCGGTCTGTATTCGATTCTGGGCGGGGAGTACCGCGGTAAAGTCGTTCCAGGTCTGGCGGAATGGATTTTGAATCGGGCCGGAATTCCGCTTGAAGAGTATCGGGCGTTAGCCGACCGTTTCGATCCGGTTCATTTTTCGGCGGAGGAAATCGTCCGGGACGCGATTCGCTGGGGAATGAAATATGTCTGCCTCACGGCGAAGCACCACGACGGGTTCGCGCTGTACGATTCGCAGTGCAGCGATTATAACAGCGTGAAGCGATCTCCCTGCCGACGGGATTTCGTCGGCGAGCTGGCGGACGCCTGCCGCCGGCAGGGGTTGGTTTTCTGCGTCTATTATTCTCAGGCGCAGGACTGGGACGACCCAGATGGCTACGTCGCGTATCGGGATAATTCCGGGAAAAATTTCGAACGTTATTTTCGTGAAAAATGTATCCCGCAGGTTAAAGAGCTGCTGACGCAGTATGGTCCAGTCGGGATGATCTGGTTTGATACGCCAATGGAGATGACAGCGGAGCAGGCGATGACGCTGCGTGCCGTCGTCAAGGAGCTTCAGCCGGAGTGTGTGATCAACGGGCGGATTGGGCATGGCGCGAGCGACTATTTATCGACGCAGGATAACCGTCTCCCAGCGTTTCCGATCTACCGGCATTGGGAGGTCCCGGCGACGACGAACGAATCGTTTGGGTATAAAGCTTCCGATCAGCGCTGGCGTTCGGTCCCGGAGATTCTCGAAAAGATGGTAAAGATTATCAGCCGTGGTGGAAATTACCTGCTGAACGTTGGTCCGGACGGAACGGGGAAGATTCCCGATGCGTCGAAAGCGATCCTCGATCAGGTCGGCGTTTTTTTGCGAGAGAACGGAAGCGCGCTGTATGGGTCGGTCCCGACGCCGCCGTATGTCTACGAGTTGGATCGGATTTTTATCACCGGGAAGCCGAATCGGGTTTACCTGACGATTCTCGATCCGGGCAGGTACGCCGGCGAGGAGCTGCCTTTTCCGAACGTTCCGCATGAGCCGATCGCCGCGCGTGTCGTCGGGAGCGGCGAACCGGCGTCTGTCCGCTGGGGCCGGACGCTGGAGGGCGATCCGTATTGGGGCGTCAAAATTCCGGAAGCGGTCGGGAACCGTCTGGCGATGGTGATCGAAGTCGAGATCGAGGCGGAGCGCGTAACGTTTTCGCCGATTGACGAATAAGATTTCGCGATCGTTCACGGGAAACGGAGGCTTAAAAGAGGAAAGGCTGGTGATTGTTTTCTGTGACCTTTCCTTTACATATCCCGGATCGTTTTTTATCCTTTAACTGAACCGACCATGATTCCCTTGACGAAGTATTTCTGAACAAACGGATAGATCAGCATCAACGGCAGCGACGACACGACGATGACGGCGTATTTGAGCAGGTCGGTCAATCCCTGCATGTCGGCGAGCGCTTTGGCGTTGACGACAAGCGTTGGATCGACTTTATTGATCACGAGGATTTCCCGGAGCGCGATCTGGAGCGGTTGAAGGTTCGGGTCTTTCAGGTAAATCAGCGCGCTGAAATACGTATTCCAGTGGCCAATTCCGTAGTACAGCGCCAGAACGGCAAGGATTGGCTTGCTGAGCGGGATGACGATCGTGGTAAAGAACCGGAACGGGGTACAGCCTTCCAGGACGCCGGCTTCGTACAGCTCGTTCGGGATGTTATTCATAATATAGTTCCGGCAGAGCATCAGATTCCAGATCGACAGCGCATTCGGGATCAGCATGGCCCAGACCGTGTTGATCAGACCGAGCTTTTCAACGACCATGAACGTCGGGACGAGCCCGCCGCTGAAAATCATCGCGAACATGAAGAAAAACGAAAGGACTCTCCTTGCTTTGAATTCCGGACGCGATAATGGATACGCCGCCAGCATGGTCATGACCAGATTGATCAGCGTTCCTGCGAACATGTAAAAGAACGAATTCCGGAAGCCGAGGATAATTTTATGGTACCTGAAGACAGCTTGGTAGCCGCGGATCGTCGGCCGAACGGGAAGGAGCTTCATCTCCCCGGATATGACCGCCTGCGGATCGGAGAAGGAGGCGCTGACAACGTACAGGAGCGGGACCAGGATGATCAGCAGGATAAGGATCATCAGCAGATAAATAAAAAGGAGGAAAACTTTATCCGGCGCGCTTTCCTGCATCGTTTTCTTTCGGGCAGTAAACATCGTTTTTCCTCCTACCAGACGCTCGTTTCGGTCAGCCGTTTCGAAATTTCGTTGACGAAAACGAAAAGCAGCAGGCTGATCACCGAGTTAAACAGCCCGACGGCGGTTGAAAAGCTGAAATCGCCGTTTTTAAGCCCGATTTCGTAGACGAAGGTTGAAATAATTTCCGCGTTCGCCTGGTTCACTGAATTTTTCATCAGGTAAGCCTTTTCGAACCCGATATTCATGATCTGGCCGACGTTGAAGATCAGCATCATGACGATCGTAGGCCGGATCGCGGGCAGGTCGACGTTCCAGATCCGCTGAACCCGGGATGCGCCGTCGATAATCGCCGCTTCCTGTAATTCAGGATTGACCCCCGAGAGCGCGGCGATATAGATAATCGACGCGTATCCGGATATCTGCCAGACGCCGCTCCAGACGTAAAGATGCGGAAAGATATCTTTTGATCCGAAGAAGTTGACCGGTTTCCCGCCGAGCGCCGTAATCAGGTGGTTCAGGATACCGGTCCTGAGGTCCATGATTCGCATCATGATCCCGACGAGGACGACGAGCGAAATAAAATAAGGCGCGTAGGTAACGATCTGGACGAATTTTTTGAGCCGTTGGTGCTTGACTTCGTTGATTGCCAGCGCGAGGAGGATCGGAATTGGGAACCCGACGAGAAGGGAATAAACCCCCAGCCGGAGCGTGTTCCTGATAATCCGGAGACTGGAGGGAGCGCCGAGGAACTGCCGGAAGTACATCAATCCGACAAAGTCCGACCCGAGGATTCCTTTTCGGGGACTGAATCGCTTGAACGCTAAGATAATCCCGCCCATCGGGATGTAATTGAAAATAATCAGGTAAATAACCGGCAGCGCAATCAGCGCCCAGAATTGCCAGTTTTTATACAGGTATATTTTGATTGCGTCTGATCGCGATTTCTTTTTTCCTGTCGCTGTGATCATGATTCTTTGGCTCCGAAAATTTCGAACGGGACAAAGGATCCCATTGCCCCGTTCGTTTCTGTTATTGAATTGTCGGACGAAACGACACCTTTACGGACCGTTCAGGTTTTATTCCGCGGACTGCCGGTCGAAAGCGGCCTGATAGACTTCGAGGAACCGCGGGAGCTGGACCGCTTCGAAGCCTTCGACGTAAGCGTTCCAGGCGTCGTCGTCGTTGATATCCTGGTCGCCGCGGATGAACGCGGTGCTGTTGGTCTGGACGTAGTCGGCGACTTCCTTCGAAATGACCTGGAGTTCGGTCGCTTCGTCGGCGGTCAGCTTCAGCGGCGGGGTAACGCTGTATGGGGCGTCGTCGCCCTGACCATAGGGTTCCATCTTATCGCGGGTTTCGATGAAGAGGAGTTTTTCGAGGCCTTCGGCGGAAGCGATATCGATATCCTGCGCCGTGACTTCGCCCATTCGGATTTTCGCCGTCGCGTAGTTCAGCCCGACGTCCTGCCAGTCGTGATTCTGCGGTTCGGAGGAGTAGGGATTCAAAACTTTGAACAGCGCGGGATCGCCGCCCAGACCCAATTCGCCTTCTTTGGCTAATTCCCAGTCTTTCCCTTCATCCGCGCCGTACTGCATGGATAAGTAGCCTTCCATCGTGTAGAAGAAGTCGGCCCAGCGTAAAATCGCTTCGGGATTCTCGGCGTCAGCCGTGATCACGAGGCGGCCCTGGCCGATTCCATCATGTTTGAAGTAGGTCGCGTTCTGGATGCCTTCGGGGCCGACGAGCGGCGCGATAACACGATATTTCGCGTAGGATTCTGGCTTGCTGGAAACGTCATAGCCGTCGGAAATCGTTCCGTAGGGCGCGAATAAGACCGGATCGCCGTCCTGATTCATGAGCGTGCGATATTGTTCGTGGTTCTGCGTGAAGGAGCCGTCGTAGATCGCGCCCAGATCGAAGAGCTCGCGCATGTATTTCAACGCTTCGCGATATTCGTCTTTCGTCGCGATCGTTTCGATTTTCTGCGTTTCGTTATTGACGACGAGCTTCGCGTCGGAGCGTGTTGAGCCGGAACCCGGGTCTAAGATGAACGGGTTGATGAGCCAATCGGCGAACTGCTGGCCCCAGCCGTCGGTCGAGCCGGTAATCGCGACGCCGGTCGGGTTCTTCTCGACGTAAGCCTTGACGACTTCCTTGAATTCCTCGGTTGTGGTCGGAACTTCCATGCCTAACTCTTCGAGCGCCGCGGTATTGACCCACATCTTGTTGCGGTACTGGCAGTGGTAGCACTGATTGATCGCCGGAAGGCCGTAGATATGCCCGTCGGTTTCGGTAATCTGGCCGCGGAGCTCGGGCATTTCTTCAAGAACCTTCGAGAAGTTCGGCATGTTTTCTTCGATCAGGTCTTCGATCGGCAGCAGCATGCCTTCGGCGACGCCGTATTTCGCGATCCCGGGCGTCGCGAAGAGGAAGACGTCCGGGAGCTGATTCGAGAGCATTGTCAGATTTACGGCTTCTTCCGCGGAATCGTTATTGGTGACTTCGAATTTCCAGCTGATCCCGGTCAGATCTTCCATGTATTTCGTGAAATCGTTGGTCGCGAAGTCGATCACGTTCGGCATCGACAACCGGAACATGGACATTTCGATCGGTTCTTTAACGATCGGGTAAGTCCCGACTTCGTTCAGTTCCGCTTTTTCAGCGAAAACGGCGCCTGCCGCTAAGAGCAGGACAAAACCTAACAAGACGAACACAGACAGGCTTTTCTTCATTTGACTCTCCTTAAGATTAAGATTCTCATTCTTTATTACTTTTTCGCGATAGCGGCCGCGATATTCTGGACGGTTGCCGCGTCGATCAGCTGGACCCGGTCTTCGGTTGGATAGAGCGCGCCGCCGTAGAAGATCTGACGGTTGTTGCGGACGGAGGGCTCGCTGATCTCCCGGTGGCAGGCTAAATGGATCTGGGTCGCGCCGGTTTCGGCGACGATCCGCGCCGCGTTTTTGAGCGTGATCCCCGCGCCCGGGAGGATTTCGATTCGCCCGTCCGCATATTCGATCATCTCGCGGATCGTATCGGTCGCGAAGAAAACGTTCGGTTCCTGACCGCTGGTCAGGATACGGGTCACGCCGAGATCGACGAGCTGGTCCAGGCTTTTCCGCCAGTCGGGGACGACGTCGAAGGCGCGGTGAAATACCGCGGGACGCGAACCGGCCAGCTCGACGAATTCCTTCGTTCGGCCCGGATCGACTTCCCCGTCGGGGGTCAGAAAACCGAAAACGAGACCGTCCGCGCCGGCTTCGAGGAGCCGTTCCGCGTCGATCCGCATCGTTTCATATTCGATTTCCGAGTAATAGAACCCGGCTTCGCGCGGCCGGATCATCGTCATCACCGGCAGGTGGGTCTTCGCTTTCGCGACGGCGAGCTCGCCGATCGTCGGCGTCAGCCCGCCCTGGAACAGGTTGCTGTTCAGTTCGACGCGATCGGCGCCGCCTTTTTCGGCCTCGATAACGTCCTCAGCGCTTCCACAACAGATTTCGATTTGTATCGTGTCCATTAATAACCTCAGATAAATAATAACATGAAGCCAGGCGATGAATGTCATCTTACTGTTGTGACATCTGTCCGGGCATTCTGGGTAAGTCCCGGACTGGGCTTGATGGCTTGGAAGGTAATCCGTTGAGTTATTAAACTAAGTGAAGTAAATTCCGTGCTGGGCGGGCAGGTCCTCCGCCGTGGCGCGACCGCGGGAGGACCCGCTGGTCTTATACGGATATACTTTTTGCCACGGGGAGGGAAACGCTCTGATCATGCGTAATGACAAAGATGATCTTGTCAGGAAATTGGGCAAAAATATCGTCATAGATCGCCTGGGCGGATGGAACGTCTAAATTGCTCGTAATCTCGTCCAGAATCAATACGTCAAAATCGTCCTGCACGGCCCGGCAGATCGATATGCGCTGTTTTTCGCCGCCCGAGAGGTTCGTTCCGTTGTCAAGTAAAACGGTATCAAGACTTTTTCTCATTAATACGGGCATTAAAATTCGGTTGTTCGCAAGGCTGTTTAATTTGTGATGATTATTTGATCCAAGCGCGATATTGTCTGCAATGCTGAATGGAAAGATGACGGGCTCTTGCGGAATGTACTTAACTCTTGCGCGAATGACTTGATTCGATAGCTGCCGGATATCGATCCCGTTAAACAGAATTCTGTCGCAGCTTCTGAACTTTAATAACAGACGTACGAACGAAGATTTCCCTGAGCCCGATATCCCTTCTATTTTTACAATGTCCCCTCTTCGAATGTGCGTTCTGATGTTTACAGATTTCGTCGTATCTCCGATTGGCAGTTCATCTAAAAAAATGTCGATAGAATGGATTTCGGCAATGGCGGTGTTTCCTGAATTCTTTTCTTTTAATGCGTCTAATTTCTCAATAAAACTCAGCGTCGTATTCAATTCGCTGAAATCGAGATTGTTCGATACAATCGCGCTCAGGCTTGAAAAATAAAGCGAAAGAATGATACTCAGAATAATCACCGAAGATATTGGCGCCCCGTTGTAAAACGTGCTGAGTCCGGTAATTAATAACGAAATATTTTGAATTAATGAGTTGGCTGATTTGATGGCTGCGCTGTATCCTTGCCCGAATTTATTCACATGGGCGGTACTCTCATACATGGCATGCAGAGCCGGTTCAGATTTTTGGATTAATGGATTTGAATCTGGAAATTGCTTGACGAAATCGGTATTTCTCCAGAGAGAAAAAATTTCCTTATAACTGCTGGAGGCTACCGATTGCATCGTCTCGCATTTTATCGCAAGGTCATGGTTGATTTTTTTAAAGCCGAAATAGTTTAATGGCAGCGCGGCTGCTAATAGCAATGCGATTTTATGGTTTGTCAGCAATAAGAAAAATAATGAAGAAAGGACAATGATCGCATTGCAGGCTGCGTCAGAGAACGCGTTGCTGATAAACCGGTAGATCGTATTTGTCGATAATCCGATTCGTTCGACGATTGAAGTCGGTTCATTCCTGATGCTTTCTTCGTAATCCATATGGAAAAGTTTCTCTAAAAAAGACTTGAAATTGGCAACGTTGTATTTTGCCGCGTAATTCTCTCTGATGATGATCAGGCTGAGCTGCAGCGCGCATGAGATCATCATGATCCCGATGATGACGGCTGCCTGCGAAAAATTGAGCCTGGCCTCGGATATCAGCTGGCGATTGAGATAAAACGGAACCATCATCATAGAAAAAGCGTTTAATAACCCTGTGATGACGCTGAATGAAATGAAGAGAATATTCTCCTTTATCAGGTTTTTCATTTTTTGCTCCTTCTTTTGATTGAAGGCTGTCTATATCTGTTATACCTCATTTTTGGATCGTGGAGAATGGCTCCCCATGCGGTTATCAGGATGAACAGAATGACCGGGATCGTGCTTCCGATATAGATTCCGATAAAACTTTTTTGTTGAATGAGCCATCCACAAAGCAGTATTCCTGCGGTTTCAGAGAAGTTTGAGACGAGATTTATCAATCCGGCGTATTTTCCATGATCTTTGCTTTTTGTTGCTGAGAAGATGAAATCGTTCAGCAGCGAGAATAGTACGTCAAATATCCAGATGAGTCCGGTCAGGCAGCTGACGAGTAATATAAACGAATCGGACAGGTAGATCAGGGTGAAAAACAGGAAACTGAATCCGCTGAAAATCAGAAGACTCTTCAGCAGGTTGGAATCTTTAATCTTGTATTTTGAAAATAGTAAAATAAGACTTCCTGAGACAAGGTGAATTCCGGCTTGCCCAAAAGCAATCTGGTCAATATCAAGATTTGTTTTCAGTTGTAAATATACGTTGATGTAATTTATTATCATTGGCGAGAAACCGACTACCGAAAGGATGAATAAAATCAGGATCAGCGTTCTGGGATTTTCTGATGTCAAAGCGTCACTCTTTTGCGTTTCGACAGGTTCATGCGGTAGAGAGCCCGAATGACCAGGATCACTTTTTATTTCTGTCAGGAAAAATTGAGGAATCATGGAAATAAATCCGAGGATCGCGGATAGATAGAGGATATTTTTTACAGGGATATTCCGATTGTGGCAGAAACCTGCAAGCGTTGCGCCAATTGTTATTGATATGATATTCGTGAATCTGAAAATTGAAAATAGGTTAAATCTTGACTGAATCGTTTTGAATGAATACAAGGTTGGGCCGGTCAGATTGTTCAGTCCAATGAAAGCGATTCCGAAAATAAAGGAGATCAGCAGCAACACAGGGCGAAACGTTATTATAGTCTGAAAATAATAGCAGAGGCAGAGTATCGCCGTGAATAAAAGCATCAGCGTTTTTTTAGAAAATCTGTCAATCAGGATTCCTGACGGATAACTTGCAATTGCCATCGCTATATTTCCTATTGCAAGGAAGATTCCCAGAAAAGATTCGGTAAAGCCCGATTCCAGAAAATAAATATTAAACAGGGCATTAAATATACCTGTACCAATTAATCGGATTGAAGACGAAATGAAGAATAAATGAAGCGATCGCCGTTCTGATGTCATCATTTTTCGCTCCTTCTTTTGGGCGGAGGTTGTGTGTACTTATCATACCTCACTCATGGATCGTGGAGAATGGCCTCCCAGCGGAGTTCAGGTTTTCTCAAATACCGGAACGATTCGATGCCGGATGTAATGAAATCGGCGGCAGCTTTGCGGAAGGCAAGGCGACTGATTAAAATAATCCACATGAACCGCTTAATCGCCGTTAACTTTTTCTTCGGATTGTTGCTTAGCCGCCTGCATACGGACGTATAGGGCAGGTTCGCGACGAACCGAATCGCAGGAAGTTTTCAGGAAGAAAAAGGACCGCCCGGAAGGCGGTTTTTTCTTTAAGCCGGAGCCGTTCGCGGTTTACCAAATCAAATCAGGACAGGAGTTTGCCTTATGTCGGAAAAGATTATCATATTTGATACGACGTTGCGGGACGGGGAGCAGTGCCCCGGGGCGTCGATGACGTCCGAAGAGAAAATGGAGATCGCGCACGCGCTCGCGCGGCTCAGGGTCGACGTGATCGAGGCCGGGTTCCCGATCGCGTCTCCCGACGATTTAGCGGCGGTCCGGCGGATCGCGAATGAGGTCGGGGTGTCGCGGAACGGCTCGTACGCGCCGGCGATCTGTGGCCTGGCGCGCTGCGCGAAGAAGGATATCGACGCGGCCTGGGAAGCGGTTCGCGGGGCCGACCGTCCGCGGATCCACGTTTTTATCGCCTCGTCGCCGATTCATATGAAATATAAGCTGCGGATGGAGCCGGCCGAGGTCATTTCCCGGGCGCGGGAGATGGTCGCATATGCGCATAGCTTATGCTCCGATATCGAGTTTTCGCCGGAGGACGCGAGCCGTTCCGAGCCGGAATTCTTATATGAGCTGCTGGGGGCGGCGATCGAGGCCGGCGCGACGACGCTGAATATCCCGGACACGGTCGGATACGCGACGCCGCACGAATATGGCGAGCTTATCCGCAAGATCCGCGAGCATACGAAGGGGATCGAGAAGTGTATCCTGTCGACGCATTGTCATGACGATCTGGGCCTGGCTGTGGCGACGACGCTGGCCGGCTGTGAAAACGGGGCGCGTCAGATCGAGGTCACGATCAACGGGATCGGCGAGCGGGCGGGGAACGCTTCGCTCGAAGAGGTCGTCATGGCGATTCGGACGCGCGAGTCGTATTATGGGCTGCGAACCGATATCGATACGCGTCATCTGGCCCGCGTTTCACAGATGGTCTCGAATTTTACCGGCTTCCCGATCGCGCCGAATAAAGCGATTGTCGGGCGGAACGCCTTTGCGCATGAATCCGGGATTCATCAGGACGGCATGCTCAAAAACGCGCTGACGTACGAGATCATGAAACCGGAAGACGTCGGCGTCCGCCAGACGAACCTCGTTCTGGGAAAGCATTCGGGCCGGCATGCGTTGGCAAACCGAATGGCGGAGATTGGGTACAACCTGACCGAAGCAGAGCTCGACGTCCTCTTCGTGAAGTTTAAGGATTTAGCGGATAAGAAGAAGCATATATCCGACTGGGACCTCGAAGCGCTCGTCTCGTCGGATATCCGGCAGCTGAATCCCTATTATCAGTTGGACGGGCTGCAGATTTCCTGCGGAACGATCGGGATGCCGACTGCGTCGGTTCGCCTGATTTGTCCGGACGGGGAGACGCGGACGGTCGCCGAAATTGGAACGGGGCCGATCGACGCCGCGTATAAGGCGATCGACACGATCGTTCAGGTTGAAAATACGCTGAAGGAGTTCATGATTCACGCGGTTACGGAAGGAATCGACGCGGTTGGGGAGGTGACCGTTCGGATCGAGAACGCCGTCCCCTCCGCCGAGGTTCATCCGCAGAGCGACGAGGCGAAGACGCTCCTGATCAGCGGGTATGGGGCGAATAACGATATCGTCGTGGCCGCGGTCAAGGCGTATTTATCGGCGCTGAATAAGCTCATCGAGGCGACGGCGAAGAAGGAAGAGGCGTAACGGCGATGGGCGGGTCAACGTTATTTGATAAGATCTGGAACGCGCATGTTGTTTTGCAGGAAGCGGGCGCGCCGCCGGTCCTGTATATCGATCTGCACCTGACGCACGAGGTCACGTCGCCGCAGGCGTTTCAGGAGCTGCGCCGGCGCGGGCTGAAAATCTGGAACCCCGATCGAAATAAAGCGACGACGGATCATTGCAACCCGACGCGGCTTGGTCCCGACGGCAGCGAGCATGGCGCGCTGGTTTACGCCGACGAGCAGGCGAAATCTCAGATCCTTCAGCAGGAGGTGAATTGCGCCGAGTTCGGGATCGATCTTTGTGGTCTGGATCATCCGTCCCGCGGCGTGATCCATGTTTTCGGGCCGGATCTGGGGTTGACGCAGCCGGGAATGACGATTGTCTGCGGCGATTCGCATACGGCGACGCATGGCGCGTTCGGCGCGGTCGCGTTTGGGATCGGAACGAGCGAAGTCGGGCATGTGATGGCGACGCAATGCCTGTTGCAGGCGAAGCCGAAAACGATGAAGATCGCGTATCAGGGAACGCTTCCGAAAGGCGTCAGCGCGAAGGATTTAGCGCTGTTTACGATCGCGGCGATCGGGGTTAACGGTGGAACGGGATACGCGATCGAGTTCAGCGGCGAAGCGGTCCGGACGCTGTCGATGGAGGGGCGGATGACGCTCTGCAACATGGCGATCGAGGCGGGCGCCCGGACCGGGATGGTCTCGCCCGACGAAACGACGTTCGCGTACCTGAAAGGACGGCGGTATGCGCCGGCGGGCGAAGCCTGGGACCGGGCGGTCGCCGAATGGCGGAAGCTTCCGAGCGATCCCGACGCGGAATATGATCGCGTCGTCGAGATTTCGCTGGCGGCGATCGGCCCGATGGTTACGTATGGGATTAATCCGGCGATGGCAATCCGGGCCGACGGGAAGATCCCGGATTCGGCCGCGGCGGCCGCGCCGGGGGCGAAGGACGAAGCCGCGTTCCGGAAAGCGCTGACGTATATGGGGGTTGAAGCCGGCCGTGCGCTCGGCGATTATCCGATCGATTCCGTTTTTATTGGATCGTGTACGAACGGGCGGCTGGAGGACTTGCGCGCTGCGGCGGAAATCCTGCGCGGGAGGAAGGTCGCGGCTGGGGTCGACACGATCGTTGTCCCGGGATCGGGCGCTGTCAAGCGCGCGGCCGAAGCGTTGGGGCTGGATCGAGTTTTTACGGACGCCGGGGCGGAATGGCGCGAACCGGGCTGCAGCTTATGCCTGGCGATGAACGGGGATTTCGTCGCGAGCGGGAAGCGCTGCGTCAGTACGAGCAACCGTAATTTTGAAGGGCGTCAGGGGCCTGGGGCGCGGACGATTTTAGCTTCGCCGGCGACTGCCGCGGCTTCGGCGGTTTGCGGGCATGTCGCCGACCCGCGCGCGTTGATGGGAGGGAAATCATGAAAGCGTTCACGACGTTGACATCGACGGTTCTGTACCTGCCGGTGGATCATATCGACACGGACCAGATTATCCCGGCGCGGTTCCTGAAAACGACGGAGAAGACCGGGTTCGGCGAAAACGCATTTCATGACTGGCGCTATCTCCCGGACGGAAAGGAGAATCCGGATTTCGCGATGAATCGCGAGTCGGGGCGATCGGCGAAAATTCTTTTTACCGGCGATAATTTCGGCTGCGGAAGCTCTCGGGAACATGCCCCCTGGGCGATTCTTCAGGCCGGATTCGACGTTGTTATCGCGCGCGGATTCGCCGATATTTTCAGTAATAACAGCCGTAAAAACGGATTGCTGCTGATAACGCTGCCAGAGGATTCATATCGTGAGCTGAAACTGGCGCTGGCGGAAGACGGAGGGAGGCGGATGACGGTGGACCTCCCGGCGCAGGCGATCACTTATAGCTCGCTCCGGTTGTCGTTCGAAATCGATTCGTTTTATAAAATGTGCCTGCTTCAGGGGCTGGACGATTTCGGGTACCTCCTGAAAAACGCGGACGCGATCCGCGCCTTTGAAGCGAAAAACGGGAAACGATAGGATGGGTTTAACATGGAAATGAAGATTGCGCTTTTCCCGGGAGACGGGATCGGTCCGGAGATTATCGAATCGGCAAAACGGGTCCTTGACGCCGTCGCCGCGGAACGGGGCCATTCGATTACCTATGAGCGGTTCCTGATCGGCGGCGCGTCGATCGATCGAACCGGATCGGCGCTGACGGACGAGACGATCGACGCGGCGAAAAAATGCGATTCGATCCTTCTTGGCGCGGTCGGCGGTCCGAAATGGGACTGCCCGGACGCGGACGTCCGCCCGGAACAGGGGCTGCTGCGGCTGCGGAAGGAGACCGGCGCGTTCGCGAATTTACGCCCGGTGAAGACGTACGAACGGCTGTATGCGATGAGCCCGATTAAGGACGACGTTTTGCGTGACGTTGATATTCTGGTGATCCGCGAGCTGACGGGTGGGATCTACTTCGGGCGAAAGGAGCGCGGCGTCGATCCTGCCGGGGTCGCCTGGGCCGTGGACGAGCTGCGGTATTCGGCGACGGAGATCGAGCGCGTTCTGGAACTGGCGTTCCGGATGGCGCGCGGACGGCGGAAGCGGGTCATGTCGGTCGATAAGGCTAACGTTTTGGATTCGTCCCGTCTCTGGCGGAAGACGGCGAACGCGGTTCACGAGCGCTATCCGGACGTCCGGCTGGATCATGTTCTGGTGGATACGGCGTCGATGCGGCTGGTTTCGAATCCGCGTGAAATCGACGTACTGGTAACGGAGAACATGTTCGGGGATATCCTGACGGATGAAGCGTCCGTCCTGGCCGGGTCGATGGGAATGCTCCCGTCGGCTTCTATCGGCGACGGGTCGACCGGTATCTACGAGCCGATTCATGGCTCCGCTCCGGATATCGCAGGGAGAGGCATTGCGAATCCGCTCGGTACGATCCTGAGCGCGGCGCTGATGCTGCGGTATGCGTTCGGCTTGAACGACGAGGCGGCGGCGATCAAGGCTGCCGTTGAGCGCACGGTTGGGAACGGCGCGCTTCCGGCGGATCTGGGCGGCCAGGCCGGGACGCGGGAGACAACGGATCAGGTCTTAGCGCAGCTTGCCGCGCTGTAAACAGAACGTCGCGGATCAAAAACAAAAAAGCGATGGGCAATGAGCTGCCATCGCTTTTTTGCTGGATTTCTTCGAGCGTTTCGAGGTTACGGCGTTTTCGTCGGTTCCGCCGTTGCGTCCGAAGATGCCCCGCCGTCGGCGGGCTTTTCGGTCGTGGCGTCCCTCTCGGCGTCGTTCGTTTCCGAAACAGCGTCTTCGGCGCTGCTATCCGCGCTGTTTTCTTCGGACGGAACTTCGGTCGGGGTCGGTTCAACCGGTTCAAAGACTGGTTCCGTAATGACGATGCTGTCCGCCGCGTCGGTCTTCACGATTTTATATCCAGCCGAAATATCTTCGAACCAGGCTTCGTAAACGGCGGTCTGCGCTTCTTCGAGCGCGGTCCCTTCCATGGGGCGGAGTTCTTTTCCATCTAAAGCGATAATATGATAGCCGAAATCGGTTTTGACCGGATCGCTGATTTCGCCCGGTTCAAGCGCAAACGCGGCTTCTTCAAACGGCAGGACCATCATGCCTTTGCTGAACCAGCCGAGATCGCCGGAGTTGTCTTTATTCCCCGTGTCCAGCGAGTTTTCGGCGGCCAGCGTTTCCCAGCTCTCTCCCGCGGCGAGTTTTTCGAGGATTGCCGTGGCTTCTTCTTTGGTTTTGACGAGGATATGGCGCGCTTTGACTTCTTCCTGCTCATAGACTTCGTCGGATTGGTTCAGGACGTATTCGCGCAGCTTCTCTTCGAGGATCAGGGCGCGAAGATCTCCCTTGAAAAAATCGACCGTGAACGCGCCTTTGACGAAGGCGCTGAAGTATTCGTCGACTTTGTTGCGGAATTCGAGCTCCTTGTTGATCTCGGGCTCCGTGCTGATCCCTTCGCTGCCAAGTGTGTCGAGCGTATCGAGCGAGGTTTCCCCGTCTTCGGCGGCCGCCGCGGGATCAGGCTGCTCGACGTCGGCGTCGGCTCCGTAGCCAAAGATATCCTTCAGGCGCGTTTCGACCTCTTCGTCGCTGACGCTGAGACCGGCTTTTTCGGCTTCGGCGGCGACGATGACCTGATGCGCGGCGTTGGCCAGGACGATTTCCCTGATTTTTTCGGCGCCGTTTTCGCCGAGGATGTCGGCGAACTGCTGATTGAATTCGTCGTCAATCGCCATCCCGTACATCCGGTAAATCGTGACGTAATAGTTGTATTGCTGGATGAGGTTGAAGCGATAGAATTTGGCGCTTTCGACGTACTGATCAACGGTAAACGGGATGTCGTTGACCGTCTGGACGACGTCGGACTGCGCGAATGCGGTCCGAACCGGGACGATGAATCCGAGGATCATGATCATTGCTAAGATAATTTGAAGTGCTTTATTTGATTTCATTTTCTTACAGTTCCATTCCATTCTCTAATCATTGATTTGTGAAGCAATTGTAAAACGAAAATGACGGGTTTCCGGATTTTCAGAAGTTAATAGTTTATTAAATACATGTATGGAGAACTTCGGCGAAGCTCAGGGCGCCGGAGCTTCGCCTGGAAATAACCAAAAGGCAGCCGCCGTGCGGCGCTGCCTCCGGATCAACGCAGACGTTCGTCAGGTCTATGAACCGGTCGTCAGGATTTCGTCGGCTGCTTCAGCCGCCGCGGAACCGGCGGACTGAATTTTCCGCTGCGTCCGGGAGAGGAAATCCTTCCCACGCTCGGCCAGCGTGTCCGACTGTTCCCGCGCGATCTCAGCGAATTCGTTGATTTTGTCAACGGCGCTGTTGGTCGCGACTTCCGCCTGCTTATAAACGTTGTCGATCGAGCGGTTGGCGCTATTGATCCATTCTTCCGATTTCCCGCGGATCAGCGACCGGGTTTCTTCGCCGCTTTTCGGCGCGTAGAGAATCGACACGACCGCGCTCGCGACGCAGCCCGCGATAAATCCGACGACAAAATATCCAAACCCGTTATCTTTTTCTGACATTTATCTCTCCTTATTTTCTGTGGAACAATAATGAACCGATTTTTTTGATTCCCGCGACCTTGGAGCCGACGGAAATCGCTGGCGAAACGACCTTATCGCTCATGAAAGTGACCGTGCCTTTAACGTTCTGAACCGTTTCTTTCGTCGTATTCAGGATCGGCCGGAGCTCGGTACGGAGGAGCCCGGTTAACGCGGAAAGCTGATAGACCAGGACGAAAACCGATCCGATCAGGATCAACGAGGCCGCTGCGCTGACGACGATCGCGATATTTTTAGCTTTTTCAACGGCTTCGCTGTTCGCGAAGACCATGACGATGATCAGCGCCGTGATCAGGATTACGATCACGATCGCCGCGACGAGCCAGCTCCGTCCGCCGGAGCCCGCGCTGTCCTCCTCCGACGGCTGCTGGCTGTATTCGTAATTGGTTTTGTTCGCTGTCTCTTGTTCCGTCATGAACGCTGCCTCGGGTCTTTCAGGGATTTACAATTTCGCTTCGGTCTTTCCACTTAGTGATTATACATGAAAAGTTTGAAAAGTTTTATTTGAAATTTGTCTGAGCGCAGGAGGCGGCCGCACTTTCCTAAGTTGAATAAGGCGGATAGACCGCGTTTTGCCCATGCGAGTTTTCGGGCTGAAGCGATATTCCTATTATAATTAGAAGAAGGAAGAAATTCATTCCGGGACGGTTTCAGGGAGAGGAAGAGAAAAATGGGACTGAGCGTAGGCATGTTGACGAGCGGCGGCGATTGCCAGGGGCTCAATTCGGCGATGCGCGGTGTTGCGAAACGACTTTATGAGGCGGATCGGAATACGCGGGTTATCGGGTTTACCGACGGATACGCTGGGCTGATGAATCGGAATTATCGGGAGATGGCTTATTCCGACTTTTCCGGGATCCTGACGTTAGGCGGAACGATTCTTGGAACCTCGCGGCAGCCGTTTAAAACGGTGAATAACCCGCTCGATCCTGAGAAAAAGGACGGGCCGACGCGGGCGGAGGCGATGGTCCGGACGTATAAGGAGCTTAAGCTGGACGCGCTCGTCATCCTGGGCGGCAACGGGTCGCATAAAACCGCGCACATGCTATCGCAGCGGGGCCTCAATATTATTACGCTTCCGAAGACGATCGATAATGATCTGGCTGAAACGGATATGACGTTCGGGTTCCAGAGCGCGGTCAATATCGCGACTGAAGTTATCGACGGGATTCATACGACGGCGACGTCGCACGGCCGCGTTTTCATAATTGAGATCATGGGACATAAAGTCGGCTGGCTGACGCTTTACGCCGGAATCGCAGGCGGCGCGGACGTGATCCTGATCCCGGAAATTCCTTATGACCCGATGGCGATCGTTAAGGCGATTAAGAAGCGCGAAGCGGACCGGAAGCGGTTTTCGATTATCGCGATTGCCGAAGGAGCGAAGTCCAAAGAAGAGGCTGCACTGTCGAAAGCAGAATATGCCGCGCGCTTCGCGAAGAACGCGAATTTATCGGTCGCGTACCGCTTAGCGGCGCTGCTGGAAAAGATGATGGTGCGCGAGGTCCGCTGCGTCGTCCCGGGCCATTTCCAGCGCGGGGGGACGCCTTCGGCTTACGATCGCGTTCTGACGACGGCGCTGGGGGTGAAAGCCGGAGATTGTATTCTGTCGAAGAAGTTCGGCCTGATGATGGCCGTGCGGAACAACGAGATTGTCGCCGTCCCGCTCAGCGAAGTCGCGAATAAACTTAAAGCGATTCCCACGGATCATTACCTGATCGAAACGGCGCGGAAGACCGGTATTTATTTTGGCGATGAGAAGACGATCTGAATGAACGCGAAAAAAAATATAGCTGCCGTGATCGACGTCGGATCACATGAGACCTCGCTGCGGATTGCGCGTCTGGTTCGCGGCAGGGCGCCCCTTTTGATCGACGAAGTTTCCCGGACGATTCCGGTCGGCGTCGATACGTTCACGACTGGGAGGATCAGTCAGGTTAACCTGACGCAGATTGTCGACGTGCTGAACGATTTTAAGGATAAGCTGAAGGAGTATCGCGTGACGACGTTCCGCGCTTTTGCTTCGAGCGCGTTTCGCGAGGCGACGAACGGGAGCTACGCTATTGAACAGATTTTTATCCGGACCGGAATCCGGGTCGAAATTCTTTCGAACAGCATGGATAATAAATATATTCAGATCGCGGTTTCGGAAGGACTGCCAGGGTTCGCCGCGCTGGCGGATCAGGGCTGCGTTATCCTGGTGATTGGATCGGGTTCGATTCAGCTGACGCTGTATCATGGCGGACAATATATTAACTCGCAGCATTTCCGCCTCGGCGTGCTGCGTGTCCGTGAGCTGTTAGGGAGTCTCGAACGCGTTTCGCCTGATTTTAACGCGCTGCTGGCGGAGTATATTTCCGGCGCTCTGAACTACTATCGTGCGATTAACTCACGGCAGTCTGATTTTCAGAACCTGATCGTCATCGGCGGATCGCTGCGTTATATGAAATATGTCGCGAAGTGGGATCTGGCGGACGACGAGACGATTTCGACCGGCGACTTTCTGGCGCTGCTTGAGAGACTGAAGACGCGGGAACGGAGAATTTTAGCCCGTGTCGCGCAGGTTCCGACGGAGCATGAATCTCTCCTGATCCCCGGCGGGGTCGTCATAGAAGAGGTTCTGGCGTTTACCGGCGTTGAGAAATTTTACATGCCGAATCTGGATTTAATCGACGGCGTTTTATTTGAAATGGGGCACGAGTATTACCGGACGAAGTTTATCCGCGATCCGTATAAGAATATGGAAGAAGCAGCGCATCATCTCGCCCGGCGGTACCGGACGGATAAATTTCATGTCCGCCATGTCCAGAAATTAGCGGAGCGCCTGTTTGATCTCACCGAGAGATTTCATAATCTTGGCGTGACCGAACGGCGTTACCTGTCCCTCGCGGCAATTCTGCATAATATTGGTAAATATGTCAGCATGTACGACGACGGGATCCGTGCGTTTAATATTATCAATTCGGCTGAGCTGATCGGGCTGGACGACGCTGAAAAAGAAATGGTGGCGCTGATCGCCTGTTTTCATAACGGGCATGTCGATTATGATGAGCCGATGTTGAGCAGGTTTACCGAGGCGGAGCGGATCGTGATCCTGAAGCTGACCGCGATTCTTGCCGTCGCGAATTCGCTTGACGCGGGGCATAAGCAGAAGCTGGAAATTCTTTCGGCTAAGACGTCGAACGACAAATTCCTGCTGACCGTCAGCGCGAACCTGGACGCGACGATTGAAAATTGGAACTTTAATCATCATACGGCGCTGTTCGCCGATTTATTCGGGTATAAACCGGTCCTGCGTGTCAGGCGAACGCTTTAGGCCGCGGCTGGGCCTGCGGAGATGGAGGGACAATTGGAACCGACTGCTGAAAATCTTGATCGTGCTTTTCTTTTATCTCTGGATGAGAATAAAGACTTGCTGGGGAAGGCGGCGTTTGAACGGAGCGCGTTTCCGTCGAAATTCATCAATCGCGAACTTAGCTGGCTGGAGTTTAACGACCGCTGTCTTGAGGAGGCGCGCGATATTGAAAATCCGTTATTTGAGCGCTTGAATTTCATCTCGATTACCGGGTCGAACCTGGATGAATTCTTCATGGTTCGCGTCGCCTCGATTCACGACCTGGTCAAGGCGGATTATACGATGCCCGATCCGTCCGGCCTGAAGCCGCAGGAACAGCTGGAACGGATATCGGAGCGGGTTCATGAGATGGTCCGGCGGCAGTATTCGACCGTGAACCGGTCGCTTTTTCCCGCGCTCGAAAAAGAAGGGTTTTTTATTAAGACTCCGGACCAGCTGACCGAGGATCAGCTGAAATTCGCGCAGCGGTATTACGAATCGACGGTTTTCCCGGTCCTGACGCCGTTAGCGGTCGACGCCGGTTCGCCGTTCCCGCTGATCGCGAATAAGTCGCTGAACCTTTTCGTCATGGTCGAGCAGCCGGATCGGAAGCTGAAGACCGAAAGCGAGAAATCTTTCGCGATTATCCAGATTCCGGTCGTCCTCCCGCGCATCGTCCAGCTTCCGGACCCAACCGGGAAGAGTTTTATTCTTCTTGAGGATTTGGTGATCCTGTTTATCAACCGCTTATTCAGCGGCGTCAAGATCGGCGATATCGCGCGTTTTCGGATCACCCGGAACGCCGATCTGGAAATCGACGACGAAGACGCGGCTGATTTGCTGGTGGAAATCGAATATCAGCTGCATAAACGCCAGTGGGGCGAGGTCATTCGGCTCGAAATCGATCGGGACGCGGCGCCCGCGATTGTTCAGGAGCTTTATGAAAATCTGAAAATTTCGGATATCAACGTCTACCGGGTCCCAGGGCCCCTCGATCTGACTTTCTTTTCGAAGCTTCCGAAGCTTATCGGTGATCGGCCCGACCTGAAATATCCCAGCTTCGTTCCGCAGCCGTCTCCGGCGTTTCTTCGTCAGGGCGATATTTTTTCCGTCCTCCGGGACCGCGACGTTATCCTGAATCATCCGTTCGAGAGCTTCAGCCCGGTTATCGAGCTCATTCAGCAAGCGTCGCGCGATCCAAACGTTCTGGCGATTAAGCAGACGCTTTATCGCGTCAGCGGGCAGTCGCCGATTATTACCGCTCTGGCGGCGGCGGCGGAGGCCGGGAAACAGGTCCTGGTCCTCGTCGAGTTGAAAGCGCGTTTTGACGAGGAAAATAATATCCAATGGGCGAAGAAGCTGGAAAAAGCCGGCTGCCACGTAATTTACGGCCTGGTTGGGCTGAAGACGCATAGCAAGATTACGCTGATCGTTCGCGAGGAAGAGGACGAAATCCGCCGCTACGTTCATTTAGGGACGGGAAATTATAACGATATTACCGCTGGTATTTATACCGACTTAGGCTTGATGACCTCTTCCGAGACGTTCGGTCGAGACGCGACGGATTTCTTTAACATGATCACCGGGTATTCGATCCCGCTTGGACTGCGGAAGCTGATCGCCGCTCCGCGCTGGCTCCGCGAAGACACGATTTCCCGAATCAAGCAGGAAGCCAGAAACGCGAAGGAAGGAAAAAAAGCGATCCTCGTCGCTAAAATTAATTCGCTCCTGGATCCGGAAATTGTCGAATCGCTGTACGCTGCGTCGCAGGCGGGCGTGAAGATTTTCCTGATTGTGCGTGGGATTTGCGTGCTGCGCCCCGGGATCCGAGGTCTCTCGGAAAATATTCATGTCCGAAGTCTCGTTGGCCGCTACCTTGAGCATTCGCGTATCTTTTATTATTACAATGATGGGAGCGAGGACCTGTTCCTCGGATCGGCGGACTGGATGCAGCGGAATATGGACCGGCGGATCGAGGTTCAGTTTCCGATCGAGGACCGGAACGTTCGCAACCGGATTTTCCGGATTCTCCGGCTCCAGCTCTGCGACACGGATCGGGCGCGGATCATGGCGCCGGACGGATCGTATCGTCGCGTGGACCGGCGGAAGAGCGACCCGCTTGACAGCCAAATGCAGCTGGCGGCTGACGCGCTGGAGGCGGCGGCGCGGCTTACGCCTGCGCCGAAGGACCTGGATCGGTTTATTCCGCGGGAATCGGACTCGCTTTTGGATTCTGCGGAAGGCGTTTGAAATTCGCGTAGTCTGAAAATGTCTTTGCTGAACTGTGAGAATGCTCAGGGGGATTGTAACGATTCCTTTCACTGATTCGCAGTATACTTAAGCGTCAGGGTTATTCAATAAAAAGAGAAAAAAACGAGGATATAAGAGGATGAATTTCAATAAGGTCGTTGTTGTTGGCGGGGGCGTTCTTGGCGCTCAGATTGCTTTGATGTCTGCCTATACGGGGCATGATACGACGCTTTGGCTGCGAAGCGAGGGATCGATCGGTCGTACCCAGCCAAAAATCGCGCGTTATTCGGGCCTGATGATCGAGGATCTGGAGAAGGCGAAGGCTCTTCTTGGAAATCCGATGGGCGCTTTTGTGTATCCGCGCGGGCTGATTAAAAGCTGGCCTCAGGCGACTGCTGAAGAAATCGACGGGCTCATCGCGCAGGCGAAGGATCGGTTCGCGAAACTAATTCACCTTGAGCTTGATATGGCAAAGGCGGTTGCCGACGCCGATATCGTGATTGAAACGATGTCGGAGGATCCGAAAGCCAAGATCGGAGTTTATACGGCGCTGAAGGACCTGCTCCCGGAGAAAACGATCCTCTGTACGAATTCTTCGACAATGCTGCCCAGCTCGTTCGCCGCATATACGGGACGTCCGGAAAAATACTGCGCGCTGCATTTCGCGAACACGATCTGGAAAAATAATACGGCTGAGATCATGGGGCACGCAGGAACGGACGCGGACGTGTTCAAGCGGGTCGTCGCTTTCGCGGTGGAGATCAATATGGTTCCGTTGGAGCTCCATAAGGAACAACCCGGCTATATCCTGAATTCGATGTTGGTCCCGTTCCTGAACGCGGCGGAGGCGCTCTGGGCGAACGAAGTCGCTGATCCGGAAACGATCGACCTCACCTGGCAGCTGGCTACCAGCGCGCCCGCCGGTCCGTTTAAGATTCTCGACATTGTAGGTCTTGAAACTGCGTATAACATTAATCGTATGCGCCCGGACGTGAATACGGAGGGAACGGTCAGCTATAAGATCGATCACCTTCTGAAAGCGAAAATAGATCGGGGCGAGACCGGGGTCAACGCCGGGAAAGGTTTCTACGATTACCGGAAGCAGGGGTAGGGTTTCGGAAAAATCAGCCGCTTAAATCGCTTTGACAGTTTGCTGAATTGATGTATAATAAGACGGTTCGCCGAGACGTTCCGGCGGATCAGAGCCAACTTCCCCGGTCCGCGGCGGCTGCGCGGCGGAGGACGGCGAAGTGAAGATTGGAGAAAGAATTATGAAGTATGCTATCGTAGAGTCGGGCGGCAAACAGTATAAAGCTGTTGAAGGTCAATCGATCGTCGTCGATCGGTTGGAAGCCGAAGCCGGCGAAGAGATCGTCCTGAACGACGTCTTACTGCTTGTCAGCGACGGCGCGGTTAAAGTCGGTCAGCCGACTGTCAAGGCTGCGAAGGTCACCGGGAAAATCGTCGGCGAGGAAAAGGGGCCGAAGATTATCGTTTTCAAATATCGTCCGAAGAAACATTATCGCGTCAAGACTGGTCACCGCCAGATTTATACGCGTATTCAGATCGAATCAATAGAGGGGTAAGACATCATGGCACATAAAAAAGGCGGCGGTTCCAGCCGCAACGGTCGCGACAGTAATTCTCAGCGCTTAGGTGTTAAGCGCTTCGGCGGCGAGTTGGTCCTCCCCGGCAGTATCCTGGTTCGTCAGCATGGGACGAAAGTTCATGCCGGTGAGAACGTCGGCTGTGGGCGTGATTATACGCTGTACGCGAAAGAGCTTGGTTTTGTCGTTTATGAAACGATGCCGGGCGGGCGGAAGCGAGTTAATATTGATCCGGTTGAATTCGTCGATTATGACGAAGAAGAAGTTACCGAAGAAGCTGAATAACGGTTTTCACCGGACCGTTTTCGAAGGTCAGTAGAAAACGAAGCGTGAAAGAAAGAAGGAAATCATGAAAAAAGGAATTCATCCGGACTATTTCCCTGAAGCGACGGTAACCTGCGCCTGTGGAAATACATGGAAAACCGGTTCGACTCGTAAAGAAATCCGAACTGAAGTCTGCAATGCCTGCCATCCGTTTTACACCGGACAGCAGCAGCGTATGCTCGACATGGAAGGGCAGGTTGACCGCTTCTATCGCCGATTGCAGGCGCGGCAGGAGTTTATCGCCGAAAAGCAGTCCCGCGAAACGTCGAAGACGTCTCCGGAACGGACTATCGAATCGCTGGAGCTGTCTAAGCGCCAGACGGAAGCTCTGCTGGGAGCCGGTTATAAAACGGTTGCCGATATTTTAGCCGATTTCAACGCCGGCGGCGATGAAAAGATCCTGACTGTCGACGATTTTGGTCAAAAATCGCTGATCGACCTGAAGAAGAAGCTTCGCTCGCTCGGGTATGAAGTTCCGGCGACGCAGGGCTGAAACGCAGGATAACAGCTTTGGTAAAGCTCGTCCGAAAAGGGACGAGCTTTTTTTTATCAGGCGATCATTGCTGGAACGCGGGAAGAAGCCTTCCGCCTGTTCAGCTTTTGCGAACGATCAGGGTAAAATCGTAAATTTCGTAATCGTGGAGGAGCGCAACGTTGCGCGAGAAGCTGCGCTTGCAGTAATCGAACAGCGCGCAGGGATCGGCGTAATAAAGATCCGGACGGAGCGCCATTCGTTCAGGGTCGGAATATTTCGTCAGGAAATTAACGGCGAACCCTTTTTTTGTCCATGCGTCGAATTTTTTTAAGTTTTCCAGAACGTATTCGGTCCAATCCGCGTTGGACGCGTCGAGTTTGATATTAAAGACCCCGGAGGCGACGAGGTAGTCCGCGTTTGGGATTTCGGAAGGATCGAGATGAAACGTGCAGTTCTGGCGGCTGGCGAAGCGCGTTTTCGCCGCTTCGACCGATTCAGGGACGATATCAAGGCCATAGTAATGGTCCGGATTGCAGTCGTTCTGGTCCATGTAGTCGATTAAATATCCATAGCCGCAGCCGAACTCGATCATCGTGAAAGGAAGCGCGCGGTCGACAACTTTGAGGAGCTGCTCGAAGCGGATGTCCTGCGCATAGGTGGAGTTCCAGCCGACGCCCTCCGCCGATTCGCCGTGGCTGGCGAATTGATCCTGGAAGAAGCGCCGGATTCCCGGGATGTCGGCCGTCATTCGCCCTGTCCCTTCGTCTTGGCGGCGGCGCTCCGTTCGGCGACGAGATAAACCGGCCGGTCCATCGTCCGCACGTACATCCGAGCCAGATATTCGCCGATCAGTCCCAGCGAAAAGAGCTGCGCACCTGAGAAGAGCGAGACGAGGGAGGCTAAGAACGGCCAGCCGGGGATCGAGCCGACGACGATCGCGATATACAGAACGTAGATCAGGACGATCACGCCGAAGATCAGGAAGAAAAACCCGAGCATGGAAGCTAAGCGCAGCGGGATCGTGCTGTATCCGGTCATGATCGAGAGTGTCGCTTTAATCAGGCTTTTCATCGTGTAATTCGATTCGCCGACGGTCCGCGGTTTTTCTTCGACGGCGATATGGCTGAACGATGTCGTTCCCCAGCTCAGGAGCGGATCGATGTATACGTCGGGACTATGATAATCGGCGAAGGCGTCGCGGAGCTCGGTCCTGAATATCCGGAAGGCGCCGATGTCCTGAATCGGGATGTTCATGATCTTACTGAGGATCAGCTTGATCATTCTGGAACCGAGGTTTCGCCACCAGGCATGCGGCAATTTTTTCGGAACGGCGTAGACGACGTCGTAGCCTTTCCGGAACTCGTCAAGGAGCGCGGGCAGCTGTTCCGGAGGATGCTGCAGGTCGTCGTCCATCGTAATTGTGATTGGGAAACGGGCCGCTCGTATTCCACAGAGGGTCGCGTTATGCTGTCCAAAGTTCCGGCGCAGCCGGACGCCGACGACGTTGGGAACTGTCGCGGCTAAGCGCTGGATCGTTGCCCAGCTCGAATCTGGCGATCCGTCGTCGATGAAAATAATCTCATAGTCGGAAAACAGCGTCGGACAGACGCGGCTGAGCCGGTCGGCCAGTTCAGGAATCGTATCTGCGCCGTTGTAAACGGGGATTACGATCGACGCTTCGAAATCGGGAGACGGGACGTTATTTATCATTTTCACTCGCATATAAGCTGCAGCCGACGTCATAGAATGCGGCTTGAACTTCATTAAAGGTTCCAACCTCGTCGATTGGAAACTCGCTCAGCAAACGCTGGAGCCGGACGCAGAGCGGCTGATCCAGATCCGGGTTCATGCGATGCGTCTCGCGGATCAGCGGGATGCTCTTCTGCCACTGGTCCGTATGCGCATAGGCTTCAACGAAGGGGATCAGCTCCGAGGCTTCGGCCGGCGAGAGCGCCTTCGCGCCGAGGCGGATCGATTCGTCGCCGATTTTTGCGATCTTTTCCCAGTCTTCGAACTGGCGGGCGAGGTCGGCTTCCTGAAACGCGGCGCACCAGGTTTCGCCGCTGCTGTCCCTGAAGACCTGTTCCCGCAGGAACGGGGGCCGCGCCTGATCCGAACGGCGGATCCGACTGAGGTTCGACAGCGGGATCAGTTCGTAGAACGAAGACGGAAAAATCGGGAGATCGCTATGCTGAGCCGGGTCCAGAACGCGCAGGCATCCGGGCGGGGCGTAAAAATAGACGATGAGGTCGGAGGCGCTGCCGCTGAAAAGGGCGGAACGGAAGCCATGATAGATCGGCGCGCCGGATTTGAGCTGGGTCAGGTCCCGATCAAAACGGACGTCGAAGAATCCGACCGCGGTCGGGAGGTCGAGCGTTTGATGGTCCGGGAAAAGCGCTAAATTGACCATCCCGGTCAGCGAATTGTCGGTTTCATAGCTGAGCGGATTGAAATCTGTGAAGAAGTAGGTCCGCTCTTCGAGTTCAGGGATTCGGGTTTGCAGCTGCTCGACGAAACTTTTTTGCAGCTGCCAATCGCGGGCGTAGCTGTTGGCGTTGAGGACGTTCCCGCCGGTCATGAACGCTGCTGTCAGCGCAACGAGCAGGATTTTCTGAACCCTGGTTCGCAGCGCCCAATCGATCAGCGCGACCAGCAGAATCGACGATCCGAACATGTACGCGGTCAGCCAGCGGTCGCGCGGGAACGTCAGCGCCGGCGACAGGTCGGTAACGACGTAGGGGAGTCCCGGGAGGACAACGGCGCTGAGGCCGATGATGACCGCGCCGCCGGTCCAGTCGCGGTTTGGCGTTCCGTTATTCCTCGACGCCGCCTTTTCCCTGAGGACCAGCGCGGCGGTCAGGAGGATAAACGACAAAAGGACGACGATCCAGAAGACGCGGTCCGAGAACGCAGCCGAGGATTCGCCGAACGGGAAGCGGAAAAACTCGAACCAGGCTGACCAGGTCGCGGTAAACGCATCCTGAAGAACCGTTTGGAGAAGTCCGAGGCCGGTTCGCAGCGGGTCCGCCATCAGACGATCAAGCAGCACCGGCCGGTACGACGGAAAGCGGAAAACGAATATGCGCCATACCATGAAGCTGATAAACGCGGTCAGATAAGGGAGCCAATACAGGACGAAATCCCGGATCAGCCGCAGTCCGGATGTCGGTTCCGTCCGTTCCCGGCGCAGGTAGACCCAGATCATGACAACGCGCGCCAGATCCAGTCCGGTGTAATATTCTGTACAGAGCGTGCAGAGCAGGCAGCAGACGACGCCCAGAATGGTATACGCTGTCGCGATAGCGGTCCGCTTCGACTGGAACGCGTCGATCGCCAGGAACATGAAGACATAAGAGAGCAGGTAGAAGAACAGGAGGATGAACGCGTTCCCCCAGACATAAGCGATCGGCGTCTGCTTGAAGCCCGAGTACACGGCGCAGATCACCGCGATCCAAAGCGTTTCATCGGGCCGGTCCTTCCAGATCAGCCGCAGCGTTTTAAAGAAGGCGCAGCCGGCGAGCCAGCGGAAGACGACGGCAAGCAGCTGCCAGCTCAGCGGATTGGCGGAAAAGATTTCGCCGGTCCAGCGGTAAAGGATCCCGAGAAACGGGCGGTCGCTGGTGAACGCGTCGGCGAAGCCCTGCGGCCCCTGGGTAACCTCGAACCAGAGCATCGGCCAATCGTCCCAGTAAAAACCGATCCGGGTAATCAGCGGGAGGAACGCCGCGGCGCTGAGAAGAAAGAGCAGCACGTAGCCGAAACGATCGGATCGAAAAAAATTCCTGTTGCTGAAAAATAAACCTTGCGGTTCGGATTTCACGAAAGCGTAAGCTCCTTATTTCATAGAATCATCGATTCAATTTTACCAAATGGCGGAAAAATCGGCGCTGCAAAACGCAACTGAGTGTGAGGTTTGTGTCTGTTTCAAATTTCCATGGGATTAAGGAAGTTCCTTAGGACTGATTATATT